>DASPUD010000113.1:0-14066 GCA_035623095.1 Pseudolabrys sp.
GAAATTCAGCGCGAGATGGATGGTCTCCTTATCCGAGCGCGACGAGTTGAGATCAACATGCTCGATAATCTCGGCCTCAAAGACATCCGTGCTCGGCGCCGCGGCTGGCTTGGCGCCGAAATCGACCTCGATCACCCGGCCACCGGCATTCGGCGGCGTCAGTACCTTGATTGTATCGCCGATCCAGCGCGCCGCAGGTTCTGCGAAATCGAGGTCGCAATCGACCCTGTCAACCACGCGTTTGCCACCAAGCGCGGCAAGCCGCTCGTCAATCTTCTTGCCGATGGCGCAAAACTCAGCATAAGCCGTATCGCCAAGCGCCAGCACGCCGAACTCGACACCATCCAGCCGAGGCGCGCCTTCGCCCATCAACGCGTTATAGCTTCGCACCGCGCGCGCCGGTGGTTCGCCTTCGCCCCAGGTGGCGGCAATGACCACCAGCCGCTTGGCCGCCGCCAGAGCATCAAGCTCAAGATCGGCCATATCGATAATGGTCGGTTTCAGGCCGTTCTTGCGCGCGGCCTTGGCAATATCGCCGGCAAGCTTTTCCGAATTGCCCGACTCGCTTGCATACACAATGGTCAACGGCTCGGCTGGCCGTGCCGGAACGACAGGCTGCGGCAAGTGCGCGCCGCCCGAGGCGTCGAGGCCTGCGAGAAAACCAGCGAGCCAGGCGCGTTGGATAGGGCTCGCAGTGCCGACCACGCGGTTGAGGAGATCTATCTCCTCTTCGGCGAACGGTGCAGTTTTCGGAATTGGCGCCATGCTTACTCTCATTTCCTGGCGCCGCACGTGGCGGCGCTGTACTTGCTCACGCTAGATCGAAACCGGGAACAGGTGATTGACGATCGCGAGGATGACGAGCGCGGCCAGACCGATGCCGAGGCTCCAACCGATCAGTTTTTTTTCGACCGGCAGCAGCGGCTCGACCTCTGCCTTGCGGAATTCCTCACTGACATTCACGTTTGACATTGTTTGCTCCAAAGCTCAGCTGACCAATGGCGGCTTGACGCCGCTGAAGAACAGCCACGAGATCAACAGACCGACCCAGATCACGAATCCGAACAGGCTCACCACATAGACCGCAGCGAGCCGGCCGATGCCCTCCTGCCAAAGCTTTTTGAAGTTGGAGAGCACACCTATCGAGAAGAAGGTGAGGATGAAGAACACCACGCGGATGGTGTTCGCTTCGCTCATTGCCGCCGGCACCTTGGCCGCAATGCCCGCCGGTGTCGCGAGTGCGAGGTAGAGACCGACGACGAAAGTCACCACAAATCCGATGACGAACTTCGGGAAACGTTCCCAGATTTCGCGCACGCTCGCCTTGTCCGCCGTCCGATTGATGTGATTGGTCCAGATGTAGCCCAGCACAAAGGCCCAGATGCCGATGAAGATATCGATGAACACCTTGATCGTGGCTGCCGTGCCAAGGATCCAGCCAGGTTGGTATTTGATGCCCTCGGCCGCGTTCTGCGCGAGGATCAACGATTCAGTGATTGCGCCAGCGGCGACCGCCGCGCCGTCGGTCTTGACCGCGAGGCCCATCCAAGCGCCCGCCACCAACGGCTCGTGTGAGAGGAAGGTCTGCGCCAAAAACGGCAGCACTAGCACCTCGACCACCGCAAATACGACCACTAGGGAGGACACCAGCACGGGGATCATCGGCCGTGCCCTGATGGCGCCGCCGGTCGCGATCGCCGCCGAGACGCCGCAGATTGAAATGCCCGACGCAAGCGGCGCCGCCCATTCACGGTTAAAGCCGAACCACTTGCGGGCGACGAAATAAACGACCGCCCAGTAGATGAGATATGCCTCGATGATCGCGGCGACGCCGCGCAGCAGCACCGAACTCGCCAGCGATAGTTTGCCGGCCGCAGTGACCGCAAAGAAGCCGCCAAGGATAACGATGGCGATCTTTATGTAGAGCTCGGGCCGCACCGCGTCCTTGATCGCCTCCGCGAAGCGGGGGAACACATTGGCGATCACCAGACCCACGATGAGCGCAAAGATATAAGCCCCTTCATTGGTCAGCTTGAGCGACCAGCTGATGCCGAATTTCTGCAGCTCGGCGGGCGTCACGGCGGCGAAATTTGCAAAGTTGCCCGCGATCCAGCTTGCGTAAGCAATCCAGAACACGGCCGTAAATGCCAGCGCGAATCTCTTGATGTCGGTCTTCAGCGCTGCCGCGGCCCCGCTCAACACAACGAGCAAGGCGATATATGTCGCAAACAGCGCGCCAATGCCGCCGAGCGAGGCATAGGATTTGGAAACGGTACCGAGCGCCTTGCCCGCATCGCTCCACACCGATGTGGTCACGACCCAGCCAAGCAGATCGACGTTGGCGATGCCGGCGAGCGCCAGCACGAAAATGAAAAGCCCGATGATCAGCGACAGCCAATCTTCGCTGATGCGCGGTGCAAGTTCGACGTTATCCGCGCGACGGGGGGTGGGGCCTTGCCAGGTCGTGGTACTCATTGACGTGCGGTCTCCTAGGAAGGTGCGGCAGGCGCCGAAGCTCCATGCCAACAAGCAGGAGCTCCTAAATAGGAGATCATTCTACAAACCCGCAATAAGTGACCGAAAATAAGAAGATATTTCCTTTCTCCATGGGTGCAGCGCGTAACTTTTTTCCTTTGGCGCGCTGTTGTGGAGAACGCCGGTATTACTCGAATCTGCGGTTCTCATATGCAAAACACGCAACGTGACACGAATCCCGAAGCGAATTCATTTCTGATGCCGAGCTACCGCAGCAGACTGCATGCGGTGCTGACGCCCGCCGAGCATCGGCTGTTCAAGCGTCTCGACACGCCACAAAAAATCCAGGGCTTTCTCGACAAGCTGCCGGTCAATTTCAGCCTCGACGGTGATACTGCGATGTCGCCGCGCCGCGTCCTCAAGATGCGGATGGCCCATTGCGCCGAAGGCGCGATCTTCGCGGCGGCCGTGCTTGCCTATCACGGTAAGCAGCCGCTGTTGATGGACATTCGCGCTCTGCCGAGCGATCAGGACCACATCATCACGCTTTTTCGTGATCGTGGTCTCTGGGGTGCGATTAGCAAAACCAATCACGCGATCCTACGCTGGCGCGATCCGATTTATGCCAGCGCGCGCGAGCTGGTGATGACATACGCGCACGAGTACTGCTTGCCCGGCGGCAAGAAATCCATGTTGTCGTTTTCAAAGCCTTTTTCCCTTGCGCGCTATACACCGCAAAGCTGGGTCATCGCACCGGAGGATCTCGACTGGTTGCTGGTCGATCTCGATACGTCGCCGCACCGGCCGATTGCACCGCGGCATGCTTTGCGTAAACGCCGGCGTATGTCCCGGGTCGAGTTGTTGTCGCAGGATGTCGTGGAGTGGCCCGAACCAAAAAAGCCAAAACGAAAACAAATGAAAAAGGCAGCCAGGCTCTGACAATTTACGGCCTGGCCAACGCCCGATAGTATGACAAGCTAGGGACTGAAGAAGGGGCTATCATTTGGCGTCACTCGTCAACCGCAGGCAGCTCACCATTGAATGGGGTCAGTGCGATCCCGCGGGCATCGTCTTCAATAGCCGCTTCTTCGAGCTGTTCGATTCCTCGACCTGGCTCCTGTTTCAGGCGGCATTGGGCGTGAAGCCCCATGAGCTTGCGTCGGCCTTCGGCATCATGGGAATACCGCTGGTCGACGTCCGCGCCAATTTCCTCAAGCCGATAAAATTCGGCGACGTGGTTGATATCGAGTCGCGGGTCAGCGAGTTCCGCCGTTCAAGCTTTGACGTCGAGCATCAGCTGTCGGTCAACGGAGAGCTGACGGTAGAAGGCGGGGAAACCCGTGTCTGGGCGACTCGCAGCAAGGACGACCCGGAAAAGATCGGCGGCGCCAATATCCCGGGCGATGTGATTGCCAAGTTTGGCGTGGCGTAATCGTTCCAGCCATTCCCGGTAATTGGTCTGGAGAGGCCCTTTGGCCTGGTGTGACGTAACCCTAAGCTAATAAAGCAGTAATAAGAATGGCCCGCGAAAACGCGCGCCTCCAGGGGAAGAAACGATTGGCCAGGCTGCTTGAATGCAGATTGAACGGCCGTGACCGCTCCGATGCGGTCGCTGACAATGTCCTGTTGCTCGATTACCTGCGCGAAAAAGTAGGGCTCACCGGCACCAAAACCGGTTGCGACGGCGGCGAATGCGGTGCTTGCACGGTATTGATCGACGATCGACCGACACTGTCGTGTCTTACATTGGCGACCACTGTCCAAGGCAAACGTGTCGACACGATCGAGTCGCTCGGGTCCGACGGGCAGCTCTCCGCTGTGCAACGCGGCTTCCACGAAAAGCTTGGATCGCAGTGCGGCTACTGCACGCCAGGTTTCATCATGGCGTCCGCCGGCCTTTTGCGGAGAAATCCGAATCCGACCGACGCTGAAATTCTTGAAGCGCTCGGCAGCAACATCTGCCGTTGCACGGGATATGTGAAAATCATCGAAGCGGTAAAATTCGCCGCGGCTCTTGGCAAGCAGGGGGTCGCGCCATGAACAAAACGGTGCCCGCGCATAACATCGGCTCCTATGTGCCGATGATCGACGGCCCGGAGAAAGTGTCCGGTCGCGCCAAATACACCGCCGACATTTTGGCGCCCGGCATGTTGGCGGGCCGTATTTATCGCAGCCCTTATTCGCACGCCGATATCTTCGCGGTTGACGTAACCGAGGCGCTTAAGGTGCCCGGCGTGGTGGCCATCGTCACTGGCGCGGACTGCGACAAGACCTTCGGCGTGCTGCCGATCGCACGCAGTGAGTATCCACTGGCGCGCGACAAAGTTCGTTATCGCGGCGAGCCCGTTGCGGCTGTTGCAGCCGTCGATGACTCCAGCGCGCGCGAGGCGATCCGCCGCATCAAGCTGACGGTGCGCGAATTGCCGGCCTATTACACGGCGCATGCCGCATTGGCGCCCGCCGCCGTTCTGCTGCACGAAAAGAAGCCCGGCAATATCGAGCGGGACGTCTTGTTCGAACTAGGCTCGACCACGCAAGGATTTGCCGACGCCGATCTTGTGCGCGAAGGCACCTACAACTGCGCCGAGGTCTGCCAGAACCAGATGGAAATGCATGCGGCCATCGCCGACTACGATGCAGTGCGCAATCGCATGACCGTGCACGCCTCAACGCAGGTGCCCTACTACGTGCACCTGATGCTGTCGCAGATCCTCGGCATGGATATGTCGCGCATCCGCGTGATCAAGCCGCACGTCGGCGGCGGGTTCGGTTGTCGCACCGAAACGCTGAATGTCGAGCTGATCGCCGCTCTGCTCGCACGCAAGGCCAACGCTTGCGTCCGCATCGTCACCACCCGCGAGGAAACATTCATCACCCATCGCGGCCGGCCGGAGACCGATATCGAGCTCAAGATCGGCATGCGCAAGGATGGCCGCATTACCGCCGTCGAATGCGATTGCGATCAGCGTGGCGGTGCGCATTCCGGGTACGGCATCGTCACTATTCTCTATTCCGGCTCGATGCTCTACGCGATCTACGAACTGCATAATGTCAAGTATCTCGGCAGGCGCGTCCTCACCAATACCCCGCCGTGCGGCGCCTTCCGCGGTCACGGCACGGTCGACATCCGTTTCGCCTTCGAGAGCCTGCTCGATCAAATGGCCGCAGAGCTTGGGCTCGATCCGTTCGCGGTGCGGCGCGCCAATTTGTTGAAGGCACCGACATTCACCGACAACGATCTCATGGTGAATTCGTACGGCTTGCCGGAATGCCTTGACTGGACCGAACAGCAAAGCGGCTGGAAGAAACGCAAGGGCAAGATGCCGAAAGGCAAGGGCCTGGGAATGGCCTGCTCGCACTATATCAGCGGCGCGTCCAAGCCGGTGAACTGGACCGGCGAGCCGCACGCGACCGTAAAGATCAAGCTCGATTTCGATGGTTCGATCGTTGTGCTCTCGGGCGCTGCCGACATCGGCCAAGGCTCGACGACGATCCTGGCGCAGACGGTCGCCGAGGTTCTCGGGCTCGATCTTGCTCGCGTACGCGTAGTGACCGGCGACAGCGAAGTGGTGCCGAAGGATAACGGCTCATACTCATCGCGCGTCACTTTTATGGTCGGCAATGCCGCACTCGATGCGGCGCGCAACCTCAAGGGCGTTCTGGTCAACGCTGCCGCGCGCAAACTGGAAGCTCGGCCGGAAGACATCGAATGCCTGGGCGAGATTTATCGCGCCGGCGCGCAGGACAAAGGCGCGACCTTCGAGGAGGTGGTGACCGAGGCTCTGAAGGATTCCGGCACCATCACGGTCACCGGTAACTATTCGACACTTCCTGAATCGCACGGCGGCAAGAAGTACCGCGGGGCCGCCATCGGCGGCACCATGGGTTACAGCTATTCCGCCCAGGTCGTCGAAGTCACCGTCGATGAAGAAACCGGTGTCGTGAGCGTCGACAAGGTCTGGGTCGCGCACGATTGCGGCAAGGCCCTGAATCGGCTCACCGTCGAAGGCCAGGTGCAAGGCTCGGTCTGGATGGGTATGGGCCAGGCCATGAGCGAAGAGGCCGCCTATCACGAAGGCCTGATGGTAACGGCCAATATGCTCGATTACCGCGTGCCGACCATCCAGGATTCGCCGCCGATCGAGGTCGGCATCGTCGAAAGCAATGATCCGCACGGGCCGTTCGGCGCCAAAGAGGCAGGTGAAGGTTCGCTTGCCGCGTTTCTACCGGCCCTCACCAATGCCATCGCCGACGCGATCGGTATCCGCTTCAACGATTTGCCGGTGACGCCCGATCGCGTCTTCGAGGCGATCGAAAAGCGCAAGCGGGCGCTTGAAAAGATGCCGAAGAAAAATGGTGGTGCGTGATGGACGCGCTTCCGGAATTTCGTGTGCTCAAGCCCGCGACCCTTGATGAGGTCATCGCGGCGCGCGGCGCGCATCCCGTAAGCGCGCCGCTCGGCGGCGGCACCGATCTCGTCGTGAACATCAGGCGGGGCATCGTGGCGCCGCCGGTCTTGATCGACATGAATGGCGTCGCGGAGTTGCACACCATTAAAGCAGACGCGACCGCACTGGAGATTGGTGCTTCGGTTCGTCTCACCGAAGTCGCCGGGAACGCCAATATAACCAAGCACTATCCCGTCGTGGCGCAGGCTGCCGCACACATTGCCGGACCCACCCACCGGAATATGGGCACGGTCGGCGGTAATCTCTGCCTCGATACGCGCTGTATTTTCTACAATCAGAGCGAATGGTGGCGGGACGCCAACAACCACTGCCTGAAGACCACCGGAGCGATATGCCATGTCGCGCCGAAAAGCCGTAGCGTCTGCTTTGCGACCTTCAGTGGCGATCTGGCGCCTGCCCTGCTGACACTTGGCGCCGAAGTCGACATTGCCGGTCCGCAGGGCCGCCGGACCATCCCGCTCAATAACCTCTACATCGGCTTTGCGCGTCAGGATGTTCCGGTCACCGAGACACAAGGCGACGGCAAGTTTTATCTGTCGCTGCGTCCTGGTGAAATTGTCGCGCGGGTCCACGCGAAGTACACGCCTGGCCTGCGCTCCGCCTATGACAAGATCCGCATCCGCCGGTCGATCGAATATCCGGTTGCCGGTGTCGCGGTCGCGCTTAAGCGCGAAGGCAAACAGCTCACTGACCTGCGTATTGCGTTTACTGGCACCAATCCGCGGCCGGTACTGCTCGATGGCACGCAGGCGCTATGCGACGGTCCGCTAGACGACCGCGTATTCAAGGGCCTGGACGCGTTGGTGCGTGATCAGATCATGCCCATGAAAACCACCTTCACGCCCGGCCACTACCGCCGCCGCGTAGCCGGCGTCCTGGCGCGCCGCCTGCTCACCCGGTTGTTCGAAAGCTGACACGGGAGATGGGGGATAGCGTGCAGGACAACATTGCGGTGCGCGGCGCCTACAATGCTGTTTCCGATTTCGTGGACGCCAATGTGGCGCGTGGCCTCGGCAAGAAGGTCGCCTTCGCTGATCCTAACCGCTCGTTGACCTACGCAGATCTGCAAGCACGCAGCATCCGTTTCGCCCGTGCCTTGCGCAGCCTCGGGCTGCAACAGGAGGATCGCATCGCGCTGCTCATGCACGATACCGTCGATTATCCGGTCGCTTTCTGGGGTGCACTCAGGGCCGGGATCATCGCTATCCCGCTCAATACGTACCTCCCCGTCGCTCAGTACAATTACATCCTCACCGATTCCCGAGCTTCCGTGCTGGTCGCCGCCGCATCGTTGGCGCAGAGCATCTGGCCGATCATCACCCGCCTGCCTTATCTGAAAACCGTCATTCTGGTTGATGCCGCAAGAGAGGCCAGCTTCGCCGGCCGCGATGTACATGAGTTCGAAGATCTTCTGGCAAAATCGTCTGCCGAGCCGTTCACGGCCGACACGGTTTCGGACGAAGTGGCGTTCTGGCTCTATACGTCCGGTTCGACCGGCAACCCGAAAGGCGTCAAGCACATCCACTCCAGCCTGATGGCCACAGCCAAATTGTTCGGCCAGGGCGTGCTTGGAATCCGCGAAGACGATGTGGTCTATTCGGCCTCGAAGCTGTTCTTCGCCTACGGGCTCGGCAATGCAATGACATTCCCGTTGTCGGTCGGTGCAACCGCCGCGCTGTGGCCGCATCGCCCGAGCCCGGAAGGCGTGTTCGAAATCATGCGGCGTCATCGTCCGACGATCTTCTACGGTGTGCCGTCGCTCTATACCGCCCTGCTCGCGCATCGCGAGATTTGCCGCGGTGCCGGCTCGGACCGGCTGCGCGTCTGCGTATCGGCAGGCGAGGCCCTGCCCGCACCGATCGGCGAGCGCTGGCGCGAGACGGTCGGCGTCGACGTGCTTGACGGTCTTGGCTCGACGGAATTGTTGCAAACTTTTTTGAGCAACCGGCCCGGGGATATTCGCTATGGGTCAACCGGCAAGCCGGTACCCGGTTACGAGGCGCGCATCATCGATGAGGCCGGCCGCGATCTCGGTTCCGACGAAATTGGCGAACTGATCATCCGCGGCCCTTCGGCGGGGGAAGGCTATTGGAACCAGCGCGCCAGGAGCAGGCGCACTTTCGTGGGCGAATGGACCCATACGGGCGACAAGTACCGCCGCGACAAGGACGGTTATTACTACTACTGCGGCCGCACCGACGACATGTTCAAGGTAAGCGGCATGTGGGTGTCGCCGTTCGATGTCGAAGCGGCACTGGTATCGCACGAAGCGGTTCTCGAAGCCGCCGTCATCGGCAAGGAAGATGCCGATGGTCTGGTCAAACCAAAAGCCTTCATTGTTCTGAAGGACGGTTTTGTCGCCGACGACAATCTGGTCGAAACGCTGAAAAGCCACGTCAAGCAGCAGGCCGGCGCCTGGAAATTTCCTCGCTGGATCGAAACACGCGACACGCTTCCGCGCACCGCGACCGGCAAAATCCAGAGATTCATCCTGCGCGACGAGGATTTGCGCGCCGAAGGCGGCTAACTCGACATTCCGGGGCGCGAGCCATCGGCGAGCGAGCCCGGAATCCAGAGCAACACCGCAGCGCCAGTTTTCGTTCTGGATTCCGGGTCCGGCGCTGGCGCCGTCCCGGAATGACAAATGTTAGTGCGCCGGTGCTGCCTGTGCCTGCAAGCTTGCGAGCAACTCACTCGAACCCTGCACCGCCACGCGCTGGTGATAGAAACTCAGCCCATGCAGACCGCCCAGCTCGGCGCCGTTACCGGCGCGACCGGGCCCGCCGTGATGGCATTGCGGCATAACGATGCCGTGGCCGGTGTGGCTGTCGGCGATGGATGGTTCGACCGCCAGAATGCGCCCATGCGAAGCGCCGAGTTCGGTGACCGCGCGCGCCAAGAAATCGCGATCCTCCCCGTAGACTGAGGCCACCAGTGACCCGCCGCCGCGCGCGACAAGCGCGAAGGCATCCGCCTCGCTCTTGTAGGGAATTACTGTCGCTGCGGGACCAAATATCTCGGTGTCGTGAATCGTTTGTCCTTCACCATTTTGTGCCCGCAGCAGCGTTGGTGCGACGAACGCCGATTTGGCGTTATCGATACCATCGAGTTTAGGGGCATCCGCACTGCCGCTGACGAATTTGGCCTCGCGCGCCAGTCGCTGGATGCCGTCGAGGGCCATCTTCTGTTGCGCCCGCGAAACCAGCGGCCCCATTCGCGTCGTCTCGTTGCGGGGGTCGCCGACAGTCGTTTTCGCCAGACGCGCGGCGAGCGCTTCAGCAACGTTGT
This sequence comes from Pseudolabrys sp., assembly GCA_035623095.1. Classification (GTDB taxonomy): domain Bacteria; phylum Pseudomonadota; class Alphaproteobacteria; order Rhizobiales; family Xanthobacteraceae; genus Pseudolabrys. The sequence continues at coordinate 10,233 of DASPUD010000113.1, forward strand.
CTGCACGCTCGGTCGGAACGAACACGCGCCGAATGGCGGTGCATTTCTGCCCGGCCTTTACCGTCATTTCACGCGCGACCTCCTTGACGAAGGCATCGAAGGCCGGCGTTCCCGGAGCGCAGCCCGGAGCCAGCAGCGCAGCATTGACGCTGTCAGCTTCGACGTTCACGCGCGTTCCGCGTGCGAGCACGTTGCGGTGGCCGACAATACGGCTGGCGGTATTGGAGGATCCCGTGAAGGCAATGACGTCCTCGGCGGTGACGTGATCGAGCAGGCTGCCGATGCCACCGCACAGGAGATTGAGCGCGCCGTCGGGCAGCAATTTCGCGGCAACTACATCGCGCACCATCTGGTGACTGAGCCAGCAGGTTGCCGACGCCGGCTTTGCCAGCACCGGCATGCCGGAAAGCAGCGCGCAGGCTGCCTTTTCCCACAGGCCCCAGCTGGGAAAATTGAATGCATTTATATGCACCGCAACGCCGTGACGCGGCACCATCAAATGAATGGCCTGAAAGTTTTCGGCCTTGGCAAGCCGGACCGGCTTTTCGTCCAGCAAGGCTTTTGCCGCGCCGAGTGGCGTACCTAGCCGCGCGTAATATTTCAGCGTGCCGATACCACCATCGATATCGATCGCGGCATCGAGTTTGGTGTTGCCAGAATTGGCGATGGCAATCTCTTCGTAGCGCGCGCGGTTGGCGACGAGGACATCCGCAATGGCGGACAGCAGTTTGGCCCGTTCGGCGTAATTGATCGCGCGCAACGCCGGGCCGCCGCACTCTCGCGCATATTCAAGCACCGATTTCAGATCGATGCCGCGCGCGCTCGCGGTTGCAAGCACCGAACCCTTGGTCGGGTCAACGAGCTCGGTTTCAACGCCCTCGCCGCGCACCCATTTGCCACCGAGATAACTTTCAAGCGTTTCCCCGGCGCTCATGACGCGGCCCTCCCCGGCTTGTGACTGGTCTTCAGGCGATCTTCACGTATTCAAAATCGCCCGGCTTGTTGTCGATGCCAACCTTTGGCGGCGCAATCCAGCCGGCGAATTTTCCGACTTCGAAATTCGGCTGCATAAGGCTCTCGATGAACGAACGATCGTCATCGGAGGGAAGGAATTCGCCGCGGCGCTTTTTCCATTGCTCTTCGCTCAGAACATTGCCATTCACATCCGCGTGGATGTTGGAGAACTCGCCGATGTGGCGGTGGAAAGCGACATGCGGGAGCTTGATCTCGAACGGAATGCCGATTTCGGAAATGACCTTGTTCCAGCGGCCGACCCCGACATTGCAGTCCACCACGTAGTCGTCGCGTAACCGCATATTGAGGGCCGACAGCGCTGGTGCATCCTCGTTCTTGATCTGGCCATCGATCAACCGCAGCACCGGATAAGTGCCGCTCTCAAGCTGATGGTCGTCCTTTAAGCGTTCCTCGCGGAAGCGACCTTTGAGTCCGGCATGGAAGGCATTGGCAGCGTTGGTCGAGATCTCGCTGCCGAACAGGTCGAGCGTAAGCGAGAAGTGGAAGTTTGCTTTTCTCTGGATGGTCGGCAAGTCAATAACGCCGAGCTTGCGCACCTTGGCGATGTCGTAGGGATCGTCGATGCTGGCCTGCTTCATCGCCTCGCATGTGCGCTGAATGATACGCGTGACACCGGTTTCGCCCACAAACATGTGGTGCGCTTCTTCCGTCAGCATGAAGCGGCAGGTGCGTGAGAGCGGATCGAATCCGGATTGCGCCAGCGCTTCCAGCTGCATCTTGCCGTCACGATCAGTGAAGTAAGTAAACATAAAAAATGACAGCCAGTCCGGCGTCTTCTCGTTGAAGGCGCCGAGCATGCGCGGCGTATCGGGATCGCCGGATCGGCGCTGCAGCAAGGCTTCCGCTTCTTCGCGGCCGTCCGTGCCGAAATATTTCTGCAGAAGATAGACCATCGCCCAGAGATGGCGGCCTTCTTCGACGTTCACCTGGAAAAGGTTGCGCATGTCGTAGAGCGACGGTGCGGTTTTGCCGAGGTGGCGCTGCTGTTCGACCGAGGCCGGCTCGGTATCGCCCTGGATCACCACCAGCCGGCGGAGCATGGCGCGGTATTCGCCGGGCACTTCCTGCCAGGCATTCTCGCCCTTGTGCGTGCCGAAGGAAATCTTGCGGCCCTCAAGCTGCGGGGCCAGCAGGACGCCCCAGCGGTATTCAGGCATGCGCACATAGTCGAACTTGGCCCAGCCCTTGGGATCGACGCTGACCGCGGTACGCAGATAGACCAGCGACTCCTGAAAGCCTTCCGGCCCCATATCATGCCACCAGTTGATGTAGCCGGGATGCCATTTCTCGAGCGCGCGTTTGACGCGCACATCCTGTCCGAGGGCAACGTTGTTGGGGATCAAGCCGTCGTAGTCGACCTGTGCGATATTCATGACGTTACCCTTTCTTTTTCTTTAGTGACCGCGCGCTGCCTTGGCATACGCATCACACCCGATCCTTGTTGAAGGTCGGCGACACTCCGCTTCCGTAAAGCTTGAGCGCGCCTTGTTCGCCGATCGCGTTCGGCCGCTGGAAGATCCAGTTTTGCCAGGCGGTCAACCGCCCAAAGATCTTGGTTTCCATTGTTTCCGGGCCGGCGAAGCGGAGGTTTGCCTCCATGCCCGTCATGGCGTCCGGTGAAAAGCTCGCGCGTTCCTCAAGCATGACGCGCAATTCGTCATCCCAGTCGAAGTCTTCAAGCGCCGTTGTGACGAGACCGAGTTCCGCCGCTTCCTCGCCCTCAATTGCAACGCCGATCTTGTCCTTGACCTGCTTGAGGGTTTCCGGCTCTCCAAGAAAGCGCGTCTCAAGCCGGGTAAGCCCATTGCCCATCGGATAGAAACCAAAATTCGTTTTGCCGAGCGTAATTGCGGCGGGCTTGCGGTTGTCGCCTTCGCGGGTGCCGATCAGCATCACCGAACGGTCGGCGGCAAATGCAAGCTCCGCAAGGGTACCGGCAAAGCAAGAACCGGGCTCGATCAAAGCAATGAAGCTTTTTGCCGTGACATCCACGCGCTTAAGCACTCTTTTCATGTAGTGCAGAATTTCGCGCATCAGCCAATCGCCATTGGCTTTGGCCAGGAAATCATCATGGTCAAGCACTGCCTGCGCGTTGCCATCCGTGCGGAACAGCACCACACCGATGGCAGCCTCATTCGTGCGAAGATGTAAAATCGCGTCTTCCAGCTCACGGGCGACCGTGAGCGGCCAGAACTTCGCGCCGAGCGCATGTGCTGCTTCGAGTGAATCCGGCGGGCTATGCGAGGGCGCACGGACTGTGACGGTTGCCAGCCCGCGCGTGCGGTCGATCTCGACCTCGACATGAGAATAAGACACGCGATCTTTTTCAATCTTGCGGTCGAGCGGCGTCAGCGCGATGCCCTTGGCGCTTTTCGGGCGGTCGGAGCGCTCCGCGATTTGGTGCGCGCGTGCCGCCACTGTCTCTTTCCATTTCGAATTCGGCACCACTTCATCGACCAGCCGCCACTCCACCGCCTTGGTACCGCGGATACCCTCCTCGATCGAACAAAAGACATCCGCTCGATCACGGCGGACCTTGCGCTTGTCGGTAACGCGAGTGAGGCCGCCGGTGCCCGGCAGCACGGCCAGTAATGGAGTTTCGGGCAGTGCGACCGCCGAGCGGCGGTCATCAACCAGCATGATGTGATCGGCGGCAAGCGCCAGCTCGTATCCGCCGCCGGCGGCATTGCCGTTGATGGCGCACAAATATACTTGCTTGGAGCTGGTGCTGGCATCTTCGATCGCGAGCCGCGTCTCGTTGGTGAACTTGCAAAAGTTCACCTTGGCGCCATGGGCCGC
>DASPUD010000114.1:0-6696 GCA_035623095.1 Pseudolabrys sp.
ATCATCGTCGCAATTGCGCCTATGCTGAAGGTCGCATGAATTGCTAGCGTTTACGTCCGGTATCCGGACTCAACTCAACTTTGGAGTAACCTTGCGCGAAATTAACAATACTGGGTCGTATGATGACGCGGCGGGTAAGGAACGATTCAGCGTGAGGACGCCGCCCACATGCAAAATGCGCCTGCAAATGCTGGGTCTCTCGCTTGTTCCCCGGTGCGGCATCTGCGCTTTGGGATATCATCAAGACTAAGGCAGGGTTACCGTAATACAGCAACGAGCGTTGCCCGCGTGGCAGTGTTGCGGCAACATGCCCTCCCCTGTCACCGACACAACGACGCAACAAATTTTCCTGGAGTAACTGCCGATGTCGAAACCCCGCATTAGTTATATCGATCCTGCAACGATTAAGGATCCCGCGATGATCGCGGAATTCGAACGTTGCGCGCGGGAAGGAACGCCGCGGCCGGAAAGCCAGGCCATTCGCGCGCATGTGCCGGCGACATTCTGGTCATTCGCCAATACCTGGCGCGACGTATTCAAGAACGGAGTCGCCGACCACAACATCAAGGAGCTGTGCCGCATCTACGTCTCGCGTTCAGTGTTGTGCGAATTCTGCGGCAATCAACGTTCCATGAAGGCGGCGAAAGCCGGCCTCAAAGAGGATGACTATTCCGACTTGATCAATTTCGAGAGTTCAACGCGTTATGACGACCGGCAGAAAGCGGCGCTTGCCTACGCCGAAGCGATCACCTGGGATCTGCCCTCCACCGACGAATTGTGGGATCGGCTGCGCAAACATTTCAGCGAGCCGGAGCTGGTCGAGATCGGTTATTTCGTCGCCATCACAATGGGCCAGCAGCGCTGGCTGCGCACGCTGAATATCGAACATCATCAGATCCTGGCCGGTCAGTCCGGCTCTATGGCGCCTGGGTTTGAGACATTTGACGCCTTGCAACGCTCGAAGCAGGCGGAAGATTATTGGGCCAAAGTAAACGCAAAACCCGCAAAGCAGGCCGCCGAGTGACCCATCAAACCACAGCGACGCCCGCCATTCGTCCGGCAGCCGTATCAAAATCCGCCAAAGATGAGCCCCGCATTCGTGTGCGCGGGCTGGGCAAGCACTACGGCGCGCTAGAGGTGTTCCGCAACATCGACTTTGACGTCGGTGAGCGTGAAATCGTCGCCATCGTGGGTCCGTCCGGGTGCGGCAAGACCACGCTGCTGCGCTGTATCGATGGCTTGCTGCCGCACGATGCCGGTGAGATCTGGGTTGGCAATGAACGTGTGACCGAGCCTATCGCTGGCGTCGCCATGGTCTTTCAGCATTTCGGCCTGTTTCCCTGGAAGACCGTGTTTGAGAACGTCGCCTACGGTCTACGCATGGCTGGCGCGCCAAAGGCCGAGATCGAGCGCAAGGTGCCGGTTTTCATAAAGCTGGTCGGCCTCACAGGATTTGAGAACGCGTTTCCGTATCAGATGTCCGGCGGCATGCAGCAGCGCTGCGGTCTCGCGCGTGCTCTCGCGGTCGAACCGAACGTGCTGTTGATGGATGAGCCGTTCGCCGCAGTGGATGCACAAACCCGCGAGATTCTGCAATTCGAGCTCCTGCATATCTGGGGTCAACGGCCAACAGCCATGGTCTTCGTCACGCACTCGATCGAAGAGGCGGTATTGCTCGGCCATCGGGTTATCGTGCTGAAGGGACGGCCTTCGAGCATCCATGAAACCATCACCATCGACCTTCCTCAGCCACGCACGCGGGAAACGTTGCGCGAGCCGCGCTTTGGCGAATTGCGCGAGCGCGTGTGGGGAACGTTGATGCGGGAAGCGCGTGAAGCCGAATTCCAACTCGAACGCTGAAAAAGAAAAAGCAAAGTCTAAAGGGAGGATTCCATGTTCCGCAGAACCATCGCATTGGTGGCAGGCAGCGTCCTGCTCGCCGCTCTGGCCGGCGTCGTTCCGGCCGCAGCGCAAGGCAAGAAAGTTGTCGTCGCGATCCCGGGCATTCCGCCGATCTATTCGGTGACCATCGCGTTCGTCGCGGAAAAACAGGGCTTCTTCAAAAAGCATGGCGCTAACGTCGAGATCAAACCGTTCGACAACGGCACCGCAGCCGCCCGCGCGGTTGTTGCCGGCGATGTCGACATGGCCTGGTCACCGACCCCACCGGTGATCAATCAGGTTTCCAACGCCGAAGTCCCGCTGGTCGCGCTCTACGGCATGCCCAACCCAGATTGGGTGATCGGCACGACCGAGGAAGGAAAGACCTGCAAGGACATGGTCGGGCAGGATGTCGCCGTGGACTCGATCAACGGGGCGCGTTCGGTGGCGCTACGCTCAATGCTCACTGGCTGTCCCGGCGTGAAGATTGAAGACCTCAAACAGGTTGCGCTCGGGTCTACGCCCGGCCAGGCGCTGCTCGCCGGCCGTCTACAATATGCCGTACTGCATCTCGATGACCTCTCCGAGATCCAGCATCAGGGCAAAAAGCTCAATATTCTTCTGGCGATGAAGAACACCAACCCGACCAGCCACTACCTGATCATGGTGGCGCGCAAGGACAATCTGGCGAAGAACCGCGATGCCATGGTCCGCACCGTCGCCGGCATGATCGAAGCCGCGCGCTTCATGCAAGATCCAAAGAATGCTGATGTCGTCGCCGATATAGCCACCATTACCGGCCACAACAAGGAAGTCAGCAAGGCCGCACTCGCCGAATTCCTCAAGATCGACTTCTGGGCTGCAAAGGATGACGGCATGCCGCGCAACAAGATTGAAGCGGTCGCCGCATTGATGAAAAAGATCGGCTCGATCAAGCCCGATAAGGAGCCGGTGAAATATGATGACTTTGTCGACGGCAGCGTCTGGAAAGACGCCAACGCAATGGTGAAGTGACCGCGATTTAGTTTCCGCTAAGCGCGGTCATCCCCGCGAAAGCGGGGATCCAGTAAATCGCGACGTAAGGGTTACTGGATCGCCCGCCTTCACAGGGCGATGACAGCCGAGTAGGTGAATTGCGTGCTCAACAGCTACATCCGCCGTCATGGCCCGCTCTGGCTTAGCCTGCTCGCCGGCATCGCCCTGTGGGAGATCGCCGGCCGCTCGACCAGCCGGGCTTTCATGGTGCCCTTTTCTGAAACGCTGGTGCGGCTCTGGCAACTCGTCACGCACGGCGAGTTCATCGCCCAGTTCCTCGATTCCGCGCAGCTCTTTCTGACGGGCTTCGTACTGGCGCTTATCGTCGGAGCACCGCTTGGCCTCCTGCTTGCCCGTGTACGCATTTTGCGCGTCGGGATCGAGCCCTACATCATGATTCTTTACGCGACTCCGATGGTCGCGCTGATTCCCTTCATCCTTTCGATGATGGGTTTCGGCTTTGCGCCCAAGGTGCTGGTCGTTTTTCTCTTTTCTGTCTTCCCCGTGCTTTACAACACGGTGGAAGGCGCGCGCAGCATCAAGCCTGAGCTGATCGAGGTGGCGAAATCCTATCGCTCCACTGAATGGTCGCTGTGGCGCGAGGTGATGCTGCCTTACACCTTGCCATACATGATGACAGGCGTTCGCCAGGCAATCGGCCGCGCGTTGGTCGGCATGATCGCAGCGGAATTCTTTCTCTCTTCGACCGGGCTTGGCCAGCTGATCATGGGCGCATCGCAGGATTTCGACACCGCTGGGGTCTTCGCTTCCATTCTGGTGATCGGGATCATCGGCGTCGCATTGACACGGCTCGGCCTGATGATCGAGCAGCACTTCGCGCGCTGGAGGCAGTGACTATGAGTCAGGCCACCATTGCGGCAACCGCTCCCGCCGAAAGCAAAGCGTCCGTTCTGACACGCGGCGCGTTGGTGCCGCGGCTGATCGCCGGACTGAGTATCCTCCTGACTTGGGAGATCGTGGTACGCGTCCTGGCGCCGGCTTACGTGGCGAAACCAAGCACGGTCATCCTCGCGATTCCGCACGTGATCACAGATCCTGCATTTCTGCAGGCGCTCGGCGCCACTCTGGAAGCTGTAGCGGAAGGGTTGGCGATCACGATCGTATTGGGCACCGTTATCGGCCTGATGATGGGACGCAGCCCTACAATCGACCGGGTGATCCGCGTGTACATCAACGGCTTCAACGCCATGCCGATGATCATCGTGCTGCCGTTGTTTTCGCTCTGGTTCGGCTATTCAAGCGGCGCGCGCATTGCCACCATCATCTTTGCTGCAATCTTCGCCATCACCATGAACGTCGCCGACGGCGCGCGTTCGGTGCCGCGCGAATATCTCGAGGTCGCACGCTCCTTCCGCTCCGATCGCATGCGCATGCTGAGCGAAATCGTCCTGCCGGCGTCAATGCCTTACCTGCTTGCCGGCTTCCGGCTGGCCGCCGGCCGCGCACTTATCGGCGCGGTAGTTGCGGAATTCTTCCTGTCGATCGGCGGCCTTGGCCATTACATTCTTTACAACTCGCGCTCCTATCATCACAACGAGGCGTTCGTCGGCGTGCTCCTGCTCGCGGGCTTCGGCGTTGGCTTCGAATTGCTGGTGAACTGGATGACTCGGCACTTTATGCCGTGGTATCGCCGCGACGAGAAATCCAACTGATATTTTCTCACAAGGACGAAACCCATGTCATCCGACCCGCTGCTCAAGGCTGCGATCGCGCATTGGGGCCCGCGCTTCGTCGCCAACGGCGTGGTGCTCACTGATTTCGAGGAGATCACCGGCAAGCTCAAGAGCTACAATGAATGGTGCGCGGCCTGGTCGGAACGCGCGGCTCATCATGAGGAGCTCGGACGCGCCGCGCTGGCGAAAAAGCGCTTTCTCACCGCCGGTGAATGCCTGCAGCGCGCCGGCGTCTACTATCACTTCGCGTCGTTTCTGTTCGTGCATGACAAGATGCAGATGAGAGCCGCGCACAAGAAACAGATCGAGTGCCGGCAGGCAGCGCTGCCGCATCTGAGGCCGCCAGGCGATCGGGTCGAAATACCTTATGAAAACAGTGTTTTAGCGGGAATTTTGCGGAAGCCTGCCGGGGTCGATCGGCCGCCCGTCGTGGTCATGGTGGTCGGCCTCGACTCGACCAAGGAGGAAGGCGACGCCTACGAAGCGCCGTTTCTCGCGCGCGGTATGGCCACGTTCATCTTCGAGGGCCCCGGCCAGGGCGAGGCGCAATACGACTTCGCAATCCGCGGCGACTACGAAGTGCCGGTCAAAGCCGTCATCGACTTCGTGGAGAAGCGCCGCGATCTCGATGCCGGCCGCCTCGGCATGTGGGGCGTCAGTCTGGGCGGCTACTACGCGCCGCGCGCGGCGGCGTTCGACAAGCGCATCAAGGCCTGTATTGCTCTGGGCGGACCATTCAACTGGGGTGCCGCCTGGGACGGCTTGCCCGAACTGACGCGCGAAGCGTTTCGCGTGCGCAGCCACTGCAAGACGCAGGACGAGGCGCGCAAGAATGCCAATACCCTCTCACTCGAGGGTGTCGCGCAGAACATCACCTGCCCTCTGTTCATCGTGAACGGGCGACTCGATCGCATCGTGCCCGCTAAGGACGCCGAACGGCTCGCGCGCGAGGCGAAAGGTCCGGTCGAGCTGATGATGATCGAGGACGGCAATCACATTGCCACCAACCGCGCCTATCGCTGGCGCTCGCAAAGTGCGGACTGGATGAAGGAACGCCTCGGCGAACCCTCACATCCGCTCATTCCATCGTAGTTTAAAGGGTAGCGAGTCCGCACGGTATCGAATGCAGCCGTTCGATGCCGGCGTCGGTGATCACCACCATTTCTCCGGTCTGCACGCCGGCCTTGCCATCGCGCGTCACCACATTTGGCTGAATGACGACAGTTTGCCCCGCGCGGAACGGCTCCCGCGGCACCGGCCCAGCCGGGCGGCTCTTGCAGCCGAGAATGGGTGGCAGATAGCCGCCGCCATACCCGTGCAGAAGATCATCGATGATAGTGAAGCCGGCCGCTTCGATCACGCCAGAAGCGTCGATGACCTGCGCCGGCGTGGCACCTGCCTTGAGGACGCCCGCGATTGCATCGAACGCAGCATCCGCAGCCGCGTGCAGCTCGCTATAAAGTCTGTTCGGTTCGCCGAGCGCAAAACTGCGCAACACCTGCCCCGGGTGATCCCAGAAAGCGGCGCTGATTTCCGCCACCATCACATCGCCCGCCTGCACGCGCCGCATGCGCGGAAACTGGCGCGGCACACCGAGATCGGGTGCGCTCATCGACGTAACGCCAATGTAATGAATGACGTTGATCGCGCCATGCGAAATGTAAGCACGTTCGACCAGATCGCCGAGCTCGCGCTCGTTCAGGCCGGGCTTCAGCCCGTCGCGCAGCGCCGCCATGCCGCGATCGCTGAAGTGCGCGCCGATACGCAGCCAATCGATTTCCTCAGCGGACTTCACCTGGCGCAACAAGATATAGTCGCGGTTTAGGCTTTTGATCGTTCCGAACTTTGCCGAAAGAAAAGCGTTTTGCTCGGCGCTGATCGGTCCAATCGACGCCACACGGTTTTGGCGGGCGCCGCGGCGCTCCAGCACCTTTATCGCAGATGCGATCGAGGACTCGCCGCCCCACGATACATCGGCCTTGTCAGCGATGATCTGCGCCTGCGGCGCATGGTTGACATACTGCACGAAGACCGAATCGCGCTCGCGCGGCGTAAACACGCCGACCGCTTCGGCTGTCACCGGCCA
>DASPUD010000115.1:0-26713 GCA_035623095.1 Pseudolabrys sp.
CGGGGAGCAGCCGACGGCGCCGGTGTTCATCGACGGCAAGAAGGCGGCGACCCTGCGCGGGCCGACGCTTTCCGCCGACTTCAAGCAGATGGTGATAGACTATATCGAACACCGCTTCGGAACCGGACGGCGCGCGGCTGACGAAAAACTATCGACGGCTGTTGAAGCATGACCATACTCCAACAGCAGAATATGTGCATCTGAAACGAGTATTCATCAGTTGTGGATCGGGTATCTGTGACCAGTCTTCCGCCATCTCTCGATCCAGCAAAGTCGCCACGGGCCATCAAGGCGCGCAATCTCGCGCTCGGAATTGAGCGGATCGGATTTTTTTCGCTGTCGCACCCGATATTGTGCGCAATCCTATTTGTCGTGCTGAGCGCGTTTGCGGCGGTCGGCTTTGTGCGGGTCAAGGTTGACGATTCGCTGAGCCAACTCTTCCGGTCCGAGACGGAGGAATTCCACACTTACGAAGAAGTCACGCGCCGCTTTCCCTCCAACGAATTCGACGTTCTGATCGTGATCGAGGGCGATCGGCTGCTGGAAAGATCGTCACTGGAAAAACTTCGCGAATTGGCGATCGAACTTCAGCTTATCGATGGGACCAGAGGCCTGATCTCGATATTCTCGGCACGCGAGCCGCCTACTAACGGACAAATCCCGCCACCGTTGTTCCCAAATCCGCTGCCGGAGGGTGCCGACTATCAGGCGCTTATCCAACGGGTCATGGCGAATGAAATCATCCACGACAAGATGCTGTCACCGGACGGCAAGCTTACCTTGATGGTGCTGGCGCTCGAGCCCGATGCGACCGCACCGGACCGGCTGAATAAAGTCGTCGACGAGATCCGCAAAGGCGTAAAAGAAAATCTGTCGGGCACTGGACTGAGAGGAGAATTGTCCGGCGTGCCGGTGATGCAGCATGAAATTCGCAACGCCATTCAGACGGACCGCCTGCTGTACAATTCGCTGGGTTTCCTGGTCGGTTGCCTGATCGCCATCATGTTCTTCCGGCGATTTTCGTTCATGATAATCGCCGCTGGCCCGCCGCTGATTGCAATCCTGCTCGCGCTTGGCGCGCTCGGATGGTTCGGGTTCAGCCTGAATATGTTTCTCAACGTGATGACGCCGCTCATCATGGTCATCAGCTTTTCCGACAGCATGCAAATTACCTTTGCTGCCCGTGATCGTTTGCTCGCCGGCGATGACAAGGTGACCGCGTTTCGCAACGCGCTTCTGATCGTTGGCCCGGCTTGTGTGCTAACCCATGCGACCGCCGGCGTATCATTTATTGCTTTGCAATTTTCGTCGTCCGATCTCATCCGGACTTTCGGCGAGGCTGGTTTGGTCGCTGTCGCCGTTGCCCTGGTAGCGGTGTTGATGGGAATTCCGTTGCTCGGCTTTTTGCTTATTCATAACGAAGCTGGTTTCGTTTCGGCGGTCAGGAATATGGATACTGCGCTCAATGCGCTGCGCCGGTTTTGCGGCTGGATCGCGATTCGCATGGTTGCGCGACCCGGCCTCTATTCACTGGCCGGCCTACTCCTCGTCATCGCGCTCTCATTCGGATATGCCCAGCTCGAGCCGCGCTACCGGCTTGCCGACCAAGTTCCCGACCGTGAGCAGGCGGTCCTTGCCAGCCACAAGCTCGATGCAAAGCTCACCGGCGCAAATCCTTTCGATGTCTATATCCAATTTCCCAAAGGAGTATCTCTCTACTCTCCTGAAACATTGGCCGTGATTGCCGATGTACATGCGTTGCTCGAACATCAACAGGGTATTGGGAACGTCTGGTCACTGGATACATTGCGGCGATGGTTGGCAGAAAAGCTGCACAAATCCGATGTCGAAACGCTCAAGCAATATGTGGATCTGCTTCCGCCATATCTGACGCGGCGGTTTATTTCAGCCGAACAAGACGCGGTCATAGTCAGCGGCCGCGTCCCGGATGACGACGCCAGCCAGCTGCTGCCGATTGTTGATCGGGTGGATCGGCAGCTAAACACCCTGCGGGCGAAATACCCCGGCTACAAGATTGCCGTCACTGGGCTTTCGGTGATCGCGGCGCGCAACAGCGCGCTCATGATCGACAAATTGAGCAGAGGATTGACCATTGAAATTGTCTTCGTGGCGGCATTCATCGGATTGGCTTTCTGGTCTCCGGTCGTCATGCTCGTCAGCATATTGCCAGGGCTTTTTCCGATCGTTCTCGCTGGCACCGTCTTGCTGTTGTTTAATCAAGGATTGCAGTTCGCCAGCGTCATCGCTCTGACGGTGTCATTCGGCCTCGGCTTGAGCGCGACCATTCACTTCCTCAACCGCCTGCAGATTGAAGACATCGATCCCGACCCGGCAATCGGCGTCGAACGTGCCACGATACTGGTCGGCCCACCGCTGATCCTGACGTCGGCCGTATTGGCCTGCGGGCTCGCCATGACGGTGCTTTCCGCCCTGCCCTCGCTGCGGATGTTCGGCTGGCTGAGCGCGTTTGCCATGGTGGCGGCGCTGTTCGCCGACCTGTTCATGCTGCGGCCGATTGCCATGTTCCTCAGTCAGCTCGTGCGCCGCATATCACGGCGGTCGCTGCTGCGATCATCGGCTGAGTGAAAAGAAAGTCGCCTAGCCGCGCCTGAGGCTGATTGAAACGCCTCTTATGTCGGACTGAGGATCCTGCGTCCGGATCGCGACCGATTGTCGCCCCCCGTGCGTAACCAATGAGATGCTGGCAGCGAAAGATGCTGCTCTTGCCACAACATGAATGCGGTCGCCATCGGCCCTTCCCGATATTGTCCCGGCAACCATGCGGGTCGTCTCACTCCAGTTGCCGCTAATCGCGCCGCCCGAATAGGTAGCGCTGGCACGCAGGTCGAAATTATAGCTCTCGCTGGCGCAGCGAATATTAAGCTGAAGGCTCCTTTGATCGAGGACATCATAAGACGCACGGCATTTGATTCGCTCGTGCGCGCCGTTGGCCATGTCGATCGTGCCAGAGCCTGTCCATTGACCAGCCAAACGATCGAACGGCGCCTGTGCGAAGGACCCGCCGCCCACCAAAAGCCATATCGTCAAGGCAAGAAACGTCTTGGGTAAGATTCGATTCGTCCATTGGAAGGGCATGGACATCCCGTGCTTAAATATACTCACCGCACGCCCCCGAAAATCTCTCTAGACATCCTCCACATCCTAAGGGAACGTGGAGACGTTACCGCGGTTGTCATGAAACCATGCACGAGTTCCAGGGATAAGACAATGTACGTCAAAGTTTGCGCCGCACTCGTCCTCGCCCAGATCTGGGGTGGCGTAGCGCTCGCTCAGCCTCAACAACCGCCGCCGTTTAATCCTTTCCAGGGGACGCCCGAAGAACAGGCCGCCTGCGCCCCGGACTCGACCAAATTCTGCCGCGACGCCATCCCTGACAACTTTCGGGTTCTCGCCTGCCTGCAAGAGCATCGCCAAAAGCTCAGAAAAGTCTGCCTGAAGGTTCTGGAAGACCACGGCAAATAAGGCAGAGGCTGCCCGCGCTACAGAACCTCAAGCCTGACGCGCCTATTTTTTTAATCGATATCAAACTCTCTAGGCAGCCCGCCGCCGGATCAACATCGGCAGCCCTCCCCTTGGGCGCAGCGTCACTTTCAGCGTTGGCCATGCCGTATGCCCGGGAGCCATTTCCAGCGTAAACCTTCGCATGAGCGCGGCAACAACGATTGAGGCTTCCTGAAGTGCGAAGGTGGCGCCGATGCAGATCCGCGGTCCGACGCCGAACGGAAGATAGGAAAAACGGTCGATCGTCTCGCGCGCGCGGCCAAGGAAACGGTTGGGGTCAAAAGTCGCCGGTTTTGTCCACAAGGCGCGGTGGCGATGAAGGACGTAAGGGGCGATGACCACCATGGTCCCTGGATTAATTTGCTCGCCGGCCAGTTTGTCCGGACCGACGGCCGAGCGACTGATTGCGCCAATCGGCGGATAGAGTCGGTTTGACTCGTCAATTACGGCCCGCGTCTCAACGAGGCGGTCGGCAAGTCCATCCGTCGGACCGTCAAATTCGCGGTCAGCTTCGGCCTGGACGCGCTTGCGCCATTGCGGCGATTGCGACAGAAGAAATAGCGACCAGGTAATGCAATTCGCGGTCGTTTCGTGGCCAGCTGCAATAAACGTGAGGATGTTTGCGCGAATTTCAGTTTCTGACAGCAACTGACCGGTCTCCGGATCAGTCGCCTTGAGCAGAAGCGAAAGGATATCGTTTGGCGCGTCATCCGGATTCTTGGCAATGCGCTCGCGGCGTGTCGAAATGATCGTATCGATCGCAGATTCAAAGAGACGCAACATCGGCCCGAGCTTCCACCGCCATGGCCGCGGCACGCCCTCAGGTATTCCCAACATATCGAATGGATCGATTCGTCCGATGATCTCGAAATACTTTCTCATAGCCAAGCGGATATCTTCGGTGGTGCGACCCAAGCCATCGGAGAAAATAGTTCGCTCAAGAACTTCCAGGGTGAGCCGTGTCGCCTCGACCGCGAGGTCCATCGTCTCCCCTTCGCGGCGCGCAAGCCGCTCGACCATACCGTTGGCGACGCCGACCATTGCTTCGGAAAAATTCATCACCGTCCTGCGCGCAAAAAGCGGGGCAAGCGCGCGCCGTTGCATGCGCCACTGGTGACCTTCGGCGGTCAGCAGACCTTCGGTCAAGCCGGCGGACAAAATACGGCGCTGCAACCAGTCTTTCTGATAGTTGTCACAATTCTCCATTAGTACGCGTCGAATGGCGGCGGGATCGCTTATGACTGCGACGCGCCCGATCGACAGTCCGCTCATGACGATCGGCTCTTCGAAATGCGCGGCGGTCCACGCTTCCAGAGGATTGCTTACAAGTACGCGCAGCAGCCCGATCGGTCCCAGTGCCTGCGCCCGTGGGACAGGCGCAGGTGGACTAAGCTCTGCAGGAAAATCGAGCATCCGGGACTCCGTTTGTTATTCAGTGCCCGGCAAGGCCTTGAATGACTTAGATGCAACGGCAGTCAGAACCGCCGGTTGACCTAGGGGTTCCCTTCTGTGCAATTCGTCCGCACGGAATGGCGGAACTAGGCATCATTTCGGCTATTTTTGATGTAAGTGTCGGATCGCCCCTCGGATAGCCAAAGGTGTTTTTGCACGTGCCAAATAGAACGATATTAAGACTCTTGGCGCCTCTCTGCGCAGGATTCGCAGCCTGGCTGATAACAACAGGTATCATAACCGCGCAACCGGCGCGCGTTTATTCACCGGATCCCACCGGTGAATGGCTCGTCGCCAAACAAATCGCGCGAATCAAGATCGTCGATTGCGACGGCCGCCTATGGGGCGTCGTGGCCTGGGAATCCGAGCCGGGCACAGACGGCAAGAACCCCGATCCCAACCTGCGAGGCCGACCGACATTGGGAATGCCAATCCTGCTCGGCATGCAGCCGAGCAGCAAGCCCAACCGCTGGGAAGGAGAGATTTACAACTCCCAGGACGGGCACACCTATTCCGCCAACATCAGCCTGGTCGACCCTGGAACGTTGCGCGTGCAGGGCTGCTTTTTGGGCTTCCTATGTGGCGGCGAGAACTGGACCCGAGTCGAGCCGCAAGACACGCAAGCGGTCGCACCCGGGCAAAAAATGCCGCCAAAATCGACGACGACCGGTCGCAAGGTGACTAACTCGCAGTCCGACCGCGCCGAACCAAAATCGACGGCAGGTCGCAAAGTGACCGCCGCCCAGCCCGATCCTGCCGACGATGTCTGCTCAGAAATTCTTGGTACGACGGGGCTTTCCCATGAGCGCGGGCTGAAATAGCACGGCCGCGGCGAGGGTGCAGACCAGCGATAGCGCCAGCAGCTTGCCCATGCTCGAGGTGCCCGGGTGCTGCGACAGCCACAGGCTTCCGAACGCCGTCGCCGTCGTCAAAGCGCTCCAGATCACGGCACGCGTCAGACTGGACTGCAGCAGATTTGTGCGGCCGGACCGCCACGCCATGATGTAATAAATTTTGAAGGCAACGCCGACACCCAGTAGCAAAGGCAAGGCAATAATATTGGCAAAATTCAACGGCATCCCGATTAACACGCAGATCTCCAGCGTTACGACGCCCGCAAGCACGAGCGGCACCAGCGTGAGGAGCACGTCTCCGAACCGCCGCAACACGATCCAGAGCAGGATGCCGATCGACACCAGCGCGTAGGCTCCCGCCTCGAAAAATGCCGTAACGACGGTCCGGCCCGACTCGAGGATCGAGATCGGCCCGCCGGTAGCATTCGGATAGATCGCCAGGACTGCGCGCGCGAATGAGCGAAGTACTTCGGTGTCGTTGGGGTTGCCCTTGGGCACGATTTCGACACGGGCACGCCCGTCAGGCGTCACCCATAGTTGCTTGACCGCCTGTGGGAGATTTTCGCGCGTCACACGCTCGGCGCCCAGAAAGGCGCGCAATTGAGCAATGTCCGTTTCGAGTGGCACCACAAAGGCCGTCTGGGTCCGCGTTCTTGTTGCTTGGTCGGCCTGAGCCAGTTTGACGATGGCCGCCGCCAGGCGCTTTGCCGCCGCGGCGCCCGGTCCTGAGCCGGTTCCCGCAATCTTGTTGAGCTGATCGGCAATGCTGTTGAGCGCCGTGATATTCTCGGCGTCGGTGGGTGCCTTGCTCGGTGCCGTCTGCAATGTCTGGCCGAGCTTACGCCCCAGTTCCTTGATGAGCGCCAGCTTCTTGTCCTGATCCTGCGGCACAAAACTAAGCAGGGTCGTCGCCTGCGAAACTTGCGGCAAAGATCTTACTTTTTCGGCGGTCGCGGTCGCCTCATCGAGCGACGGTGCAATAACGTTGATTGAATTGATGCCGACCCGCGGATCTCCTCCAAGATCGAGCAAAGTCGAAATCGATTCGGTCTCGGGACTGCGCAGATGAATTGGATCAAAATCGAACGTGAGGAAGTAGAGTAACGGCGACCCCGCGACCGCAACCAGTAATGTGCCCACGATGACCGGGATGCGATATTCCTGAAGAAACCAGTCGACCGGCGCCAGCGCGCTGTATCCGATAGCTTCGGGCTCGCCGGGCGGGTTGAAGACCGTAATCAGGGCCGGCAGCAGAGTGATGCTCGTGGCATAGGCAATCAGCATGCCGCCGCCGGCAATCTGGCCCAATTCCGACAATCCCCGGTAGTCGGTCGGCAAGAACGACATGAAGCCCGCCGCCACCGCCGCCGCCGCCAATGTCAGTGGAACGCCGATTTTTTCCGCCGCTTGCGCCAGCGCCGGACGGAGTTTGGGAATTTCGTGGCGTTCGGCGCGATATCGCACCGAAAACTGAATTCCGAAATCGACCCCCAGTCCGACAAACAGCACGGCGAATGCGACCGAGATCATGTTCAGGGCACCGACCATCCACAGACCGAGAGCCGCAGTCAGCGCGAGTCCCACAAACAAATTGATGAATACGGCCAGGATGATTCGGCCCGAGCGCAGTGCCAACCACAGGATCATCAGCACGACGATGATGGTCACGATTGCATTGGCAAGGGCGCCGTGCTGGACGGTGGCGAATTCCTCGTCCGCCATCGGCACCATGCCTGTCAGCCGTACCCGCGCCTGATATTTCTGGGCGAGCTGCAGGTCGGACGCGATCTGACGAATCGCATGGCTCGACTGTTCACCGGGCTGAAGTGCCGAAAAATTCAGCACAGGGCGGACTTCGATAAGACGCCGCAGGTCACCGGGCTCGGGCGGCTGCCCGTTCAGCATTGACTGCCAGGAGAACGACGCGGGACGCCCTGCCAAAGCGTCCTCGATAGTTTGCGACGCCATCGACAAAGGCCGAGCCATGGCGTCGAGTGTGACCAGCTTGCTTTGCACGCCCACGAGACCCAGCGAGAGCGCGCGCGTGAGGCCGCGTAGGCTCGGATCGCCGACAAGTGTGCCGACGATGGGGGCAGCCTGCCCTATCCCCTGGGAGAAACGCGAAACGTCTTCCGTTGGCTGAAACAACAATCCATTACGTGCAAAGAACTCACTACCGCCGGTATCCTCAACTGAACGGAATAATTTGGTACGTGCCTGCAACCGGTTCGCCAACTCGGATCCGGCACGGGATGAGTATTCGACCAAAGGAGCATCGACGACGATCAGCGTGGAACCGTAATGACTGGGAAAGGCCTTCTCGAAATCACTCTCGCGTTGGCGCCAATCGAGATCGTCCGAGATCAATTTATTGATATCGGTATTAATGGCGAAATGCCGGGCTGCGTAGACCGATGCCCCAGCAGCGGTAATCAGCCCCAAGACAATGATCGGCCAAGGGAATCGGGTACAAAAACGAACAATAGCGGTGGCCACAGAGGTCAGCATGAACTATTTCGCGTCCCACACCCGGTGAAGTTGTCCCTACCCAGCGGCATCACTACTTTCCGTATGGAACATTTGCCCGTATCGTTGATTGACGCAAACTAAGAACTTTTAACGGCGAGGCAGGCAAACCAAGCCCCGGGCGGCAGAATATATTCCGTGCGGTTTCGCCAAGGCCCGCAGTTCTTCGAGCGTAGTGGGGAAGGGTGTTAGAATGACGGTGCCCAATGAAGATTTCCTGACAAATTCGACCACCAGATTTCTCGACTCGATTAGCAGCCCTGCGGATTTACGACGTATCAATGCGCGGCACCTGCAGCAGGTTGCCGACGAATTGCGCGCCGAGACCATCAATGCGGTCGCTGTCACCGGGGGCCACCTTGGAGCGAGCCTCGGTGTGATCGAGTTGACGGTCGCCCTGCACTACATCTTTGACACGCCAACCGACAAGCTCGTTTGGGACGTCGGGCATCAGGCATACCCACACAAAATTTTGACCGGCCGCAGAGACCGCATCAGAACGCTGCGCACGGGCGGCGGTTTGTCCGGCTTCACCAAGCGTTCTGAGAGCGAATACGACTGTTTCGGCGCGGCGCACTCCTCGACGTCGATATCCGCCGGATTGGGAATGGCGGTCGCCCGCGATCTCGCCGGGCAGAAACACAACGTCATCTGCGTTATTGGCGACGGCGCGATATCGGCCGGCATGGCCTATGAAGCCATGAACAATGCTGGTGCCATGGACCGGCGCCTTATTGTCATTCTCAACGACAACGAAATGTCCATCGCGCCGCCCGTGGGCGCGATGTCGAATTATCTCACCAGGCTGCTTTCGAGCCCGACGTATATGTCGCTGCGCGATATTGGCAGACAGGTCACCGATCATTTGCCGAAATTCCTCCGGGAAAAGGCATCTCTTGCTGAAGAGCTGGCGCGGGGATTTGTCACGGGTGGCACGCTCTTCGAGGAACTTGGATTCTATTACATCGGCATCGTCGACGGTCACGATCTCGATCAGCTATTGCCAGTGTTGGAAAACGTTCGCGATGCTGACAGCGGCCCCTTCCTCGTGCACGTGCGCACGGAAAAAGGCAAAGGCTATGCGCCCGCCGAAGCCTCGAAAGACAAGTATCATGGTGTCGTCAAATTCGACGTGGCAACCGGCAAACAGCAGAAAGGCGTTTCCAACGCGCCATCCTACACGAAAGTGTTTGGCGAGAGCCTGGTGAAAGAAGCTGCGAAGGATGATAAGATCGTCGCCATCACAGCCGCAATGCCAGGCGGGACCGGTGTGGACATTTTCGGCAAGTCCTTCCCCGATCGTACATTCGACGTCGGAATTGCTGAACAGCACGGCGTCACCTTCGCGGCCGGGCTGGCGACGCAAGGCTACAAGCCATTCGTTGCGATTTACTCGACTTTCCTGCAACGCGCCTACGATCAGGTTGTGCATGACGTGGCCATTCAACAGTTGCCGGTTCGCTTCATGATGGACCGTGCCGGCCTCGTCGGCGCTGACGGCCCGACCCATGCCGGTTCTTTTGACCTGGCATATCTCGGCTGTCTGCCTGGTTTTGTGATCATGGCCGCTGCCGATGAGGCTGAATTGGTTCACATGGTGGCGACCGCGGTGACCATCAACGACCGCCCTTCGGCCGTGCGCTATCCGCGCGGCGATGGTGTCGGCGTTGTAATGCCCGAAGCGGGCATCCCGCTGGAAATCGGAAAAGGCCGCATCATTACCCAGGGAAGCACAGTGGCCCTTCTCTCCCTTGGCACGCGGCTCGCTGAATGCATCAAAGCGGCTGAGATGCTCAAGGCGCACGGCATCTCGGCAACGGTGGCGGACGCACGCTTCGCCAAGCCGATCGATCGCGAACTAATATTGCGGCTCGCGCGCGAGCATGAGCTGTTGATCACGATCGAGGAAGGCGCCATCGGCGGCTTCGGTGCGCAGGTGATGCAGCTGCTCAGCGACACGGGCGCACTCGAGCGGCCTGGTTTCAAGGTTCGCACTATGGTGCTTCCGGATGTGTTCATCGATCACGACAGTCCGCCCGCCATGTACGCCAAAGCCGGTCTCGACGCGAACGGTATCGTCAACAAGGTTTTTGACGTATTCGGGTCGCGTCACGCACCAGAATTGCAACCGCCTGAAATTGAGCGCCTCGCCGAACGCGCTCAACGCCGGCGGCAGGCAAAGGCGATGAATGGCAAGGGGGCAACAGGATGAAGGTAATTCTGGCGAAACCGCGCGGTTTTTGCGCGGGGGTCGTACGCGCGATCGAGATCGTCGAACGCGCGCTCGATAAGTACGGCCCGCCGGTCTACGTGCGTCACGAGATTGTGCACAACAAATGGGTTGTCGATGCGCTCAAGGCGCGCGGTGCCGTTTTCGTCGAGGAACTCTCCGAGGTACCGCCCGATGCGATCACGATTTTTAGCGCTCATGGCGTAGCGCGAAAGGTTCAGGACGAGGCCGCCGAGCGTGGTCTGCGCGTGCTCAACGCAACCTGCCCTCTCGTGTCAAAGGTACACGCCCAAGGGCGTCACTACTTGCGCAATGGACGCACAGTGATCCTGATTGGCCACGCCGGGCACCCTGAGGTGGAAGGCACGCTCGGCCAGATTCCGGGTCCGGTGATACTTGTGCAGACTGAAGCGGACGTGAACGGGCTGGACCTGGCGGAAGACACTCCGATCGCCTACGTAACCCAAACGACGCTCAGCGTTGACGACACCAAAGGGATCATCGCGGCGTTATACCGCCGCTTCAAAGATGTGGTCGGGCCGGGCACTCAGGATATCTGCTATGCGACACAGAACCGCCAAACTGCCCTGCTCGAGTTAACCAAGCTGGTCGACGTGATTTTCGTAGTTGGCGCGAAAAACAGCTCGAACTCGAATCGCCTGCGTGAAATTGGCGTTGAAGCTGGCGTCCCGACCCACCTTATCGCCAATGGCACCGAAATTAAGCCGGAGTGGTTGCATAACGTCGAAGTTGTTGGCATTACGGCGGGCGCCTCGGCGCCGGAAATCATGGTACGTGACGTAATCAACGCGTTGCGTGCGGTTGAACCGGTCGAGGTCTTCACCCTGCCCGGCCAGGATGAGCACATCGAATTCAGAGTACCGGTCGAACTTCTCGACGTGACCGGATCTCAGCAAATCAGCAAGGATAGTGATCTTGGGCATTCCTCTTCTTCAGAAGCTATTTGTCGGTAGCTACGTCATCCGCCAGCGTCTGACCGGCCAAAAGCGATACCCGCTGGTGCTGATGCTTGAGCCGTTGTTCCGGTGCAACCTAGCCTGTGCCGGTTGCGGAAAGATCGACTACCCCGATCCAATTCTTCACCAGAACATGTCCGTCAAGGACGCGCTTTATGCCGTCGACGAATGCGATGCTCCGGTGGTGTCGATCGCCGGTGGTGAACCACTGCTGCACAAGCAGTTGCCGGAGATCGTGCGTGGCATTGTCGCGCGGAAAAAGTTTGTTTACTTGTGCACCAATGCGCTTCTGATGGACAAGAAGCTGTCGCAGTACGAGCCGAGCACCTTCTTCACCTGGTCGGTGCATCTCGACGGCGACAGGGAGATGCATGATCACTCAGTTTGCCAACCCGGCACCTACGACCGGGCTGTGCAGGCGATTAAACACGCCAAGGAACGCGGCTTCCGCGTAAACATCAACTGCACCTTGTTCAACACCGCAGAGGCGCCGCGCGTCGCCGCATTTTTTGACACCGTCATGGATCTCGGTGTCGACGGCATTACGGTTTCGCCGGGCTATGCCTATGAGCGGGCGCCTGACCAGCAGCACTTCCTCAATCGTGGCAAAACCAAGCAGCTGTTCCGCGACGTCTTCAAACACGGGCCGACCGGGAAAAAATGGTCGTTCAGCCAATCAAGTCTCTTCCTGGATTTTCTCGCCGGCAACCAGAGTTATCACTGCACGCCATGGGGCAATCCAACACGCACCATCTTCGGCTGGCAGAAGCCGTGCTACCTGCTGGGTGAAGGCTACGCCAAGACGTTCCAGGAGCTGATGAACGATACCGACTGGGATGCATACGGCACCGGCAACTACGAAAAGTGCGCCGACTGCATGGTACACTCTGGTTACGAGGCGTCCGCGGTCAACGACGCCGTTGCTCATCCACTAAAGGCTTTGGGTGTCGCTTTGGGCGGGATCACGACCGACCGAGCCATGAAGCCAGAAATACCGCTCGACCGCCAAAGGCCCGCTCAATACGTGTTTTCACAACATGTCGAGCGCAAGCTTGAGGAAATCCAGCACACGAAGCGCGAAACCGAAGTGGTTGCCGCGAAATAACCCGCTCCCGGCGATTTTGATTGGGCGCAGGATGGAACCTGCGCCTTTGCGTGTGGTTATTTAGGAACAAAGAGTCGTTCCAGCGTTCCATCAGTGTAATGTGGCGGAGGTCATCCGGATTTCGGCCATGCGCGGGCGCATTTTCATAGTTGCTCTGATGCTGGGCGCGATTTCGCCCTACGAAGGTGCTCACGCCCAACTGTCACCGCAGAGCGTACTCGGTGGCATTACCCGACCGTTCCGCCAGATGTTCGGCCATTTCGGTCACTATCCGCGCTACTATCGTCACCGTGCAGAGTCGCGTGGAGCTGCGGCCGCTTCACCCAGCCAGTCCTCCGCCGTAACAGGCTCGCGACTTGGTTCAGCCGGAGCGCCGGCTTGGCCCACGGCATATGAAGACGTTGTCGGCTTTACATTATGGCCCGATGACTATGCGCTCAGGCTGCGTGGTCGTGGATTTGACGTGATCGCCGACACGATTACCGGGCGTTTCGAATTGCCACGTGTCTCTGCCCGTATCGCGACGACGGGGAGTGCGGTGACCGACGCGCCCAGCAACAACGGCTGTGGTGGTGAACCCGTGTCAGACTCGCAGGAGTCCTGGCCATCCGGACGCATTGAACAGATATTGCAATTGTCCGATGCGCAGCATGACGCGCTCGAAAAAATGCAGACCGCGGTCACAGAATCCGCAAACAGCCTTAAAGCCGACTGTCTAACCGCAGCGACGAGCCCATCCGATCGCCTGAAGACCCTGATACAGAAGATCTGGGCGGTGCGCGATGCCGCGATATCCGTGCAGAGCCCGGTCAAGAATTTTTATGACGCGCTCACGGAAACGCAGAAAAACAGCTTCATCAGCCGTCAGCCCGTCAGCAATCCACCGTCTAATCAGAAGACTGCGGACAATGGCATGAACCAGCAATATCAAGTCTGTGCCGCGCAGAACGTCGAACGCGCGGAACGTTTGATCAAAGAAATCGAAATGAGAATTCGCCCGAGCAAAGATCAGGCCGCGGGTCTGGAAAATCTGCACAAGACATCATCGGACATGGCCAAGCTTCTTATTGCCTCATGCGCGCAGCCGATTCCCGCCGATGCCCTGGCAAGACTCGATGCCGCCGCCGACCGATTGACCGCGTTGAATTACGCGGCGACCACAGTACAAATTGCGTTCGATGATTTTTACGGCCGGCTTAAAAACGATCAAAAAGCGCGCTTTGAGTCGCTAGCGCGATAAATTTACATTCCCCAAGTCACGTTAGAGGTGTTGCTCGCTTTCAAATTGCGATAGCGCGCCAGCGCCCACAATGGAAAGAATCTTCGATAGCCGTGGTAACGTAGATAGAAAACGCGCGGGAATCCCGTTGCTGTGAAACGCCCCTCATCCCAGAAGCCGTTTGCCATCTGCGTCTGCGAAAGAAACCTTATGCCGCGCTCCACGGCGGGATCACCGACCTTACCGCAAGCCATAAGTCCCAGCAGAGCCCAGGCGGTCTGTGATGACGTGCTCGCGGCCGGCTCATGGCCGCGATAATCGAGTTTGTAGCTTGTCCCATCCTCGCCCCAGCCGCCGTCCGAATTCTGGATCGATATGAGCCAATTGAATGCTTTCTGCACTTCGGTGGAACGGTGATCGATGCCGCTCGCATTCAGTGCGCAGAGCACGGACCACGTGCCGTAAATATAGTTCAGGCCCCAACGTCCGTACCAGCTACCGTCTTTTGTTTGCGTTCGCAGGAGGTATTCAACACCGCGTGAAAGGGATTTGCTTTTGTCCAACTTTTCACCGAGTTGGGCCAACATGGAAACGCAGCGCGCCGTAACGTCCTCAGTCGGCGGATCGATCAATGCGCCGTGATCGGCAAAGGGAATGTTGTTGAGGTAGTCAAACGTGTTGTCGACATCAA
Source organism: Pseudolabrys sp. (assembly GCA_035623095.1). Taxonomy (GTDB): domain Bacteria; phylum Pseudomonadota; class Alphaproteobacteria; order Rhizobiales; family Xanthobacteraceae; genus Pseudolabrys. The sequence goes on from DASPUD010000115.1 coordinate 14,598, forward strand.
ACGCTGCCCAGCCGCCATTGTGGCTTTGCATTCCTTTGATCCACTCAACGCCGCGATCAATGGCACGATTAAAGCGGCCGCCAGTCCCCAAACGGCGCGCCCGGTCCATGGCCATGACCACTACTGCCGTATCGTCGAGGTCGGGATAGTGCGGATTGGCATATTGGAACGCCCACCCGCCCGGCCGAATGTTTGGGCGCCGCGCGGTCCAATCTCCCGCAACGTCAAGCACCTGGCGAGGCACCAGCCAGTCCAGTCCGTGGATGGCGGCTTCGCGCGCCTGATCGTCACCGGCCTCGAACAACGCATGACAGGCAAGACCAGTGTCCCATATCGGCGATACGCAGGGCTGGCAGTATGCTTCCTTCTCGCCGACGATCAGCAATTTCTCGACCGAGCCGCGCGCAATTTCCGCGTTCGATTTTTTACCAAGCACATCGAACATCAGCGTGGCATTGGCCATCGCGGGAAAAATCGCGCCCAGGCCGTCTTCGCCATTGAGCCGCTCGGTGACGAAGGCGACAGCCCGATCGATGGCGCGTTGCCGCAGGCTTTTTGGAAAAAGTGGAACTGCTGGCCGCAGCACAATATCGATGACCCGAAATAGTGCGAACCAGACCCAACGCTGGTGCGGCGCCTTTGGAGCGGGACCGACCAAGTGCGGTGGCTCGATAAACAGCTCATCGATTGTAACGCCGCGCGGATTCTTCGCGTGGGGACGCAAAGCCTGCAAAACCAGCAGCGGCACCAACACCGTGCGCGCCCAGTACGACACTTTGGAAAGGTGGAACGGGAACCAGCGTGGCAGCAACATGATTTCAACCGGCATCTCCGGAACGCTGCGCCATTGTAAAATGCCGTATAGCGACAGCAGCGCGCGGGTGAAGACGTTGCTGCGGGCGGCACCGCCTCGCGCCAGTACTGCCTCGCGTGCGCGCCGCATATGAGCCGCGGCGGGATCGTCCCCGATCATTTTGAGCGCGAAATAAGCCTTCACGGTCGCGCTCATATCGAAGTCGCCCTGGTGGAACAGAGCCCAACCGCCATGCTGCCCCTGGATGCGGCGCAGGTAGACGGCAATCTTATGCTCAAGACCTGCATCGACCGGTTCGCCGCGATAGTGTCGGAGCAACACGTACTCCGCGGGAATCGTCGCATCGGCCTCGAGCTCGAATACCCAATGTCCATCGCTTTGCCGACAGTCGAGCAACGCGCGCGCTGCCGCACTGGCCGATTGCTTGGCGTCATCAAGCGGCGGCAGACGGGATTCGTTAAGAGCAGCGAGCGTCATGCGGCAGCCTGCAATTTGAGGCCCGCAAGATCGGCGGCCCGATAACCTGAGCGGACCGCGCTTTCCAGCGTCGCTGGCAGGCCCGTCGCGATCCAATCCCCAGCAAGAAAAAGATTGTTCCAGGACGTTTCCGCGCCTGGGCGCAAGGCGTTTTGTTCAGGCGTCGCTGCGAAAGTTGCGCGGCGTTCGCGGACAATTTGCCAAGGCGGCAGGTCTTCGGAAAGTCCGGAAGCCTTTGCCACGTCGCGCCATAACCGTTGTGCCATTTCGGTTCGCGGCACGTCGAAAAACCGGGCGCCATCGCTGATCGTAATCGAAATCCGTCCGGGGAACGCGAATATCCATTCGCACGTTCCATTGATGACACCGAGCATCGGGGGCAGATGCGCTGGCGGATCGACGCGAAAATGGGCATTCAAGATGCCGCGAAATTCCGTCGGCGCACGTAGGCCGGGAACGAGATTTGCCGCCACGTACGGAGGAACCGCGAGAATGACCGCATCACGCTCACCCAGACTGATCCGGTGCTTTGCAAACTGAAGGTGCGAAACGCGATTGCCTGACAAGTCCAACGCGACCAACTCGTCCTCAAATGCGACCGGCACGCCGCGGCCACGCAAGTAGGCGACCCCAGGATCTACAAATACGCCTGCCAATCCATCGTGCGCCAACAGCGGACGGCAAGCCTGGCCGCCGAGAGCGAGAGTTTCGCGGATCAGGGCACCGGCAAGCTGCGCCGATCCGTCCCGCGGTGCGATGTTGAGTGCGGCCAGCAGCAAGGGCTCAAGCAAACGATCGTATATCGGGCCAGCGCAATTCATCACTTGCCCTATCGGTTTGTCCGACGAGGTCCAGGCCAGATGCACGAGCGGCAAGTAGTCGACGACGGCGGTTTGCGGTACCCGCCGGTCCTTGTCGAACAGCCACCAAGGAAAGCGACTGTCACCAAAGCGCAAGGTCCATCGCTCGTCATTGGCAAGATCGATGAAGGGAAACTCGGCTTCGGGCGGGCCATGCAATCCCGCGCGCGATCCGATTGCGTCCACATAGGAGAGTATGGCGTGATTTCCCGACAGCAACAGGTGCACACCATTGTCGATCAGCATGCCCGTGGCTTGATCGTGATACGACCGGCAGCGGCCACCGGCCTGCGTTGTGGCCTCGTGGACGGCCACCGCACCGCCTGAATTTGCCAAGCGCACGGCGGCCGCAAGCCCCGCCAAACCCGCACCAATAACGTGAACCGTACCGCCGTCAGACGAATGCATGCCGCAAAGCAATCCACAACAGATGGGATTTGTTCACATGGACGCGGTTTCGTGGCCGCAACCAGCCGCGCGATACCATGTATTCAAGCATCTGGCGATAGACGGCACCCATGATCTTGGGCGCGCGCACGACCTGGCGCGGACAGTTCGCCATGATTTCGTCAGCTTTCGCGAAATGGGCACGCGCACGATCGACAATAAAAGCGCAGGCAATGCCGAGGCGCGGATTCGACAGCACTGACTGGATATCCCTTGTGTCGATATCCGCGAGCTGCAGGGCCTCGCGCGGCAGATAGAGCCTTCCGACCTCGGCATCTTCGTCTATATCACGCAGAATATTTGTAAGTTGAAGCGCCCGACCGAGATGATGGGCTAGCGATTGTCCCTCGGTGTCATTCATCCCGAATACCCGCACCGAAAGCCGCCCGACAGCACTGGCAACCCGGTCACAATAGAGATCCAGCTCCTCCATGCTCGGGGCACAGATGTCTGCACGAGCGTCCATCTCCACGCCGTCGATTACGGCGAGAAAATCGGCCTTGCGCAGATCAAAGCGGACGATCGTTTTTGCGAGGCCATCAAGCCCTGGGGCATTGCGTCCGGAATACAGGGCATCGATATTTCGCCGCCACTCCGATAAGCCGGTTACGCGCTGCGGATGCGGCGCGTCGCTGTCGGCGATGTCATCAACCTGACGGCAAAAAGAGTAAATCTCGAACATCGCCTCCCGCTGCTCGCGCTTGAGAATACGCATCGCGAGATAGAAGGAGCTGCCGCCCGCACGACTAGCAGCCTGCGCTTGGCCTTGAACATTCATGGCGTCTGATATCCATGCGCGGGCGCCCTCGTTCGCAGCAACCGGCGCAGGAGTGCGCGCGTGCTGCTGCTGGCGGCCATTGCCAATGCCTGCGTTTTGGACAGGTGAACGATTTGGCTTAGCGGATCGCGAACCGCCAGGATTGTGAGCAGGCGGTTTGCCAAGGCTTGAATGACGGAGACTTCAAGCGCAAGCCGAGTATCATTGATGCTGGCGGCAAAACTCTGGCTTTGCTGCAGCAGCTCCGCAGTGCGCGCTGTCAGTCCGCGCAGGCAAACCATCAGCGCCGGGCTTGCCTGTTTGTCGTTAAGCTCCTCGACAGAAGCGCCGCTCGCTTTCAAAACGTCAAGCGGAATATAGACGCGGTCGAGATTCCGGTAGTCTTTGGCACAATCCTGCAGGTGGTTGATGATCTGCAGCGCCGCGCAAAGCGCATCATTGGCGGGCCAGGTGTCCCTCGACTCGTCGTGGACATCGAGGACAAAGCGGCCAACCGGCATAGCCGACCGTGAGCAATAGTCGATCAGTTCATCCCAGTTGGCGTAGCGAAGCTTGATCGCGTCCTGCCGGAATGCATTCAACAGATCCTGCGCGTGGCGTGGAGACAGTCCTCGCTTGTTCAGAACATTGCGTAGCGTGATTCCTTCCAGGTCATCCCCGCCATTGCCAAGCAAACTTGCCTCGAGACGATCCAGCCGCGCGATTTTTTCGTCGCTGCCGAGTTTCGGATGATCCGCAATATCGTCCGCCACACGCACGAATTCATAGAATGCCAGGATGGCGGGACGGTGCTGCGGCTTGATGAGCCAGGACGCAACCGGAAAGTTCTCGTCACCTGATCCTTTGCCGGACCGGAGTTGCGCACTGGTCGTCATCGCAAACTTGGCGCGTCCACATGAACGCGCCCCTTCCACTGGCCCCCTTGCCGCCGCAGGTACTTATAGGCGGAATTCAAGGTGTAATACAGGTAAAGCAACGCAATGCCCGGAAGCGCAAAGCTCCACAGAAGAGATAGACGATAAAAGCGCAATATCGGCATAAATGAGAGTCCCATCGCCAGCCAGACTGCAATTCCCAGATATCGCGGCAAGCCGGTTGCGAAGATTGCGAGCAGCGCCGGAACGATAAAAGTAACTGCCATGCCGATGACGGCTCCGGCCAGAAGCAGCAACGAATTTCGAAGCTGCGCATACGCCGAACGTGAAATCATTTTTTGCACATCGGAAAGCGTGTCGTACGGGCGAACGCTGCATACGCGATCAGTGAGGCCGAGCCAGATTGGGCCGCGCTCTTTCAATTTTTCAGCCAGCGAGCAATCGTCGATCAGCGCGTTGCGGATACTGGCGACGCCGCCAACGCTTGTGAGTGCATCGGAGCGGATCAGCATGCAACCGCCTGCGGCAGCCGCCACCCGCGAATTGCGCCGGCGTACCCATTCAAATGGAAAAAGCATCTGGAAAAAATAGACAAAGGCCGGAACGTGGCTGCGCTCGGCTAAGCTCTCACACCGCAATTTCGCCATCAGCGACGTAAGCACATATCCGCCAGCCAAAGACTGCGCCATCAACCATGCAAGTGTATCCGGCGCATGCACGATATCGGCATCGGTCAGCAGAAGATATTCGGGTTTTGATTTCTCGGCGGCCGCGATGCCTTGACTGACCGCCCAAAGTTTTCCGGTCCACCCTTGCGCGGGACCGCTGGTCTTCACCACTGTCAACGGCCGGTGGGGAGCCACGTCTCCGACACCAGCTGCGATTGCTGCCGTCCCGTCGCTGCTATCATCGTCGACGACGATAATGCTTAGCGGGCCGGCGTAATCTTGCCCCAAAAGCGACTGCACACTCAGCGCGATGCATTCGGATTCATTGCGCGCCGGGATGATGACCGTCACCGCCGGCCATTTTTGCGGTGAGCAGACCTGAATCGTGTCCTTGACCCGCGCGAGCCAAAACGCGCCACGGGCGCCCAGCAGGTATATCCACACTGCTACGCCGATGATTGCCAACACATATTCCATCACAGAGCGACTTCCGATCGCATTGGTGTCTGCCCTTAACATCCCCTTCGTGATGTGGTTCGATCAGGCTGGAACTCTACGGCCAGCTGGCGAATTTAACGGGGATCACTTGATACCGAAAAGTCGCCGGTAAACCCATGAGTTTATTGTCACAAAATCTTCTTCAGCCCGCCTTGAGAAAAAAACCGACCCGACTGGCCGATCCAACTGCGCGTTTCAAGCGTCACCTCGACCAGGTGGCACTCGATACAGAGAAGCTGCTGGAACGTCTATTGGCACCGACGGCTGTTGCCGGCGAAAGACTGCGCCCGGCCCGCTTGCTTGAGGCCATGCGCTACGCCAGCCTTGGCGGCGGCAAGCGCCTGCGACCCTTTCTGGTCGTCGAGACTGCGAGTCTGTTCGGTGCGCCACGACGGCAGGCGCTCATGGTGGCCGCCGCCCTCGAATGTGTGCATTGTTATTCGCTGGTGCACGACGATCTTCCTGCGATGGACAATGACTCCCTGCGTCGGGGTCGGCCAACCGTGCATAAGGCTTTCGACGAGGCCACGGCAATTCTCGTCGGGGATGGCCTTTTGACGTTTGCTTTCGACATTCTTTCGCGGCCACAGACCCACCAGGACCCTACCCTACGGGTCAAGCTAATTTCGGCGCTGGCCCGCGCCGCAGGCATTGGCGGGATGGCTGGCGGCCAGATGCTCGATCTGGCAGCTGAAGGTCGCTATGCCGGCCCCAAGCTGGGCTTTGAAGACATCAGAAATTTGCAAGCGATGAAAACCGGCGCTCTCCTGCTGTTCGCCTGCTCAGGCGGCGCAATCCTCGGCAAAGCGAACGTCAAGGAACTCGCGGCAGTCGAGCGCTATGGCGCCGCGGTTGGGGAAGCATTCCAGGTCGCCGACGATCTACTCGATGTCGAAGGTGATGCCGTCACGGTCGGCAAGGCCACGGGAAAAGATATGGCGGCGCACAAGGCGACTTTTGTCAGTCTGCTGGGCGTCGACGGTGCGCGCGAGCACCTGAAAACTCTCGTCCGCAAAGCCGAAAAGGCCATTTCACCATTTGGCAAAGACGCAGAAGTTTTAAGAGTCGCGGCAAATTTCATCGCCAATCGGCGCAGTTGACCCCGCGAACTATAAATTGATACTCCCATCCACTCGCAACCACCTGCACGTGAATCATGTTGCCCTCCTCAGTCGATGTCATCGTAGTTGGCGCCGGCAATGCTGCTTTTTGTGCCGCACATGCCGCTGCGGAACACGGCGTTTCTGTCCTTATCCTGGAACGCGCACCGGAAGATGAATCCGGCGGCAACAGCCGGTTTACGGCCGGCGCGTTCCGTTGCGTCTATGACGGCGTCGACGATTTGCGCGCGCTGATGCCGGACCTGACCGACGAAGAGGTCGCAAACACCGATTTCGGCACCTACACCGACGAAAAATTCTTCGACGATATGGGGCGCGTTACTGAATACAGGACCGACCCGGACTTGTGCGAGCTTCTCGTCACGCGCAGCAAGGAAACAATGCGCTGGATGCAAAAAAAAGGCATCCGATTCATACCGATCTATGGACGGCAGGCCTACAAGATCGACGGAAAATTCAAATTCTGGGGTGGGTTGACCGTCGAAGCCTGGGGCGGCGGTCCGGGTCTTGTAGAAGCGCATACCAAGATCGCCAGGAAAAATGGGGTCATCGTTGCCTACAATGCACGCGCGCAGGCGCTGATTGCCGATGACGACGGTGTTCACGGCGTGCGTGTGAAGCACGATGGCCGCACCATGGAAGTCAAAGCGAAATGTGTGGTGTTGGCGGCTGGCGGCTTCCAGGCGAATACGGAAATGCGCACCCGCTACCTTGGCCCCACCTGGGAGCTCGCCAAGATTCGCGGTACGCGTTTCAACACGGGCGATGCCATCCGCATGGCGCTCGACATCGGGGCCATGCCGACCGGCAACTGGTCTGGTTGCCACGCAGTAGGCTGGGATCGCAATGCGCCGGAGTTCGGCGATCTCACCGTCGGCGACAATTTTCAGAAGCACTCCTATCCATGGGGCATCATGATCAATGCCAATGGCGAGCGCTTTGTCGATGAGGGTGCGGATTTCCGCAACTACACATATGCAAAATACGGCCGCGTGATTCTGATGCAGCCGGGACAATTTGCCTGGCAGGTTTTCGACAAGAAGATTATTCCGATGCTGCGCGACGAATATCGCATCAAGCAGGTCACCAAGGTTCGCGCAGATTCATTGGAAGAGCTCGTCAAGAAGCTTGATGACGTGAATGCGGCGCGGGCGCTCGAGACAATCAAGGCCTACAACAAGGCTATTCGCACTGACATCCCCTTCAATCCGAACGTTAAGGACGGGCGGCGAACCGAGGGTCTCACCATCAACAAATCGAACTGGGCGAACACAGTCGATGAGCCGCCGTTCGAGGCCTATGCGGTGACCTGCGGGATTACTTTCACCTTCGGGGGCCTGAAAATCGACACGTCGGGCCGCGTCATTGACACCGATGGACGGGTCATTGCTGGACTGCACGCAGCGGGCGAATTGGTCGGCGGGCTGTTTTATTTCAACTATCCTGGCGGCACCGGGCTGATGGCCGGCTCGGTCTTCGGCAGGATCGCCGGCACGACCGCCGGGCAGCGGGCAGCGCAACTGCCCTCGTGAATTTCCCTCGCCTAGGCGCCTACTTCGATTGCGGCTTCGATGCCCGTTCTCGCAATCGATAAAATTGGATGGCGGCGCGGGCGGTTTCCGGCCGCAGCTTTTTGTATCGTTCAAGATAGGCGGATTCCCCATCTGATCGATAATTGGCGCTTTGCAGCTTGAGAAGCGCGTGAGTTGTTTTCCAGGAGAAGCCGATCGATTTCGCCATGACCAGCACCTGATCGCCGGTATCATGGACCAATGCCCGCTCGACTGCGCCGATCGGCAGATCCGCCAAAAGCGACACGGCAACTGCCGCCTCATCGAACTTGCCGCCCTCGGCAAACTTGCAGACCTCGCCTTCAGTCAGCTTTCCATCCTGGTGCAATTGCTGGATGTTCACTTTTGCCGAGGTAAATATGGATGAATGATCGCGCAGCTTGGTTTGAATCTGGTCCGCTGCCTGCTTTATCATTTCCCGGACTAACTCGGCCTTTCCGCGGTCGGCCGTCTGAAGTTTAACGCGTACGGTTTCCGACGCGGACTCGAACAAAGCCAGTAAATATTCACGCGGAATTTCCGGGCGCGACCACACCTGTAGCGCAAGCTCACTATCGTTCTCGGAGCGCGTGACCAGCGTGGAATAACCGAATTCAGAAAATTTCGCGCCGGCATTTGCCGCCGTGCTGATGACGACTTTTTGATTTCCGCGCTCCACAAGAATATCGGTGATGTCCTCGCTGAGGCGTTTGCGCTGGGAAATCGCGAGCAGGTGGTCCTGTCCCTTGGTCTTCGCGCCGACGATAAGCGTTTCATCGTCGAGGCTTTCGGCACGGCAGAGCACGGGTCCTGCCACCTCGATCGCGTCGTCAAGCGCAAGCATTCGAGTGACGTTTGGCGGAGACTTGGCGAGTGTGGCAAGCCATTCGCCGAAGGTGGCACGCGCAGAAGTTTCAATCTCACTGGCGAGGCGGCTCATGACGTCATCGAACAGCGACACTTGTTCGCCATCGAAATGTCCGGAGCCCACGACAAATAGATCAGTTATCTGCCGCAGAATTTCGGCGCGTGATCCGATATTTCTGTTTGAGATTGCGCTTTCGAGTTCGTCAATAAGCGACTGATGACCACTCGAGACCTTTTGCTCACCATCGGAAACACGATTCCGTCGGTCGCCGGCAGATACGGCTTGTGTGTCGTGACTACGCGGCATTTTCGATCTCGGGAATTACGTAAGAGCTGTTGAAGTCGATATCCGCCGACCGGCACGGAGCCTGGAACAGGTACCCTTGCAACGAGGTCACTCCGGCCATCCGCAACAGGCGGAATTGCTCCGGCGTTTCCACGCCTTCCGCAGTTGTCTCGATTTCAAGGCTTCGCGCCAATGTAAGCGTTGCCGCAATAATAGCCGCGCATTCCGTCCGCTTGGTCAGGTTCTGCGTGAATGATTTGTCGACCTTGATCTTGTCAAACGGGAACATCATTAGCTGGCTTAGCGACGAGTATCCTGTGCCGAAATCGTCGAGCGCGATTGCGATGCCGAGGTTCTTGAACTGGCGCAGAATCGGCAAGCATTCTGTTGCAGATTCGATAAGCGCGGTTTCCGTGATCTCGAGCTCGAGGCGTTCGGGGGGTAGTCCCGATTGCGCAAGCGCGCACATCATGATGTCTACCAGATTATTCTTCCTGAATTGCACGGCAGACAGGTTAATCGCCACCTTGATCGGCTTGGGCCAGCTTGCAGCATCAGTGCACGCAGTGTGCAGCAACCACTCGCCGAGCTGGGTGATCATACCCGTCTCTTCGGCAAGCGGGATGAATTGGTCGGGGAGAATTATGCCTTTAGTCGGGTGCCGCCAGCGCATCAACGCCTCGGCGCCGCATATCTCGCGCGTCTTGGTGTCGACAATCGGCTGATAGTGCAATTCGAACTCGTCCTGTTGGATTGCGCGGCGCAATTCGCTTTCGAGCTCGTGACGCGCGCTCGCCGCCAGGCTCATTTCCGGATCGAAGAAACGATAGGTGTTTCGGCCGGCCGACTTTGCACGGTAGAGAGCCAAATCAGCCATCTTCATAAGGCTATCGGAGTTGTTTGCGTGCTCGGGCGCGAGCGCAATTCCGATACTCGTGGCAATGTTGACCTCGTTGCCGTCAATATCGAATGGCTTCGAGATGATTTCTGTGATGCGCTCCGCCAGCGCGCTCGCGGCGTCGCGTTGATCGGGATCTCTGTCCTGAACGATCGCGAATTCGTCGCCACCCAGCCGCGCCAGGACGTCTGTTTCCCGCAGCGACCCTTTCAGGCGAACCGCAGTCTCCCGGAGTAGTGCGTCGCCGACCGCGTGACCTAGCGTATCGTTGACGTGTTTGAACCGGTCAAGATCGAGCAACAGTACCGAGAACGGATCGCCGCGCCGGCGATTACGGGCGACCGCTTCCTCGATCTTCTCCATAATGGCGAGACGGTTGGCCAGCCCCGTCAAAACGTCATGGTGGGCCATGAACGCGATACGCTGCTCAGATCTTTTGCGCTCGGTAACATCGTCAATAACCGCAATGATATGCCGTGCTTCGCCCTGTGAATCACGGAAAACAACGCGGCTGGTGGCCAGAATGCGCGTCTCGCCTCCTGGCATCTCCAGCTCGTAGTCGCCGGGATAGATACCGAATTCGCCGGCGACCGCGTCATTATCCGATGAGTCGATGCGTTCTGCATCTTTCTTTCGATAAATGTCGAATACGGTTTTTCCCAGCACTTCGCTTCGCGGTATCTTGAGCATGGCCTCGAAAGCACGATTGATCAGCACAAACTTGCGCGTGACGGCATCCTTCACAACCACCGCGATCGGGATCAGTTCAACGATTGAATTCAGAAATTGCTTCGTCTCACTGAGCTCTCGTTCCGCGTGCAAATGCGCCGTAATGTCCTGGTGGACCGCAACCGAACCTCCGCCCGGTATAGTCCGGCGGCTGACGGCAAAAGTCCGCCCATCCTGCAACTCGTCGACGATATAACCGGGATCGGGCAAAAACGCTTCGTCCATCCGTTCCCGAAGGTATCGCTGTGCGTCTTTCGGACAGGTGCCGGCGGCCACGCGCGCTTCCAGAATATGCGGCAGAGCCGTCCCCGGTTTTATTTTTTTCGGATCCAGGCCGTACATCGTGCTGTAAAGATCGTTGGCAAGCACAAGCCGTTTGTCGGGGCCAAACATGCAGATGCCGTGCGGCATGTTTGCCAGTGTGGCGTTCAAGAGCATGTTGGCATGTTCCAGACGCTTTTGCGCGGCGTCGCGTAGATTCTGCCCCCTCACGCTGAACCCGGTAACAACCAGGATGAGGACGGCCAGCACCGTCGCAATCGCGTAGGCCGACTGCTTCTGCGCTTCGAGCCGGGAAAAAATAACCGGGGCAGAAACACCAACCGTGATGATAAGCGGATAATCGTTGACCGCCCTGTAGGCAATGAGCCGCAGCGTGTTGTCGCTTAAGCTGCTGCTCGTATAATACCAGCCCGCCGGAGTGTTCAACAAATACCTGAACAAATCGGCTCTGGAAAAATCCTTGCCAAGAATCGAAAATGAGCGGCCGCTTGTGGCGCGAACGATTCCATCTGCTCCGAAGACTCGGATGTAGCCTTGGTTGCCTATATTCACCGAGTTGTAGATGCGGGTCAGGTAGGCGGGATCCAGAGAAGCTACAACAATTCCATTGAATGACCCGTCGGCGTTTTCGATGCGACGGGAAAGCTGGATCGACCACTGACCGGAGGATTCCTCAAAGGTCGGCTTGCTGATGACAAGCTTATCCGCCTTTGCTTGAATCTGATCGTGAAAATAGTCAGCGTCCTTGATGTTGATGGCACTGCGCGGTGCAGAGCTCCCGCTGCTGAACCTGACATTGCCGTCACGATCGGCAATACTGACTTGCAAAATATCGTCATTCAAATTTTGTGTTGACTTCAGCCAGTTCGCCAAATCGAACTTGCCAGGTTCTCGCACATACAGCGTGCGAATAACTTTCAACGAACGATCGATTTCGACGAGCGATCGTGACAGGTGTTCTTCGAG
>DASPUD010000116.1:0-7582 GCA_035623095.1 Pseudolabrys sp.
CGGCAGCGAAGACCCCAGCTTTGCGGGCGCCGAATGGAGCGACAGCACGCCGAAGCTCGTGCAGCAAAAAATTATCCAGGCTTTCGAAAACGCGGGGATTGCGGTCGCCCGCACGTCGGAAAACGTGACGGCCGAGAACCAGCTCTTCATCGACCTGAGGAAATTCCAACTGTCGGTGGCAGCTTCGCCCACGGCCGATGTTGAATTTGGTGCCAAGATCGTTTCGGCAAATGGCCAATTGCTTGAAGCCCGCGTTTTCAGTTCGAGCGCAGCCGCCAAAGCCGCGAATGCGTCTGCAGCAGCGGAGGCATTGGATGACGCGTTTGGCAAGTGCGCCCTTGAACTCGTGCAGTGGACAGCAAACCTTATACGATGATTTGAACTGCTAGGTTTTGCCTGATGTACCGACTTTTCCGGGAAACGGACGGGCGTTGATTCAGATCAAAGCAAGGGTCGGGGAATCGTTTTCCAATTTAATGTCAGAAAAAGGGGGACTTCATATGACAACCATCCCCAAAATAGCTTTGGCAAGATGCCCGAACTGTCAAACTACCCTGAGCCTGCTCGAGTGGTCCGAAAGCGTACGCGAAAATGAAACAATGCGTATCTGGCGCTGTACCGCTTGCGGACATGAATTTGAAACCAAGGATGATGTTGTTGAGCGCGAGCCATCAAACGTCGAGTTGGCAGAAGAATTTCTGCCAGACTTGGTAGTTGAGTGACCAGGCAACAGCAGGATCGGCCCGGACACGGGCTAGCTGATCTCAGGGCTTCAACATCCCATGCTTCAGGGCATCTTGGCGCGAGCCGGAGTCTTTGTCTCGGATCGCGTGGGTTCTGTTGCTTTCTCAGTTGTCGAAGGTGCGATCGGTGGCGATGCGAGCGTGCTCGTTGCTGCGATGATTTGCTGCTGACAGGCTAGTCCATCGGCCATCATGCGTTCGAACGCTCCACGGAGCCAATCCTGATAGGTCTGAACCAGATCGACCGCTGTCTCGGTTCCGCACATACGCTCACAAGCCTCGCTCGCTGAATGATTGCCGCTGTGACGACGCTCAAACCAACCATTCGTGAAGGCCTGCAGGCCGTCCAGAATCTTCTCCTGATTTTCCCAAAAGCGGCGGGCATTTTCTCGCAACATCGGGGAAAACGCGGAAGTCGGCTGAAACATCTTCTGCGTCATCGATGTCCATTGCTCGGCAAAATTCGTATTTGGCATGGTCTGCCTCCTTGATTGCAACCCCCCAACTTTTTAACGATGATCCAAGTTCCATCGCACGACATTGACCCATCTCAATAGTGAGACATACGAAAACGCCAAATTTCGGTTGCACAGCAACGGGGTAATTGCGCACCTTTGATATTTCGCAATGACGTCGCATTTGGGTGCAAGAAAGTGATAAAGTGATAGAGTGGGTACGGGAGATCTCGTTGTGACAACGAAGATCGTCAAAACACTCGCGGTAACTTTCGCGTTTGCTGCGGCGATAAGCCTTGGGACCGGCTTTGCGGCAGCGAGAGGTGGCGGCCATCCTGGCGGAGGTGGCGGCGGCCATCCGGGAGGAGGGCACGTCGGCGGTTTCAGCGGTGCCCATGGTTTCAGTGGCGCCCGCGTGGGCGGTTTCAGCGGCGCCCGGATCGGTAATTTCAGCGGCGCCCGGATGGGAGCAACGCGGTTTGGCGGAATTCGCTACGGTAACGCGCAGTTCCGAAATTTCAGCGGTTGGCACGCGCGCAACTTCAGCAGCGCGAACGTCCGCAATTTGGCCGGCGGTCGTATGGGGGCTTGGCGTTTAGCCGGCGGTACGCACGCTCGCGCACTTGGTGTGGCCGGTGGTGCATTAGGTGCACGAGCCGCGTGGAATCATTGGGGCAATCCCAACTGGAAAGCCGGCTGGAACGGCAATTGGCACGGCTGGCACGGCGGATGGGGAGGCTGGGCGGGACCGGTCTACTGGCCCTACTTCTTCGGTAACCTCTTCGCCTTCACGTTCTGGCCTTATCCCTTTTTCGATCCGTTTTGGGCCTACGGCGATTGGTTTGTGTGGGATGCCTTGTTCTGGCCAGGACCCTACTTCGATGGTCCGGCCTACGCCTATGGTCCGGATTATTACGATATTTATCGTGGATACGCGTATAGCGATTCGAGACGAACGCGCATCGCCCGTCGCGCCGCACCCGAAACGACAGGGTCGACCTCAGACAAGACCGATCTGGCCGAGAGTTGTGGCGGACTTGCGCCTGGCGTGACTGAGCTTCCGATTGATCGCATCGAAAGAGCAATCGAGCCAACCGGCGAACAACGCAAAGCCCTCGATGAGCTAAGAGCAGCATCATCGCAGGCGGCCGACACTCTCAAGGCCAACTGTTCAAACGAAGTCCCGCTGACTCCATTGGGACGGCTCGATGCCGTGCAAAAACGCATCGACGGCTTGATGCAGACGTTCGTAAGCATGCGTACGCCGCTCGACAATTTCTACAACTCGTTGAATGAAGAGCAGAAGCAGCGTTTCGCGGCTTTGGGTCAAGACTCTGATCGACAGGCTCGCCGGCGCGGATCCGCGTCCGGCAGTGACCTGGCTGCGCTGTGCAGCCGCCGCGCAGAAAGTTTTGCGCAGCTGCCTGCGCAGCGGATCGAACAGGCCGTCAAGCCGGCACAACAGCAATTGGACGCACTCGATCGGCTCAAGATCGCATCGGCGGATGCCGCCAATCAGCTGCGCACGTCCTGCCCGTCGCAACTGCCAGTGACGCCCCTGGATCGCTTTGATGCAATTGGCAAGCGACTCCAGGCTATGGATCAGGCCATAAAGACCGTACGCCCGGCGCTTGTCAGCTTCTATGATTCACTGACGGATGAGCAAAAAGCGCGTTTCAATACGTTGAAGCTCCCGCAGAACGCTTCGTCACCTCAAGGGTGAACAACAACCAAGCGTGGGGCCGGTGACGAATTGGGCGGCCCAGAGATCACGGCATAATTCGCGCTTCTTGTGATTCCCATCACATACATCACATACATAGCGTGGGTGACCCAATAGTTGTCGGCTGAGGATTTCGATCCGAAGGAGCAACGACTGTGTCACAGGCCCGCGAACACGATCTCGCAAGTATTAATGAATGTATTCGGGAGGCTAAAGAGAAGCGGGCAAAGCACATAGCCGAAGCTTCCGGGCCGGCATTGAAGGCAGTAGGCGGTTTCGCCCTCATCGCCGCCATGGTGCCCTGGCACGCCGTCCGAAATACACTGGCCACATTAGGATCTTAATCGACGCGCTTGACGCCTCGCCCGGCGTATCGCAGCGGCATACGCGGCGATCTACAAACGCTATCGGGCAAATCTTCCGGCTGAACACATCTTCGTATCGAAATGACCTGATTTAGTTGAATTATTTTTTTTGCTTGTGGCGGAGAGGGAGGGATTCGAACCCCCGATACCCTTGCGAGTATGCCGCATTTCGAGTGCGGTGCTTTCAACCACTCAGCCACCTCTCCGGAGCCCGAAACCGGCCAAAAATGGCCGCGAATGGATGGCGCTATCTAACCAAGCGCGCCAAGACAGACAAGGGTTGTACGGCGTATATTGCCGTCGGGGGCAACCCGGCGTAGCTCGGGAAGGCTATGTACAACGCACTGAAACTCGAAAGCATCCGCAGAGAATTGCCGGGCGTCTCTATGACGCTCGGGCTGGTCGTTTTCCTGACCGCGGTGCTGTTTTTCCTGGTCTGGCAGATTGGCCTGGCTCACGGTTCCGTGGTCTTCCTGATTCCCGTGGTGATTGCGGCCACACGCTGGGGCATTGTGTCGGCGGTCGTGGCCGCGATTTGCGGCGTGCTTGCATCCGCTTTCTTTTTTTATCCGCCGCTCTACAGCTTCCGTATCAGGGATCCCCAGGAAGTTCTCGACCTTGTCCTGTTCATCTTTGTGGCGGTCACAGTGAGTCAGCTGGCCACACGCCTGAAGCGCCAACTTGAAATGGCGCGCCAGCGTGAGATTGACCTGCGCGACCTTTATGCGTTCTCGCGGCGCCTGGCCGTGGCCTTCGATGTCTCCGACATTCACGCCGCCATCGAAGACCATCTCGCGACCATCATGCAGCGCAACGTCGTGTTGTTCGCCAGCGCTCGCGAGGCGTCGAAAAGCAGCGGACGCCGCGCCGGCGTGACCGTGCCGGAGCGCGTGCTCACTGAGGCGGTTGAGATCGCCTCGGGGCATCGCGATACCGCCGGTGGAGTCACGGTCACGGCCGAAGGCGGAGAGATCTGGCTTGTTCGTGCGGTGTCGGCGAAGAGTCTAGAATTTGGCGTGATCGCCATCAACCTGGGGCACGAAACGAAAGAGCGCATTGACGAATTGCGCATCCGTGTCGATGCCGTCCTGGCCGATGCGACCGCCACGCTCGAACGGCTCGGTGTTGCCCACGCCATCAGCGAAGCGCGCATGCGCTCGCAGACCGACCAGTTGCGCGAAGCCTTGATCGGATCGGTCAGCCATGAGTTGCGTACGCCGCTCGCTTCGATCCTTGGCGCGGCGACAGTGCTAAGCGCGGCGCCGGCCCTGCGGCAGGAGAAGAAGCTGACGGCGCTGGTACACGATGTACGCGATGAAGCGGAGCGGCTCAATAACGACATCCAGAACCTTCTTGACGCCACGCGCATCAGCAGCGACGGTATCAAGCCGCACGCCGAATGGGCGGATCCCGCCGATATCATCAATTCGGCCGTGGAACGTTGCCGCCATCGTCTCGCTGATCGCCGACTGGAAGTCGATCTGCCTCGTGACCTGCCGCTGATTCATGTCGATCCCGTGCTGGTACAGCAGGCGCTTGTGCAGATCTTCGACAATGCGGTGAAATATTCCGCACCAAGCTCGTTGATCACGGTCGCGGCCCGCGCCCAGGATGGCCGCCTGACCATCAGCGTCACTGACCAGGGCGCGGGTCTCACAAGCGCCGAGAAGTCAAAGATCTGGGACCGGTTTGCACGCGGCGAGCGCCACGCTGCCACCACCAGCGGGTCTGGGCTCGGCCTCTGGATCGCCCACGCCTTCATCGCCGCAAATGACGGAAAGGTCAGCGCGGTGAGCGAGGGTCCCGGCCTCGGCACAACAGTGGCAATTGAACTCCAGGTGACGCAAGCTGCCGTGCCGCAACTCGAAAGTGATGCTGATGAGTGAACCCTCCCCCATCGTTCTCGTCATCGACGACGAGATCCAGATCCGCCGGTTTCTGCGCACCGGCTTCGAACTCAATGGCTTTGTCGTGCATGAAGCGGGAACCGGTGCTGAAGCCCTCCGCTCGGCCACGTTGCGCCCGATCGATCTGGTAATCGTCGACCTTGGCTTGCCCGACATGGACGGCGCGGAAGTGGTGGAGCGGATCCGCTCGTGGTCGAGTGTTCCGATCATCGTGTTGTCGGTGCGTTCAAGCGAGGCGCAGAAGGTCCACCTGCTCGAGCTCGGCGCTGACGACTATGTGGTCAAGCCTTTCGGCATGGCCGAACTGCTTGCGCGCGTACGGGTCGCGCTGCGGCGTCAGATGCGGGCGGTATCCGGCGAACCCACGGTCAAGGCCGGCCCGCTTACGATCGATCTTGCGGCGCGGGCGGTGCTGCTGAACGATAAACGCCTTACTCTGACGCCTAAGGAATATCGCCTGCTGCAGGTCCTCGCCCAGCATGCCGGCAACGTGGTGACGCATCAGCATTTGTTGAAAGAGGTCTGGGGTTCGATCCACGTGCACGACACTCATTACTTGCGCATCTTCGTGCGCAAGCTGCGCCAGAAGATCGAACCGCATCCGGATTCCCCGAAGATTCTTGTGACCGAGCTGGGTGTCGGCTATCGCCTGGTGCAGTCGGGCAATGAAGGCGATGCGGGAAGCTGGTCGGATACGGCGCCGGCCAAAACAGAGACCTGAACAGGATCGGACCTCGGACGGGCTTTCTTGACAGGGCGCGGGTTTCCCCGCCATAAGCATGGCGCGCGCGGGCCTTTGGGTCCGCGTGCTTTTTCGAGGGCTTTATAAGCCCTTAAAAACAAACAACAAACCGACTGAAAGAAGCCGGTCCGGAATGGTCCGAGCACCGGGATCGAACACGAGGATGAAAGAAAGATGTTCGCAGTCATCAGAACCGGCGGGAAGCAGTACCGGGTTGCCGCCGAAGATGTGATCCGGGTCGATCGCGTAAACGGTCAGCCCGGTGAGATCGTGGAGTTCGGTGAAGTGCTGGTGGTGGGCGGTGACACGCCGCAGCTCGGCACCCCGACCGTTTCCGGTGCGACGGTTGCCGGCGAGGTGCTCCAGCACACACGCGGCGACAAGGTGATCGCTTTTAAAAAGCGGCGCCGCAAGAATTCACGTCGCAAGCGTGGTTATAGGCATGAGTTTTCAGTGGTCCGAATCACCGAAATCCTTACCGGCGGCGCCAAGCCGTCAAAAACCGCGGCGCCACGGCCCAAGCGTGAGCCAAAGCCGAAGGCGGAAATCGAGGCCGCACCTGCCGCCGAGGCTAAACCGGCCAAAAAAGAGGCCAAGAAGCCGGCAAAAGCAGCCGCAAAAAAGCCCGGCAAGCCGGCTACAAAGGGCAAGAAGAAGTGAGATGATTCCTTCACGGAATCGGTGTACAGAGTAAGGGAATTCGAGAGAACACTATGGCGCATAAGAAAGCAGGCGGATCTTCGCGAAACGGCCGCGACTCGGCGGGCCGGCGGCTCGGCTTGAAGTCGGGCAGCGGCGAGATCGTGCTTGCCGGGAACATCCTTGCACGCCAGCGCGGCACCAAATGGCACGCCGGTAACAATGTCGGCACCGGCAAGGATCACACCCTGTTCGCACTCATCGATGGAAAGGTTCAGTTCGCAACGAAAGTTAAAGGCCGCACCTACGTGTCCGTTGTACCGATGACGGAGGCTGCGGCCGAATAAGACGGTGGACATAACGAGGTCCGCCGGTCATTCCAGTCAAACCGGCGGGGCTCATAGGGCTCTGAGAGGGGGAGACGGGTGACCGGCTCCCCCTCTCAACTTTTTAACCAGGAGCCCGAACCATGACACTGCTAGAGGAAATCCCAAGAGAGCCCTACCGCGAAGGAAGTATTCCCGTCCTCGAGACCAAGCGGCTTGCTTTGCGTGCAGCGCGCCTCGAGGACGCTAAATCGGTAGCAGCGCTCGCCAATGATCGCCGCATTGCCGAAAACACTGCGCGCATTCCGTATCCATACAAAATCGCGGATGCCGAGAAATTCATTGGCGGGGCTAACAAAGGCGGTGAGGCAGCGTTCCTGATCACGCAGCGCGACAAAACGATTATCGGCGCGTGTGGAATCATGTTTCACCACAACGAAGCGCCGGAACTGGGCTATTGGCTCGGCGTGCCCTATTGGAACAAAGGGTATGCCACCGAGGCGCTGCATGCCCTGATCGACTACGCCTTCACCGACCTTGAGCACGATGTGTTGGAGGCTGGTGCGCGCGTCACCAACCCGGCTTCGCGCCGGGTGCTGGAGAAGTGCGGCTTCCAATGGACGGGTGTCGGACTTTACCGGATCAACTCGATCAAGTCGTCGGCGCCAATTGATCGCTTCCG
>DASPUD010000117.1:0-7022 GCA_035623095.1 Pseudolabrys sp.
AGCCTTGCAGGCTTGCGGATTCTTGGTGTGCGTCATTGCCAGCATCGGGAAGCACACGTGGAATTCGGTCGGTTTGCCGACCGGCCCAACCGGCCACAAAGCGTGGTCCATGTCGTCCGCGATCTCTTTCAATTTCGGATCGCGTTTTGCTGCGGCGTAGATGGAAATGCCGTTGTTAGTCCAGTGGATTTCGCCGGCAAGAAATGCCTTGTTGTTGAAAGCGTCATTCCACGAAGCCGTGCCTGGAACGAAGTTCTCATAAAGCTGCTGGGCGTATTCCAGTGACTTCACGGTCTCCGGCGAGTTGAGAATGATCTTGTCGTTCTTGTCGACGACGTTGCCGCCGAACGCCCACAGACACCAATGTACCCAGGCATTGCCGTCGCCCGTGGCGTGCCCGAGCGCCATTCCGCCAGGCGTGCTGTTTTTCTTGGTCGCCTTGGCGTATTCGAGGAACTCGTCCGTGGTTGCTGGAAATTTCGACATCCCCGCCTTGTTCAGTGAAGAGATACGGTAATTGAGCATGTTCCCGTTATAGGCGACAGGAATGCAGATCCATTTGTTGCCGTTCTTTCCGTAAGCAATCGCGGTCGGCACCCAGCCGCCGTATTTCTTGCCGAGGTAATCGGCGACGTCGGTCACATCGACGCATTTCTGCGGGAACAGGTGCGGCAGGGAGTAAAGTCCCCAAAACAGGTCAGGCCCCGAGCCGGTATTGGCCGCGACCGATGCCTTCGGCGGAATGTCTTCAAACGACTCGCGGATGATGTCGACTTTAACGCCCGTCGCCTGCGTGAAAGCGGCCATCAGCTTCACGAAAGCATCGTCTTCGGACTGAACGAAATATTTCCAGCGCAACAGCGAAAGCTGTGCGCCTTTTTCCGGTTTCCATGGCGCCGTCTGCGCCCAGGCCTTTGCCCACTCAAGCAATGCAGGGCCGGTCAACGCACCAGCTGCCGCGGCTGCCGTGCCGCCTTTGATCAAAGTGCGGCGAGTGAAATAACTCATGGTCGTTCCTCCATTTGTTTTACTAGTTGCTAAGGCGCTTACCCGTCGCCTCGTCGAAAAGATGAATAAGCCGCGGGTCTGGCTTAAGGCGGATTTTGTCGCCCGGCTTGAATTGATGACGCTCGCGGAACACCGCGATGATTTCGCTGTCGCCCAGCTTGGCAACGACCTGGAGCTCAGAACCGGTCGGCTCGATGACCTGTACGACCGCGTCGACGCCATCGTCGGCCAGGGAAAAATGCTCGGGACGCACGCCATAGACGGCAGGCCGGCCGTCGCTGCCTCTGGGCGCATCACCGAGAGAGAACCTTACGCCGGCCGGTGCCTCGAATGACGCCGCGCCGTTCAAACTGATGCGGCCGTTGAGCATGTTCATTGCCGGTGAGCCGATGAAGCCGGCGACAAAGAGATTGTCAGGACGGTCGTAGAGCTCGAGCGGCGCGCCGATCTGCTCCACGCGTCCATCGTGCATGACGACGATCTTGTCGGCCATGGTCATCGCTTCGATCTGGTCGTGCGTGACGTAGATGGTCGTTGTCTTCAACCGCTGATGCAGCTCTTTGATCTCGGTGCGCATCTGCACGCGTAGCTTGGCGTCAAGATTGGATAAAGGCTCATCGAAGAGGAAGACCTGCGGGTCGCGCACGATGGCGCGGCCCATGGCAACGCGCTGACGCTGTCCACCGGAAAGTTGACGCGGATAACGCTCAAGCAATTGCGAAAGACCAAGAATTGCAGCGGCTCGATTCACGCGCGCGTCGATCTCGCTTTTGGGCGCGCCGCGCAATTTCATCGAGAATGCCATATTCGCGGCGACAGTCATGTGCGGGTAGAGCGCGTAATTCTGGAACACCATAGCGACGTCGCGCTCTTTCGGCGGCAGGTTGTTGACCACGCGTTCGCCGATCCGAATTTCGCCCGAGGTGATGTTTTCCAGCCCTGCGATCATACGCAGCAACGTCGATTTGCCGCACCCCGAGGGGCCGACAAGCACGACGAATTCACCGTCTCGTATCGAGATGTCGACGCCGTGGATCACGGCCGTCGCGCCAAAAGCCTTTCGCACGTCGCGGATCGCGACCGAAGCCATTCATTCCCTCCCTCATCGCAGCAACGGCCGCGCGCACGCTATTTCTTGTTTTCGTGCCGGTGGCGGATGCCCTTGTTGGAACATCCGCAGAGGGTCAAATCATCGGGCTTTCGCCCTCCGAAAAGCAAGCCCGACGTACGAGTGAGTGGGCAAGGGCAACAATGGCGGGCCTGACCCCGCGCTAGAGCGCCAAGCCGCCATCGACCAGATGTGGCTGGCCGGTGATATAGTTCGATTCATCGGAGGCGAGGAAAACGGCAAGCGCCGCCACCTCCGCGGCGGTTCCAAGGCGCGCCATCGGCTGACGCGCGATGAAATTTTCACGCACCTGTTGCAGCGGCCGTCCGGTCTGCTTCGCCACCGCCTTCACCCGGTCCTCGAACGACGGCGACACAATCGTCCCGGGACAGATGGCGTTACAGCGAATTCCCTTGGTGATGAAATCGGCAGCGACCGCCTTAGTGAGACCAATTACCGCCGCTTTTGTCGCACCGTAGGCGTAACGATTAGGCAGGCCTTTGATCGAGGACACTCCGGACGACATGTTGATGATCGAGCCGCCACCGTTCTTCAGCATGGAGGGCAGAAATGCTTTGATGATCCGGTGCATTGATTTGACGTTGAGGTCGAAGGAAAAGTCCCAGTCCTTCTCCGAGCATTCAAGCACCGTACCCTGATGAACATAGCCGGCGACGTTCGCGATCACGTTTGGGGCACCGAACTCCTTGCTCACTATTTTGGCGAAAGCCTCGACCGCTTTGGTTGAGAGCACATCGAGCTTGGCGCGCTTCGCCGCGTTCAATCCTTCGAGCTTGGCGACTGCGACATCCGTTGCGATAACTTTCGCGCCCTCGGCAGCGAAAGCTTCCGCGATGGCGCGACCAATGCCCTGACCGGCAGCGGTGACGAGCGCCAATTTTCCTTTCAGCCGGTTGCTCACGTGATTGACCTTCACTCAGTGGTTGTCGCGTGGCGTACCGTTCTGTGCGACGTGTTGATATTTCACGGCCAGCTTGAGGACCATGCCGTTGGCGAGTTGATCGACCATGCCGCGCTGGATTTCCTGCCACGGCGTTTCGCTCTTCGGATAGTGATAACCGCCGCGCCGCAGTAATGCCTTGCGGCGCCGCGCCAACTCCGCTTTCGAAACCAGGATATCGGCAGTTCCTTTTCGAAGGTCGATGCGCACGCGGTCGCCGGTCTTGAGCAAAGCCAGTC
Source organism: Pseudolabrys sp. (assembly GCA_035623095.1). GTDB lineage: Bacteria > Pseudomonadota > Alphaproteobacteria > Rhizobiales > Xanthobacteraceae > Pseudolabrys. The sequence goes on from DASPUD010000117.1 coordinate 3,317, forward strand.
CACCATTTGCCGCCGCCTCCGGCGACGCATTGAGAATCGATGGCGAGCCGGATGTGCCGGACTGCCGCCCGTCGCCGATGCAGGGCAGGGCGGTGATGCCTTTTTTTATCAACTCAGCCGGCGGCTGCATGTTCACGACCTCGGCCGAACCGGGATAGCCAATTGGTCCGGCGCCGCGCATGAATAGCAAAGTATCTTCATCGATCTTCAGCGATGGGTCGTCGATACGGTGGTGATAATCCTCCGGTCCATCGAATACGACTGCACGCCCCTCAAAGGCATTCTTGTCATTGGATTTTGACAGGTATCGCTTGCGGAAATCGTCCGAGATCACACTCGTCTTCATGATCGCGGATTCGAATAAATTTCCTTTCAGAACCTTAAAGCCCGCCTGCTTTTTCATTGGCAACTTATAAGGCTTGATGACATCGGCATCCTTGCTGGACGAATGCTTCACGTTGTCGCCGATTGTCTTGCCGTTGATTGTCAGCGCATCGGCATGGATGCGCCTCGCTTTGAGCAATTCATGCATCACCGCCGGCAATCCGCCGGCGCGATAATATTCTTCGCCGAGATATTTCCCGGCCGGCTGCATATTGACCAGCAGCGGAATGTTATAGCCAACCTTCTCCCAGTCCTCGACTGAAAGCTTTACGCCGACGTGGCGTGCAATGGCATTGATGTGTATTGGCGCATTAGTTGATCCGCCGATCGCGGAATTGGCGATGATGGCATTCTCAAACGCCTTGCGCGTAAGGATATCGGAAGGCCTCAGGTTCTCATTGACGATTTCGACCGCCCGCACGCCGGTGTCATAGGCGATCTGCCCGCGCTCGCGATAAGGCGCAGGGATCGCCGCGCAGCCGGGCAACGACATGCCGAGCGCCTCCGCCAATGCATTCATGGTCGACGCGGTGCCCATGGTATTGCAGTGACCGATTGACGGGGCTGACGCCGCTGCAATGTCGAGAAACTCGCGATCGTCAATCCTGCCGGCCGCCAGCTCTTCTCGTGCTTTCCAAACGACCGTGCCGGACCCTGCGCGCTCGCCTTTCCACCAGCCGTTCAGCATCGGGCCGCCCGAAAGCACGATCGCCGGTGTGTTCACCGTTGCCGCTGCCATCAGACATGCGGGTGTGGTCTTGTCGCAGCCGGTCATCAGCACGACGCCGTCGAGAGGGTAGCCATAAAGCACCTCGACCAGGCTGAGATATGCAAGATTTCGATCGAGTGCGGCGGTCGGGCGTTTGCCTGTTTCCTGGATCGGATGGCAGGGAAACTCAAAGGCGATCCCACCGGTGGCGCGAATGCCATCCCGCACCCGTTTTGCAAGCTCAAGATGGTGCCGGTTGCAGGGAGAAAGGTCGGACCCGGTCTGCGCAATGCCGATGATCGGCTTGCCCGAGCGCAGCTCCTCCGACGTCAGCCCGTAGTTGAGATAGCGCTCAAGATAGAGCGCCGTCATTCCGGGATTGTCAGGGTTGTCGAACCAAAGCTGAGAGCGCAGCCGCCGGGAAGATTTCTGTCCGGTTTTCGCCATGTCCTGTCCAACTCTGCATGCAGCGGGGATGCATAGATGAGCGCAATGCGTTGCCGGCCGCAAGCGGACTACCGGACTCTGCTGTGTCACTAAAGCAGCGACATCCGCCGGTTAGGTATGAATAATGAAATTGTTGGCGTGCAAATCAGTTAATTGGACATTTGTAAGGGTGATAACGTCATTGTTTCCAAGATTTATCACCGTGTCGTGCCCGCCATTGGCCGTCTGGAATATGGTTTGCGGCTGATGGTTTTGCGCCTCGGTCAGATATGTCTGCAGCTGATCGGTGCTTGTGACCGACGTGAATCCATCTAGTTCAATAATGTCAGCGCTCTTTGCATTGACGATGGTGTTTGCACCAAAACCTGGCTTGAATACAAAGGTATCGGTTTCTTGCCCGCTGATCGTTAGCGAAAGCGACTGGGTAACCGACGTTTTTGTCCCATCTGCATGAGTATCTGTAACGGTCAGGTCATATTTTTGCGTTGCAGCTTGCACGACGGAATTTGGATCCAGATTGAAGTGCCAATGAATCTGGTCCTGTGCGTTCCTCTCGATAGGAGCGTCGATCGTGAAACTTCCGACATAGCCAACGCCGCCGTTCTCCGCCGATACGTCGACCGAATGTTGATCTGCCGAATTCAGGCCATTGAATACGAACTCACCGGTGGCAAGATCCTGCGAAACAAGTGGATCCACTACTAATGTGCCGCCATGTCCGTCGCCGGAGGTAGAGAAAGTCGCGCCGGTATAGTTGCCAGAAAGCGCTATATGTGCGGCGCCAACTGTTAGCGTGCCTCCGCTGGTATTGCCGGTGAATTGAGCATTCGTCGTCCCTTGTACGAAAGCAATGTCATCCAGATCCAGGAAATCGCTTGGATCCAATCCGGTGATTGTCCCGGCAAACCCCATTGAGTCGTGAAGTTCGAGCGTTGAATTGCTGTTAATCGTAACGTTGTGCGACACCGGGCCCAAAAGAACGGTCGTACCGCCGTTGGCAAAGATCGCTCCGTTTTGGAGGTCTGGGTCGCTCGCGGGATTAAATATGAGCTCCTGAACATTCGTGACAGCCAACGTGTGCTGTGAATTACTGATGTTTGTAAACGTCCCATTACCACCGGTGTCGGCTCCCGCCCCATCGACCATCGAAGATGTTGTGTAATCTGATCGGGCATCGGGCACGATCGCGATGTTCCAGCTTTGAGCGGTTGCGCCCACAAAGCTGTCGGCTGATCCGCCATCATAATAGTAGATGTTATTGACGTTGTTTTCGCCGGTGACGGTATCGTTGAATTCCGTGCCGGCGAAGTACTTATCAATGCCGCCGCTTAGCGTCATCGTCTCACTAGCAACGGTCTGGGACTGGTTCAGGGGCGTACCCACTGTGTACGTCCCAGTGCCGCCGGTGCCGGTACCAAAACCCATGATCGTGGTGTTTGGCAAAATGCCTGGACCTACGACGGTTTCCCCAAGCGTGATGGAGGTAAACGGTGGACCAGAAGTTACGTTGAGGGTAGTTCCTGAAATTGAGCCGGTGAAGTTCCAGTTCACGTTAAGAGGGACCTGCCGCAGATCATAGATGTGCGTCACGTACTGCGTCGTACCGTCGGCGCCAATTGGATCGTCATATGTCAGTGCGACGCGCCCGTCGCCCATGGTGGTGAATTGGCCAAATGTCTGGGTCGACGGATCGAATATCGACGCGAGCGGAACACCGCTGGTATCGAACTCAATGACGTGTGTTCCAGCATCGTCGCCGTAGGCGAGGAGTTCGACAGGACCGGTGCCCGGTATGTTCTGAGCAAAAACCCGAATATTTTGCGCCTGGCCATCAGGGATCTGGAATTCCTGATGCGAAAGGAGAGTGCCAGCAGAATTGTAAATTGCGAATTCAACCTGGTCATGCGTGCCAAAGGTGTCGGTAACAGTGTCGTTCCACGCGAAGGAATAGTTGCCTCCGATATTCGGAGTAAAGAACAGGCCGACCGGAATCACGGTGTGGTCAGTGGATTGCGGCTCTTGCGCAATCAGGTCGGTTGCACCGGGAAAGGCTGCAAGATTGGGCTGGATCTGGAATGAAGGAAGACCGCTGGTTGCGCCGGTCAATGAATAGGTTTGGAATTGGATATAATCGCTATTTGTTTGCGCATTGAGTGTTGCGATTGC
>DASPUD010000118.1:0-69909 GCA_035623095.1 Pseudolabrys sp.
GGCGGTCGGCTCGTCAAGGAACAGCACGCTGGGGTCGCGCGCCAGCGCGCGCGCCAGAGCAAGCCGCTGCTGCTCGCCGCCGGAAAGCCGCCGCGCCGGCCGGTGCGCGATTTGCTCGAGGCCCACAAGCCTCAGCAATTCTGCTGTCCTGTCATGATGTGCCGCACGGGGCAGGTGAGCGGCTGAAAGTGCATATCGCACGTTCGCGGCAGCCGTGCGCCGGAGCATGACCGGACGCTGAGACACAATGGCGCGCCTTGGGTGGGAGACGTTTTCCCGCCCGCCCCACGTCATTCGTCCGCTCGAAAGTGAAACGAGCCCCATGGCGGCGCGCAGGATGGTCGTTTTGCCGCTGCCATTCGGACCGACCAGCACGGTTGGAGGACCGGCGGCAATCGAGAGTGTCACGCGATCGAGGATCGTAACGCCGCGGGCGACGATCCCGGCGCGCTCGAATGCCAATGGTAGATCGGCTGCAGGTGCGCGCATGGTCATCCCGCGTAGCGTTCACCCGCGCGGCGCATACCCCAGGCCAGCGCATTGATGACAATGACGATGGACAGCAACACCATGCCGAGTCCGAGCGCGAGCGGCAGGTCGCCCTTGGAAGTCTCCAGCGCGATCGCCGTTGTCATCGTGCGCGTGAAGCCGTCGATATTGCCGCCGACGATGATAATGGCGCCGACCTCGGCGGCCGCGCGCCCGAAGCCGGCAAGCAAGGCGGTGACCAGACTGAAGCGGGCGTCCCAGATCAGTGTTGCGACGCGGCGTACCGGCCCGACCTCCATGGCGGCGAGCTCGTCGCGATATTCGACCCACAGGTCCTCGATGGTTTGCCGCGTCAGCGCCGCGATGATCGGCGCAACCAGCAAAGTTTGCGCGATCACCATGGCCTGCGGTGTAAAAAGAAGGCCCCAGGAGCCGAGCGGCCCGGAGCGGGACAGCAGCAGGAAAATCGCGAGCCCCGCGACGACCGGAGGCAGGCCCATCAAGGTATTGATGATGATGATCGCCGCCTCGCGGCCGCGGAATTGCGTCAGGGCCAGCAGCGCGCCGGCCGGCACGCCGATCAGTGACGCAAAAAATACGGCGCTCAAGCTGACCAGCAGCGACAGCCGCACGATAGCGAACAGGGTGGGGTCGCCCGTCAGCAATAAATGAAGCGCGGAAACGTCGTTCGTCATTGCGATTTCCGGAAAGTGCGCTAATTGTGCCCATATTGCGCAGCCAGTCCGATTTCGGTCAATGTTGCTGAATAAAACGCAACCTTGAAGATATAGTTTCGGGCTATGAGTAGGAAATTGCAGATTTAGCGCGGCCTTTTTGCGGGCCGATCAGGAGGGGTGGCCGAGTGGCTGAAGGCGCACGCTTGGAAAGCGTGTTTACGGGAAACCGTAACGTGGGTTCGAATCCCACTCCCTCCGCCAAACCTCTATAGAATTTTCTTCTCTCATTGGTCGACGAGGTATTAACTGCGCTGAATTACCGCGACCTCGAGACAGATCTCTGTACCAACCGGTATCGCCCGTTCCCCAGTTTGTCTTCACGGCTCACCATGACGGGCCGTTGTGAGGGTTCGTCTGTCATAGACTATCGACCTTCCTATGAGGGACCAATTACGATGTTCGTTCCGACAGGGGGCGCTTTATCGAAGCCAAATTGAATGAGTAAACGCAGTGTCGCAGATCGCACTCGAGAACGTCAGTAAATCATGGGGCAGCACGACGGCCGTCGATGGCGTCAGCTTCGCAACCGATACGGGCTCGTTCCTAGTTTTGCTCGGACCGTCTGGATGCGGCAAGTCCACCACCTTGCGATTGATCGCAGGCCTCGAGCAGGTATCGAGCGGAAAAATCTTTATTGGCGGCGAGGACGTTACCGATCTTGCCCCCGCTAAACGCCGTATCGCCATGGTATTTCAATCATACGCACTGTTCCCGCACCTGACGGTGGCCGAGAATATTCTCTTCGGGTTGCGCGTGCGCAAGACACCCGCCGCCGAACGCGCGCGCCGGCTCGATCGTGTGGCGTCCCTGCTTGGCCTTGGCGCGTTGCTCGGCCGCAAACCGTCTCAGCTTTCTGGCGGCCAACAGCAGCGCGTTGCGCTCGGCCGTGCCATCATTGCCGAGACGCCGGTTTGTCTGATGGATGAGCCGCTCTCCAATCTCGATGCACAATTGCGGGCCGAGATGCGACACGAGATTCGAGCGCTACAGCGGAAGCTTGGCGTCACCATGGTTTACGTCACACACGACCAGAGTGAAGCCATGAGTATGGCCGATAAGGTCATCTTGATGCGTGAAGGCAAAGTCGAACAGGCTGCGGTGCCCGATCGCCTGTATGCGCGGCCGGCGACGGTTTTTGCTGCGCGCTTCATCGGGACACCGCCCATGAACATCATCACGCTCGAAGCGGCTGGTGGCGCCACCATCATCGCCAATAGCAACGCGCAAGTACTGCCGACGCCAATCGACGCCTTGCTGCTCGGCATTCGTCCGGAGGACGTGATCATCGCCGAGACGGGAATTTCTGGGCGCGTGATAAATATCGAGTATCTCGGTGCCGATACGGTCGTCACCTGTGCCGTTGGCAGCCAGTTTGTCACCGCGCGCGTAGCGAGCAAGACCGCGTTAACGACGGGCGAGACTATTCATCTGGTGTTGCCGCCCGAGAGACTGCACTTCTTCGACGCCGCGAACGGACGGCGTCGTGACGAGGTGTCAGCCATCGCGACACCGGCCACAAATCCCTTCGTTTCCGAAGTTGTTGTCTAGGGAGGCTAAAATGAAATGGCTTGCTTCGTTGGTTGGAGGGGCCGTCCTCGCACTTGCGTCACCGGCCGTGGCGGCGGATGTCGAACTCTCATTCTACTATCCGGTCGCCGTAGGCGGCCCGATTACCAAGATTATTGACGGCTATGCCGCCGACTTCGAAAAGGAAAATCCCGGGATCAAGATCAAGGCGATCTATGCGGGAACGTACCAGGACACCCTGGTGAAGGCGCTCACCGCGCTCAAGAGCGGTGAACCACCGGATATCGCCGTGTTGCTTTCAACGGACATGTTCACGTTGATTGACGAAGATGCAGTCACGCCGTTCGACCCGCTGCTTACAAGCGATGCCGACAAAGCGTGGGCCAAATCGTTCTATCCCGCCTTCATGGAGAACAGCCAGACTGGAGGCAAAACCTGGGGCATTCCGTTCCAGCGATCGACTATCGTCATGTATTGGAACAAGGATGCATTTAAGGCTGCCGGCCTTAATCCCGATAAGGCGCCGGACAACTGGGACGAACTTGTTGCCTACGGCCAAAAGCTCACCAAGCGTGACGGCAGCAATGTGTCCCAGTGGGGCGTAGAGATCCCATCGACCGGATTTCCCTATTGGCTGTTTCAGGGTCTAACGACCGCCAATGATGCACGGTTGATGAACGACGCCGGGACAGAAACCTATTTTGACAAACCGGCCGTAATCGACGCGTTGCGATATTGGGTCGACCTCAGCCGCAAAGAAAAGATCCAACCGCTTGGGACGATTGAATGGGGCACAACACCTAAGGATTTCTTCGAGCGCAAGACGGCGATCATGTGGACGACCACCGGCAATCTGACCAACGTCAAGACGAACGCACCGTTCCCCTTTGGTGTCGCAATGCTGCCGGCGCACAATGGTCGTGGCTCTCCGACTGGCGGCGGTAACTTCTATCTGTTCAAGAAGATGACCGCTGAGAAATCCGCGGCAGCAATCAAGTTCATCAAATGGATGACGGCGCCGGAGCGTGCCGCGGACTGGGGTATCAAGACCGGCTATGTCGCGGTGCGACCCGATGCTTGGGACACCCCTGCTATGAAACAATACGTAGCCGGATTCCCGGCCGCCGCGGTGGCGCGCGACCAGCTCAAGTATGCGGTGGCCGAGTTGTCGACCCACGATAATCAACGGGTCACCAAGGCGCTCAATGATGGGCTGCAAGCCGCGCTCAACGGAACCAAGACGCCGGAACAGGCAATGAAGGATGCGCAACAGGAGGCGGCGCGTATACTTCGTTCCTACAAGTGATGAAGATCGAAGGCGATCTTCTGCGCGAAGCATCGGGGGAGGTGGGTCGACCGCTTCCCCGATCGGTGGCACACGCGGTCGCCGTCGCTTCCCGACATAGCAATGTGGGCATGGGGGCGCGATGGGCAACGCATGTCAATGGCTGGCTGCTGTTGTTGCCGGCGGCGGTTCTGCTGGTGACCTTCACGCACTATCCTGCCGTCGCGACTTTTATTGGTAGCTTCTTCTCGACGCCAAAAGGTGCGCGACCCGCCGTCTTCGTCGGCCTCGACAACTACCAGGCTATGATCGAAGACCCGATTTTCTGGCAGGCCTTGCGCAACAATATCATCTACGCGGCGAGCACCATTCCGCTCACTATTGTGCTCGCGTTATTCATGGCGGTTGCCGTCAACACCAAATTGGCCGGCCGTTCCTTTATGCGGCTCGCCTTTTTCACTCCCACCGTGCTGCCGATGATCGCGGTCGCCAACATTTGGCTGTTTTTCTATTCGCCCGGATACGGCCTTGCCGATCAGGCGTTGAGCCTATTTGGCGTGCCGGCGCATAACTGGCTCGGCAACGAACACACAGCGCTGGCCTGCTTGATCGTTGTGGCAGTGTGGAAGGATGCCGGCTTTTTCATGATTTTCTATCTCGCCGCGCTTCAGCAGATGTCTCCTCATCTTAGCGAGGCGGCGGCGCTGGAAGGTGCCAGCCGTTGGTACTTCTTTCGCCGCGTGACTTTTCCGCTGCTTATGCCGACGACCTTGTTTGTACTCATTAACGCGATTATCAATTCGTTCCGACTGGTCGACCACATCGTGGTGATGACGCGCGGCGGCCCTAACAACACGACCGCTCTGCTTTTGTATTACATATATGAGGTTGGCTTTAAATTCTGGGATACCGCCTTTGCCGCAACCCTGACCGTGGTGTTGCTCGTGCTGCTGGCCACAATGGCGCTTGGCCAGTTCATTTTCCTAGACCGTCGAATTCATTACCAATGAACGCACGCCTTCAAACCAATCGCGTGGGTGCTGTGCTGGAACGGGCTGGCGCGTGGTTGCTGGCATTCCTCTGGATTTTACCGCTCGCATACGCGATGTGGGCGGCGATTCATCCGAGCGCGTACTCGGCGCATTTCACTTTGAATGCTCCGCTCACTTCGGAGAATTTCGTCAAAGCATGGAATGCGGCTCCGTTCGCGCGATATTTCCTGAATACCTTTATGCTGGTGACAATGATTTTGACGGCGCAACTCGTGCTTTGCACGCTCGCCGCTTATGCCTTCGCGCGCTTTAGGTTTTATGGGCGCGAGCTCGCCTTTGTTCTAGTGCTCCTCCAGCTCATGATTATGCCCGACGTTCTGATTGTGGAGAACTACCGGACGATGAGTGCGGCGGGCATCGTCGACACGATCCCTGCGATCGGACTGCCCTATATGGCGTCGGCGTTTGGCATTTTCCTGCTGCGGCAAACTTTCAAAACGGTGCCGAACGAGCTCGATGAGGCGGCGCGAATTGAGGGCGCCAGCCCGCTCCAGGTTCTGCTCAAAGTTTATGTGCCACTTGCTAAGCCTATTTACGTTGCTTACGGCCTGGTATCGATCAGTTATCACTGGAACAACTTCCTGTGGCCACTGATTATTACTAATTCTGTGAGCACGCGACCGCTGACGGTCGGGCTGCAGATTTTCGCATCGTCCGATCAAGGCATCGACTGGTCGCTGATTGCCGCTGCTACCCTAATGACGTCGGCGCCGTTGCTAACAGCTTTCCTTTTATTCCAGCGGCAATTCGTTCAGAGCTTTATGCGAGCAGGAATCCGCTGAGAGCGCGGATGACCTTGTATTTCCTAATGTCTGCTTATGGCCCTTAGCGGACCTTGCGCTGCAAGAGTCCGCTTTTGACCCAAAGCAGACATGGCCTAGTGCACTGCAAATGTCTGCTTTCGGGTGTAAAGCAGACATCGTTAGAAGGCGGGAGTTCCGCTCAGCTCCAACGCAGGGATTTCTCTCAACCCCGCGTCTTATCTGTTACCCCCACATGCGTACATTTGCACCTCAATAGACATGCCCGGCAGTGAGAAATAAACTCCCGCCCCGTGGCGTCTATTGACCCTACTTCAAAACAGGGAATCGGCTGAAGGAACCCGCCACGGCGGGAGAGTTTGACATGCGTCGTCGTTTTTCTGGGAGGCGTATACTGATAACCGGTGCTGCAAGCGGGATCGGCCGCGCCCTTGCAATGAGGGCAGCGAACGAAAAGATGAGGCTGATACTCTCCGACTTCGCGGGCGATCAAATCAAACTGGTCTGTAGAGAGGTGCGTCGGTCCGGCGCGGAGGTGGTTATTGCACCCGGTGACGTTACGACCCCGCAAGATCGCCAAGCGATATTCGCAGCTGCCAAGGAGACGTTCGGGGGTCTGGATATTCTAATTAACAATGCCGGAGTCGGTGCAAACGGACATTTCATTGACCTGCCAGCCGAGAGCTTGCGACAGGTTATGGAAGTCAATTTTTTCGCCTGTGCGGAAAACTGCCGCCTGGCCATTCCCTTGCTTTCGCGGGGCGAGCAGCCGCTGATTGTAAACGTCAGTTCGATGTACGGGCGCCGCGGCGTACCTGACTGGGCTGGATACTGTGCCAGCAAGTTCGCCCTCTGCGGGTTTTCTGAGGCATTGCGAGCGGAATTGGTGCGATTCGGGATTGATCTTATGTTGGTGTTGCCTGGGCTGACCCGAACCAACTTCCTCAAGAACATTATTGCAAGCGGGACAGCAGAAACATTCGACTTCACGACTGGCCTGACGCCGGAAGTAGTTGCATCGCAAATCTTCGATGGCATGCGAAAGAACCGTCCGGAAATTAGCACTGGACTGGACGCCACTCGCCTCATCTGGGCAAATCGGATGTTACCTCGATTTATCGACCTGCGAGAAAAGCAAACCGTGAGAAAGCAGTGGTCGCGACAGATTGCCGACAAGGCGAGATAAAGGTCTGCGTCAATTTTGCCGAACAATAAAAGGACGCGCAGATGGGCGAGTGTATACAGCGACTTGTGAGCGGATGGCTTCGATTCGCCGAAGCTTGCCTTCCAGTTCCCATTCTTGTCCTGCTTTTATTTCCTGCAGCTGGGGTGATGGCTATCTACGAGTTGCTAATGGGGAAGCGTCAGTCCACGTTCCGCCAACTACGGCAAATGTCGGAATCGGCCCGGCGTTCTGGGATCCAGTGGCATCGTTGCTCAATTGGGCAAATATTCGCTGCGCGGCTCGCCATGTGCATGGCCCGCTTTCTACGATATTGGCCGGAAAAGCTTAGGGAGCCACGCTGGAGTCGCCGGTGCGAATTCATCGGCCTGGAAAGATTGGAGAGGATCCTCGCCGAGGGACGGCCAGTGGTGCTTGCCACGTTGCACTATGGCAACTTGACCGAACTCTATCATTGGATGAGGTCACGCGGAATCGGAGTAGCATTCCTGGCATGGCGAGACCCCGGAAGCGTACCGGCGTATCAGAATCGGCTCGATTTATTGGCCGACCTCGCTAACGGCCTCGAAGGTGTGCCGCGCCTCATTGGAATTGGTCACCTGAATTTGGGGCAAACTCGCGACTTCCTTGCCTCCCCCAATCGAGTTCTCGCTGTTGCGCTGGAAGGCCGTACAAAGCGTGACCTGTGGGTGCAAGGACCGGGGTATACTTTGCGAATGGCGCCCGGGGCCCTCCACCTCGCTGCCTTGGCCCAGGCCAGCGTCATTCCCTGCATTATGAGCGCGGAGAAATATTTGCGTTCAACAATTCGCTTTGGAGAGCCTTTGCCCAACGATCTTGTCGCTTTTCGTGACCGGCATCCGTTGGGTTACAAACATATCTTAGGAGAACTTGGTCCTTGGATTACCGTTCAACCAGAACAATCCGCGCCAGAACTAATCCACGCCCTGACTTTCCGAGAACCTTCCGATTCGTGATAACGGGTCGTAAGAAGGCCAGCATAAAAAGGGACTGAAGCTCGGTACCACTCGTGTCTCCTTTTGGCCCTTAGCGGACATCCCAAGTTGCGTTGCACATGTCCGCTTTGGGGGGTAAAGCGGACATTCAAGCTTTCTCTGCGACCGAACTCGCGTGTACCAAACGTTTGATTACGCGCAGCTTCCATCTAGTGCTATGGACTGCACTTAGAGAATTTTGTTTGTATAAGCACTCCCTCCGCCAACCTCAGTAAAATTGCCTCTCGTTGATCGTCGACCAGCGGTCTTGCTGTGTGCGCGTGGCGATTGCGCAAATGCACGCCAGGGCGCCGACAGATGCTGGGCTCTAAACGAAATCCTAATCCGGCCTATTGAATTGAGCTGAATAGTTTTGAGCGCTTTAACCGCTCAAACCCAAACCCGAAAAAAGTCAGAATTAATAAATGGATAAATGTGACCCTTTACGCAACGCGATACTCATACATTCGTCCTGCAGGGGGACGGCGCCGGTTTACCGGAATGGGTTGAGGAAATGTCCGTTATTCCTTTCATCAGCGCCGAAAAAATCGCCGGTCTTTCGACGGCGACCTTCAGCTCGCTGAAGACGACCAGCATCGCGGCTTTGGCCACGACCCAGGCGGCCGTCTTGCATGCGGACCAGATCAATGCGCTTACATCGACCGCTCTGCAATACATGGCGATGACGCAGATCCAGTCGATCTCCTCGACGGCTATGAGTGGTCTCCTTGCGGCGCAGATTCAGGCTTTCACCGACACACAGATCGGCGAACTGGCGGCGACGCAGGTGAGTGCGTTGACCGGCGACGAAATCGGCGCATTGTCGACGACCGAGCTGCAGAATTTGTCGACCACGCAAGCCAACGCGCTGACCGCGGACCAGATCGGCTCGCTGAGCACGGCAGTGATCAACAACCTCACGACCACGCAGGTGGCGGCACTGGCCGCGACGCAGGTCCAGGGCTTGACCACGACCCAACTTAACGCGCTGTCGAACGACCATCTGGGTGCGCTTGACGTCACCAAGCTTGCCACCGGGCAGGCAGCGGGACTAAGCACGACGGTAATCGGCGATCTGACCACCGCGCAGGTAGCGGCACTGGCGGCTACCCAGGTGGCTGCGCTGACCGCGAGCCAGATCGAACAGCTGACCACGGCCGAGCTGCAGAACCTGTCGACTACGCAGGTCAATGCAATTACCATGAGCCAGATCGGCACACTGAGCACGACAGTGCTCAACAACCTCACCACCACGCAAGTTGCGGCGCTGACCACGACGCAGGTGCAAGGTCTTTATTGGTCGCAGCTTAATGCCCTGTCGCTGACCAATCTTGACGCGCTGGATGTCACCCGGCTGTTGCCGGTCCAGGTCCTTGGTCTCAACACCACCACCATCATAAATCTGACCGAGGCCCAGGTCGGCGCGTTGAGCGCGGCCGAGATCAGTGTGCTGACGGTGGCCGGAGTCAACAGCCTGACGACGACCGAAATCGCGGCGCTCACGACAACGCAGGCAGGCGGCTTCACCAGCGTTCAAATCGCCGGAATGACGACGACGAACTTCAGTGCATTGTCGAGCACGAGTGGCATACCCGGCCTGAGCACGAGCGCCATTCCCGGACTGACAACCGATCAGATAAATAGTCTGACCACGACACAAGGGAACGCGTTCCTGGAGACCCAGATTTCGGCCATGTCGATCGACGTTGCGAGCGCGCTGGCGGCTCTCATCCAGTAGTTCGCTGGTAGTTGAGTCTTGAAGAAGACGCTCCCTCCGCTACCGCCAAAAATGTTGACTTTATCCAAGCGTGACAACTCAGTGTCGCTGTAGCGACATAGTCACACCGGCCAACATATCACCGCAGAGGTACTAAGTTGCTCCTGATCCTTCACGTACTATCGTTACGGTCGTCTTGTGATTTGGAGTCCCATCCGGCTTGACGTTGGACGATCTAAATCACAACAGTACGATTGTTGCGTCGATGCCCCGGCCACCGTGCCGGGGCATTTTTTTTGCGTGAGCAATTTCTTATTTCAATGTAGCCGGCTACTGCCCATTTCCTGCCGCCAGCGTCTAATTACCGCGCGCGGAAATTCACGCGGCTCGACGCCAACGCGTCGGCAGGCCTCAGGCCACATTTTGAGCAAAGTTTCATCGCGACGGAACAATTCGCTTTGCGACACTTCGCCGACTTCAGAGCTCGGCCACTGGTCCGCTGCCATTTTCAGTAGTGCGACCAGCGGAGCCATTTCTTGGTTGTCTGTCCCCACGGCTAATCCCCTTTCGATTCCTCAGCCACCGGCAAAATAAGACAGGGAGTTTGATTCCGCGCTGTGCTGGCCATCACAAAAGATCGAAAAGGCGAATGTGATGCATTGAAGGGCTACGCGCACGCAGTGGTGGAATCCGCGACAAACCCCACTTCTAGGGATAGAGCGGGACACGGCGATTGCACTGCGAAATGCCCGCTTATAGCCCTTGGCGGAACCTTCCCAAGTCGCGCTTTTGTGCCGGAACGTGCCCCACGCTTCATCTTCGCGCTGCGCAGTTTAAAATAGAAGTGCGAGCAGCCCGCACAATGCCACGCCACCGAGCAACATCGACCAATCCGAAGGCTTCAGCGCAAAAAGCCTGCCTTCATTGATCACGTACGACAGCATGGACATTTACCTTTCGCTTCAAGCCACGCCAAAACCGTAGCGCCAAGCGCCGGAAAATGCTGTAGCGCCGCGATCACAGCGCGGATGAATCGGTGAGGCCGAATCCAGGCGGATCCTTGTGGTGAAAGCGGCCGGCGGAGCGGTGGTGCGATAGCACCAGCGCCTTTCCTTATCGTTTTTCAGAAATCAAATCGGATTGTTCATATCGTGATACCCGCCCGAGCGGCGAGAATCACTTATGAGGCTTCTTTGTGGCGACTTTGGAAATCCGGTGCAAAACGGGGATAACCGCAATCGAGTCACTAACCGACCATTCGGATGCTCTGTTGGTATTAAGGGGATGGGGAGGCGGGCATGCGGGCGCTTTTGCTTGGGGCACTACTCGTAGTCGGTCTGCTGTCGAAAGCTATGGCGCAGTTGGCCGCCGGGCCGATCCCGGTCGCGAGCAACGTGAACGGCGTACCGGTGACAGTAAGCACGACCTACCGGATTACAGCCAATCCGGTTGGCGATGATGTCGCCGTCGACGCGAGAATTTTCGCTGATCTGATTGATGTGCAGAAAAAGCTTCCCGATATCATGGAAAGCTTCAGGCGCGGCGCGGGCAACTGCACCCGGGGCGCCGACAGCCAGAATTCCGCCGTGTCGTTCAAAGGTGGTTCGCTTTGGCCACGCAACGATCAACTGCTCATGGTCGTTCGCGGCGACATTGACAGTTGGTCGTGCGTTACCGGACCTCAGCGATCTGCGGTCCGCTGGGAGAAGAAAAAAATCGCGTTTCTTCGTCTAAAGCTTCCGGTGCGGCACACCTGGAGAACAGTGAAGAGAAATCGTGAAGGGACCCAGCCCTTCCAGGGAACGCTGCAGCTCTATCTGGCCGAAAAAGATGATGCGACTGTCGGACTGAAGATTGCCGAGCCGAGCATCAAGCTTGAGGGCCAGCCGACATTCGCGACGAATACAAATCTGAGTCTTGCGATGGCGGACATGAGCAAGAAAGTTTCCAAAACGCTGCAGAGCGCAATTGACCTGACCAAGCTGAAGGACGCGCTTCCAAAAGAGCTCCAGAAACTGAACATGACCGTCGTTTCGGCGCGTTTCCGCGATCGCGGCGGTCACGCGATTGCAGAGGTCAATCTTGTGGGCAGGGCCTCGAGCAACGCTACGGCGTCGCTGCTGCAACAGATCGCGGCGAGCTATCGCTCGAACTGAAGAGCCAATGAGCTAACCGAGCAGCTTTTGATACCTGGCGCGTTTGCCTGGGCGCTTGCCGCTCTCCTGCACCTAGTATCGGTAATAGCGGTACAGCGGCCGGTGATAATGGCGGTGAGGCAAATAGGCGTATGCCCTATGTCCAGTCCGGGGGACGCCCGGCGGCTTGGCGCCACTTGGCGGCTGACCAAAACTGTCGGCATTGGCTGGAGCGTTCGGCCCATAATTTGGCTGACTTTGCGCCGATGCCACGGATGTCAAAGCGGCCAGCAGAACAAAAGCCGTGGCCAAACCTTTGATAGGCGTGAGGAAGCTGTTCCAGACATGCGTAAATGTTTTCATTTGATCGACTCCATGGTCCCTAGAGCAAATCATACTAGGCAAGTTTGTTCCGAGCATACGGTATCGAAAATGTGAGTGGGGCAGCTAACTTTGCCAAAATCGCCGCCTTTGCGACCATCGTTCTAAGGCACGATCCGCTCGTTGCGAAAGCGGCGGAGCAGACGCTCGAACATCGCTTCGCTATCGACCACGTCGTTGAAACCGAAAAGCCGCGACTTGGTGACATCCGACATGATGTCCCACTCGGCTGCAAAGACGTAGTCCGCAAATGGCCACGCCACGAGATCGTTATAGGGGATGCGTTTGAGATTGTACTTCGTTGTCATGGCTTCCCAGAACGTACCTTTGTCGGCCATGTATTGCGTGAGGGATATTGTCTGCGGATCACCAGCCGCCATGTTGAAGACAGCTGCAATCTTTGGCCAAAGGTTGCGCCAGCGGAAATAATCGCCATTGGTAATGTTGAAAGCCTGATTTGCGCATCGCGGCTCCGTCGCCGCCCACAAGGCGGCATTGGCAAAATGCGTTGACTCGGTCACCTGATAGTTCGTGTTGTAAGCGCCGGGCTTGCCTGGAAAGCGCAGCGGCAAGCCGAGTTCTTTCGAGATCGCGGCGTAGACGGCAATAGCCGGCATAATGCTCATGGGCGAACCGGGTGAAAACCCGCAAAGCGTTTGCGGCCGTAGTTCCACCCAATCCCACATTTTTTCTCGCTGGTAGCTCGTGAGCCAGTCGATCTGATCAAAATAATAATTGGGCCCTCCGTGACGCGGATCTGTCTCCCGCATTGGCGTTTTCAGGCGCCCGAGATGCACGCCATAATATTTTGTGCCGGTGACGAGCACGACTCGCTTCAGGTGAGGCGCGGCGCGGTCTATGGCGCTGACCGCATTGACCAGCATGTCCCGATTTGGACCGACATTGGCCGCGAAGTTCGACGCGTTTCCGAGGCTGGCCTGAAACGCCGCATAAAAAACGTGGGTAACGTCGGTCAGCTCGGCCAGCTTGCGCTGAGTATCGTCGGCGTTCAGCAGGTCAACCGTGATGTGCCGGTATCGCGGTCCATCCGGCGCGTTTCGCCGCGAAAGGCCTATGACTTGCCAGTCGGGCTCTGCGGCAAGTCTTTCGCAGATGTAACGGCCAATGACGCCGAGCGCGCCGACCACTACCGCCTTGTTTTGCGAACCGTCCACGGCCAATCCCCAAGTCCGCGACTTCAGCCTCGGCCCTTTGGAACGAGCCCCGATTTGGTACACATATGCACGTTTGGTTTTTAGCCGCGATCCGTCGCAATCGGAAAACGGAATTTTTCGAGTATCGTTTTGGGGGGCGGTTTTTTCGAAAAGAAGCGCGGACGCTAGCCGGGCGGGCAAAATTTCAGTCGTTTTTGGGGTGACTTCGCCGTTGCGCGGTCGCGGTCAATCGGGAAGGCAATCGAAAAGGATTACCGGATATCGAAATTTTTCGAAGTCATCATTTAAGGCCGGTTTTCGGCGGCAAAAGGTACATTTTTGATGGAATTGCGCGAGCCTGACGCCGGGCTAGCTGGGTGATGATCCCCGCTTAGGACTTCAAATCTCAGCCCTAAAAGGGCGTTGCCCGATTTCGCAGGGGTGTTCGCCGGAGTTGGCAGGATGCCACAGAGACCGAATTACTGCATTGGCAGCACAGCATCGGATACCGGCGATTTACGCATGGCGCGAATTCCCCGAAGCAGGTGGCCTAACGAGCTACGGCACAAGCCTTGCTGATGGCTATCGTCAACTGGGCCTTTATGCCGGCAAGGTTCTTCGAGGGGTCGAACCGGCGACTGAATTGGTCATAAATCTCAAGACTTCGAAGTCGCTCGGGTTGGAGATTCCTGCAAAATTGCTGGCTCTTGCAGATGCGGTGATCGAGTGACGCCTGATGTCCGCTTTTGGGGGTAAAGCAGGCATGCCTGGTTGCATTGCAAATGTCGCGTTTTGACCCACTGCGACATCGGCGCCGCGTTCAGCCGGGCATGCCCAAAGACCATTGGTCCTTTGGGCACGGCTTCCAAACGGCTATCATCCTCGGCAACACTCAGCGAACCACACATCAAGATGATCCTGGGAGAACGACCATGCTGTTTCACGACTGTCCCGCTTGCGATCCGGCTGGTTCATCGCGCCGCAAATTCCTGACCGGCCTCGGCGCTACGGGCGTGGCATTGACGCTGCCATCGCCTGCGGTGCACGCCCAGGGCGCTAAAATCTTAATCGATACCCACCACCATTTTTACCCGCCGGGATATCTTGCCCAGCAGAAGCAGTGGGAAGGCGCGCGGAAGATACCACCGTATTCAGGTGTATTCGATTGGACCCCTGCGATGTCTATCGAGCAAATGGACCGGGCCGGTGTCCGTATCGCTGTGGTGTCCCTCGCTTCGACGCCGGGCCTTTGGTTTGACGCTGGCGCAGACAATGCCACCAAAACAGTCCGCGAGTGCCAGGATTTTGCGGCCAAGATGCATCAAGACCATCCGGATCGGTTCGCCGTTTTTGCGCCGCTGTCGATGATGAATGTCGATGTGACGTTGAAGGAGATCGAATACGCCTTCGATACCGTCAAAGCGAACGGCGTTAACCTGCAGAGTAACTACGGCGACAAGTGGCTCGGCGATGCGATGTACAAGCCGATCTTGGAAGAGCTGAACCGCCGCAAGGCTGTGGCCTATGTGCATCCGCTAGTCGCGGCCTGCTGCGGGCAGCTTGCCATGCCGACGTTCGGGGCCGTGATCGAGGTGCCTCACGACACGACACGCACGGTGGCGAGTCTGCTGCTGACCGGAGCCTTCAGGCATTACCCGGACATCAAGTGGTTGTTCTCCCATGCTGGCGGCACGATTCCGATGATGGCGGGTCGGATTGCTGCGTTCTATGACAATAACCCGAAATTGAAGGAGATCCTCCCTGATGGCGTTATGGCGGAATTGGCGAAGCTTCACTACGACACCGCCAATGCGACGTCAGTGCCTGCAATGACGGCGCTGCTGAAGCTCACATCGGTTTCCAACGTAACCTACGGGACGGACTATCCGTACTTCCCAACTGACCAGAACAAGAACCTACAGAAGCTTGGGCTTTCGGCAGCGGACATGTCGGCCATAGAACATGGCAACGCTGCGCGACTGATCCCCGGTCTCAAGGGCGCTTGATCACAGTGTGAAGCAGCCAACGACGTGCGGCAGACCGCTCTGTCAATCGGACGCGGAATGTCTGTTTGGAGCGGGCTTCGTCGTGCGGGCCTGCCAAACAAAACCAATTTCATTCAAACAATCTTGAGTTCATGCTTTGTCGAGATGCGCCGCCCCTCTGTGCATCAGCAGGATAGCATTGCGTAGCGTGGTCGGTTCCCAATCGGGAGCGAATTCGGCCATGATGTCAATTGCGGCCGCGGCAAGGTGATCGGTCAACAATGCAACGACCGTTGCCGGTTGGCGCCGCTTGCAGGCCTCATAGATTTTCTCATGTTCGATAGCGGCGCGACGAAATAAGTCGGTCAGTCCCGCCTGCACGGTATTGTAGATGTAGCGTTCGCTGCGTTGACAATCGACAAGCATACGTTTCTGCAGCAACGGATTCGCCCGGCAGAACAGCAATCCGTGAAAGGTCCGATGGTTCTTGAGCCAGCGGCGAAGGTTCCGTGGTCTTTCATCGTTGCCTAACTCATGCAGTAGCTCTGCGAGCTTCTTGATGTCCGAATCGGTCATACTTTGCACGGTGACGGCCGCGGCAATTCCTTCATTGGCAATGCGTGAGACGTAGAGGGCTTCCAATTCGCGTGGATCGAAGCCTAAGACGCGGCAACGATAGTTGGGCTCGGCCTTGACCAGACCTTCTTCCATCAACATCCGCAGCGCCTCGCGCACCGGCGTACGGCTGACTTTCAAGCAATCCGCCACCTCTACCTGCGACAGGATGGTTTCCGGCGGCAGCGCGTTCGATAAGATGAGATCGCGCAGATATTGATGAATGTCGACCGAGGCGCGCCGGTGACTGTCACCGGTGAGCGGACGCAGGGTGGCCTTAAGTGTGGATACCCTGCCCGCTCGCGCGCGTCTGGCCACTTTATTCTGCGGCTTCGTTCAATGTGCCCCGCAGCTTGTTGGTGGCTTCGACGTCCACCGTCAGCGTGTCGGGGTTGATCGCCACCTTGTAAATTTCGCTGGCGGCAGTGATCGAGACGAGCTCGTTCTCCACGTCCTCGCGCACCATTTCCGGATCGCGCTCGGCCGGGTTGCCGACGCCGCCTCCACCCGAGGAGTGCTTAACCAGCACGTCACCAGCTTTCACCGGTACCAGTCGGTGCGGTTTGATGCGAATGTCTTCAGTTCCACGTCGTAGATATGTCCGCGAAACCGGCGACGGCTGCCCACCGAGGGCCCCGAAACCTTGCACAACGTCACCATCCGAACTGCCGGTCGCCATTTGACCGTCAGTGCCTTCGTTAACCGCTTCCCAGTGCACGCCGGGACCGCCGCGCCAACACCCGGCGCCGCTGAAGTCGGGTACGAACTCCCACCTAAGGGCGCGCCAAGGTACCCGGACTTCCATTTCTTCGACGTTGTCACGGTGCGCGGCACCCATCGCAGTTAGCGTGCTAACGGCCTGGTACCCATCAAAGCCCGCAACCGCGCCGGCGCTGCCGTCATAGTCGAAGCACGTGCGCACGTATCGTTCGCCGGTGCGCGGATCTACGGCAAACAGATAGTCGCCGCGATGTTTACCCCAGGCGGCGATGGCACGATGGGGAAGCGCCTTCGACAGGGCTTCAACCACCGCCTCCATGATTTGAACGCCGACATTGACGGGTGAAGCGCCGACGGTCGCAGGGTACTGGCAATTCACGACCGATCCCGGTGGCGCGATCACCTTGATTGGCTTCATCGTCCCTTCGTTGTGATAATCGGCCAGCGCGGGATCGAAATAGAGAATCGCCGCAGCAATGGCGATGCCGTAGGTGACCGCGTAGACGCAATTGACGAAGCCCTTGCGCTGCGCGTCGCTCTCTGAAAGGTCGATCGTCATCTCGTCGCCCTTAATCGTGATCTTTGCGCGCACCCACACTTGCTCGTCGAGCGTCGTGCCGTCGTCATCGGTCGCGGCGGCGCCGTAATAGACGCCGTCGGGAAACTTACGGATTTCCTCTCGTACCGCGATTTCGGTACGCCGCATCATCTCCTGGATGCTCGCCAAGACCGTGTCGCGTCCGTACATGTCGAGCAGCGCCAAGATGCGCTTTTCGCACATGGTCGTCGAGCCGATCATTGCGTGGAGGTCTACGCGGACCCCGTCAGCAAACCGCACATTGTTGAGAATGAGATTGACCAGGTCCTTCCGCTCGCGGCCACGATCAATGACTTTGATCGGCGGAATGATCAGCCCTTCGGCGTGGATGTCGTAGCCGTTGGGGAAATATCCGCCCGGGAACGAGCCGCCGGTATCCATTTGGTGCCCGCGGCAGAGCGTGAAGAACAACAGCTCGCCGTGATAGAAAATCGGGCGAATGTAACCCCAGTCCGGCAGATGGGTGTTATGTCCGCCGTGATATGGATCGTTGGTCAAGAAGACGTCTCCAGGATGGATGTCGTCGCCGAAAATCTTGACCAGTTCTTGGACTGCAAACGACGTACCGAGAAATTGGTTCGGCAAGCCCACGGGAATCGCGACTGCGGAACCGTCCGCGGCCCAGATGCCGACAGAGAGGTCTTGCAGCTGGCCGATCAAATAATTTTGCGCCGTGCGCTTCACCAAGTGGCGCATTTCCTTGCAGATGGTTTGCATGGAATGCCAAACGGTCGCAACCGTGGTCGGGTCAATGTTGATCTGCTGTTTCATGATTGCCTCCCGTCAAGATCGCGTCAGGATGTAGTTCTTGTACTTATCAACTGAGCAGACGTAGGCCTGAGGAATCACAACGGTTGTGGTCGTCTCTTCGATGATCGCCGGCCCGCTGATGACATTGCCGGCGAGCACCTTTTCGCCGTCATAAATTGGCGTGTCGACGTCGCGGCCCTCGAAGCGGCAGGTGCGCCGGCGTTTGAGCGCCGGTTTCGGATCCGCGTCGCCTTTCGCGACTTGCGGCAGGGCGAATGGCGCGTTCGGTGTCGTCGCTTTCAGTCGCAGCGTAAGGATTTCCACCGCTTTCCACGGCATAGCGAAGGTGTAGAGTTCCTCGTGCTTACGCGCGAAGCCTGCCGCCGCGGCATCGACCGCCTCGCGCGTGATCTTGCCACCTGCCATGTCGACTTCGACTTCGTGGAATTGACCGACGTACCGCAGGTCAGCGCTGCGCTTGAGGATGACTTTGTCGGGTGGTACGCCATGTTGCTTGAACGCGGTGAGCGCCTCGGCCTCTAGCGCATCGTATACGCGATTGATCCCCTCAATATCAGCGTTCGCGCAGCGGCTGACGAAAGAGCGCGCATAGTCCTGTCCGATGTCCATCGCGAACATGCCAAAGGCGCTGTAGAGCGCCGCAACCGGCGGCACCACGACGCGTTTGATACCAAGCGAATCAGCAATAAAGCCCCCGTGAATCGGTCCACCACCCCCGCCGGCGATCATAATGCTGTCGCGGACGTCGTGGCCACGCTTGGTTGATACCTCGGTGATCTTGTTGGCCATGTTGGCATTGACGGTGCGGAAAATCGCTTCAGCCGCACTCTTTTCGTCGAGACCGAGCTTTTCCATCACCGGCTTCATCGCGCGGCGCGAGGCCTTTTCGTCGAGTTTCATCTCGCCGCCAAGGAAGTAGTCCGCCGGTACATAGCCGAGGATCAGATTGGCGTCGGTCACTGTCGCATCCTCGGCGTTGCCGTAGCAGGCCGGACCCGGATCAGCGCCGGCGCTTTGCGGTCCGACGCGTAAAAGGCCAAGTGCGTCGGTCTTGGCCATTGAGCCGCCTCCCGCGCCGATCGAGGTGATATCGACCATCTTGATGGCAACGCGCTGGTCGTTTTCCCAATGTTCAGTCGTCGTCGGGATTTCTCCTTTCTCGATCATGCAGACGTCGAAGCTGGTACCCCCCATGTCGACCGAAAGCAGATTCTTTTCACCGAGGTGCTTGCCAAGATAGACCGCCCCCGAAGGCGCCGCCGCAGGACCCGAATGCAGAAGAAATACTGGCCGGCGGATGCATTCGGTGACGTTCTGAACCAATCCGTTGGCCAGCATCATCAGGAAGGTGCCCTTAAAACCAGTATCTTTCAGTACTTTCTCCAGCGAGGTGAGATAGCGAGCGACCGCCGGGCCGACATAGGAGCCGACAGCGGTAGTATTGAAACGCTCGAATTCGCGCCAGATCGGCAGTGTCTCGTGCGACGCACTGACGAAAATTTCTGGTGCCACCTCACGTACTATCTCGGCAGCGCGTTGTTCATTCTTCGGATTGGCGTAGGAATGTAGGAAGCAGACGGCGATCGATTTGACGTCCTGCGCCTGGAGTCTCTTGACCGCGGCACGCACTTCCTCTTCGTTAAGCGGCGTCATGATGCTACCGTCAAACAAAGTGCGCTCCTCGACGCCGATACGGCGGGAACGCGGGATGAGGGGCCGATTGGGTGGGATGAACAAGTTGTAGAGCGATACTTCTACTGGTTTGATTCCGCGCCGCATCTCAATACTGTCGCGGAAATTCTTGGTGGTAATCATGCCAGCCTTGCTACCGCGCCCGTTGATCAGGATGTTGGTGGCAAGGGTGGTGCCATGCACCAGCACTTCAATCTGGCCGAGGAACTCACCGATCTCCACGCCATAGTGCCGCGCCGCTTTTTTCAAAGCATTCATCAGGCCGGTCGACGGGTCGTTCGGCGTGGTCGATGCCTTGAACTTTTGCAAGAGCCCACTCTCATCCATCACTAGGCAGTCGGTGAACGTGCCTCCGACGTCGATGCAAACACGCTTTTTATTCATCGCCCGATCCTCTTGGAAACGTGGGACGCGAACGGCCGATCTTCAGGGCAACCATTAGGCCGTTAAGATCATAAGTGGATACACTTTTTGATGGGCTGTCAACGTGAACGCCGTGCGCGTCTATGGCGCGCACGGCCGAAAAGCCGAATGCCGGTTCGCCAGGACCCTCACGTGCCGGGCGTCGGGGGTGCATACGCAGCTATTTCTTTGTCGCGCTGTAGGGGTAGATGAACTCTCCGGTTTTGTGCTCCGGCGGCCAGACCACCACCCACTTTTTCGGATCAATCAGTTGGCCGATGTCATTGCCAGTCAGATCTTGCCACTGACTGACGAGCGAGCGTGGCTTGACCCACTCGCCGTCCGGTCCGAACGCGATCTCGCCGACGACAGTCGAAAAACTGTGGCTGTGCATGTAGTCGGCAAGTTTACTGTGGTCGAGACTCTTAGTCGCGGTCACCGCCGCAGCGAGCACTTGTCCCGCCGCATAGCCGTAAGGAGCGAAGTTAAATCCGAACGGATCGATCCCTTGTCCCTTGGCGCGTTCCCGATATTTGTCGAGCACGCCCTTCGTACCGGGGAAATACAAGGTCGGCACCGGCATGAAGACTTCGGCATTGTTAAGGTAGCCGTTCATCAGCGGCCCCATCATAGTCTTCAATGGCATCGCCAACATGCCGATCAAGCTGCCGCCGATCATGCGTGGCGCAAGCCCTACCTCGTTGGCAGCACGAACGAAGGCGACGGTGTCCGGCGGATAAGAGGCAGCAAAGACGATATCGGGATTGACGGCCTTGACGGCGCGCGCGATTGGCGCCAGATCGGTCATGCTCGGCGGATAGAGCTGATCGTAAACAATCTTAAAACCGCCAGCCTTGGCGTTCGCACGAGCGCCATCGGTCGCTGTTTTACCAAATTCAGCATCAACTCCGACGATGGCAACTGTTTGTGGCCGCGGGTTTTGTGACTTGGCCAGCTCAAAGAACCCGCGTGAAAATTCACGAGCAGGATCCTTGCCGTAGGTGAGCATCGAAAAATAGCCCGGGTAGTGAAACTGACTGTTCACCGCCAGACCAAGTAGCCCAATAGTCGTTCGCTTGCGCGGAGCAATCACTGGGATTGCCGCGGCGATTTGATTGGTGGCATAGGGGCCGAGCAGCAGATCAACTTTGTCGACATCGATTAACTTTGTGTAGATCGACGGTACGTTGGCTGGCAGCGTTTGATCGTCATAATAGACGAGTTCTACCGGGCGCCCCAGCAATCCGCCTTTGGCATTGACGTCATCACGCCAGATTTCCAACGCGACGATCACCTGTTTGCCGGCGGGAGCGCCCGCTCCAGTGAGGCTCATGCCGAAGCCGACTTTGATCGGATCTGCCGCCGAAGCGGGATGAGCAAGAGCCAGGCACAGTATCAGCAGCATTGGCACGATCGCTAACCGCGAGCGCAGTTTTCGCAATCCTGTATACAGATCCATTTTTCGCTCCCAAGATAGGTTCATTTTCCAGTTACGATTGTCACACCGAGAGAAACACGTTCCGCGATGTGTAAGTCGAAGACCCGGTTTCTGCGATTGCAGTCGGGTGTCCGAAAATATGGCTAGTAATCGAACGGGCATGTCAGTCGTCCCACGGATGTAGAATGATGCGGCCGACCAAGTCGTCGGCGGTTTCCAACAGCCGATGTGCTTCGCCCACCTGCGAGAGCGGCACGACAGAGTAGATCGGTATTGCGATGCGACCGCTCTCGAGTAACTCGACAACGATGCGTTGATCGTTGCGGGTCGACGCGCACACACCATGCACATTGAGTTCGTGGCTGATCAGATCGATAACCCGCAGCGGAATCTCGTTCATTTCGCCCCCGACCGGGCAGAATGTCCCGCCAAACCGCATTGCATCGATGCATAAACGCATCAAAGCCGTGGAGCCGGTATATTCAACCGCGCCATCGACGCCCTCACCACGCGTAAATTCGCGAACTGCCTGCACCGCGTCGGGCGTACCGGTATCGACCACAAGAGCAGCCCCGGCGCGCCGCAGCGTATCCATCTTCGCGGCGGCGCTACGCGTCGTCACGATCGGCGTGCCGCCGGCGAGCTTCACCAATTGCAGGGTGGCGGTGCCCATGCCGCCGGAGGCGCCGGTGATCAGCACATTGTCGTTCATGTGCACGTGCAAGCGGCCGGCAACGATATGGTGCGCAGTCGAGCAGCCCCACATCGCGGCGGCCGCTTGGTCGTAGCTCAAGGCTGGGCTGATCTTGATCCAGTAGGTGTGCGGTCGCGCGACATATTGAGCATAGCCGCCGAACATGGTGTGGCCGGGAAGATCGATGCCGGTCGACAGGTTGCGGAGACCACGTATCGTATTCACCGAATTCGGGTTTTCGGGGTGGACAAGGCCGACGACGCGGTCGCCGGGCTTAAACTCGCGCACGTTGACGCCAACGGTTACCACAGCGCCAGCAACGTCACGGCCCAATTGCATCGGCATAGGAAAAGCCCGCCGGCCATGTATCCCGCCGTGATGCCCGGTCGCCTTGCCGTAGAACTGATGAACTTCGCCAGTTCGGTATTTGATATCCCAGCGCGATACCGACGTGGCGATCACTTTCACCAAAACGTCATCACGACCGACCTCCGGATCCGGATAGTCGCCGTAAACGAGCCGGTCCGGCCCACCGAATTCAAACAAGCGGACGGCTTTCATCGGGTCAGGTCCAGGTCATAATTTTGCGCACTGCGTCGCAGATTTTGTCGGCACTCGGCGTGATCGCGTGTTCAAGCGGCTGGCTAAAGGGCGTCGGGATATTTGGCCGTGCGACGCGCATAATCGGGGCACGAAGCGATTTGAATCCATGCTCCGCAACGATGGCGGATAACTCGGAAGCGATACCGCAGCTCAGGTTGGTCTCATCGGCCACCACCAGCCTGCCGGTGCGGTCGACCGATTGCAGGATCAGTTCTTGGTCGAGCGGCACAAGAGTGCGTGGGTCGAGCACTTCCACCTCGATCCCTTCGCCGGCGAGCGTTGTGGCCGCCGCCAGCGCAGTTTGCACGACATAGGAAGTTGCGATCAGAGTGACGTCGCGGCCCTTTCGTTTGATGTCGCCGCGGCCTAAGGGAATGGTGTAGTCGCCCTCCGGCACGTCGCCCTCGATGTCCATTAGCCGCGCATGATTGACGAATACGGTGGGATTGTCGCTTTTGATCGCACTTCGGACCAAGCCTTTGACGTCATACGGGCTGGACGGCAGCACGATTTCGAGACCGGCCGCATTCCACAACATCGCCTGCGGGCTGTGGCTGTGCTGCGCCGCACCGCCACCACGCAAGCCGTGCAGCATGTGGTAGACGACAGGCACGCGCAGCGCGCCATTGGACATGTGGCGTGCCACAGCCGCTTCGTTGACCAACGGCGACCAGCCAACATAACTGAAGCTCGCGGTACCTATATCCACGAAGGGCCGCGCGCCGGCCATTGCGGAGCCGGCACCGATGCTAACGATGGCCGCTTCTGATGTGGGCGGATCGTAGATGCGATCGGGAAATTCGGAGCGGATTGAGTCCATGAGCACGCGTTTGGGACCGAGTCCGAGCACGTAGCTTCCTACCAGGCTGACGCGGGAATCCTCCGCCAAACTGATGCGCAAGGCCTCGACGATTGCGGCGGCATAGCTGATTTTTCGCATCGGTCGCTCCTTGCTCAGGCGAACACATGGTCGCCGACGGTGGACGGCACAGGCGTCGGACTATCGACCGCGAATTTCGCCGCTGCCGCAATGCGGCCGCGTGCATCCTTGTCGCGGACCATCAATTCGTCGCGCGTGGCAAAGCCCGCCGCCACGAGTTCGCGCGCGGCCCGCAGCAGCGGATCGTGGTGCCGCGACCAATTGGCGTGCGGGCCACCAATGCGCGTCGAATCCCATGCCGCTTCAAGGTCAGTAACGGTCGCAAGCTCCGGCCAGAGCGGACTGCTCCCCGGCCAACGCGTTGTGAAGGCCTCAATGAATACCGGTCCGTTACCGCTTTGGCAGCGCTGGACTGCTTCGCTCGCGGCCGCATGCACGGCACTGATGTCAATGCCATCGACCTTGAGGCAATGGATGCCGTAAGCGGCGGGCAGCCGGGTGAAGCTGTCGGTCGCGGTGATCGCAGTCGGGTACCCACCTTGCTGCGGGCCAGCGGCGCCGGCCGAGTTGTTTTCGCAGACGTAGACCACCGGCAGTTTCCACAGCGCTGCGATGTTGAAACTCTCGATGACCAAGCCCTCTTCGAGCGAACCGTCGCCGAAAAAGCCGACAGCAACATGCGGCTCCCGCTTTACCTTGAGGCCGAAAGCTGCGCCGGTCGCGAGACCACCGCAGCCGCCGACGACGGCCGAGGTGGACAGGAAGCCGCGGCTGGGATCGGAAATATGCAGCGTGCCGCCACGCCCGCCGTTGAAGCCAGTCGCGCGGCCGAGAATCTCCGCCATGGCACGATTAGGATCGCAGCCGCGCCCGATGATGTGGCCATGGTTACGGTGGGTGGTGCAGATCAAATCCTTTTCACCGAGCGCTTCCAACACGGCGCTGCCCGTCGCTTCTTGGCCGATATAAATATGGTAATGGCTGACGAACCGACCCTGCTTGTAGAGCTGAATCACGGCCTCTTCGAAATGGCGTATCATCAGCATGCGTTCGAAGATCGACAGGCTGGTGCGACGATCAAGAGGCGTTGTTGTCATTGATCATATCCTTTCGTGATGGTCATCGCTGGCCGCGCACCAGCGCTGCGGCCTCATGCGCGAGCCGCTCGGCATTGGGAAGCGTCAGCAGTTCCAGCGTCTTGCTGAATGGGATCGGAACATCGGCACCACCGATGCGGATCACTGGTGCATCGAGCCAATCAAAGGCGTGCTCGGTAACGCTCGTGGCGATCTCGCCGGTGATGCCATATTGACGATAGCCACCGTCTACCACGACTGCGCGCGAGGTCTTCTTTACTGACTCGACGAGGCTCTTGACGTCCAGTGGCACCAAGCTACGCGGATCAACAACCTCGGCCGAAATTTCCTGCTGCGCCAAAAGCTCGGCGGCGGCGAGGGCGGTGTGCACCATGCGGCCGGTCGCGATTATGGTCACGTCCCCGCCGACGCGCTTGACCTCGGCGCTGCCGATAGGGACGACGTAGTCCCCGTCGGGCACCGGATCGCGACGATTGTAGAGCATGCGATCTTCGAAAAAGACCACGGGATTGTTGTCGCGAATGGCGGCAGCCATCAGCCCCTTGGCATCAGTCGGGGTCGAGGGCATCACCACCTTCAAGCCGGGAACATGTGTTATCCAAGCGTGCAGGCTCTGCGAGTGCTGCGGTCCGAGGTTGCTACCAACCCCGACGGCGGTGCGCACGACCAGCGGGACGTTGAATTGGCCCGCGGACATATAGTTGATCTTGGCGGCTTGATTGACCAGCTGGTCCATGATCAGCGTAATGAAATCACCGAACATCACCTCGAACACCGGCCGCTGCCCGGTCATAGCAGCGCCGACGGCGATGCCGAAGGCCCCGGCTTCCGAGATCGGCGTATCAATGACGCGCTCGGCGCCGAACGCGTCGAACAGTCCTTCCGTCTGCTTGAACACGCCGCCGGCGGCGCCAATGTCTTCGCCCATCAGGATGACGGAATTGTCGCGGCGCATTTCGCCGAACAGCGCTTCCAGCACCGCGGCACGATAGGTTACGTTGCGCGGGCTAGTCATACAGGTGGGCTCCAAGGTCACTCGCGTTAGGGAAGGGGGCCGTCTTGGCAAGCCCGATTGCGGCGCGCACCTCATCTTCGACGCCGTTTTTGAGCGCATCGATTGCTTCCGCCGTTGCCAAGTCTGTCTCTTTCAGCCAACGGTCCAACCGTTCGATCGGATCTTTAAGTCGCCAGGCTTTGGCCTCGGCGCTGTCCTTGTAGTCCTGCTTGTCTCCCACGTGGTGGCCGCCGTAGCGGTAGGTCATGCACACAAGGAAGCTCGGTCCACGTCCGCTGCGGGCACGATCAATGGCGCGTTGCGCTGCCGTGCGGACCGCAAGGACATCCATGCCGTCGACGGTTTCCGATGGAATGCCGAAGGCGAGGCCGCGTGCGATCGGGTCGGGTCCCGCAGTGACGTCCCCGATCGCAGTAAACTCGCCAAAACCATTGTTTTCGCACACAAACAGCGCGGGCAACCGCCAAATCGCAGCCATGTTCATGACCTCGGACAGCAAGCCTTGATTGAGCGCGCCGTCACCGAAGAAGCAGGCGGCCACTTCGCCGCGGCCGCGCCGCTTGGCGCTCAGCGCCGCGCCCGCGGCCAGCGGAATGCCTCCGCCGACAATTCCGTTGGTGCCGAGATTACCGTTGGCCGCATCGAAGATATGCAGCGTACCGCCGCGCCCCATGCCATAGCCGGTGCGGCGCCCCATCACTTCGGCCATCATCCGGTTTACATCTGCGCCCTTGGCAAGGCAGTGGCCGTGTCCGCGATGATTGCTGGCAATCATGTCCCTGCTATTGAGCAGCGAGCACACGCCGACCGCGACCGCCTCTTGCCCGGTGCACAGGTGCACCAGTCCCGGGATGATGCCACCCGAATAGAGAGTGCGCACCTCGTCTTCAAAGGTCCGGATCAGTTGCATGCTGCGCAGCAGCCGCAAGCCTTCCGTGGCCGTCAGATTCAGCTGGACGGACGATGTTGACGCCTTTTGCGAGGGTGCCGTCACGATTGGCTGTCCTTAACTGACGCAACGCTGGATCGTTGTCTGATCGCTTCTCAACGGTTATCGGATCATACGAATTGATCGCGTTCGAGATTCAAACGGATTTGCGCGAGCATCTTGTTGAGTGATTGAACCTCATTCGGACTCAATCCGGCCAGGCCCATTGCAAGAACCTCGGCTGCCATCGGCCAAAGCTTGCCTTTGAGTTTTCGGCCACGGTCCGTCAAAAAGACATTGACCTTGCGGCGGTCGGTTCGATTGTGGACTCGCTTGACGAGACCGGCGCGCTCCATCGAGTTGAGCGCTGCGACCATGGTCGGACCATTGATTCCCACGCGCTCGCCAAGCTCGCGTTGTGTTATGCCATCCTCATCCCACAGCATGCGCAGCACGAACCACATACCGATGCTGACGCCCTCTCGTGCGATCCGCGGCTGCAGGCGGCGGGCAAACAGGCGCCACACTTCGCGCACGACAAAACCGACACTTTCGTGCGTTGAAACGTAGCGATCGAGACGCGCACGATTCGACCGATTGGCAGTGGATGTCTTGTTCACGCTGAAGGTCGCTTCCTGAGTTTCTTGGTCGTTACCTCATCGATCTTGTAGGTAGTCGGATCGATGGCAACCTTGTAGACGTTGCGCGCGGCTTCGAACGAGACCAGCCCGTTGTGCACGTCCTTGCGCACCATTTCCGGGTCGCGTTCAGCGGGATCACCGACGCCGCCGCCGCCGCTCGAATGCTTGATCAGGATGTCGCCTTCTTTCACATCGACCAACCGATGCGGCTTGACGCGGATGTCCTCGCCGTTGCGGCGCAGCCAGGTGCGGCAATTTGGCGAGGGCCGGCCTCCGACCGCCCCGAAACCTTCCACCACGTCGCCATCCGATGAGCCGGTCGCCATCTGGCCGGCCGAGCCTTCGTTGATCGCCTCCCAGCGAAGGCCAGGACCGCCGCGCCAGCGGCCTTCGCCGGTGAGATCGGGCACGAACTCATATTTCAGCATACGCCAAGGAATGCGCACTTCCGTCTCTTCGACATTGCCCCGGTTGGCAGCGCCCAGCGCCGTCATCGAACTCAGACCTTGGTAGCCATCGAATCCCCAGACCGCTCCACCGCTGCCGTCATAGTCGAAGCTGGTGCGCACATAACGTTCGCCGGTTCGTGGATCGACCGCGAAGACATAATCGCCGCGGTGCTTTGCCCAGGCGGCGACCGAACGGTGTGGCACCGCCTTCGACAGCGCTTCCAGCACCGCTTCCATCACTTGCGTGCCGATATTGACCGGCGAAGCGCCAACGGTTGCCGGATATTCGCAATTCACCACCAGACCGGGTGGTGCGATCACCTTGATCGGCTTCATAGTGCCCTGATTGTGGTAGTCGGCCAGCGCTGGATCGAAATACAGGATGGCCGCAGCGATCGCGTTGCCGTAAGTGGCCGCATAGACGCTGTTGACGAAACCGCGGCGCTGCTTGTCGCTCTCCGATAAGTCGATGGTCATTTCATCACCTTGCACGATGACGCGGGCGCGTGCCCAGACCGGCTCGTCAAGGACAGTGCCATCGTCGTCGGTCGCGGACGCGCCGGTATAGATGCCGTCCGGGACCTTCTCGATTTCAGCGCGCACGGCCTTTTCGGTGCGTTCTAGCATCTCCTTGACGCAGGCCATCACCACGTCGCGACCGTAGGTGTTCAGCAGCGCGTTGATGCGCTTCTCGCACATGGTGGTGGAGCCGATCATGGCATGTAGGTCGATGCGCACGCCGTCCGGGAAACGCACATTGTTGAGGATCAGGTTGACGACGTCGGTGCGCTCGCGCCCGCGGTCTACGACCTTGATGGGCGGAATAATCAATCCTTCGGCGTGAATGTCGTAACCATTGGGGAAATAGCCGCCCGGGAAGGAGCCACCGGTATCCATCTGATGCCCGCGACAGAGGGTAAAGAATAGCAACTCGCCCTTATAGAAGATCGGGCGGATATAGCCCCAATCGGGCAGGTGGCAATTGTGCCCGCCGTGGTAGGGATCGTTGGTCAGAAACACGTCGCCCGGATTGATGTTTCCGGCAAAATCTCGCACTAAGTCCTGCACCGCGAAGGTGGTGCCGAGAAATTGCACTGGCAGGCCCGCGGGGACGGCAATGGTCGCGCCGTCGGCGCCCCAGATGCCGACCGACAAATCCTGCAACTGGCCGATCAGGTAGTTCTGCGCGGTGCGTTTGACGATGTGACGCATCTCTTTGCAGATAGTCTGCATCGAGTGCCAGACGGTAGCGACGGTCGTGGCGTCAATGTTGGGCGTATTCTTCATCGGTTGCTCCTAACCCTGGCGCCGCGTCAGCACGTAGTTCTTGTATTTGTCCACCGAGCAGACGTAGGCCTCGGGGATGACGACGGTGGTGGTGGTTTCCTCGATGATCGCCGGGCCGGGGATTACATTGCTGGCGAGGATCTTCTCGCCGTCATAGACCGGAGTATCGACATCCTTGCCGTTGAAACGGCAGGCGCGCCGCCGCTTGAGTGCGGCCTTCGGGTCCTTACCGCCGTTGCCGACCTCGGGGAGGGCGAACGGCGCCTTGGGCGTGGTCGCCTTAAGCCGCAGTGTGAGGATCTCCACCGCCTTCCACGGCATTAAAAAGGTGTACATTTCCTCGTGCCGGCGGCCGAAATCGGCGACCGCTGCATCAATATGAGCCTGCGTCAGTTTGCCGTTGGCTAGGTTGGCCTCCACTTCGTGGAACTGGCCAGCATAGCGCAGGTCGGCGGTGCGTTTGAGCACAACATCCTTCGCGGCGATGCCGTGCGCTTTGAACGAGGCCACTGCCTCCGCTTCCATTTCCTCATAGACGCGGTTGACGGCGGCCAGATCAATATTGCTGGCGCGGCTGACGAAGGAACGGGCGTAATCTTGGCCGATGTCCATGGCGAACATGCCGAAGGCGCTATAGAGCGCGGCGACCGGCGGCACCACCACCTTACGGATGCCAAGTGAATCGGCAATGAAGCCCGCGTGGATTGGGCCGCCGCCGCCGCCCGCGATCATCACGCACTCGCGCACGTCGTAGCCGCGTTTGGTGGAGACCTCCGTGATTTTGCCAGCCATGTTGGCATTGACGGTACGGAAGATGGATTCGGCGACTTCCGTCTCGCTCAAATGTAGCTTTTCAGCGAAGGGTTTCATCGCACGGCGTGATGCCTTTGCGTCGAGCATCATCTCGCCGCCGAGGAAATAGTCAGCCGGGACGTACCCAAGCACTAGGTTTGCGTCGGTAACCGTGGCGTCTTCGCCGCGACCGTAGCAGGCAGGTCCCGGATCGGCGCCTGCACTTTCCGGACCGACACGCAACAGGCCGAGCGAATCGATCTTGGCGATCGAACCGCCGCCAGCGCCGATGCTTGAGATATCGACCATCTTGATAGCGATGCGCTGGTCGCTCTCCCAGTGCTCGGTGGTGGTGAGGATCTCGCCCTTATTGATCATGCACACGTCGAAGCTGGTGCCGCCCATGTCGACAGACAGCAGATTGTCGTCGCCGAGATGCTTGCCGAGATAAACCGCACCCGAAGGCGCGGCGGCCGGACCGGAATGCAGTAGGAACACCGGCCGTCGCACGCATTCGGAAATGTTCTGCACTAGGCCATTGGCCAACATCATCAGGAATGTGCCGTTGAATCCAGATTCCTTGAGGACACGCTCGAGTGCCGTCAGATAGCGGCCTACTGCCGGGCCGACATAAGCACCGACCGCCGTGGTATTGAAGCGCTCGAATTCGCGCCAGACCGGCAGCGTCTCATGCGACGTGGTGACGAAAATGTCAGGCGCTATCTCGTTGACGATCTCGGCGGCGCGCTTCTCATTGGCCGGGTTGGCGTAGGAGTGGAGGAAGCAGACTGCGATCGATTCGACCCCTTCCGCCTTGAGCTGGCGCACAGCGTCCACGGTCTCTTTCTCGTTGAGCGCGGTCACTATCTGGCCGTTGTAGAGCGCGCGCTCGTCAATGCCGAGACGACGGTAGCGCGGGATCAGCGGCTCTGCCGGCGGAATGAAAAGGTTGTAGAGCGACACGTCCTGCGGCTTCATCGCGCGCCGCAGTTCAATAATGTCGCGAAAACTCTTCGTGGTCAGCATTCCAGCATTGGCACCTCGCCCGGTCAGCAGGATGTTGGTGGCAAGTGTGGTGCCGTGCACCAGAACCTCGATCTGGCCCAGGAACTCGTTGACGCTGACGCCATAATAGCGTGCTGCCTTTTTCATTGCGTCCATGAAGCCCTTGGACGGATCGCTCGGCGTGGTTGAGGACTTGAATTTCTGCAGCAGGCCGGTCTCGTCCATGACGAGGCAGTCAGTAAAGGTGCCGCCCACATCGACGCAGACGCGTTTGGTCTTTCCGGTCATAGCGAATATTTCCTCCAGTTCCGCCGCTTGTACGGTCGGAAAACAGCACAAAGCGACGCCACCCCGATCACGATGATATTTAATTCGATAGCGAACGAATTGTAAAGCAGCCGCGTCCGATGTAGCGTTGCCTAACGTGTTCTGAGGGAGGCGCGGTCCAAGATGGCACGCACAACAACGTAGGTTAGTCTCGTGCCTCAGGGGCGTAATCGCCTGGTCCCGTGCCGCTCGTGCGCCGCTTCTGCGGGATCGCCATTGGGGAGGCTGCAATGAAGAAATGGCAATATTCATTGGCGGCAGCGCTTTGGCTGTGCATGGCGTCCACGGTCGCCCAAGGCGAGGGTTATCCCAGCAAGCCGGTTACGCTGGTGGTGACGGCCGCGCCAGGGGGCGTGACCGATATTCTCGCAAGAGCGCTCGGCCAGCGATTGGGCAAGACATGGGGCCAGCAGGTCGTCGTTGAAAACAAGTCCGGCGCGTCAAATCAGATCGGCGCCACGTTTGTCGCAAATTCGCCGCCGGACGGGTATACGATGCTTGTCAGCCCTGAGGCCACGTTTGTCATCAACCCGTGGCTCTACAAGAATCTTCCATACGATCCGGTGAAGGATTTCGTGCCGGTTACCGGTCTTATCAGCATCAGCCAGGCGCTGATAACGAATCCATCTGTGCCGGCGAAAGACCTGAAGGAGCTGATCGCGTTCGCGAAGAAACGGCCGGGCGAACTCAACTACGGCACCTTCGGCGTGGGCTCGACCGGGCACTTGAACATGGAAATGTTGCAGATTGCGACCGGAATGAAGCTCGTCGCTGTGCACTATAAAGGTGCTACACCCGCACTCACCGATGTGATTGCCGGGCATATTCAAATGATGTTCATCAGCACAAGTTCTGCAATTCAGCCTTCGGAAACGGGAAAGGTGAAGTTGCTCGCCGTCGGAAGCACCAAGCGGCTTGCGCAATATCCCGATATTCCGACTGCGGCCGAAGCTGGACTCCCGGGCTTCGAGGCTGTGTCCTGGTTTGGGCTGTTTGCGCCGCACAATACGCCGCAAGACATCGTCGACCGGGTTAATGCCGATGTGCGGCGAGTGTTCGATGATGTTGAATTTCGAGAAAAATTCCTAGCAACGAACATGTTCGAGTCAATCACCGGCTCGCCCGAACAATTTTCAACTTTCATCAAGTCGGACGCGCAGAAATGGCGCAATGTTATAAACACCGCCAAAGTGAATCCGGATTGAATGATTGCGTCCATCAGCAGCAGATCACAACAGGCCGGATCGTTGCGCATGGTCCTGTTTCGTTCTGACTAAGGGAGACAACCTATGACGGCATCAAAAAAAGACATCCCTGAAGATCTTGCGCGTTTCCGCGACACTTACGTCGAGCTATTCGGAATGCTGCCGCCGCTTCCCACCGCGCGGTTTGAGTTTTCGAGCGAGGTCAATCCGGAATTTCTCAGACTGTCCGAGCGGTTGCGCGCACACGCTTTTTATTCCGACATATTCGACATCAAAACGACGCATCTGATTTTATTTGGCATGCTTCTTGTCGAGCATAATCCGGCGGCGCAGATGCACGCGCTGGCAGCCCGTCGCGCCGGGGCTACCTGGCAGGAGCTGCACAAGGTCGTAGAGCTCGCGGCCGCGACTAAGTCGCTCGGGCCGGCCAACCAAGGTAGTTCAATGCTTAAGTCGCTGCGCGATAAGGAACAATAAAGTTAGAGCAATTTTTTTATAAGTTGACTGTGCAGCAGCAACGGAAATTCGTACGTCATGACGGTGGCCGATCCTGCCTGGCATTCTCGAAAATACGTCCAGGAGCGATCAGAACCTTTCCGATCGGCCGCTCATGTTCAACATAGTCCTGGGCTTCGGCCGCATGCTCTAGCGGATAAATGCGGTCGATGGTGGCGCTGATGTCGCCTCGTGCGCCCGCGGCGAGGGCGCGATCGAGATCGCTTGCGCTTACTCCCGCTGCACCGATGATTTGAAGGCGTCCGATATAGAGCATTTTGAGATCGAGCTGGACATTGCCGCCGCCGTGGACGCCGCAACTCACCAGGCGGCCGGTCTGCGCGACACATCGTAGTGCGAGGGGCCAGAGAACCGGGTCGCCGCTGCTCTCGAAAACCAGATCAGCACCACGTCCGTTTGTCAGCGTCAGAACCTGTTCTACGAGATCGCCGGTACGGTGGTTAATCGCAGCGTCGGCACCTAGTTGACGCGCAAACGCCGCGCGATTGTCGGCACCGGCAACCGCCACGACTGTCGCTCCCGCTAATTTTGCAACCTGTACGGCGAAGGCGCCGAGCGCACCGGAAGCACCGAAAACAAGAGCGGTTTCTCCGGCGCGCAGTCTTCCGCGATCGATCAAAAAATTGTAAGCGGCTGCGCCATGACGGGCGATTACAGTGGCGTGGTCGAAGCTGAGAATGTCCGGGATTAGCGCGGCATTGCTGGCCGGCACAGCAACATATTCCGCATAACCACCCCAGCGATGCACACCGATAGTGCAGCTGAATCCACAGCTCGCCGCTGCGCCGCGTCGACATTCCTGACATAGGCCACAAGCAATCGTCGACATAACCGTGACGCGATCGCCGGGCTTGAATCTCGTCACGCCCTTGCCAACGGCAGAAACCGTTCCGGACGGATCGGCACCAAGGACTAGCGGTAACACGGCGCCGCGCGAATATGAGCCTTTTCTCACCGACAAATCAAAGCTGCGATTGATCGATACGGATGCGACCTTGATAACGATTTCGTCGACTGCAGGCGTCGGATCGGGGACGTTCTCGAGCAGAAGTTGCTCCGAACCTCCAAAGGATCGCAGCACCATAGCCTTCATTCGCGAACCCCATTCGGTCCCGCTTAAATCTCGAGTTACGAATGCGACAAATTATTTGCATTGACAACGGTACGCATGAATGAATTTTGCTAACAAACAAAAGCCGAGTTTTCCCACGCTGTGTAACAGGTAGAGCGACCTTTTAAGTGCCTGCACACAATAGTCAATTTTTCATTGTTCCGGCTTGCGCTTTAGGCCAAATGGTCTGCGCCGTCGTCCAAGAAATCACAACCGCCATGACGTAAATGACTACGTGTGCGCTTCGGTATGTTTGCCAGCCAATCGTGTATGACCGCAAGCTCGCGATGTCGCGCACGCAGTTTCTGGCCGCACGCTGACCGGAAGCTCATTGATCCCGACGCGTACGCTGTGAAGCGGTACACGCATGTTGGTGTCAGTAAGAACGAAACAAAAAGGGCAACGGCGGCTAGCCGATTTTTATTGGCATGCCGGGCGAGAGATGGAAGACGAAGGCCTTACACAACTCATCGGCGAAATTTACGACGCTGCGCTCGACTCGCGGCGTTGGCCGACCGCGCTCGCGAAAATCGCAAAATTTGTTGGCGGTCAGGCCGCGGGATTTCTTTCCAAGGATGCGGTGAGCAATTTGCGCAATGTGTATTACCAAGCCGGCATAGATCCTTGTTACGTGCAGCTTTATTCGCAGACCTACTGGAAATTCGATCCGATCGCACGGTTGTCCGATTGCGAAGTCGAGCAGATCGTAAATATCGCCGATCTCTTACCTTATGATGAGTTTCGCGCCGGCCGTTTTTATCGCGAATGGGCGGAGCCGCAGGGCTGGGTCGATGCGGCGTGTGCCATGCTTGAAAAAACCAGGACAAGTTGTGCGTACCTGACGGTGGTGCGAAACGCGGCGAGCGGCATGGTCGACGATGAAATGCGGCGGCGTATGAAACTCATCGTGCCGCATGTGCGTCGCGCGGTACGCACGGGCAAGATGATCGATCTCCGGCAGGCCGAGGCCGCAACGTTTGCCGATATTCTCGATGGCTTAAGTCCGGCGGTCATTCTTGTCGACGCCCATGGGTATATCGTGCACGGTAACGCGGCAAGCCAATCCGTATTGGAAAAAGGCGATTTCCTGCAAAGCATGCAGGGACGACTCACCGCAACCGATTCCGAAGTCGATGAAGCCTTGCACGGTGCCATCGTTGCCGCGCGCGCCGAAGCGGAAAACGGCAACAAAGGGAGCGCGGTGAGGTTGGCCGGCAGCAGCGGTAACGATCGCTATGTCGCGCATGTATTGCCGTTGACCGTGGGCGAGCGGCGCAAGGCTGGTCCTACTTCCACGGCTGTTGCGGCATTGTTTGTGCGCAAGGCGGAGCTGGAGACGACGCCACCGTCCGAAGTGATTGGAAAGACTTATAAGCTGACGCCAACCGAGCTGCGGGTGCTTCGCGCCATTGTCAACGTCGGCGGTGTGCGTCAGGTGGCAGGAGATCTTGGCGTCGCCGATACCACCGTCAAAACTCATCTCGGCCGTCTCTTTGAAAAGACCGGCGTCAGCCGGCAGGCCGATCTGGTCAAGCTGGTGGCCGGTTATTCCAGCATGCTGATCGACTGACGCTGAGGCAACGTCCGCTACTTCGTTGGCCGTTGCTGTATTGGAGCCTATTCGTGGTTTACGAAATCATGACGCCATTGGCCCGGCGGCATGTTGAACAAGGCACGAAATGTCTTGTTGAAGTGCGAAATGTCGTTGAAACCGAAGCTGTAGGCAATCTCGGAAATGCTCCGGTTCCGCTGGCGCGGATCTCTGAGCGCGCGAGCGCAGGCGTTCAGCCGAGTTTCCAACAGCCAGTTGCCAAAACTTTGTCCGAGCTTCGCGAAGCGTAGATGCAGCGTACGTACTGAAATACCGAAATGATCGGCCACGAAGCTTGGCGACAATCTGGGATAGTGCAGGTTCTGCTGGCAAAACGCGATGAGCGCTTCGAGCTGAAGCTCTTCATGCAGGCGGTTTGACGCGACATCAGTGCTGGCGAGTGCAAGCAGGTTGCAGAGGTTCTCGGTCAACAGGGCTGTCTGGTTTTCATCGAGGCCGTCGTCGGAGACTAGGCGCACCAGATGGCGCCGCGCCAGATCGAGAAATTGCGAATCAGCAAATTTGTAGACCGAGCGCTGGCGCAGCCAGGGCGCGCGCGCGTTCAGGATCGTGCGCGGCAGCACGGCGATTGCGCGATAGCCATCGTTGGAGAGCTTCGCGCGGAACGGCTTGCGGCAATCGGAAAGCACAACATCGTTGCGGCCGAAAGCGACGGTTTCGTCGGCCTGATTGATGACAGTCTGACCGCGCATTTGCAGATAAATCGTATAGTGATCGGAAGGCGCCTGCGCGATATCGCGCGCGGTGCGGACGATTTCGTAGCTGGTACTCTCGCACGTCGCGTAGCGCAGCGCGCCTGAGCCACGTACCTTGATTCGCGCGGAAAAACGTTGGGACGGCGTTTCGGGAGAAATGCTGAACAGCGTGCTGCAAATCATGTCGCGCCAGTACGCGAAGCGCTCACGTTCTCTGATTGCATCCGTGGACCAGGAAACCATGTCATCCCTCCGCGCGCGTGCGGAAATTCCCCGAGAATTCACATTTTATGCGGTGCTTTGCGCTCTCAGCCAATTCATTTGCAGCGTCGGCCAAGATTCGTTTTGGCCAGCTGCGTATACAACCGCGCCATAAACAACAAGTGTGAGCTCAATCACAACGGCGCGATTAATAAGGGTGTCTACTAAGGGGTGCCGCTGGCCATGCAGTGTTCACGTAAATCAGACAACCGTGGGTTTTGGGCCCTATTTAATTTTTTGAATATGCGAAAATGTCCGGAATTAAATTTCGCATACCTCCCCCGATCGGATGACGCGCATCCGTTTGTTTGCTGGCATATTGCTACCAATGGGAGCACGGCGCGCAGGCCTTTCCCCCGCGACCCGGACCGCCCAGGGACCGCCCAAAACACTCAATTTGGAGCCTTTTCCCTGGGTAGCGCCCTTCGAAGGCCGATTTTCGCGACGGATTTGGGTTGAATTGACCTGGGCTGAACTTTCATTTTCCGCATTTTTCCTAAAGCGCCCCTTGTTGGGGGATGTGACGCGTAGCTGACCCGCCTATATGGGCGCGGCTTTAAATGAGGCGAAAACGGATGGACGCAACTGACTTTTCTACTGTCCGCTTTGCAACCGCCGACCTGCCGGAAAAAGACCGGATCGCGTTGTGGCGCGAGCAATATGGCCGCCTGTCGATGAAGCTCGACATGGAGCCGCTCGATGAGGCGCAGTTTGAGTGTTCTGTCGTGGCGCGCACATTGCCTGGCGTGCAAATGATGCTGACCGCCATGTCGCCTGTCCGAATCACGCGCACGCGGGAATTCCTCGCCGAGAACAACGGCGATCTCATCTTCATCATCAATCAGACCGGCTCGGTGACGGCGCATGCGCGCGGCCGCGACTTGGTACTGCGCGCCGGGGATGCGCTGCTGATGAACACGAGCGAGGTCAAGATCTTTGACCGGCACTCGCACGGCGGCTCACTGTCATTCCGTATTCCGCGTTCGGTTCTCTCGGAGATCGTTGCCGACGTCGACGACGTCGTTATGCAGCTGATCCCGCAAGAGACCGAGGTGCTCAAGATGCTCGCCGGCTACGCGGCGCCGCTGTTCAATGACATCGCGTTGGGAACACCGGAATTCCGCCGTGCCGCAGTCAACCATCTGCACGATCTTGTCGCGCTCGCCCTCGGCGCAACCCATGATGCCGTCGGACTTGCGAATGGCCGTGGGGTGTCGGCGGCGCGGCTGCGTACGGCAAAGGCCTACATCATCGAAAATAGTAACCGGCGCGATCTCTCGATCGGCAGCGTTGCCGCGCATCTCGGGTTGACTCCGCGTAATCTGCAGCGACTATTTGAAGGCGAGGGCACAACGTTCTCCGAATTCCTGTTGACGCAACGGCTCAGCCGCGCGCATCGTATGCTTACCGAGCCGCGCCTGGCGCAAAGCGCAGTGGGTGCGATTGCCTATGATGCGGGCTTCGGCGATCTGTCTTATTTCAATCGCTCGTTCAAACGGCGCTATGGCGCCACGCCGCGCGCGATTCGGAACGAAATGACGAAAGCTGAGCGCCTTCAGAATTAGCGATGCTTATCCCATGCGCGGGTTTGATCCGGAGGGTTTAGAAGTTCCGCAAATGGGAACGAGTTCCGCGTCATTCCTCCCGAAGGCTGTAAAAAATATTTGATTGCGTCGTTCAAGCGCGGTTCATCGACCACCGGTTAAGACAATCGGAAATATGTCGCAGGAACCGGGCGCAAAGCGCCCCGGTTAATTTGCAGTGCGTAAAGGTCTCATCATCGGTCTCGCCATCGCGGGTCTCGCTGTTGTTCTCCGCATGGAGCCGGCGTTTGCCAATTTGCCGAAGCGAGCACGCCGCCTGCGTGAAAGGCGCCAGCGGACCGCTCGATGCCGTGGCCTGCGGCTCACTTTATCGGTCATGCGCGGCGCACCATGCGCGTGCAGCTCAGCAGGACAGCCAAAAACGCACTAACGAGCCCAAGACGCAGAACATGCCGCGATCTTCTGGTGGTTCGCACTCGGGACGACGGTAGTCGAACCTACTCCTCATGATGAGGAGTATTGCAGAGCGGCGCCCTCCAATGTCCCGCATATTTCTGTGCTCTTTGCCTGCACTCGCGCAAAATCCCATATACACTCTATGGTCGTATAACCGCGAGCATTACCACTATCGCGTTACCACTTTGGCGTGTGGAACCGTAGATTTTCGTTTTTGTCCAAGCTGTCGTCGCGCCCGCCCAAGTTTTCCTTGGCGGCGATGTTTATAAGCCTCGTCGCTCCACAGTCTGACGAGCTTCACCGGCGGCTTTTTGTCGAAGGTGTAAGGGCCGCTTCGGCGGTACGGCGGCGGATGTTTCGGGCAATGCGGGTCGTGAGCTTCGCCCCCACTAGCGCGAGCGGCCTCACCAACGAAGCGTTCGCCGCCATTCTCGCTAAGGCGTGTGGGCAATTTGGAGTCACGCGATGACCAAACCGACAATGCGCGTAGTAACGCCGCCAGCAGCGGCGCGGTCCAATCCACTTCACGCCATCTCTTCCCTGATGAGCGGTTGGATCTCGACAGTCGCTGCCAGCACCAATGCCTGGACCGGCAAGTTTATGGCGAGTTTGCACGAAAGTCGGCAACAACAGGCGCGCTACACGATCGACCGCTACCGGCACCTGGTCAACAGCAAGGCCGACCAGAAGTCCGACGCAAAGCGGCACTAACTATTCACGCCCCAGAACCTGGTGCCGCCGCACGCATTCTTCGTCGACATCGACGCCCAGGCCGGGGCGATCGAGGCCATCCACGTGGCCTTTGGCGGTCGGAAGAGGGGAGATTGCAACATCTTCCGCGAGCCCGGTGTGGGTTAAGGTGAGCCCCCACGCGATCTCAGGGATAACCGAAGCAACATGCAGTGCCGCCGCGCAGGCGACGCTCGACTCTCCGGTCTTGCATGAAATATTCACGCTCATGCTGAGGCTGTCGCACAGTCTGCCGGCCTCGGTTACAGCGCGGATGCCGCCAAGTTTGATCGCCTTGAGACTCACGCCGCGCGCCGCCTTGCGATCGTGGTGCCGTTTGATGTCCTCGAGCGAATGAATGCCTTCATCGGCGCCGATCGCAATATCCGTCGCTGCCGCCACCGCCGCCATGCCGGCAAGATCATCGGCCATCACCGGCTGCTCAAAAAAATCGAGACCGGCGCCGTTCACCGCCCGCACATATGTCAAGGCTTGTTCCGTGGTGTAGCCCTGGTTGGCATCGGCGGAAATCAGCATGCCGCCGCCCAGCATCCTGCAGATATCGCGCGTGCGCGCCGCATCTTTCTCCGGTGAATCGATACCGACCTTGATCTTGTAGGCGGTGACACCGACGGCTTTTTTCTTTTCCGCATCGCGCAGATCGCCGTCATGGTCGCCGCCGCCGATCACGCCGAGCAGCGGCATGCGATTGCGTTTCTTTTCGCCGAGCAGCGCGTGCACGGGTTTTTGCGTGGCGCGGCCGGTGAGATCGTGCAGCGCGATCTCGATCGCCGCCTTGGCGCCGCGATTGCCGTACATGCGGCCATCCATGGCCGCCAGCGCGCCATCGATATCGGCAGGATCGCGGCCGCTAAGGGCAGCGCTGAGATAATTCACAGCGGCGACGATGCTCTCCAGTGTCTCGCCGGTCATCACCGGCGCCGATGCCGCTTCACCCCAGCCGACAGTGCCGTCATCGGTCTCGATTCGCACCAGCACGTTGTCGGCGCGGCGCACTTCCTCGCCCGCCAT
Organism: Pseudolabrys sp.; assembly: GCA_035623095.1. Classification (GTDB taxonomy): domain Bacteria; phylum Pseudomonadota; class Alphaproteobacteria; order Rhizobiales; family Xanthobacteraceae; genus Pseudolabrys. The sequence goes on from DASPUD010000118.1 coordinate 40,517, forward strand.
GATGACCGGCTTGAGCATCGGCAGGCTGACGGCGATGGGTTGGATGGAGGTGATTTTCAAACTGGCCTCATGGTGAGGAGTGCCGCGCAGCGGCGATCCAGAATCCAGAACGAAACGCTGTGCCTACGTCTGGATGCCGAGTTCGCGCTGGACCTAAAGCTTCTGTATTCCAGCCTGGTCGATGATGCCCTTGAACAGGTCGATTTCCTTGGTCACGCGCGCCCAGGCCACATCGGCGCCCTTGGGCCGCACCTGGAAGCCGGCCTTGTATAATTTCTCTTTCATATCCTCGGTGCCGAGCACCTTGAGCGTTTCCGCTTCCAGCCATTTGACAATGTCGGGCGGCGTCTTCGCCGGGGCCAGCAACACCGTGTCGGTCGCGAACACGAAATCCTTGTAGCCGGCCTCGACCATCGTCGGGACATCCGGCAGATCGGGCCAGCGGGTCTCGCCGGTCACCGCAAGGCAGCGCATCGTTCCCGCCTTGATGTGCGGCTGCGCCGGCGGCAACGACCCGGAAGAAAGCTGCGCAGTGCCACTTAGCAGCGCCTGAATGGCATCGCCACCGCCCTTGTAGACCACGTTCTCCAGCTTCGGGAGCTTCTCGCGGATCTTGAGCACCTCGAGCTGGATCTGCGGCGTGGTGCCGATCGGCGGCGTCGCGCAGTTGAACTTGTCCGGATTGGCGCGCGCGAGGTCGACAAATTCCTTCATCGTCTTTGCCGGCAAGTCGCTCTTGACCACGAAAGTATTGGGTGAGGTGGCGAGCTCGCTGACGCCGACGAAATCCTTCGGCTCGTAGGGCGTCTTTGCGTAGAGGCTGACATTGACCGACAAGGCATTGGTCGCGAGCAGGATCGTGTAGCCGTCGGGCGTCGCGTGGGCGGCGTTGCCGAATCCGATGTTGCCGCCGGCACCGCCGATGTTCTCGATGATGAAGGTCTTGCCGGTCGATTGCTGAAGCGCGGCGGCGGTGATGCGGCCGACGATATCGGAGGGTCCGCCCGGCGTGTTGGCCACGACGATTTTCACCGGCCGGTCCGGATATGCGGCGTAGGCCGAGCGCGTGCGCAGGAATGCCGGCGCGGCAACGCCGGCGGCCAGCGCGCCTTTTATAATGCTGCGCCGTGACGGCGCATGTCCCTTGAATTTCATCATCGTCCTCCCCTGTGTGTTCCGGCGGTGTTTCTTTTCGTTGTCACGTTCAGCAACTCGGACCTCATCCTGAGGAGCCGCGCGTCAGCGCGGCGTCTCGAAGGATGGGCCCCATGGTTCGAGACGCGCTCCTTCGGAGCGTTCCTCATCATGAGGCTGGTAAGCACCGCATCCGGGACACGATTTCCGGTTAGCGCCCTTACTTGCCTTAGGCTAAGCTTTTGCGATTATTGGAGCAACGGTCTCGCAGACACGCGACAATTTCACGATATTCAAACAGTTCCGACCCGGGCCTCTAAGCCATGACAGAACAAGCGCGAGCAAACACCTGGCACGACGTTGTGCTCGCGACCCTGAAGTCGAACAATGTCAAGCTCGCCGTCTATGTGCCGGACCGCGTGCTGACGCCGCTGATCAAGGCGCTGCATGCCGATCCATTCTTCACGACCTTTGCTACGACCCGCGAAGAAGAAGCCCTCGGCATCGTGACCGGCGCGTGGATGGGAGGCGTGCATGGCGCCGTGCTTATGCAGACCAGCGGTTTCGCCACCATTCCGAATGCGCTGGCATCGCTGGTCGTACCTTGCCAGATTCCAGCGCTGATTTTCGTTTCGGAGCGCGGCACGCTCGGTGAGTTCAACCTGGGGCAGGCGATGGTGTGCAAGACCATGCGCCCGGTGCTCAATTCGCTCGCCGTCGAAAACATCACCATCACGCGGCAGGACGAGCTTGCCTTTATCCTCGACCGCTCAATCAAGCAGGCGGTGGCGACGCAGGCGCCGGTCACTTTCATCCTTTCGCCGCTGCTCACCGGCGGCAAGGTCTTCTCGGCGAGCATGAGGGCCTGATGATCGCGAAATCCACCGGCGCCATCGGCGCGCACAATGCCAAGGTGATGAATCGCCTCGAGCTGACCAGGCGGGTGGTCGAAAAGCTCAAGCGCGACGAGGCGGTGATCGGCGGCATCGGCAACGCCAATTTCGATCTGTGGGCTAGCAGCCAGCGGCCGCAGAATTTCTACATGCTCGGCAGCATGGGTCTTGCCGTCCCGATCGCGCTCGGCGTCGCCATCGCGCAACCGAAGCGTCACGTCATAGCGCTCGAGGGCGACGGCTCGCTGCTGATGCAGCTCGGCTGTCTCACCACCGTGGCGCAGCAAGCGCCGAAGAATCTCACCATCGTCGTGTGGGATAACGGCATGTATCAGATCACCGGCGGACAGCCGACGACGAGCGCAACCGTCGCCGACCTGGTCGCAATTGCGCGCGCGTGCGGCATCGCAAATGCCGCCTGGGCAGCGGATGAGGCGGATTTCGACCGTCTTGCGGCGGCCGCACTGAAAGGCGAGGGGCCAAGCCTGATCGCGGCGCGCATCGACAGCAAGCCGGGGGCGGAGAAAATCGAGCGCGACCCGGTGCAGATCCGCGAACGGTTCATGAGAGGGCTGGGGGTGAAGGGTGGAGCGGCAAGTGGTGCGTGACGGCGTCCACGTCTTCAACACACTAGTTGTCGTCCCCCGCGGAGGCGGGGGACCCAGTAGCCACCGCGTTTGCAGTGATTACTGGATGCCCCGCATACGCGGGGCATGCCATAAAAAGGAGTTCTGAGTTTCAATGCAAACTGTCGGCGTTGTAGGCGTAGGCAAGATCGGTCTGCCGATCGCGGAAAACCTCATCAAGAACGGTTATCGCGTGCTTGGTTATCGCCGCAGCTCCATGGCCGATTTCGAGGAAATCGGCAGCATTCCGGTCCGCTCACCCGCCGAGATCGGCGCGCAGACGGATATAGTGCTCTCCTGCGTGCCCTCGGCGAAAGCGCTCGATGAGGTCGTGCTCGGCAAGCGCGGTCTGGTGCATTCGGCGCGGCCGGGCCAGTTCGTCGTCGAACTCGGCTCGCACCTCATTCCCGACAAGGAAAAACGGGGCGATGGCTGAGTTCGACGGAATCATTATCGGCGCGGGCCACAACGGCCTGACGCTCGCCGCTTACCTGACGCGCGCCGGCCTGCGCGTCGCGGTGCTGGAGCGGAATGCGCGCATCGGCGGCGGGTCGAGCACCGAGGAGCGGATTCTTCCCGGCTACAAGCTCAATCTGCATGCCAATTTCCATATGGGGATAGGCCTCAGCCCGCTGCTGCGGGATCTTGAGCTCAATCGCTATGGGTTTTCCTACGTCGAGCCGCCGGTGCAGCAGGCCGCCGTGTTCCGCGATGGCACCGGCATTGTCATCTACAAGGACCTAGACAAGACCTGCGCGTCACTGGCGCGTTTTTCGAAAAAAGACGCCGAGACCTTCCGTGGACTTTGGCACACCTACTGCGAGGAAATGCGGCCGCTGTTGGTGTCGCTGCTCTACAACGCGCCGATGCCGCGTGAGCAATTGATCGACCGGTTGAGCGGGCCAAAGGCAAAGGAACTGCTATCGCACGCGCAGCATGATCTGTTCAGTGTCGTGCGCAAGCATTTCGTGGACGAGCGCATTCGCACGCTGTTCACATCTTATATGCACGTGATCACCACGGAAAACGTGCCCGGCTCCGGCATCGTGTTCCCGGCGATCTTTGCCAATATTGCGAGCTTCACGCTCCCGGTCGGCGGCGCGGTGGCGCTGCCGCTGGCGCTGGCGCGCGTGGTGGAAGCCGGTGGCGGCGAGATCGTCACGAACGCCGACGTGAAGGAAATCGTGGTCAAGAATGGCCGCGCGACCGGCGTGAAGCTCGGTGATGGCCGCGTGGTGAGCGGCCGCAAATTCGTTGCCAGCGCCATCGATTTCCCCACCACGGTGCAAATGGCCGGCGAGGAACTGTTTCCCGAGCCGGTGCGCGAGAAAGCGAAATCCTGGCACTGGGGCAACCACAGCCTGGTGACCCTGCATCTTGCGCTGAAGGATCCGCCCGCTTACCGCGCAGCCGCTTTCGATCCCGATGTGTCGCGCGCCTACAATATTTTCTTCGGCATGGACCACATCGATGACGTGGCGAGCTGCTTCGAGGATTGCGCGGCGAAGAAGTTTCCCAAGGTGTTGATGGGCAACGGTGCTTGCAATAGCCAGTTCGACCCAAGCTATGCGCCGGCGGGAAAGCACGTCGCGTTCTGGTGGCCGTTTGCGCCTTATTCGGTCGACGGCGGGCCGCAGGAGTGGGAGCGCAACCGCGCCGGTTACACGCAGCGCGTTCTCGACTACTGGCGCGCCTATGCGTCCAATCTCGAAGGCGACAATTTGCTGGGGAGCTATCTGTTCACGCCGCTCGACGTGGAAATGCTCAACGCCAACATGCGGCAGGGCGCGGTGCGCGTCGGCGCCTACATCCCCAACCAGCTCGGCATCAACCGGCCGCATCCGCTGATGCCGGGTTCGCGCACGCCGGTTGAGGGGCTTTACCTTTGCGGTTCGTCGTCAGGAAACGGCGGCGGCATCAACGGCGCGGCGGGCTATATAGCGGCCAACGCCATCGCCGATGACCTGCGCCTCAAGTGTAGCTGGACGCCGGTTCCCGCGCCGGAATGGAAGCACTGAAAGCAAATCGCCCGGGGAAACCGGGGCTGAATTGGCAAATTTTTGGCCAAAAATGACAAGACGAAAATCGCTCTGATCTCTATGGCAATTGGCTCGCTAAGCCGATGCCACGAGAGCAACCGCAAAATTTGAGGCACTGCGTGCTTTATGGCCGCGAAGCCGGTTTTTTCGCCGGACGGCAACACGTTTTGTTGGGGCGAAACAAAATGGATCACGAAATCATTTGGATAATCTTTGTTGGCCTGATCGCCCTGGCGTGGGTGCTGTTGTCATACGCATGGTCAAGATGAAGCAGCACGCAAAACTAAAGTGGGCGGCCTTGAGGCTCATCTACGGTCCTTTCCGCGCGTTCGATCATCTTGATGCCGCCATCGTGCGCTGGATGTGCCCCTTACGTTTTGGGAGCTAACGCGCCCCCGTTCCTGCACCAGAGTGGAAGCATTGAGGATTTGGTCATGGCCGGGCTTGTCCCGGCCATCTCGCTTATGGGTGGCGAAGCGGTGCCTCCCTAAGCGAGATGCCCGCGACGAGCGCGGGCATCTCAGCACGTATATGCAAATCCGCTCATTCCCGCGCAAGCGGGAATCCAGGAAAAGTGAACAAATCTGCGCCTTTCGGCGGCTTGACCCACATCAATGCCGCCGGTGTGGCTTCGTGATCTCGTTTCAAAAAACGCGGAGGATCTCATGAGAGCCAACGATATCATGACGCCGGATGTCATTTCGGCCGACCCCGACGCGACCGTTCTGCAAGCGGCAAGGTACATGCTCCAGCACCACATCAGTGGTCTGCCGGTCATCGATAAGACGGGCAAACTCGTCGGTGTTCTTTCGGAAGGCGATTTTCTACGCCGGCGTGAAACGCGTACCGATCATATGCGCTCACGTTGGCTCGAATTTCTGATGGGTCCCGGCAAGATGGCAGCCGAGTACACCCATACGCATGGCAGCAAAGTCTCCGAAGTGATGACAAGGGACGTTTATACCGTCAGCGACGATGCTTCGATCGAGGATATCGTGAGATTGATGGAGCGCCGCCGGATCAAACGCGTGCCGGTCATGCACGGCAACAAGGTGGTCGGTATCGTGACCCGCTCAAATCTCATGCATGCCATGGTCAGCTTGTCGCGCAGTGAATCGAAAGTTGCGAACAGCGATACCGCGATCCGTCAAAAGCTCCTGGCGGAAATAAAGAAAGAGAAATGGGCGCTGTCATCCATGATCAATGTGGTCGTGCGCAACGGCGTGGTTGAGTTGTGGGGTGCGATTGTCGACGAGCGCCAACGCGATGCTCTCAAGGTGGCCGCCGAGAACATTCCCGGTGTTAAGGAGGTAAAGGATCACCTTGCCTGGGTTGAAGTGCACTCTGGCATGGTGATCGAACCGAAAGAGGAAACTGTCAACCACTAGACTTACCTCAAGGAGGGCAATGGAAATTTATGCAATGAGGTATCTCTAAGAACGAAGCGTCTCTAAAAAATGGAGGCAGGTATGAACTTGAAATCGCTCATCCCCGTTGGCCGCGACCGTGCGGTCGCGAGCCCGTTCATGTCCTTGCAACGCGAGATTGATCGGCTGTTCGATGATTTTTCGCGCGGATTGCCGGCCTTCACTGGTACCGGCGCTCTGATGCCGAGCATGGACGTGACCGAAACCGACAAAGAGATCGAGATCACGGCAGAGCTGCCGGGACTCGAGGAAAAGGATGTCCAGATCAACGTCGCCGACAATCTTCTCACCATCAAAGGAGAGAAGAAGGCCGAGAAGGAACAGAAGGACAAGAACTATCGTCTGGTCGAGCGCAGCTACGGATCTTTCGAACGCACGCTTGAGCTACCGGAAGGTGTGAATGCCGAAGCTATCAAGGCAAACATTTCCAAAGGCGTCCTCAAGGTCACCGTTCCGAAACCGGTGCCGGCACAGGCCAAAAAGATCGAGGTGAAGTCCGCCGCTTGAGTTGAGGGGTGGCAAGAAGGCGCGCTGCCGCAGCCGAGGAGGCGCGGAGCGCGCCTTCGTTTCTTGCGGTGACACCCCTGGGGCCGACGCGGATGGTGACGAAACGGCTGAGCCGGCTCTCTTTTGACTTTAATCAAGGCCAGTTTGACCTGAATCAAGGCCGATATGGCCCGAGCGGGCAATAGTCCCGCCTCGGTTCTCGTAATTTTTCCGACAAGTAACGGACAACAGAATGGCGAACACGCTCGCTTCCAGAAAAATCATGACGATCGGCGAGGGCGGCACGGCTATTACCCTCGTAGCCCTGGCGGTGTTGTCCATCATCGTCGCGGCCAAGGCTTACACCCCTGAATACGCATTCCATGCGTATCTGTTTGCGGCGGCCAGCATCGCGGCGGTATTCGCCATCATCAATCGCTTCTACGAACGCCCGGTGGAAACACCGCTGGTGACCGCCGACGGCAAGCCCAACTACAACATGGGCCCGGTCAAGTTCGCGAGCGTTGCCGCCGTTATCTGGGGCGTCGCGGGTTTCACCGTAGGACTCATCATCGCGTTGCAGCTTGCGTTTCCGGCGCTCAATCTCGATCTGCCGTGGACAACGTTCGGGCGCCTGCGCCCGCTGCATACATCGGCGGTCATCTTTGCCTTCGGCGGCAACGTACTCATCGCAACATCGATGTATGTCGTGCAGCGCACCTGCCGTGCACGTATGGCCGGCGAAATCGCGCCGTGGTTCGTCGTGCTCGGCTATAATTTTTTTATCGTCATCGCCGGCACCGGCTATCTGCTCGGCATCACCCAGTCGAAAGAATATGCCGAGCCGGAATGGTACTCGGACCTTTTCCTGACGGTTGTCTGGGTTACCTATTTCCTTATCTATCTCGGCACCATCATGCGGCGCACCGAGCCGCATATCTATGTCGCCAACTGGTTCTATCTGGCGTTCATTGTCACCATCGCTGTGCTGCATCTCGGCAACAACGCGTCGGTGCCGGTGTCGCTGTATTCTCCCAAGTCCTACATCGTCTGGTCCGGCGTGCAGGACGCCATGGTGCAATGGTGGTACGGCCACAACGCGGTCGGCTTCTTCCTTACCGCCGGCTTCCTCGGCATCATGTATTACTTCATTCCGAAGCGTGCTGACCGGCCGGTTTATTCCTATCGATTGTCCATCATCCACTTCTGGTCGCTGATCTTTCTCTACATCTGGGCCGGCCCGCACCACTTGCACTACACCGCGCTGCCGGACTGGGCGCAGACGCTGGGCATGACATTTTCCGTGATGCTGTGGATGCCCTCGTGGGGCGGCATGATCAACGGAATCATGACGCTGTCCGGCGCGTGGGACAAGCTGCGCACCGATCCGGTGCTGCGCATGATGGTGGTGTCGGTTGCGTTCTATGGCATGGCGACCTTCGAAGGGCCGCTGATGTCGATAAAGATCGTCAACTCGCTGTCGCACTATACCGACTGGACCATCGGCCACGTGCATTCAGGCGCGCTCGGCTGGGTCGGCTACATCTCGTTTGGCGCGCTCTATTGTCTCGTGCCGTGGCTCTGGAACCGGCAGCTCTATTCTCTCAAGCTGGTCGACTGGCATTTCTGGATCTCGACCATCGGCATCGTTCTCTATGTCAGCGCGATGTGGGTGTCGGGCATCATGCAGGGCGTCATGTGGCGTTCCTACACCAGCCTCGGCTTCCTTGAGTATTCCTTCGTCGAAACCGTGGAAGCGATGCACGTGTTCTACGTCGTCCGTGCGCTCGGTGGTCTGCTGTTCCTCACGGGCGCGCTGCTGATGGCCTGGAATCTCTGGAAAACCGTGACTTCGGCGGCCTCCGCCGAGCCCGCCGGTCTGCGGCTGGCGCCGGCGGAATAGGGGGCAGCCATGTCGTACTGGTCAAGACACGCCATTTTCGAGAAGAACTCGATCGTTCTGGTCATCGGAATTCTGATCGTGATCGCGATCGGCGGGCTCGTGGAGATCGTCCCGCTCTTCTACCTGAAGAATACCATCGAGAAAGTTGACGGCGTGCGTCCTTATACGCCGCTCGAGCTCGCCGGCCGAAACATTTACGTGCGTGAAGGCTGCTATCTCTGTCATTCGCAGATGATCCGTCCGCTGCGGGATGAAGTCGAACGTTACGGGCACTATTCGCTTGCTGCCGAAAGCATGTACGACAAGCCGTTTCAGTGGGGCAGCAAGCGTACCGGACCTGATCTTGCCCGCATCGGCGGCAAGTATTCCGACGACTGGCATCGTGACCACCTGAAAGATCCACGCTCGGTCGTCCCGGGCTCGATCATGCCGGATTATTCGTGGCTGGCGCAGACCGATCTCGATTTTTCGCATATAGCGCAAGACCTGAAAGCGCAGGCGCTTCTCGGTGTTCCGTATACGGAAGACATGATCGCCAAGGCGGGTGCCGATGTGGTGGCGCAGGCGACCAACGACAATCCCGACGCCGCGGATCTGATCAAGCGCTATCCGAAGAGTAACGCGCGCGACTTTGACGGCGATCCGGGCCGCATTACGGAAGCCGATGCCCTGATTGCCTACCTGCAGATGCTCGGCACGCAGGTCGACTTCAAGCTCTACGACGACAAAGTCAACATCCGGTGAACGCGATGGACCCGACCTACCGAGCCGTTGCCGAGTTTGCCCAGACCTGGGGACTTGGCTATTTCGCCGTGATTTTCGCGCTAGTGCTCGCCTACGCCCTATGGCCTTCGCGTAAGAAACAATTCGATGACGCGGCGCGCATTCCGCTGCGGGAGGACTGAACCGTGGCCGACCAACATCACGAAATTGATGCCGTATCCGGGATGCCCACCACAGGGCATGAATGGGATGGCCTGCGCGAACTGAACACGCCGCTGCCACGCTGGTGGCTCTGGCTGTTCTACATCACCATCGTCTGGTCGATCGGCTACTGGATCGTCTATCCGGCCTGGCCGCTGCTGACCAACGCGACACAAGGCGTGTTCGGCTATCACACGCGCAGCGCGGTGGTCGAAGATCTCGAAGCGCTCAAGCAGCAGCGCGGGCCTATGGTGGAAAAGCTGGCGGCGGCTTCGCTTGCCAGCATTGTCGCCGATCCGCAGCTGCTCGATTTCGCCCGCGCGCAGGGCCGGGTCGCCTTCGCCGACAATTGCGCTCCCTGTCACGGCGCGGGCGGTGGCGGCGCCAAGGGCTATCCCAATCTCAATGACGACGACTGGCTGTGGGGCGGCAAGCTCGCAGACATCGAGCAAACCATCCGTCATGGCGCGCGCGCCGGCGACGACAAGGGCCGCGCGGGCACGATGCCCGCCTTTGGCCGCGACAATATTCTCAAGCCCAACGAAATCTCGGCGGTGGCCGACTATGCGCGATCGCTTTCGGGGCTGCCGTCGGAGCGGGGCGCCGATCTCGCCCTCGGCAAGAAAGTCTTCGCCGATAATTGCGCGCTCTGTCACGGTCCGGAAGGCAAAGGCAATCGCGAAATGGGCGCGCCGAACTTGACCGACAAGATCTGGCTCTATTCGTCGGACAAGGCGACCATTGTGCAAGGCATCCAGAACGGCCGCGGCTCGGTGATGCCGGCCTGGGGCGGCCGACTGAGCGAGCCGACCATCAAGGCGCTGACCGTTTACGTTCACACTTTCGGCGGCGGAGAAAAATGACCGCGCAGGTGCGCATGATGTCGGTTTATCAGCCGGCGCCGGGTGCGCCGGCTCTTGCGCATTTGGTGGCTGAGGCGGAAGTCGGGGGTGCACCGCCCGATGACGACATGCCGCTCTATGCGCCCCGGCGAAAAATCTATCCGCAGAGCGTCCACGGCACATTCCGCAACATCAAATGGGCCGTGCTCGTCGTTACACTGGCGATCTACTACCTGCTGCCATTTGTGCGGTGGGACCGGGGCCCGAACGCGCCCTCGCAAGCGGTGCTGATCGACTTCTCCAACCGGCGTTTCTACTTCTTTTTTATCGAGATCTGGCCGCAGGAAGTTTACTACCTCACGGGCCTGCTGATTCTCGCGGGGATCATTCTGTTCCTGATGAACGCGGTCGCCGGCCGGGTATGGTGCGGCTATCTGTGCCCGCAGACGGTGTGGACCGATCTCTTCTTTGCCATCGAGCGGTTCGTCGAGGGCGACCGCCGCGAGCATATGCAACGCGACGTCCGCAAGTGGACGGTGGAAACCTACGCGCGCAAGGGCATCAAACACTTTCTTTGGCTCATGGTTGCCTGGTGGACCGGTGGCGCCTGGGTGCTCTACTTCGCCGATGCGCCGACACTGGTGAAAGAGCTCGCGACCGGCGAAGCGCCATTCATCGCCTACCTGTGGATCGGGATTCTTACATTCACGACCTATTCGCTCGCCGGACACATGCGCGAGCAGGTTTGCCTCTATATGTGCCCGTGGCCGCGTATCCAGGCCGCGTTGACCGACGAATACGCGCTTAACGTCACTTATCGTTACGATCGCGGCGAACCACGCTGCTCTGCCAAAAAGGCGGAACAGCTCCGCGCGCGCGGCGAACCGGCCGGCGACTGCGTCGAATGCCTGCAGTGCGTGCATGTTTGCCCGACGGGAGTCGATATTCGCGGCGGCGCCAGCCTTGGCTGCATCCAGTGCGGCCTGTGCATCGATGCCTGCGATGCAGTCATGACCAAACTTGGCCGTTCCACTGGCCTGATCGCTTACGACACCGATCTCAACATCAAGCAGCGGGTCGAGGGCAAGCCGGTCTTCTACAAGTTGCTGCGGATGCGCACCGCGCTATATGCCGCGGTCATCGCGGTTGTCGGTGGTCTCATGCTTGTCACGCTTGCCACCCGCGACACCGAGGGCATCAGCGTCATCCATGACCGCAATCCCATGTATGTGCGGCTATCGGATGGCGCGATACGCAACGGCTACGCCATCCGCATCGTCAACAAGCGGCTCAAATATCGCGACTTCATTGTCACCATTCTGGGTCTGCCGTCGACACTCGTTGACTTTGTCGGGCTGCCGCCGCGCGCCGACGGACGACAGCTGGTCACGGTTGGGCCGGATCAAACCAAGGAAGTGCGTATCGTGGTGACCGACTACAGCAACACCCCGCCGGCACCATCGACGTCGATTCTCGTCAAGCTGATCGATATCGACACCGGTGAAACCGCGGAAGTGCGCGATCATTTCTTCGGACCGCAGTGAGGGAGGGCCATGATGGACAACCATCGCAAGCGGCGAGAGCTCACTGGAAAGCATGTGCTGTTCTGCTTTCTCGGGTTCTTCGGGCTGGTCTTCGCAGTCAACGCGGTATTGGTGAAGGCCGCGACCTCCACGTTCGGCGGCGTGCAAACAACGAGCTCTTACAAAGCCGGCCTCGTGTTCGAGCAGGATATCGCCCGGGCGGAGCAGCAGGACGCCCTGCATTGGCAGGTCCAGGGGAAGCTTGCGCGCAGCGGCGCCGGCGAAGCCGTACTCGATCTCTCGGCACGCGATGCAAAAAGCACCCCGCTGACAGGGCTTATCGCGCAGGCGCGCCTTGCGCACCCTGCTGATGAACGGCTCGATCACGTGATCGCGCTCAGCAATACCGGCACCGGTCAATTTCACGGCGTGGCCCAGGCGCAGCCGGGCCAGTGGGACCTGATCATCGATCTCTACCGCGGCGACACACGCGTGTTCCGCTCGCGCAGCCGCGTGACGCTGAGGTGATTACAAATTCACGCTCATCCCCGCGAAAGCAGGGATCCAGAGCGAAGGATGAGGTTGAAAGGCAGCAGTGGATTCCCGCTTGCGCGGGAATGAGCGGAATAAAGTGTAAGGCGCAAAGTTATGACTGAAACTCTCGACCTCTCTCTCTACGCCAAGCCAGCCGGCGCCGGCACGCTCGGGATGGAGCTTGCGGTTGAAGGGGTTGCCTGCGGCGGCTGCATTGCCCGCGTTGAAGGCGCGGTGAAAAACCTGCCGGGCGTCAAGGAAGCGCGGCTTAACTTTACCAACCGCCGTCTGCATGTGACCTGGGCCGATGGCACGGTCGAACCGGCGCAAATCCTCGAAGCGCTAGAAGCAAACGGATATCCGGCGCATCCCTTCGTGCCGCTGCGCGCCGAGCAGGAAGAGGCGGCGACTGCGCGTCAGCTGACGCGCTGCATGGCGGTTGCCGGCTTTGCCGCCATGAACATCATGCTGCTGTCGGTGTCGGTCTGGTCAGGCAACGTCACCGACATCACGCCGGAAACCCGTGATTTTTTCCATTGGGCTTCGGCCTTAATCGCGCTGCCGGCGGCCGCCTATGCAGGGCGGCCGTTCTTCGTCAGCGCCTGGCGCGCGCTCAAATCGCGCGCGCTAAATATGGACGTGCCGATTTCGCTCGGTGTCATCCTGGCGCTCGGGATGTCTCTGGTGGAGACCGCAAATCACGCCGAACATGCCTATTTCGATTCCGCCATCATGCTGCTGTTCTTCCTGCTGGTCGGCCGCACGCTCGACCACGCGATGCGCCGCAAGACGCGGGCAATCGCCGGAAACCTGGCGGCGTTGAAGGCTGACACCGCCCGGCGCTTTGCCGGCGACGAATTGGTAAGCGTGCCGGTGGCTGCGCTGAAAGCCGGCGATCGCTTGCTGATCAAGCCGGGCGAGCGGGTCCCGGCCGACGGCACCGTGCTCGGCGGAACTTCCGAAATTGATGAAAGCCTGATCACGGGCGAAACCGCCCGCCGTCCGGTCACATCCGGCGCGGTTATCTATGCCGGCAGTATGAACTATTCCGGTGCGCTGATCTTGCGCGTTACCGCGGCGGGCGGCGCCGCGTTGATCGACGAGATCGAAAAGCTGCTCGAAAAGGCGGCGAGTGCGAAGTCCCGCGTCATGCGGCTGGCGGACCGCGCCTCGCGTGTCTATGCGCCGGTCGTTCATCTCACCGCCGCGCTGACTTTTGCCGGCTGGCTGCTTGCGGGCGCCCCGCTGCATGATGCGGTGGTGACGGCAATCGCCGTTCTCATTATTACCTGCCCCTGCGCGCTGGCGCTGGCGATCCCCGCCGTGCAGGTGGTTGCTTCCGGAGCGCTGTTCCGCGCCGGCATCATCCTCAATGCCGGGGAAACAATTGAACGGCTGGCGCAAGTCGACACCATCATATTCGACAAAACCGGCACGCTGACGCTGCCGGAGCCGCGCGTTGTCAATGTTGCATCGCTCCATCCGGATCTGCTGCAAAAGGCGGCGCGCCTCGCGTTGTCGAGCCGGCATCCGTTGGCTGTCGCCTTGTCGCGCGAGGCGATCACGCGCAAACCATTCAATGGCGCGATAGAAGAGCCAGGGCGGGGCGTGCGTGCGCTGGTTGATGGCGTAGAGGCGCGATTGGGAAGCGCAGAATTTTGTGGGATCGTGCATCCTTCGTGCAGTGAATCGGATTTGTCGCGCATCTGGTTTGCGCACGGCGCGCGCGCGATCAGCATTGCAATCGCCCAGAAGCTGCGCCCGGATGCGGTGAATGTAATAAGGGCGCTGGCAGCGCGTGGGTTGGATCTGCGGATTCTTTCCGGCGACCGCGATGAGGCGGTCGAACCGGTCGCCCGCGCGCTCGGCATTGCTCGCTGGCAAGGGTGTCTCAAGCCGGCCGAGAAGATCTCTTGCATAGAAACTCTGAAGGCCAATGGCCGCCAGGTTCTCATGGTCGGCGATGGCCTCAACGATGCGCCCTCGCTCGCCGTCGCGAACGTATCCCTGTCGCCCATCAGCGCCGCCGACGTCACGCAGGCACACGCCGATGCGGTCTTTCTCGGCGAGCGGCTTGCCCCCGTGGTCGATGCCGTCGTCATCGCGCGCCGTGCGCATGCTCTGATGAAGCAAAATCTCTGGCTGGCCGCCATCTACAACGCGATTGCGGTGCCGGTCGCCATTGCCGGCGCGGTCACGCCGTTGATTGCGGCACTGGCAATGTCGGGGTCGTCGTTGCTGGTGACGTTGAATGCCCTGCGGGGGCGCAGGCCATGAACGTTCTGATCTATCTCGTGCCTATGGCGTTGGGGCTCGGCCTCGCTGGTCTGTTCGCCTTCCTGTGGGCGTTGAAGAACGGCCAATACAGCGACGTCGACGGCGCCGCGCTGCGTGTGCTGTCGGATGATGATGTGGAGAAATAACTAAATATTATCAGTTAGTTAGTCTATGATGTTTTTAATATCTTATATGATGTTTGACGCATAAGTATAAAATTATCATACTTCTAAAGTCATTTTTTTCGGGCCAAAAAAAAGGTTATAAACTTGATCACCAGCGCACAAATGCGAGCTGCCAGGGCGTTGCTCGGTATCGATCAGCGCGAGTTGGCTGAGCGGTCGGGTCTGTCGCTGCCAACGGTTCAGCGCATGGAGGCCAGCAACGGGGTGGTCCGCGGCAACGTGGATTCGCTCATGAAGTTGGTTGCTGCGCTTGCCGCCAACGGAATCGAGCTGATCGGCGAGGGCGCCACGTCAAGCAGCGGCGGCCGCGGGGTACGGCTCAAATGAGCGCTTGCGCCCTGACAATCGGCACACGCGTCGAGCGGGGTCGCTGATGGTGGTCTACGCACTTTGTGGCGTAGCGGCGCTGCTGGCACTTGCGCCAATAGCGGTCATGTTGCGCGCTTCGCCCAATGCGAGCGGTGTTATTTACGGCGCGAGCCTCATTGTCTCGGTGATGCTGAGCATAGTCGGGCTGCTCAATCTGTTCGCCGGGACATCCTCTGCCGCAACTTTGCCACTCGGTTTGCCGTGGCTCGGCGCGCATTTCCGCATTGATAGCCTTGCGGCCTTTTTCATTATCATCGTCAACGTTGGAGGCGCTGCCGCCAGTCTATTTGCGCTCGGCTATGGCCAGCACGAGCAGGCGCCGGAACGCGTGCTGCCTTTCTACCCGGCCTACCTTGCGGCCATGAATCTCGTCGTACTTTGTGACGACGCGTTCAGCTTCTTGTTGTCCTGGGAGTTCATGTCGCTCTCGTCCTGGGCATTGGTCGTTGCCCATCACCGCGAACGCGAAAATCTCCAGGCAGGTTATGTCTATTTGCTGATGGCGAGCTTCGGCACGTTGGCATTGCTGCTCGCCTTCGGCCTGCTCGCCGGCGCGAATGGCAACTATCTTTTCGATGCAATTCGCGCGTCGCATCCTTCTTCTTCCGTTGCCGCGCTCGTGCTGATACTTGCGCTTGCCGGCGCCGGATCGAAGGCTGGCATAGTCCCGCTGCACGCCTGGCTGCCGCTCGCGCATCCCGCAGCGCCGAGCCACGTATCCGCGCTCATGAGCGGCGTTATGACCAAGGTTGCCGTCTACGGCTTCGTGCGAATTGCATTCGATCTGCTCGGCGCCCCCGCCTGGTGGTGGAGCATGCTTGTGCTCTCGGTTGGCGGCATCACGGCAGTCATGGGCGTGCTCTACGCGCTCATGCAGCATGATCTCAAGCGGCTGCTCGCCTATCACACCGTTGAAAACATCGGCATCATCTATATCGGCCTTGGTCTTGCGCTCGCTTTCAAGGCGCACGGAATGGCGGCGGCCGCAGCATTGGCGCTTACCGCCGGACTTCTGCACGTATTCAATCATTCCATTTTCAAGAGTTTGCTCTTTTTCGGCGCCGGCGCCGTGCTCAATTCGACCGGCGAGCGCGACATGGAGCATCTTGGCGGCCTCATCCATCGCATGCCACAGACCGCCTTCGTGTTCCTTGTCGGCTGTGTGGCGATTTCCGCATTGCCTCCGCTCAACGGCTTCGTATCGGAATGGCTGACCTTTCAGGCGATCCTGCTGAGCCCGCAACTGCCATCCTGGGGCCTGAAATTCCTGGTGCCGGCGGTGGGTGCATTGCTGGCGCTGTCAGCGGCCCTTGCCGCCGCCTGTTTTGTCAAAGCCTTCGGCGTGAGTTTTCTCGGCCGTCCACGCACGTCCGCCGCCGCGGATGCGCAAGAGACAGACAGCAACTCGCTCGCTGCAATGTTCTTCCTCTCGGCCTTGTGCCTTATCGCCGGCATCCTGCCCGGCATTTTCATCGACGCGCTCGGGCCAGTGACCAAGACATTGATCGGCGTGAGCATGCCGCACCAGACGGGCCTGGATTGGTTGACCGTCGTGCCGATTGCGGAGAGCCGCAGTTCCTATAACGGCCTGCTTGTATTCATCTTCGTCACGCTATCCGGCTCCATTGCCGCTTTCGCCATTCATCGATTGGCCTCCGACAAGTTGCGGCGTGGCCCCGCCTGGGACTGCGGCTATCCGGACGCTAGTCCTGCGACGCAATACACGGCATCGAGCTTCGCTCAGCCGATCCGCCGGGTCTACGGCACGGCGCTGTTCCGTGCGCGCGAGATCGGTGAGATGCCACCGCCGGGTGCGACCGCACCGGCGCGGCTCACCGTCGAGCTGCGTGATCTGATCTGGGAGGCGGCCTACGAGCCGATCGCCACTTTTGTCAGTTACGCAACTGAACGCCTCAACGTCCTGCAATTTCTCACGATCCGGCGCTACCTCACTCTCGTATTTTCAGCGTTGGTGCTGCTTCTCCTGGTGCTGGCGATATGGCCCTGATCCGCGATTTCATATTTCAAGGCGGGCAGATGCTGCTGGTGCTGCTGCTGTCACCATTGCTCACCGGATTCGTGCGCAAGGTGAAAGCGCGCTTGCTGCGCCGGCGAGGGCCGCCGTTGTTGCAGCCATATCGCGATCTTGTGCGCCTGCTGCGCAAGGAAGTCGTGCTGGCCGACAGTGCGTCGTGGCTGTTCCGTGTCATTCCTTACATCGTGTTCGCGGGTACCTGGGTCGCGGTATCCCTGGTGCCGACCTTCCGCAGCGGCCTGTTGTTTTCCTGGTCGGCCGATCTGATCGCGCTTATCGCCTTGCTCGGCAGCGCGCGTTTCTTTCTTGCGCTGGCCGGCCTTGATGTCGGCACCAGCTTCGGCGGCATCGGCTCTAGCCGCGAAGTCATGATCGCGTCACTCGCAGAGCCGGCCATGCTGATGATCGTATTCACGCTCGCGCTGACTGCCGGCTCGACACAACTGTCAACCATGGCCGCTTATATGATGTCGGGTCAGGTAGGCCTGAGAGTTTCGCTTGGCCTTGCACTGCTTGCTTTGATCATCGTGGCGATCGCGGAAAATGCGCGCATTCCGGTCGATAATCCGGCGACTCACCTCGAGCTCACCATGGTGCATGAGGCGATGGTGCTGGAATACTCCGGCCGCCATCTGGCGCTGATTGACTTCGCCTCCGAGCTCAAGCTGCTGCTCTACGTCTCGGTAATTGCCTGTCTGTTCGTTCCGTGGGGAATTGCACCGCCTGACGGAGGCGCTGCCGCAATAACGATCGGGATCCTTTCTTACGTCGCCAAGCTCTTTGTCGGCGGCTTTCTTCTCGCGGTGTTTGAGACATCCATCGCCAAGATGCGCGTGTTCCGGGTGCCGGCCTTCCTTGGCGCCGCCTTGATGCTGGGCCTGCTCGGCACGCTGCTCTTGTTTGTTTCGCGGAGTCTGTAGATGCGCGGCCTGTCTTTTGACGTCTCTCATTTGCTCGCCGGGTCACTGGTGTTGGTGAGCTTCATCCAGCTTTACCAGGACCGGCTCTATGCGCTGCTGAATGTCTACGCGCTGCACGCGCTGGTGCTGGCCGCTTCGGTTGCCTGGCAGGCTTTTGTGCAGGACGCGCCGCATCTTTATCTGACCGCGGTGATCGCGCTCGTGTTCAAGGCGATCATCATACCGACCGCCTTGCATCGCATCATTGTCCGCCTCGGTATCCATCGTGAAATTGAAACGGTCGTCGGGGTCGGCCCCACGATGCTGCTCGGCATGGGGCTGGTCGCACTTTCGATGGTGGTCATGCTGCGGGTTACGGCAGATGCCGATCCGCTTGCACGCGAGGATCTTGCTTTCGCGCTCTCGGTCGTGCTGCTCGGCCTGTTGATGATGGTGACGCGGCGCAATGCGGTGAGTCAGGTTGTCGGCTTCATGTCACTGGAAAATGGCCTGGTACTGGCGGCGACAGGCGCCAAGGGCATGCCGCTGGTGGTGGAGATCAGCGTCGCTTTCTCGGTGCTGATCGCTTTTATCGTAATCGGCATTTTCCTGTTCCGGATCCGCGAACGATTCGACACAGTCGACGTGCAGGCGCTCGATCGGTTTCGCGGAGAGCGACAATGATCGACGCGCTCACAGGCGTCATCGCTATACCCGCGGTCGCAGCTGCGTTGCTGTCGGTATTGCCCGGTTACCGGCTGACGGCGCGGCTTAATGTCGTCGCGGCGTTGCTCACGTTCCTCACCGCTGTGTCGTTGTTCATCGTTGACCCAAGGTCCGGTCCCTATCTCCTGGTGGATGACCTCAACAAGGTCTTCATCGTCCTCACCACTTTCGTCGGTTTTACCACCAGTGTCTTCAGCGCGAGCTATATCGATCACGAAATTGAAATCGGCCGGCTGACGCCGGCGTTCGTGCGGTTCTATCACGCGATGTATCAGGTGCTGATGTTCGCGATGAATCTTGCGCTCGTCGCGAACAATATCGGCCTCATGTGGGTGGCCATCGAGATGGCGACGCTGACCACCGTGCTGATGGTCGGCATCTACCGCACGCACGAAGCCCTGGAAGCGGCATGGAAGTATTTCATCCTCGGCAGCGTTGGCATCGCGCTGGCGCTGTTTGGCACCATACTTGTCTACATGGCGGCGCGGCCGGTCATCGGTGAAGGTCTCGAGGCGATGGTGTGGACCGTACTGGTCACGCACGCGGCGAAGTTCGATCCCGCATTGCTCAACGTCGCTTTCGTATTCCTGCTGCTGGGCTATGGCACGAAGGTCGGACTTGCGCCTTTGCATGCCTGGCTGCCCGACGCGCACGCCGAAGGCCCGACGCCGATTTCGGCGGTACTTTCCGGCCTGCTGCTCAATGTCGCGCTCTACGCGCTGTTACGCTTCAAAATGCTTCTCGCGCTCAATCCGGCTGCGATCGCGCCCGGCCCGCTCATGGTGATCATGGGCCTGATCTCCTGCCTGTTCGCGGCTTTCATGCTCTACCGGCGGCGCGACATCAAACGCATGTTCGCCTATTCCTCGATCGAACACATGGGCATCATCGTGTTCGCGTTTGGCATGGGCGGTCCGCTCGCAAATTTTGCCGGCCTCCTTCATATGAGCATGCATTCGCTGACGAAGTCGGCGATCTTTTTCGCGGTCGGCCATATCGCCCAGGTCAAAGGCACACAGAAAATCGCCGACATGGGCGGTTTGACCGTCACAAGCCCGGTCCTCGGCTGGGGTCTGGTGCTGGGCGTGGTCGCGATTGCGGGCCTGCCGCCGCTCGGCATCTTCACGAGCGAATTTCTGATTATCAGCTCGACCTTCGCGCGCGAGCCATGGCTGGCGGCGATTCTTGTGCTCGGCATTCTGGTTGCGCTCGGAGGCCTGTTCTTGCGGCTCAATACGATCGCTTTTGGTGCGCCGCGCGGACCAACTTCGCGGGCCGAGGCTTCTTACGTGCCAATGTTTGTCCACCTGGCGATCGTGTTTGTCGCTGGCATCTACATGCCGCCGGCGCTGGTGGATGGCTTCCAAAACGTAGCGCGCTTGCTGGGATAACGTCAGTGACCCTCATCGACGACATCGCACATCTCGAAGCCGCCAAGGCACACCGGCCGTGGCCACGCGTAATCGTCGCTGAGCAAGGCTGGCATCAGGCAATCGATCTGCTGGCAGAGGGCCGCTGCACGTTGCTTGCGCTGTGGGGAGACGCGCTGGATGTCCACATGGCGTTGCTGGACGAGACGGCCGCCGGCGTTGTTGTCATTACTTACTCCTGCAAATCGGGGAAATTTCCGAGCGTCGCGGCAAGCCATCCACCCGCGATACGGCTCGAGCGGGCAATTAGCGACCTTTACGGCCTCGAGGCCGTAGGCACACCCGATGCCCGCCCTTGGCTAGATCTCGGCTTCTGGGGCGTGCGCCATCCGGCGGGAAAAAAAGCTGCCGCGCAGACCGCTGCGCCATATGCGTTTTTGCCGGCAATAGGCGAGGGCCTGCATCAGATTCCGGTCGGCCCCGTCCATGCCGGCATCATCGAGCCGGGACATTTTCGTTTCACCGCCAACGGCGAACACGTCGTGCGGCTGGAGCAGCGGCTCGGCTGGGTGCACAAGGGCATCGAGTCTTTAATGTCCGGCGCCACGCTCGAACAGGCAGCAAAACTTGCGTCGCGCACTTCCGGCGACAGTACGGTCGCCTATGCCTTTGCATTTGCGGAGGCAACCGAAGCCGCCCTGCAGGTCACGCCGCCACCCCGCGCAACCTATTTGCGTGCGCTGATGGCCGAGCTGGAGCGGCTGGCCAATCATTTTGGCGATATCGGCGCGATCTGCAACGATGCCTCATTTTCGCTCATGTACGCGCAGTGCGGAATTCTGCGGGAACGTGCATTGCGGGTAGCCGAGGCTTGCTTCGGCCATCGGCTGATGATGGACGTGATTGTGCCGGGCGGCCTCGCGCGCGACATCGCGCCGGAAGGCCTTTCAGAAACCGAGGCCTTTCTCGCCGAGGTGCGCGGCATTTTTCCTGCTCTGGTCGAGCTCTATGACAATACCGCCTCTTTGCAAGATCGGACGGTCACCACCGGGATCGTGAGGAAGGACCTTGCACGGGAGTTCGGCGCCGGCGGCCACGTCGGGCGTGCGTCCGGCCGCGCCTTCGATGCGCGCCGCAGTCTCGCTTACGCGCCGTATGACAAGTTGGCGTTCGAAGTACCTGTGCTCGATGCCGGCGATGTCAATGCACGCGTCTGGATTCGCATTCGTGAAGTGGAGCAAAGTCTGGCCATCATCGATCAGATTCTCTCGGCGATTCCGAGTGGTCCGATCAGGACGTCAATCGACAGAACGATATCGGGCGAGGGCCTTGCAATTGCCGAAGCGTTTCGCGGCGACGTGCTCGTTGCGCTGCGGCTCGACAGCAATGGCCGCATAGCGCGCTGCCACTTGCGCGACGCGTCCTGGTTCCAGTGGCCCCTGCTGGAGGCTGCAATCGAAGGCAATATCGTCGCCGACTTTCCACTCTGTAATAAATCGTTCAACTGCTCTTACTCAGGACACGACCTCTAGCGATGCGCAAAGTACTAGCAAAAAGTCTTGCTCTTGGCCCGTTGACGGAGCCGGCGCCAACAGCTGACGAAACGGCGCTCGCAGAGCTTGCGGCAAGCGTCAATCGTTTGGCCAATGCCAGGCTGGGTCGTTCGCTATCAATCCGGCAGGTTGATGCGGGCTCGTGCAATGGCTGCGAACTGGAGATCCACGCGCTCAACAATGCGTTCTATGATCTCGAGCGTTTCGGTTTGCGTTTTGTTGCATCACCTCGCCACGCCGACGTCCTCATGGTCACCGGCCCGGTGACAAAAAGCATGCGAGAAGCCCTGGAGCGTACCTACAATGCGACCCCGGAACCGAAGTGGGTCGTTGCGATTGGCTCATGCGCGGTCGATGGCGGGATATTTGCCGGCAGCTATGCCGTTGCGGGCGGAGTGAAAGACGTCATACCAGTCGACCTGCATATTCGCGGGTGTCCGCCCTCACCGACGCAGCTATTGAAGGGGTTATTGGCATTACTCCAGCCTGCCGGCGGAGAAACTGGCCGCTAAGAGGTTCGCCCCGCAAGTGTCATGCGCGGGCTTGACCCGCGCTTCCACGTCTTATTCTGCGCCAAGACTTGGATGGCCGGGACAAGCCCGGCCATGACGAGCAGGGTTCGTTACTTCCCCAGCGTCACTGTGTCGAAGTCTGCGGGCAGCACGATCTCAAGAAGCTCACAATCGTCGGAATAACCGCGCACGGTGTGCTTGATCTTCGGCGGCTGAATCCAGCATGAGCCGGCGTGGAAAGTGTGCACGCCCTGGCCCTCGAATTCGCTCGAGAACCAGCCCTTGAGCACGTAGACCATCTGAAATTCGACGTCGTGGTAATGCGGGATTGCGACTTCGTCGGCGCTGAACGGCTTGGTCATGCGGATGACGTGCGCCTGCACTAGGCCGTTGGTTGCCGGCGCGATGCCGAGATCGCGATAGGCCGAATAGGGCCGCAGACCCTGGTCGAAATCCTCATCGCGATGGTGGCTGACCGTGAAGCGCTGCGGCTTGCGCGGTTTGCTGCTTGCTCGTGAGGGGGCGCGTGCGCGCCGTGCTGCGCTTCGCTTCGTTACCTTTTTCGCTCGTGCCTTGCTCGTCATCGCCTTGCGTTTTGCTCTCGCCATGACAGGCCTCCCGTTTCGGGAGATTGGACCACGATGTGGGAGAGCGGGGAAGAGGCGTGTCCCCGGGGGTACGAAGTTACTACTCCGCGGCCTCCGCTACGCCGCCGTGCGCTTTCGACCAGCCGGCCGGATCGCCGATGAACTTTTCCACCTCGGCCAGCATCTTCGGTTCGAATTTTCCGCTGGTCTTCGCGACGGCTAGAACATCCTTCCAGGTGGTCAGCGCGTGCAGGGTCACGCCAAGATCGGTGAAGATCTTCTGACCGGACGGATAGATGTCGTAGAAGAAAATGACGAAGCAATGCTCGCACTTGCCGCCGGCCTCGCGCAGTGCATTGATGAAGTTCACTTTGCTCTTGCCGTCGGTCGCGAGATCCTCGACCAGCAGCACGCGCTGCCCGGGAACGAGCAGGCCTTCGATCTGCTCGCCACGGCCAAAACCCTTCGGCTTCTTGCGCACATATTGCATCGGCAGATGCATGCGGTCGGCGATCCAGGCAGCGAACGGGATGCCGGCGGTCTCACCGCCGGCCACCGCGTCGAACTTGCCGCGCCCAACGTCACGCTCGATGGTGTGGACCGCGAAATCCATCAGCGCCGAGCGCACGTCCGGGAACGAGATCAGCCAGCGCGAATCGTTGTAGACCGGGCTCGCCCAGCCCGACGTAAAAATGAACGGCTTGTCCTTCATGAAGCGCACAGCGCCGGTGTCGAGATACATCCGCGCGGTCAGCTCGGCGATGGTCTTCTTGTCGAGGAATTGGGCGGTCATGGCCTAACGGATAGTCCAGTGCGGCGGCGAAACCAAGGGGCGGGCGTTCGTTATGCACGCATCCGGGGCCCGCCAAAGAGTTCACCCCGCCATGCCGCAGTGGCGCGACAATTCGACGGCAAGCGCAAGCAGCACCTCATCGCCGCCTTCCCAGCCGATAAACGACAGGCCGATCGGGCATCCGTTGATCGTCCCGGCGGGAATGTTCATCTGCGGCAGGCCGGAAATGCCCGAGGTGCAGGTCAGCCGCATGACGCGCGTGCGGAAGTCTTCCAGCTTGGCGCCGGATATTTCGATTTTCGGCGCGATGGTGGGGGCGGTCGGAAGCGCTAGTACCGTGCCGGGCAACGCGGTCTGCCGGATATGGCCACGTGCTTTTGCGATGATCTCACGCTGCGCATCGGCCTGCGTCTTGGTGACGATCGCAGCAAATTCCATGCGCTCGCGCACTCCGGGACCAATCTTGGGTTTCTGCGTCGTGATGAATTCACCAAAGCTTTGCCAGGTCTCGTAGGCCTGCACGATGCGGAAGGCCTCTCGCCATGGGTCGAATCCATCTGGCGCGATCCGGCCGTGCATCATCACCGGCAGGTCATCGCTCATAAATTCGAGCAATGTGAGCAGCAGGTCGGCGACCGGCGTTTCGGCTTGCTCGAAGGCGTCGTCGAGCACAACGACGCGCTCGATCTTCGCGGCGACGCTCTTGTCGTTGAGCAGCACCGACCCGACCTTCTGGAACACACCGGGCGTTGTCGCGAACCAGCCCGGCACGTCGAAGCTCGGCGCCATGTCGGCAACGCCCTTATGCTCGATGCGCTCGTGCGTCGGCCGCAGGCCATAGATGCCGTTGAAAGACGCAGGCACGCGCACCGATCCGCCAGTGTCGCTGCCGAGCGCAAAGTCGCACAGGCCGGCGCCGCAGGCGGCGGCCGAACCCGATGACGAGCCGCCGGGCAGGCGGCCTGGCGCGCGCGCATTGACTGGCGTTCCGTAATGCGCGTTGGCGCCGCTGACGCTGTAGAAATATTCGTCGCACACTGTCTTGCCGATGATGGTCGCGCCGGCATCGAGGATTTTGTCGATCGGCGTTGAATTGCGCGTGGCGGGCGGATGGTTCGCGAGCCATTCCGGGCTGCCGCAGCCAGTACGCTCGCCGCCGATGTCATACATATCCTTGACGACGGCGGTCAGTCCGGCGAGCGGTCCGGTCGGCGCGCCTTCAAGCGGCTTTATCAGATCGTGCGGAACAAAGCAGCTGCGGTAACCCTGCGGAGGCATTACGCAGCGTCCCGCAATTTGCCCTCAGCGAGATACCAATCGAGGATCTTGCTGCCGTCCCACGCCACGACGCCTTCGCGCGACAGAATCTGCGCAAAGGTTCGTTCCACGTGGCCGATGCGGTGCGGCACGCCGGAAAGGTAAGGGTGACAGGCGAGCGCCATGAATTTCGGCCGTTCCGCCGCCTCAGCGTAAAGCGTCTCGAAATGGTCAAGCGCGCGGAAATGCCACTCTTCCGACGGATGATTCTGCAGCGCCATCATGACGATGTCGTGGATCTCGAAATTGTAGGGCAGCGCCACGACGGGTTTATGGCTCGTCTTCAGGGTCACAGGTTCGTCATCGAGGACCCAGTCGCCGATATATTCGACGCCCGCCTCGGACAGATAATCGAGCGTCTCGAACGTCTGCGTCAGGCCAGGGCCGAACCAGCCTCGCGGCTGCTTGCCGGAGAACTTTTCGATGATGTCCATCGATTTCTCGATCACCGCACGCTGATCGTCGAGCTTGTGCATTGGCACCTGATCGTAGCTATGCGCGTTGAGCTCCCAGCCGCTTTCCATGCAGGCCCGCACCACCGAGGGATAGGTCTCGCAGACCTTGGCATTGAGCGTGACCGTCGGGCTGATGCCGAGCTTGAGCATCATCTTGCGCAGGCGCCAGAAGCCGACGCGCATGCCGTATTCATGCCAGCTCCAGTTCGGGTGGTCGGGTAACATAGGCTGGCCCTGCGGCGGCGAGATCACCATGCGCGCCATCGGCCGGCTCATGTCCCATTCCTCGAGCGCGAGCACCGGCCAGACCACCAGCCGCACGCCTTTCGGCAACGCGAGAGGCGGGCGCCCCTCGATCGGCGAATAGGGCAATCGTTCACGTGGATGCATGACCAACCCTCCCCAGGGAGCGCTACATAAATTTACATGGCCGGTTTCGGCCCCGTTTTGATGTACCAACTTGCGATCTGCGATCCGGTCCAGAACAACACATCGCGCTTCTTGCGGATCTTCTCGTAGATCTTACGAAAATATTTCGCGCGGTGCGGCGCGCCCATGATGTAGGGATGCACCGAGATCGCCATCACCCGTGCCGAGCTCTTGGCGTCCTTGTAGATCTGCTCGAACTGATCCATCGCGCGTTCGTAAAATTCCGACGCCTTGTGATGCTGGATCAGCATCATGGCGACGTCGTTGCATTCCTGCGTATAGGGAATGTTGAGGATCGGCTTGCCGCGCGTCTTCATCCACACCGGCTGGTCGTCGAGCACCCAGTCGGCGACATAGTCGTAGCCTTCTTCGGCGAGAATATCCGGCGTCTCCCAGGTTTCGGTCAGGCCGGGGCCGAGCCAGCCACGCGGGCGTTTTCCGGTCGCGCGCTCAAGCACCTCGGCGCTCTTGCGGATGTCGGTGCGCTCGTTCTCGACCTTCTGCATGTTGCGCTGGGTGTAGCCATGGCCGATGAATTCCCATTTGCGCTCGACGCAGGCTTTTACGATGTCCGGATAGGTCTGCACGGCGACGCCATTGATATTCATCACGCCGGGAATCTTGAAATCGTCGTAGACCTGCAACAGCCGCCAAAAGCCGACGCGGTTGCCGTATTCGTGCCAGCACCAGTTGGGAATGTCGGGCATCGGCGAGCCGCCGGCCGGCGGCGTGAGCACCGTGCGCGGCATGGTCTGCGTTGGGTCCCATTCCTCGACATTGGTGATGGTCCACACCACCATGCGCGCGCCTTTCGGCAGTTTCAGCGGCTTGCGGGAGGGAATGGCGGAATAGTCGAGACGGTCATTCGGCAGCATGCCGACGGATGGCTTGGGGAAATTCATACGCAACGTCCTTTATTTCATGTAGTTTTGCAGGTGCCCCGCGGGTTGTACAGGGCGGGCCTTGTCAGCCCTGCTTCGGCACGCGCTTTGGCGGCGTGTCGGGCGGGAGGGTAACCCAGGGGTGGCGTGACTCTTCCCACACCGCGATCGTCGGCGGCGGGAAACTCGGATCGGCGAAATTGCCGATGGCGACGGCGACGTATCCGGGAAAGCCCGTGCCCTCCCAGTAGACGGTTGATCCGCACACCGGACAGAAGTGAAAGGTCAGCGTGTTGCCGCTTTCCGCGGTCCGCTTCCAGGTCGTTTCCTTTCCGGCGAAGGTGATCTGATCGCGGCTGAACCGCGCCTGGTTGCTGATCACGCCGCCGGTGCGGCGTTGACACTCGAGACAGGAGCACATGGAGATGCGTACTGGCTCGCCCTCGACCGTGAGATGAAGCTGTCCGCAGCTGCAAGCGGCCCTTCGGGTGGTCATAGGATCGACTCCGAGATTATCAACTTCCCTTTTCGTCGTAGACCTCAGGAAAGAAATAATCCTTCCACGAGGCCGCCTTGGTCTTCAGCGTGCCGACCTCGGCCATAAAGTCTGCATATTTCATGGTGTTTTCCGGCGTCATGGTCCAGCGCACCTGCGGTCCGGCAACGAGCTTGCTGACCATCTCCAGTGGCAGCTTTGATTTTGAATCCTCGATCCAAAGCGCCGCCGCGGCCTGCTTGTCCTTGTTGACGATGTCGGTCGCTTCCTTGAGCGCAGCAATCAACGCCTTGTAGAGGACAGGATTGCCATCGCGGAATTTCGCCGTGGTCCAGGCCACCGTGAAAGTGTGCGATCCGCCCATCACGTCGAACGAATTGAGCACGGTGTGGATGGCGGGATTTTCCAGCTGCTGATACTGGAACGGCGGCACGCTGAACGCGGACGTGACTTCCGATTTTCCGCCCAGCAACGCGATGGTCGCATCGGGCGGCGTCATCGACACCGTGAGCGGGTCGAGCTTTTCGAAGCTCTTGACGCCGAACGCCTTTGCCGCGGCCATCTGCAGGGTGATCGCCTGCACGGAAACCTTGATGGCGGGGACCGCGATGCGGTCGCCGTCCTTGAAATCCTTGATCGACTTTATGGCGGGATCGCGCGTGTTGAGCAGGAACGGCTGCGAGCTGAGCGCGGAAATGCCGCGCACTTCCTGTGGTGTGCCCTTGGTGCGCGCCCACAGGACCAGCAGGCCGGGGACGCCACCGGTGGCAATGTCGATATTGCCCGAGATGAGCGCGTCATTGATTGCCGCGGGTCCGTTGAAAGTCGACCATGTCACTTTCACGTCGTTCAGGCCGAGGGCTTTGGCATGTTTCTCGATGAGCTGCTGATGCTCCATCACGTTGAGCTGCAGGTAGCCCACGGAAAATTGCCGGGCCAGGCGGATTTCCGCGGCATCGGCGTGCGGCAGAGTAAGCGCGAGCGCACCGATGACGACGCCTGCAAATGTTTTGATGCACATATGATCCTCCCAGATAGCCGATCTTGTTGTTATGCGGCGGCGGAAGCAAGGCCGATAGCACCCATCATCCGCTCATCCCCGCGAAAGCGGGGGTCCAGAGCGTGAGATGCCGTCACTGGATTCCCGCTTGCGCGGGAATGAGCGGAGTATGTTGATATGCCCCTACGCCGCGGCTTCGACCTTGGCGATGCCGCGGTACCAGTCGTAAATCTGCTCGCCATTCCAGTGCAGCACGCCGTCGCGCTTGTTCACGTAATCATAGATCTGCTCGAGATATTTGATCCGGTGCGGTTGGCCGCTGATGTAGGGATGAATCGCCAGCGCGCAGAACTTCGCGCGCTTTTCGCTCTCGGCGTAGAGCCGGTCGAACTGGTCGATGGTGCGTTTGAGCAGGTAATCACTCTCGTGATGCTGGATCAGCATCATCGGGATGTCGTTGCACTCAATGGTGTAGGGCAGGGTGACGAGCGGACCCTTGGCGGTGCGGATCACCGTCGGCTCATCGTCGTAGACCCAGTCGCCGATATATTTCACACCGGCGGCTGCCAGCAGCTCCGGCGTGTCGAGCGTTTGCGTCAGTCCCGGTCCGAGCCAGCCGACGGGCTTCTTGCCGGTGAACTTCGTCATGATGTCCATGGTCCGTTTGATCATGCCGGCCTGGTCAGCCTCCTTGTGGATTGGACCTTGTTCATAGGCATGGCCCATGAATTCCCAGCCATCGTCACGCGCCTGCTCGGCGACGCGCGGGTAATCCTCACAGATGCGCGCATTGGCGGCGAGCGTCGGCTTGATGCCGAGGCGCTTGAACAGCTCGAAGAAACGCCAGCAGCCGACCCGCATGCCGTATTCATGGAAACCCCAATGCACCACGTCGGGCATCAGCTGGACGCCGGTCGGCGCCGGCAGCAGTTGTCGCGCCATCGGTTTGCCGATGTCCCAGACCTCGTAGTTGACGATGGTCCAGAACACGATGCGGGCCTTGCCCGGCAGCTTGAGCGGCGGGCGGTCGACAATCGCCGAATAGGGGGCACGGTCGCGCGGGATCATCGGGTCGGGCATGCAAGGACTTCCTTTTGACGGGGCTACTTTCTCATGCCGCTGCGGCAAGGTGCAACCTCTCTGCCGTCATGCCCCGCGCAAGCGGGGCATCCAGTAAT
>DASPUD010000119.1:0-29455 GCA_035623095.1 Pseudolabrys sp.
TTCATTGAGGTCCTTCACGATCTCGAAAATTTCCTCAACGATTTGCGGCGCAAGGCCCATTGATGGCTCGTCAAGCAGGATCATTTTCGGGCGCGACATGAGTGCGCGGCCAAGCGCGCACATCTGCTGCTCGCCGCCCGATGTGTAGCCGGCAAGAGAGCCCTTCCGTTCACTGAGCTTCGGGAAGTAGGAGTAGACCAGATCAAGGTCGCGTTTGATCGCCGCCTTGCCGTCACGGCGCGTGAAAGCGCCGGTCAGCAGGTTCTCCTCGATCGTGAGATGGCCAAAGCAATGCCGGCCTTCCATCACCTGGATGCAGCCGCGCCGCACCAGTTCGTTTGGCGAAAGATCGTGGACTTCGGCGCCATCAAATACGATGGAGCCTTTGCTGACATCGCCGCGCTCGGCATGCAGCAGATTTGAAATTGCCTTCAGGGTGGTGGTTTTTCCGGCGCCATTCGCGCCCAGGAGTGCGACAATTCCGCCCTTTGGCACTTCGAGCGATACGCCCTTGAGCACCAGGATGACGTGGTCGTAGATCACCTCGATATTATTGATCGAGAGTATCTTATCCGCCGCAGCGGAGATCTTGGTGGTCTGCACCGCGAGCGACATGCTGACTCCAGACAAGAACCTCTCCCCGCCGGCGGCGGGGAGAGGGATTGGTCATGCTTCAGGAGGACTTGTCACAAGCCTCGGTACGCTTCGGCCATCCGGCGTTGGCGCCAGCATAGTCCTTGGCAGCTGACTCGATGAGCGGGCGAACTTTGCTCTTGAGCGGCTCGATCCAGTCCGAGCCCTTGACCCATTTGGTTCCGTCCCACTTCGCCATATAGGCGGCGTTGTGGCCGTTGTGATCGTCGCACGCGACCTTCATCGGTGCGGCGAAACCATCCGCTCCGATTTCCTTCAGACGCGCTTCGTTGATGTTGAGCGATTCAAGGCCGCGACGCATGTCTTCGCCGGTAATCTGCTTCTTTCCGGAGACTTTCTGCGCCGTACGAATACCTTCCGCAATGATGATCGAGTTGAGCACGCCGCGGTTATAGAGGTTCTCGCCAACGCGATCTTTCGGTGTCTGGCTCTTACCTTTGTCCACGACATATTTGAGGATGTCCTGGATGACCTTGTAGTTTGTGCCGACCTGGTTGAAGTCGAGCGACAGGTACCCCTTGGCACCGTCGCCGGCCGGACGGGCGTCGTCGTCATTGCCGGCCCACCAGTTACCGATCAGGTGGTCCATCGGGTAATTGATCTTCGCGGCTTCCTTCACGGCGGTCGGGTTCATTGCGCCGAAGCCCTGGAGGTAGATCCAGTCCGGCCGGTCGCGGCGGATGTTGAGCCACTGCGACGACTGGTTCTGCATTTCGGCCGCAGGAACCGGATAGAGCTTGAGCTCAAATCCGTAATCCTTGGCCAACGCTTCGAGCAACGGGATCGGCTCCTTGCCATACGGCGCGTCGAGATAGACCAGACCGATCTTTTTGCCCTTGAGCCGCTCAAGTCCGCCTTCCTTGCCGCCCGCGTAGCGGATGAACATCGAGGCGCCATCCCAATAGGTTGCCGGCGGATTGAAGACCCACGGGAAAGTATTGCCGTCAGCCGACGCCGAGAGGCCATAAGCCATCGACAGGATCGGGATTTTGTCGATCGCGGCCTTGGGGATCAGCGGCAACGTGATGCCGGTCGAGTAGGGATTCATCACGACCGGGTTTTTCGCCTTGACCTGCTCGTAGCACTCAAGACCTTTCTTGGTGTCGTAGCCCGTCTCGCACTCTTCGACGATTATTTTCACGCCACCGATGCCGCCATCACGCTCGTTGAGCATGTTGAGGTAGTCGGCCATGCCGTTCACGATCGGCGTCCCGGAGCCCGCAAAGGGACCGGTGCGATACGAAAACAACGGAACGTAAATACCGTCGGCCGAGCTTGCCGCCAGCGGCACTGTCAGCAGGGTTGCGGCGGCGAGCGCCGTTCCGAGCAGAACTCGATGCAATCGCATTCGTCTCCTCCCTCTATATCCCGGCGGCGTACCGCCTGTTTTCCATCGGCCTTCGCTTTGGCCGCCCCTTCAATCGGGTTACGTGCAGTTTGCCCTGTTAGTACGGGAAAGGCCACACCCTCAGTTTCTGCTTACCGATCTGCCACAAACGCGCGAGCCCGTTCGGTTCGACAATCAGAAACAGCACGATCAGCGCACCGATCACCATGTACTGGATGTGGTCGACGGTCGCCGGCCGGATCGGAATCCCGAGGTGCGGCGGTATGTAGCGCAGTACGATTGGCAGGATGAAAATCAGCGCAGCGCCCAGATACGAGCCCGTCAGGCTGCCGAGGCCACCGATGATCACCATGAAGAGGATAAAGAAACTCAGATTGACATCGAACACGGCGGGCTCGGCGCTGCCGTACCATTGGAAAACGAGCAGCGCGCCGGCAACGCCGCAGTAGAACGACGATACGGCGAACGCGAGAAGCTTGGTGCGTAGCAATCTGATGCCGATCAGCTCGGCCGCCAGATCCATGTCGCGCACCGCCATCCACATGCGGCCGATCCGGCCATGCACGAGATTGGAAGCAAGCCACGTCATCGCGACTACGATTCCCAGCACGACGTAGTAACGAGTGGCATCGGCTGCCGTCGCGCCGGTGACGGGAATGCCGAACAGCGTCCGTGTCGGCACTTCAATCGCGCCGGAGGCGTTGTAATTGTAAAACCAGGGCTGGCGGATAAAACACCATGACAGGAAGAACTGGGCAGCGAGCGTCGCCACCGCGAGGTAAAAGCCCTTGATGCGCAATGACGGCAGTCCGAACACGACGCCGACTACTGCCGAGAAGAGGCCCGAAGCAATGATCCAGATCAGGATGTTGACGCCGGGAAAATAAGTCGTGAGCTTGTAACAGGCATAGGCACCGACACCCATGAAGGCTCCGGTGCCGAGCGACAACAACCCCGTGTAACCGGTCAGCAGATTGAGCCCGATCGCGGCCAGCGAAAACACGAGAAATGGAATCATGATCGCCTGAATCAGGAAGGCGTTTCCGAAGTACGGGATGATTACCGCCGCGATGAACAGGATAATGCCGATTCCGACGCGATCCTGAATCAGCGGCATTACCGACATGTCGGCGGCGTAATTCGTTTTGTACTGTCCGACCTCGCGGTACAACATCGGTCAGATCCGCTCGATGATGCGCTCGCCAAACAGACCCTGCGGCCTGAACAGGAGGAAAACGAGCGCGATAACGTAAGCGAGCCAGGTCTCGATGCCGCTGCCGAGCAACGGACCCCAGTAGAATTCTCCGATCTTCTCGCCGACGCCGATGATGACGCCGCCGATGATTGCGCCGGGAATTGAGGTAAAGCCCCCAAGAATGAGCACCGGCAGCGCCTTGAGCGCGATGATTTCGAGAGCGAAGGACACTTCGGAGCGCGCGCCCCACATGATCCCGGTCGCAAGCGCGACCAGCCCGGCCGCAAACCACACGATCACCCAGATATATTCGAGCGAGATGCCCACCGAGAGCGCCGCCTTGTGGCTGTCGGCGACGGCACGCAGCGCGCGTCCGACGCGGGTCTTCTGAAAGAACACGGCGAGTGCCGCAACCATCAGCGACGCAATGATCGCGGCGGCAATGTCGATCTTCTGCAACGATACGAAGCCGCCGGCCATCTTGATCTCGACTGCGCCCTTCGGCAGCCCCAGCTGGGAGGCAATCATCACCTTCGGATCGCCGCCAAATACAAGTTCGCCGAAGCCGATCAGAAAATAGGTCAAGCCGAACGTTGCCATGAACAGGATGATGTCAGGCTGGTTCACCAGCGGCCGCAGCATGGCACGCTCGACCGCGAAGGCGAGGCCGAACATAACCGCGACCGTCAGGGCAAGCGCAAGGTAAGCGGGGATGCCGTGCTCATAAAAACCGACCAGCGTGAGCGCCGCGAACACCACCATGATGCCTTGCGCAAAATTGAATACGCCGGAAGCCTTGAAGATCAGCACGAAGCCCAGAGCGATCAGGGAATAAAGAACTCCGGCAACCAGGCCTTCCCAGAGCGTCTGCACAAGCAGGTCCGGCGCGTTGCCCATCTGCACGAAAGGATCGATGAAGATCTGGTAGATCAGATGCACCACGCCACCTTCATCAATGTGCCACGCCAAGATAGGCGTCGATCACCGCCTGATTGCCCTTGATCTCGGTCGGCGGGCCGTCCGCGATCTTGATGCCGTGATCGAGCACCACCACGCGGTCGGACAAATCCATCACCACGCCCATGTCGTGCTCGATCAGCGCTATCGTGGTGCCGTAGTGGTCGTTCACGTCGAGGATGAAGCGCGACATGTCTTCTTTTTCCTCGAGGTTCATCCCCGCCATTGGTTCGTCGAGCAGCAGGAGGTCGGGCTCCATGGCAAGCGCGCGGCCAAGCTCGACGCGTTTCTGCAATCCGTAAGGCAACCGGCCGACCGGCACGCGCCGGATGTCCTGGATCTTGAGGAAGTCGATGATCTCCTCAACGCGGTGCCGGTGTTCGGCCTCTTCGCGCATCGCCGGACCGTGTCGCAGGAGCTGCCAGAAGAAGCTGCTGTGCATCTTCAGCGTGCGGCCTGCCATGATGTTGTCAAGCGCGGTCATGCCGCGGAATAGCGCAACATTCTGGAATGTGCGCGCGATGCCGCCGTAAGCGGCTTCGTGGGGTTGCATCCTGGTGCGCGTCTCGCCCCGGAAAGTGATGTGGCCTTGTTGCGGATGATAAAAGCCGTTGATGATGTTGAGCATCGACGTCTTGCCGGCACCATTCGGCCCGATGATGGCGCGGATCTCACCTTTATGGATGTCGAAGGAAACGTTACTGACCGCCTTCACCCCGCCAAACGACAGCGAGACATCTTCGACAGACAGTAAAACATGCCCCACCGATGCCTGGGGACCGGCCGGCGCCCTCATGCCGCCTTCTCCGTCGGCACAGGTTCAGTCTGCATATCACGGATCTTTATGCGCGCACTGATTACGCCCTTGCGGCCGTCCTCGAAACTAACTTCGGTGGAAATGTCGGCTTCCTTGGATCCGTCGTAAAGCGCCTTGATCAACGGCGCATAGCGCTCCGCAATGAAGCCGCGCCGCACTTTCTGCGTGCGGGTGAGTTCACCGTCATCGGCGTCGAGCTCCTTGTGCAGGATCAGGAAGCGCTTGATCTGCGCGCCGGCCATGATCTTGTCGGCGGCGAGTGACCGGTTCACCTCGGCCACATGTTTCCCGATCATGTCATAGACCAGGGGGTGACCGGCGAGTTCCTGATAGGACGCATAGACGACATTGTTGCGCTCGGCCCAGCTGCCGACCGCGGTAAGGTCGATATTCAGCATCACCGCAACAAAATCGCGCTGGTCGCCCAGTGCCACGGCTTCGCGAATATTGGGGTAGAACTTCAGCTTGTTCTCTATGTATTTCGGAGGGAACAGCGTGCCGTCCTTGAGACGGCCGACATCCTTGGCGCGGTCAATGATCTTCAGGTGTCCGGTTTTCTCGTCGAAGAAGCCGGCGTCGCCCGTTTTTACGTATCCATCCGGCGTCATCGCCTCGGCGGTCTTGGCATCATCCTTGAAATAGCCGGTGAACATGCCGGGCGATTTGAACTGTACCTCGCCATTGTCCGCGATGCGGATGTCGACGTTCGGGCAGGCCGGTCCGACCGTGTCGGAATAAATTTCTCCATCCGGCTGCGCCGTCACGTAGAGGAATGCTTCGGTCTGTCCATAGAGTTGTTTCAGGTTCAAGCCGATCGAGCGATAAAAATTGAACAAGTCCGGTCCGATCGCTTCGCCGGCGGTGTAGGCCACGCGCACTTTCGAAAAACCAAGAACGTTCTTAAGCGGGCCATAGACAAGAATATTGCCGAGCCAATAGAGCAAACGGCCGGCGATCGAAACCGGCTGGCCATTAAGAATGCGTTCGCCATAGCGGCGAGCGACATCGATGAAGTAGTGAAAGAGCTTGCGCTTGATGAACCCGGCGTCTTCCATCCGGATCATGACGCGCGTCAGCAGCAATTCGAGCGTGCGCGGCGGCGCAAAATAGAAAGTCGGGCCGATCTCCCGCAGGTCCTGCATGGCGGTGTCGGCATTTTCCGGGCAAGCCATGCAGAACGCGGACACCATGCCCTGTGCGTAGTTGAGATAGTGGTCGCCGACCCACGCCAGTGGCAGATATGCCAGCGCCACATCTTTCTCGTTCAATTTGTCGAAGGTTGCGGTATCGGTCGCCGCACGAATGGAT
This sequence comes from Pseudolabrys sp., assembly GCA_035623095.1. GTDB lineage: Bacteria > Pseudomonadota > Alphaproteobacteria > Rhizobiales > Xanthobacteraceae > Pseudolabrys. The sequence goes on from DASPUD010000119.1 coordinate 6,280, forward strand.
CGCTCATTTGAGAGCACCACGCCTTTGGAAGCGCCCGTGGTCCCTGACGTATAAAGAATAATGGACGGGTCGGAGCCCTTGCCTGCCGCAATTTCACCATCGAGCCACGCGGCCACTGACAGATCGCCGGCCAGCGCCTTGTGTCCGTCGTCGATGACATCGTCCATCGATCGCAGGCGCGTATGGTCGTAGTCGCGCAACCCACGCTTCTCGTCGTAGACCATGAATTCGAGCTTGGGAACACGCTGCATGACCGACTGGATCTTGTCGATCTGTTCCTGATCTTCGACCGCGGCAAACCGCACGTCCGCGTGAGCAAGGACATAAGCGAGCTCGTCGGCCACCGCATCGGCATAGACCGGCACCGGCACGGCACCCAGCATTTGCGCAGCCATCACTGACCAATAAAGCTTTGGCCGGTTTGCTCCAACGATGGCGATGGTTTCGCCGCGTTTGACACCGAGCCGGTGCAAACCGACGGCATAGGCGCGCACAAGTTCAAGCGACTGACCCCACGTCCAGGACTGCCAGATGCCGAGGTCCTTGTGCCGCATGGCCGGGCGCGACCCATAAAGTCGGGCATTGCGAACCAACAGCTTGGAAAACGTGTCTGCGCCCAGGGCGGCATTCGCCACAGCCCGATCCTCCCTCCCGTGTGACCGCGCGGTGGCGGCGAGTCAGTCCCCTCGCCGTCCTTTCGTGGACGAACTTGTTATGTCGATATGAAAACACCGCCCTGAGGCGGTCAAGTATCCGGCGGTCTGTCAATTGGTTGTAGTGACGGGCTAACCTATTCCGCAGCCTTGAGAAACGGCGCGCCGCCAGCGCGAAATTGCTCCAATAACTCGGCTTCTTCCGCCTTCGCCGCGGCCAGATGTCGCTGCTTGACCGGCCCGAACCCGCGGATTTTTTCCGGGAGCATCGCGAGCGCAACCGCAACCTGATGATTGTTCGCGGTCAGGTTTTCCAGGATTTCGTCGAGACGTTTTTCATAGGTGGCGACCAGCTGACGCTCCATTCTTCGCTCGGTGGTATAGCCAAACGGATCGAATCCGGTGCCGCGCAGGAATCTTAATTTCGCCAATAGCGTGAACACCGTCAGCATCCAGGGACCAAGGGAAATTTTCTTTGGTTCGCCGGTTTGCGGATTGCGCCGGGCCAGCAGAGGCGGCGCCAGATGGAATTCAAAGCGCAGCTTGTCACCATCGAACGTCGACCGCACGCGATCGAGAAACGACGTCTCGCTGTAGAGACGCGCCACTTCATATTCGTCCTTGTAGGTCATCAACTTGAACAGATAACGGGCGACTGCCTCAGCCAGGCCGCAACGGCCCGGAGTCTTTTCTGCTTCGACGGTGCGAACCTTTTCCACCCAATTGCGGTAGCGGCGAGCGTACGCGGTATTCTGATAAGCGGTGAGAAATTCCACGCGGCGGCTCACGGTCTCGGCAAAAGATTGCGAGAGCTTCAGCGAGTCGTTTTCCGTTTCCGGCTCGGACTTCATCAGTTTCGCGATCGCAGCCGGATCGGCGGCCGCACGACGGCCGTAGCGGAAGGCGGCAATGTTCATCGCCACTTCCTCGCCGTTAAGTTCTATCGCTTTTTCGATCGCTTCCGCTGACACCGGCAGCGCGCCGATCTGATAACAATAGCCGAGATGGACCATGTTGCCGCCGATTGAGCGGCCGAGCAGCCGCGTTGCCATGTTGGTCGCGTCGACCGCATAGCGCAGCTCTTGTCCGGAAGCTTTTGTGATGGCGCGTTTGATGCGCTCTATCGGCAGCGAGAAATCGGCATTGCGCGTGAAATCGCCGGGCATGTACTCGAAGGTATTGAGAACGACCTTCGTCCCCGGCTTGAATGCGCTGAGAACTTTCTTGGTGCCCGCGACCACGACGTCGCCGGCGATGACGAGATCGGCGCCACCCGCCGCCACGCGAATGGCGTGAATGTCCTCCGGGCGATTTGCGACCCGGATGTGACTGAACACCGCCCCACCTTTCTGCGCCAGGCCTGCCATGTCGATGATGCCGGCGCCCTTGCCTTCAAGATGCGCTGCCATGCCGATGATCGCACCGAGCGTAACGACGCCTGAGCCGCCGATACCGGTGACAATGACGCTGTAGGGGTGATTGGCGAGCGGCCTGTTCGGCTCAGGAAGCGCCGGCCAATTCTCGGGCATGGCGACAGCCTCGCCGTGCTTGAGCTTCGCACCATGCACCGTCACAAAAGACGGGCAAAAGCCATTCACGCAGGAATAGTCCTTGTTGCAGCCTGATTGGTCGATGGTGCGCTTGCGGCCCCATTCGGTTTCCAGTGGCTGTACCGATACGCAGTTCGATTTCACGCCGCAGTCGCCGCATCCCTCGCAAACAAGATCGTTGATCACCACGCGCTTGTCGGGATCAGGGAAGGCGCCGCGCTTGCGGCGCCGGCGCTTCTCGGCGGCACAGGTCTGGTCGTAAATAAGGACGCTGACGCCGGGAACGGTCGCCAGCTCGCGCTGCACCGCATCGAGTTCTTCACGATGATGGACGGTCAAACCGCGCGGCCACTGCGTGTCTTTGGGATATTTCCACGGCTCATCGCTGACCACGACAACCCGGGTTGCGCCTTCGGCCGCCACCTGCGCAGCGATCTGCGGCACGGTGAGCCCGCCGTCGTTGGCCTGGCCGCCGGTCATTGCGACGGCGTCGTTGAACAGGATTTTGTAGGTCATCTTCACGCCGGACGCGATCGCGGCGCGGATTGCCAGGTATCCCGAGTGGTTATACGTGCCGTCACCGAGATTTTGGAAAACATGATCACGCCTGGAGAAGGGAGCCTCGCCGATCCAGTTGGCGCCCTCGCCTCCCATCTGGGTGTAACCGAGCGTTTTTCGGTCCATCCACTGCGCCATGTAGTGGCAGCCGATGCCGGCATAAGCGCGACTGCCCTCCGGCACGCGCGTTGACGTGTTGTGCGGGCAACCTGAACAGAAATACGGGATGCGCTGGGCAACATCGGTGGTCTCAGAAAGCGCGCGCTGCGCCGACTTCAGCCGCGCCACATTCGCCGCCAGCTCTTCGTTCGTGCCATAGCGCAGCAGCCGTTCGCCAATGCAAATTGCAATGTCGTTTGGATCAAGGGCGCCCTTGACCGGAAAGAGCCAGTTTCCCTGTTCATCCTTTTTACCGATGCAGACCGGCTGGTTGGCCGTGCCGTAAAGCTCCTCGCGCACCTGCACTTCGATCAGCGAACGCTTTTCCTCGACTACGATGATCAGATCGAGGCCATGCGCGAACTCGGCGAGTTCCTGCCGGCCAATCGGCCAGACACAGGCGATCTTGAACAGGCGGAGACCAAGATCGTTGCACTTTAGTTCGTCGATGCCGAGCTCATCGAAGGCCTGGCGCACGTCGAGGTACGCCTTGCCGGTCGTGATGATTCCGATTTTCGGGTTACGCCCGCCCGACGTGATGATCTTGTTCAGTTTGTTGGCGCGCACGAAAGCAAGCATGGCGTCGCGTTTGAAATCGTGCAGGCGCGCTTCCTGTCCGAGAAAACTGTCGGCGAGACGGATGTTCAGGCCGCCCGGCGGCATCGCGAAATCGAGGGGCGTGACGATCTGGAACCGCTCGAGAGAGCCATCGACCACCCCGGTCGATTCGACCGTCTCGTGCATGCACTTGAGTGCGCTCCACGCGCCCGTGAAGCGTGACATCGCCCAAGCATATTGGGCGTAATCGATAATCTCCTGCACCCCGGCCGGGTTGAGGATCGGGATCATAACGTCGACGAAGTGAAACTCTGATTGATGGGCAGTCGTCGAGGATTCCGCGGTGTGATCGTCGCCCATCAGGGCCACCACACCGCCGTGCTTCGAAGTGCCCGACAAGTTGGCGTGGCGGAACACGTCGCCAGAACGGTCGACGCCCGGGCCCTTGCCGTACCACATGCCAAATACGCCATCGAACTTACCTTCGCCGCGCAATTCCGCCTGCTGCGTGCCCCACAAAGCGGTGGCGGCGAGATCTTCGTTCAAGCCGGCTTGGAACTTGATGTCGGCGGCGGCGAGCTGGCGCGCGGCGCGGATGAATTGCTGGTCTAGCCCACCGAGCGGCGAACCACGGTAGCCGGTGACGTAGCCGGCCGTGCTTAGGCCGGCGCGGCAGTCGCGTTCCTTTTGCATCAGGCAGGCACGGATCAGCGCCTGATAACCCGTCACCAGCACATGGGACTGGCCGAGGTCGTATTTGTCGTCGAGACTGACAGGTCGAAGCGGCATGGTTGGCCTTGTCGGCACGGCGATGCGACGCCGCGCCTCACTCATATAGGCTTGGGCCCGGCTGCGCAAAGCGCCGCAGGTCCCGCGAAACCTATACTGCGGGCCTTTTTGGTCAATTTCATTGTTGATGCGTGTTCCGGAAGGAAATTTCCGGCCGTGGCGACTTTACGCATTTTGGCGCAACGCAGCAGGGCAGATCAGCCCCGCGCGAGCGTGGCTGGTCAAATATTGTACCGCCTGCCAAAAGACCGGCCGGTCGGATCCTCGTTTGATGCTGCAATCTTCTTCCTCGATCGAAACGAAGAGTTCCTGGGCTGTCGCAACGGTGGCGCTCGTCACCATGCTGATGGCATTTGGCGCCGCATGGATTACCGCGGTGGCGCTCAAGGACATTGCCGCCGAGGTGGAAGGCGTGCGCTCGATACCGGCGCTCGCCAGCGCGCTGGCCTGGCTGGGTTCCGGCGTCGGCGGAATTCTGATGGGCCGCCTCGCCAACACAATAGGCACGCGTTGGACCGTCATGGGCGGCGCGTTGATGATCGGCCTCGGTCTCTTTATTTCGACGTTCGGTCCGCCCTGGCCACTTTGGATCGGACACGGGCTTTTCATCGGACTGATTGGGCTCGGTGGCATTAATGCGCCGATGTACATCTATGTGAGCCGCTGGTTCGACCGCCGGCGCGGCTCCGCCCTGGCGCTCATATCCAGTGGCAGCTACCTCGCCGGGGCGATGTGGCCACCTATATTCGAGCGGGCGATCGCCACGTTCGGCTGGCGCGAGACGATGTTGTGGTACGCGCTCCTTGAGTGCGTCGTTATCGTTCCGTTGGCGGCCATCTATTTCCGCGCACCACCGGAAGCGATTGCACCGGCAACGGCCGAAGGCGGCGACGCATCCACGCGCGTGCTCGGTTGGCCGCCAAATCTCGTGTTCGGTATGATGTGCGCGGCCGCAGTGCTCTGTTGCATACCGATGGCAATGCCGCAGGGCCACCTAGTGGCCTTTTGCAGCGATCTTGGCATGGGACGCTCAGTCGGCGCTCTTATGCTGTCAGTGTTGCTCGGCACCGCTTTTTTCAGCCGGCAGATCTGGGGGGCGATTTCAGATCGCATCGGCGGTCTCGCGACTGTATTGATTGGCTCGGCCTGGCAAGCGGCGTCGATGACCGCCTTCCTCTTCACGCAAAACGAAGCGGGACTCTTCACCATCGCAGCCGCTTTCGGTCTCGGCTTTTCCGGCATCATTCCGGCCTATGTGCTGGCGTTGCGCGAATTGTTTCCGGCTTCCGAGGCATATTGGCGAATTCCGACATTGCTGCTGTTCAGCGGATGCGGCATGGCGCTCGGTGGCTGGCTTGCCGGAGCGCTGTACGATTATTTCGGTTTTTACGCGCCCGCTTTCGCCGCCGGCATCGGCGCTAATATTTTCAATCTGCTTCTGATCGGAATACTCGTCGGCCGGCAACGCTTGCGCGCGGCGTTCGCCTGATCGTCAGTTCCGCAACGGGCTCACTAACCAGACGCCGGCAAGAATTCCAAAGGCAACTGCCGCAGGCCCGATTGCATGCCAAAGGCCCGCAGCGGCCAGCGCCGATGTCGATGCCCAGGCGATCGAAGAAAATGCCTCGGCGAACGTCGCAATGCGCGACGAGGTCTGCCTTCGGCGGAATTGACTTCGCCGAGCCTGCACGCGGAAGCAAAGCTGAATCATCGTCGCTGCGGCCGCCGCCGACAGGATGCCAAGTCCGCAGGTAACACCGGCGAAAACGTCATCGAAGATCAGCACTGCCACGATCGGCGCGAATATCAGCGCGATCATTCCGATGACTGCTTCGATCTTGGCAGCAAGGATTCGATCGGCAGTGATCGGTGCGGTCGCAACGAGATCCGGCGCGTCCTCGCCCGAAATCGACAGCCAGGCAAGGCCACCGGCTAGCTGGCCGGCCGCCATTACGACCACTGGAATCAGCACAATGTAGGAGTCATTGCCTTGGCGGAAAGTAACCCACAGCAGCAGCGCCGGCGGCAGCAGATAGAGAATCTGCATCAGGGTTTGCGAAATCAGCCAGGGGTCGCGCAGCAGAAGCGTCCATTCTTTCTGGCGTAGCGCGCGGCTGGCAGAGCGGCGGCGAAATCCACGCGACCAGCGGCGCTGGCGCACAATCGTGCTTGAGACACCGGCGGCCGCGACGGCATGTTCGCCGAACCGGCGCGAGAACAGCACAATCGCCGCAGCCAGAATGCTCACGCCGAAGGCCATTACCGCAGCAAGCGCAGCGTAATCGCCAAGCACCGCGCGCGCCGGCCACCAGAAAGCGCTGCCGGTGTCTGGCGCGTGCCTGAGCATCCAGTCCGATTGCAGCGCGACGTAACGCGAGAGACTGCCGGCAGAGAAGATCGCCGCGACCTGCAGGCCGATAACGAATCCGGCGCCGATCACCGCAGCGACGATTTGCGCGATCAAGCGTGTGCGCTTGGCGCCTATGGTGCGGAACAGAAAAATCGTCAGTGCGAGCGCGGCAGCGGTCGCAACTGCACCCATGGCGGCGACCACGCCGTAGGCCGCAAGCCATCGGGGGCCGCCGAGCGCAGCAAGAACGTTGATGAACGGCGAAGCCAGCAGCACGGCAACCGCCACGGCGGCGGCGGCAATACGACCCATACGCACGGCAAAGACTTTCTGCGCTGATGCCGGCGAGGTCAGGATAAGATCGAGATCGGAGCGCGCATAGAATGCGCGGGTCACCGATTCCATCGCCTGCGACAGAAGCAGCGAGCCAGACAGCATGAGCGTGCCGGTGATGCCGACCAGCGCGGTGGTATCAGAGGCGAGATTTGCATCGGCAAAGCGAGCGACGATCCAATAGGCGAATACATGCATGAACGCCGCGACCACGATCAGTGCAATGCCCGCATTGCGCGCGCGTGCGCGGCCGCCCGCAGTCATTAGCGCGACCCAATCGCGCCATCCGAGGCGGAATTCGTGGCTGGCCAGCCAGGTCAGAGAGGCCGCTTGATTCACGCGGCTACCGTTTGCTCGGCAACCAGCATGAGGAAGGTATCCTCCAGGCTTGCGGCGGTCTTGCCGGTTTGCCGGTGCAAGTCGTCGAGCGTGCCTTCGGCAATCAATCGGCCTCCGGCAATAATGCCGATGCGATCGGCCATGCGTTCGGCGACCTCAAGGATGTGCGTGGTCATGATCACGCTTCCGCCGGCGCGCACGCGCTCGCGCAGCACGTCCTTGACCTGACGGGCGGTCCCGGCATCGAGGCCGGTCAACGGTTCGTCAAGGATGATGAGCTTCGGATCGTGTACCAGCGCGCCGGCGAGCGCCACCTTCTGTCGCATGCCCTTGGAGAATCCTTCGCAGCGCTCATGCGCGTGCGGCTCGAGCCCCAGCCAGCCGATCAATTCCCTTGCGCGCGCTTCCGCGGCGACTGGCTCGATGCGCCAAAGCCCGGCGACGAATTCGAGATATTCATAAGGCGTGAGCTTGTCGTAGATCATCGGCTCATCCGAAAGCCAGGCAGTGACCTGTTTTGCGGCGACCGGATCCGACAACGCGTCAATGCCTTCGATGCAGATCGAACCCGCATCGGGCCGCAAGAGTCCAACCACCATGCGCAAGGTTGTCGTCTTGCCGGCGCCGTTCGGGCCGACCAGCGCGTAAAACTCGCCGCCATAAACGGTGAGGTCGAGCGCATCGACAGCCGGACGGTCGAAGCGTTTGCTCACCCCCCGCAGCGCGAGTGCAATGGGATAGTTCTGCGAATTCATTCGGCGCCCCGTACGCAAGACTGCCGCTCTTTACCGGGAAGTTGTTTCAGTGCCGTAAATCTTCGAATTGCAGCAAGCGCGTTAAGTATTCAGTGAGCTTAAATTTTCCACTTAGGGCTTCGGCACCATCTTGAACATGGCATCGCCGAAAGTGGCACGTGCATCTGAAAGCAGCGGCTGTACCGCCGCAACGAACGCCTCGTGCTCTTTTGGCGTCAGCGCGTTGATCTTGCAGCCCTCGGCTTCGATCGCCTTATAGGACTCATCATGTTCTTCGACCGCAAGTTCGCGCTGATGCGCCACCGCTTCGACGACCGCTGCGCGCATCGCGTGCTTGAGCGCGTCCGGCCAGGAATCCAAAGAGGTGCGGTGCAGGAAGATCGGCCGCGAAATATAGAAATGGTAACTCAGCGTGTGAAATTTATGGAACTTGTGTACGCCATAGGTGACGGTATTGGCGAGTGGATTTTCCTGCGCATCGAGCGTACCTGCCTTGATCATGGCGATTGCCTCGGTGAGATCCATGCGCATCGCGACCGCGCCAATCAGTTCGAATGTCCGCTTATGGATCTCGCTCGGCAGCACGCGGATCTTCATCCCTTTCATGTCCGCCGGCAGATGAATTGGATGCAGGCGGTTGGAGATATGACGGAAGCCGTTCTCGAACCAGCCCAGGATGCGATAGTTGATGCGTTCTTCCGTCTTGCGTGCGAGAAATTCGCCAAGCGCGCCATCTATGGCGCCCCGCGCCTGCGCATTGCTGGAAAACAGAAACGGCAGATCGACGAAACCAAGCTCGGGCACGCGATCGGTCAAATAGCTCGACGACTGATAGCCGAGCGTCATCTCGCCGTTTTCAACCAGGGTGAGAATATCCTCGGCCTTGTAGCCGTGGTCCATAATGTTGAAGACGTAGTCGACAACCACATCCTTGCCGAACTGCGCTTCGAGTTTGTCGCCGATCAGTTTCAACGACTTGCTGAAGCCGGTTGTCGGCGGCCCATAACCGCCCATGCGGATCTTGATTGGTTTTGTCATGCGCGCCTCTCTATACCGGCGCCTCGGGCGGTATGCTAGGCTCGCCGCAATTGGAGGAAACCCATGAACAAGCACGCCCAGGCGAATAAGATTTCACAAGGTAAAATCTCCGATGCCGAGTGGCAGGTGCGAGTTGATCTCGCCGCCGTTTACCGATTGATCGCGCATTACGGTTGGGACGATGTGATCTACAACCATTCCTCCATGCGCGTGCCGGGCGAGCCACGCATGTTCCTGATGAAGAAGCACGAGCTGCTCTATACTGAAGTGACGGCATCGAACCTCGTAAAGGTTTCGATGGACGAGAACCTTGACGAGAGGGCTGGCGTCAACAGGCCCGGTTTCACCCTGCACGGCGGAGTGCTGTCAGCGCGCGAAGACGTCAATTGCGCGATCCACCTGCACACAGAGATCGGCATGGCCTTCGCCGGCCTCAAGAGCGGCCTGCGCATGCTGTCGCAGCCGGCGATCCGCTTTTACAACCGCATCGGCTATCACAAGTACGAGGGCATCACCGAGGATTTTGGCGAGCGCGAGCGTATCAACCGCGACCTCGGCAAGAATCGCGCGCTAATCATGCAAAATCACGGCATGCTGACGGTCGGCAAGACCGCGCGTGAGGCATTCGTGCTGATGGCGCACCTGCTGGAGGCCGCGAACATTCAGTTGATGATGGAAGCGACCGGCAGCGAGCTGATCGAGATTCCGCCCGATGTCTGCGCCAAGACTGCCGAGCAATATGAGCACCACGATGCCGGTCGCGGATCGGCGGATTGGGCGGCCTATCTGCGCAAGCTCGACCAGATCGACCGCAGCTACCGTAACTGAGCGCTGAAATCGTGGCGTTCGCAAACCGCATGCAGGAAAGACTTGCGCGCGGCGAAGTTGTGCTGTGCATGGCGACGCGGCTCGCCCGCACCGCCGAGATCGGCATGATTGCGGAATCGTGCGGCTTCGATGCCATCTTCATCGACATGGAGCATTCACCGATTTCGCTCGATGCGGCGGCGCAAATCTGTGTCGCCGCGCTTCCGGTCGGCATTACGCCGCTCGTGCGCATCGCCGGACACCAGTTCGAGGATGCGACGCGCCTCCTCGACATGGGCGCGCTCGGTATTATCTGCCCGAATGTGAGCACGCGTGCGGAAGCGGAGGCTTTCGTGCGCGCCTGCCGGTTTCCCCCGCTGGGCGAACGTTCGGTCGGCGGCGCTGGGCCGCTGCAAGGTTATCGCGCGACGCCGCTCGGCGAGGTCAATAAAGAGGGAAATGCGGCGACAACCCTGATCGCCATGCTGGAGACGCCGGAAGGCATCGCCAACGCTGACGCCATCGCCGCCGTGCGCGGCATCGATGTGTTGCTGATTGGATCCAACGACCTGTGCACGGCAATGGGAATTCCGGGCGAACTGAAAAACCCGAAGCTGCGGGCGGCCTATGAAACGGCGGCGAAGGCCTGCAAGGCGCACGACAAGCATCTCGGCGTCGGCGGCATCCGCGCCGACGTCGATCATGTTGCCGAGCTGGTAAAGCTTGGTGCGCGTTTTGTGATCGCCGCATCCGACATACAATATCTGCTCAAGGCCGCGCGCGCCGAAGTGGCGGCGCTACGCAAGGCAACGTCATGAAACTCAAGCTGCATCACGTCAATTTCGCCACCACGGACGTTTCCGCGATGGATAAATTCTATCGCGACGTCCTCGACATGCAGCCAATTGCGGACATGGGCCGCAATCGCGTGCGGGATCAAGGCTATCCCGGCGACGTCGCCTTCGTCACCGACGGTGCGATCCAGATGCACATCGCCGAAAAGGACATGAATATCGGCTTTCGCACCGGCAAGGTAGTCAATCCGGTGCAACACGGCCACATCGCCTTCCGCACCGACGACCTCGACGCCTTCAAAAAGCGTCTCGACGAAAAGGGCATCAAATATTCCGACTTTGGCGACTGGGCGATGACCGGCTGGAAGCAGGTCTTTTTCTACGATCCGGATGGCAACGTCGTTGAAGTTCACCAGGCCCCGAAAGACGCGCCCTAGCGCTCTTTGCGCCGTTCCTCATCGGGACCCCATTTCCAGAAATCGCGTCCCTCCTCGCGCATGAACCGCGCCAGCACCATCTTGTGCACTTCCGAGGCACCGTCGACGAGCTTGGCCGAGCGCGCGTACCGATAGATCCACTCGAGGATCGTATCCTTTGAGTAACCGCGCGCACCGTTGAGCTGGATCGCAACGTCGGCTGCGAGATTGAGCGCATCGGCGACCTGCACTTTCGCCATCGATACTTCCTTGCGCGCGCGTGAGCCCTGATCGAGCTTCCAGGCCGCGTGCATGGTGAGCAGCCGGCCGATCTGGATCTGATGCGCCACTTCGCCGAGTTTGACCTGCACGTTCTCGCGGTCCGCGAGCCGCGCCCCGAACGCCTCGCGCCGGCCGACATATTCCTGAGCGATCTCCATGCAGCGTTTGGCAAAGCCGAGCCAACGCATGCAGTGCGTCAGCCGCGCGGGTCCAAGCCTTATCTGCGTCACACGCAGACCATCGCCGACATTAAGCAGAATGTTCTCTTCGGGGATTTCCAGCCCGTCGTATTCGAGCTCGCAGTGGCCCCCATGCTCATGCGGGCCCATGATCGGAACGCGCCGGACGATGCGCCAACCTGGCTGATCCTTGTGATGCAAGAACGCGGTGAGACCGCGTCTTTTGTCGTTGGAGGTGCGCGCGATCAGGATATGGTGCGCAGCGCCTTCGGCGCCGGTGATGAACCATTTCCGCCCGTGGATGACGTAGCGGTCGCCTTTCTTCTCGGCACGCGTGATCATCATCCCTGGATCGGACCCGGAGCCCGGATGCGGCTCGGTCATGGCGAAAGCTGAACGCGCCTTTCCCTCGACCAGGGGCCGCAGCCATCTTTCTTTTTGCGCGAGCGTGCCGGCGCGGGCCAGCAAATTCATGTTGCCGTCATCCGGCGCCATGCAATGGATCGATAACGGTCCGAAGATCGAGCGGGCCGATTCCTCGTAGATCGCTGCCCACGCGACGATCGGCAACGCCATTCCGCCGAATTCCTTGGGCGCTTGCGGCGCCCAAAGGCCGGCCTTTCTTGCTTTCTCGCGCACCTTGGCGAGCCGCGCTTCGGGGATGTTCTCGTGATCCGTAAAGTTTTCCGGATCAGCCTCGAGCGGCAGCACATGTTCTTCGACAAAGGCGCGGACGCGCAGGCGCAGGTCTTCGATCTCGGGCGTCAGCGTGAAGTCCATGGAATATCCCCTACCCCTTGATCTGGATCACCTGACCGCCGTCGACGACGATCGTCGCGCCGGTGATGTAGCTGCCTGCATCTGATGCGAGCAACAGCAGCGCGCCGTCCAGGTCTCCCGGATTACCGAAGCGACCCATCGGAATTTCGCGTTTGAGGACAGCGCCATGTTCGCCTGCAAGATAATCGTCATTCATTTCGGTGACGAACCAGCCGGGCGCGATGGCGTTGACCCGCACGCCTTTAAAAGCAAGCTCGACCGCGAGCGCTTTGGTGACCTGCACCACTCCGGCCTTGGCCGTTGCATACGCGACTGCGCCTTTGGAGACCGCGACCCCCAGCACCGAAGCGATATTGACGATAGCCCCCTGCTTTTTTGCCGCCAGCATGCGGCGTGCTGCCTCCTGCGCCCAGAAGAAAACAGAATCAAGATCGGTGGAAAGGACTTTCCGCCATTCCTCGGGAGGCATTTCAACGGCGCGGCCTCCATGCGCGATACCGGCATTATTGACGAGAATCGTCACCGTGCCGAAGGCTTTCTCCGCGCTTTCGAAAGCGCGGATCATATGTGCCCGGTCGGTGACATCGGCTTCGATAGCAGCGGCACGGCCGCCATTTCCTTCGATCTCTTTCTTGAGCGTGCCGAGCCGATCCAGCCGGCGCGCTACCAGCGCGACCGCCGCGCCGTTATCGGCAAGGGCCTTCGCGAATTGCACGCCGAGACCACTGGAAGCGCCGGTCACCAGCGCCACGCGGCCTTTCAGGCTGAACATCTCCGAAGCCTTCATGCAGACCTTATACACACGAGAAACGGGCACATGAATAGACTACGAAACACTGGCCGCCTATTTTGGTCGATGACAAATATCAATACGGATGGATTTTTGTGAAAAGGCTTTGGCAGGCGGCCATCAACACCTGGCACGGGTTGGTCGCGGTGACGCGATCGGAGGAGGCCTTCCGACAAGAGCTTTTTCTGCTGGCCGTTGGAATCCCGCTCGCCTTCTATCTGACCGGCGATACAGGCAAACGTTTTGCGCTGATCGGCGTGATCGTATTCATTATGATCGTCGAACTGCTCAACACAGCGATCGAGAAGCTGAGCGACCGCGTCACGCGCAAAAACGATCCGGTCATCAAGCGCGTCAAGGACATGGGCTCTGCCGCAGTCGGGCTCTCGTTGCTTGCTGCAGGCGTAGTGTGGATCTGGGTTGCCGTCGATTGGTACTGGCCGTGAATTCGCTAGTGCTGGTAAAGCGCGTGCGGCAACGCGGTTGCCAACCCCGGCACGAACCACAGCACCACGAGCGCGAAGAGCTGGATCAGCACAAACGGAATGATTCCGACGTAGATGTGCCGGGTCGTGATCTGCGGCGGTGCAACGCCGCGCAGGAAAAACAGCGTCGGACCAAGCGGCGGGTGCATGTAGGACGTCTGCAAGTTCACCGCCATCATGATGCCGAGCCACACCGGATCGATGCCCGGCATGGTCAGCAATGTGGGCGCAACGATCGGCACCACCACGAAGATGATCTCGAAGGCGTCCATCACGAAGCCGAGCAGGAACATCGCCAGCATCACCGCCAGCACCGCTCCTGAAGGACCGCCGGGCAGATTCGACAAGGCACGGTGAACCATGTCGTCGCCGCCGAGCGCGCGGAAAACGAGACTGAACATGGTGGCGCCGATCAGGATCAGAAAAATCATGCTGACAATCTGCGCAGTCTTTTCGCACACCGGCCTGAGCAAGCCGGTGAGTGGCGCCTTGCGCGCCGCCAGCAAAATAGCGCCGGCCGCGCCGATTGATGCCGCTTCGGTTGGGGTTGCAATTCCGCCAAGGATTGAGCCGAGAACAGCAGCGATCAGCGCCAGCGGCGCAATCAGCACCTCGACCAACTGGCGAGCGAGCGCAAGGCCGTGCGGCGCTTTTGGGTCCGGCGGCAGCGCCGGCGAAGCTTTCGGCCGCACAAACGCGACAACAATCAGGAACAAAAGATAGAGCGCGACCAACGCAAACCCCGGCGCCAGCGCGCCGGCGAAAAGATCGCTGACGGTGAGCGAACGCGGAGCAAAAACACCTTTCGAAAGCTGCGCGGCCTGATAGGCGTTGCCGAGCTGATCCCCGAGCAGAACAAGAACGGTTGCCGGAGGAAAGATTTGCGCCAGTGTTGCCGTGGCGGCGACCGTGCCAGCGGCGAGCCGCGGGTCGTAACCGAAGCGGATCATCGCCGGCAACATTATGAGGCCCATCGTCACGGTGGTCGCGCCAACAACGCCCTTGGCGGCCGCGAGCAGCGTGCCGACGATCACCGCCGATATTCCGAGCCCGCCGCGCAGCGTGCCGAACAGCCGTCCCATGGTTTCAAGCAGATCCTCGGCGATGCGCGAACGCTCCAGCATGACTCCCATGAAAATAAACAGCGGGATCGCCAGCAGGACTTCATTTGTCATGATGCCGGAAATCCGCTGCGGCAGCGCGCCGAGGATCGCGAAGCTCATGACACCCAGCGCGTTGCCAAGCAGCGCAAAAATCAACGACACGCCGGCGAGCGTCAGCGCGACGGGGTAGCCGCCCATCAGCGCGGCAACCACCGCAATCACCATGAGGATCGCCAGAATCTCCGAGAGAAGCATCAACGCGCCCTCGACAGAACCGCCGCGGCACGGATCGCCTGCGCCAAACCTTGCAGCGCCATCAGCACTGCAAACACCGGAATCAACGTTTTGAGCACGAAGACCAGCGGCAAGCCGCTTGCCTCCTGTGAATGTTCCAGGATCGCCCAGGAGCGCGCGGCGTAGGGAACTGAGAGCCACAGGAGCACAAGCATGAATGGCAGCAGCAACAAAATTGCCCCCGCAAGATCGATCCGCGCCTTGGTGCGCGCGGACGCGTCCGCATAAAACACATCGACACGCACGTGACCGCCGGCATGCAGCGTCCAGGCCGCCGCCAGCATGAATACAGCGGCGTGCGCGTAGATCACCGTCTCGGTCAGTCGGACGGAGCCGAGTCCGAACAGGTAGCGCGCTATGACCAGCCCGAATTGCAGCAGCACAACCACGAGCACGAGCCATGCAGCCGCGCGGCCGATGGCCGCATTCAGACGGTCAATACGGTCGGCGAGTGCGGTCATATGCATAAAACTCATGGCGCCGATGATGGCACAAAGGCCGGTCTTTTGCTTATAGTCAGTACATGTCCGGCCACGACCACGATCATGATCACGGCCATTCCGAGCTGTCGGAAACCCAGCTGCGCGTGCGCGCGCTAGAAACCGTGCTGACCGAGAAGGGTTACGTTGATCCGGCCGCGCTCGATCTGCTGGTCGAGACCTATGAAAAGAAGGTCGGTCCGCGTAACGGCGCCCGCGTCGTGGCGCGGGCTTGGGTCGACCCGGCATATCGCGCGCGGCTGCTCAAGGACGCAACGCCAGCCATCGCCGAGATCGGCTACGCCGGTCGGCAGGGCGAACACATCGTCGCGTTGGAAAATACGCCGAAGCTGCACAACATGGTCGTCTGCACGCTGTGCTCCTGTTACCCGTGGCCGGTGCTCGGCTTGCCACCGGTCTGGTACAAGTCGGCGCCTTATCGTTCACGCGCGGTCGCCGATCCGCGCGGCGTGCTGACCGATTTCGGCGTAACGTTGCCGAAAGAAACCGAGATCCGTATCTGGGATTCGACGGCGGAAATTCGTTATCTCGTCCTGCCAATGCGTCCCGCCGGCACGGAAGGCTGGAGCGAAGAAAAGCTAGCGGAGCTCGTGACGCGCGATTCCATGATCGGCACCGGGTTGCCGAAATCGCCGAAAGACATCGCAAAATGAACGGCGGTCAGGACCTCGGCGGGACGCACGGTCACGGCCCGGTCAGGCCGGAACCAAACGAGCCGGTCTTCCACGGCGATTGGGAGAAGCGCGCCTTCGCGCTCACGCTCGCGATGGGCATGCCCGGCGGATGGAATATCGATATGTCGCGTTTTGCGCGCGAGAACCGGCCGCCCGCCGAATATCTGTCGATGACCTATTATCAGATCTGGTTTGCGGGACTGGTGACGCTCTTGAAAGAGCGCGGCCTGGTCGGCGACGATGAAATTTCCGCCGGTCACTCATTGCATCCGCCGAAACCGGGCAAACGGATTTTGTCGCCGGGCGACGTGGCGAAGACCCTACACCGTGGTAGTCCGACCGAACGCGACACCAATACGTCGGCGGCATTCAAGCCCGGCGACCGTGTGCGCGCGAAAAACATCAACCCGCTCACCCACACGCGATTGCCACGCTACGTGCGCGGCCACGTCGGCACGATCGAACGCGTGATCGGTTGCCATGTTTTTCCCGATAGCAATTCTACAGGCGCCGGTGAGGATCCGCGGTGGCTCTACACAGTGCGCTTTGACGGACGCGAATTGTGGGGTGACGGCGGCGACCCGAGCATCAAAATCTCGGTCGACGCCTGGGAGCCTTATCTAGCGAAACTCTAGCTGTCATTCCGGACGCCGAGCGCAGCGAGGCGATCCGGAATCCAGATGCTGGTCCAGATTGTGTTTATGGATTCCGGGTTCGCCGCTTCGCGGCGCCCCGGAATGACAAGGAGAGGAATGCGATGGCCATGGATCCGCAAACGGCGTTGCGCGCCGCGATCGCCGTGCCCGGCGTGCCGCGCGATGCCGAAGGCCCCGTGTTTAGTGAACCATGGGAAGCGCAGGCCTTTGCCATGGCGTTGGCTTTGCACGAGCGGGGCATCTTCACCTGGAAGGAATGGGCCGACACGCTTGCCGCCGAAATCAAGCACGCACAGGCCGCCGGCGATCCCGATACCGGTGAGACATACTATTCGCACTGGCTCAACGCGCTGGAGAGACTGGTGGCGGAAAAGGGCGTGACGACGGCGGGGACGCTGCACCGCTACCGCGACGCCTGGGACCACGCCTGCGACCGCACTCCGCACGGCCAGCCCATCGAGTTACGGGACGAGGATTTTCGCTAAACGCCCATCAGCCGCTCGCTCACCACGTAGCCGGTGAGCAAGGCAGCGCCGAACAGCACGATCACGAGCGCCGCCGCGGTTTCGAGGCCGCGCACAAGGATCATCCCGACGCCGGGCTTGGCCTTCGCCAAGCGGCCGGCAAGTCCGCGCGCGCCAACCGCAAGTGTGGCGATGATGGCAACAGTGATCGCGGTACCGATGCCCATGACGAACGTCGACGCGACGCCGATCCAGAAAAGGCCCTGCGCCAGCGCGAATACAAGTACGATGATGGCACCCGAGCACGGCCGCAAGCCGACCGCCACGATCGCGGAAAGCCCGCGCCTGAACCAATGCTTGCCGGTCAGCTCCTGCGGCTCGGGCGCGTGCGCGTGGCCCCAGGCTGAGGCTTCATCGTCGTGGTCATGATCGTGATGGCCATTACCGTGCGCATGGCCGTGATGGTGATCGTGACCATGTGCGTGATCGTGGTGATGGTGCCCGTGGTCATGACCATGCGCGTGATGGGCGGGCGCTTCGCCACGCAACAATCGTAAGAACGCGCGCCCTTTGACCCACAGCAGGCGCAAGCCGATTAAAATGATCAGCGCGTAGCTGACAATTTCTATGACTCGCACTGTGTTGCCCATTGCCTTGGCGGTAGCGCCGAGCAATGCAGCGGCAATACCGACAACGGCGATGGCCGTGAATGCCTGTAAAATCGCCGACGCAAACGAAAACACGATGCCGCGCCGCCAGGTCTCATCATTGGCAACCAGATAGGATGAGATCACTGCCTTGCCGTGACCGGGGCCGGCGGCGTGGAACATCCCATACAGAAATGAAATGCCGAGCAGCGTGTATGCGGCGCTGCCATCAGCCTTGGCCGCGCGGATGAGGCCTGACAGCATCCGATAGAACTCGGCCTGTTTGGCGAGGATCCAGCCGGAAAAGCCGCCGACTTCCGCCGTGGCCGGCGCGCGCGACATACCGAATGGCTGGGCGAGCGCGGCATCAATCGCCGCGAACAGCAAAAGCATTCCGAGAGCAAGCAGCACGCATTGCAACAAACTCGAGCGGCGGCCGGACGCGATCATGAGAAAACCCTGTGCACGCACGCCGCCCCGCGCAGCCATACGATTGCAGTCATGTCACGGACAATGGACCAGGAGCTTGTTGGCAAACTGCGCGCCCCACGCCATCGTCGTATTGGGTTGGTCGGCGGGGATCTCGCTCAGCTTCTTGCCTTCGGCAAACGTCATTTCGCGTGGCAGCACCACATCGAGTTTGCATTTCGGCGCGCCGACCAATTGCGCGGGCTTCTCCTTGGCAAAGGAGAAGTCGACGAAAATAGTCGGATCGTAGATTTCGATCTTGAGTTCTTTCGCCTTCACCGGTTTTTTGAACGGCAAGGTGAAATTGAGCGTCAGCACCTGGTCCGCATAGTCGAGCCAATAGCCCGGCGCGGGTTCAGCAAGCTCGGTTTTTTTTCCATCGGCGGTCGCGAAGGTGAAATAGTCGAATTCCTTGAGCGACTCGATATTGACCTTGGCAAGTGGCGCCAGCTCTTCGCGCGTGAACTTGCCCTTTTCCTTGCTCTCCAGCCCCTGAGTAGCGAAGGTCGAGAACATGTCGTCGAACGCCCAGGCCTGGCGAATGCCAGTAATGCTGCCGTCGGGCGCATAGACGAGATCAGTGTGCATCGTCACCCAGACATGCGGATGCGCGTGCGCGTGGCCGGCGACGAGAAATGCAAGAAATGCTGGGAGGAAAATGCGAAGCGAAGCGATCATGCGCGCACCATAACACGGACTGCGGCACAATGGTGGCGTGTAACAGTGTTGCACGTAGCTTTAGCGTAAATACGGTCACACACCCGCCGCGCCGCCATCGGCGCGCGGATCATGGCCGCCTTCCAATGTGCCGTCGGCATGCAGGATGACCGCGCCGGCATGGCCCATCGTGTCGGAATAGGGCTCGTCAAGAACCGCGATATCGTGACCGGCCGCCATCAGGCGGTCGATCAGGTTGCCATCGAAGCGCGATTCCATACGCAGATTCGTGTGGGCCGAGCCCCAGGTACGGCCGAGCAGCCAGCGCGGAGCATCCAGTGCCTTCTCCAACGGCTCGCGAAACGTGACATAGCGCGTGAACACCGCCGCCTGGCTTTGCGGCTGTCCGTCGCCGCCCATGGTGCCATAGGCGATGACTCGTCCGTCTTTCAGAGAAGCGAGCGCCGGATTGAGCGTGTGAAACGGACGGCGGCCGGGCGCCAGCACGTTGATCGCCTTCGGGTCGAGCGAAAAGCTGGCGCCGCGGTTCTGCATGAGAATGCCCGTGCCCGGCAGCACACAGCCTGATCCGAACTCCCAATAGAGCGACTGGATATAGGAGACAACGAGCCCGCTCGAGTCGGCAGCGCCCATCCAGATGGTATCGCCCTCTCCGTAAGGCATCGGCCAGCGAGCAGCTTTTTTTTGGTCGATTTGCATCACCTCGGCGTCAAGAAAAGCCGGTTGCAGAAACTGGCCGAGATCGACCGTGATCTTGTCAGGATCGGTAACGACGCGGTCGCGAACGCGGAACGCGCGCTTGGTCGCCTCGACCAGGCCGTGGATGTGCTCGAAGCTTTCCGCCTGCGCAACACGGAGCCGTTCGAACAGCGCCAGAATGATCAGCGATGCCAAGCCTTGGGTGGGTGGCGGCGTATTGTAAAGCGTACCGGCTTGCGTTTCGACGCTGAGCGGCTCATCGACACTCGCGCCGAATTTTTCGAAATCACCGCGCGTGACGGGACTTCCGATACGCTCAAGATCGGCGGCAATCTCCCGGCTGACGTCGCCGCGATAGAAATCGTCGAGGCCTGCATGGGCGAGATGTTCGAGCGTTGCGGCAAATTTGCTTTGTTTCAACCGCGCGCCGGCGTCCGGCACCTTGCCATCCGGCAGAAAGGCTTCTTTGAAGCCAACCGCCTTGTCCATTTCCGGCAGCTTTTCCGCCGTCAGACGGGCCTGGCTGCGCGTCACGATGTATCCTTCGCGTGCATGCTTGATAGCGGGCGCGAGCAACATCTCAAGCGGCAGCTTGCCGCCCTGTGCCCTGGCCGCATCTTGCGCCAGCATCCACGCTGCAACCGCGCCGGGCACGGTAAGCGCGGCGAGCGGCCCGCGTGAAGGAATTTCATCATGGCCGGCGTCGCGATAAAAACGCGGCGTCGCCTTGGCGCCGGCGCGCCCCGCTCCCATCAATGCCCGCACGCGGCCCGACGATTCTCGGATCAGCCAAAAGCCGTCGCCGCCAACGTGATTCATATGCGGATATACCGCGGCAATCGAAGCGGCCATCGCAAGCATCGCCTCGACGGCGTTGCCACCCTCCGCGAGAATCGCGTGGCCGTCCTCGACAGCGGCCATGTGGGGAGCGGCGACCACGCCACGGCGGTGACCGGCGGTATGAAGGGTCATGGAAAAACTCGTGTCCCGGGCGCAGCGCAGCGTGAAACGATGCGCTGCAGAACCGGGACCGTTACGGTGTGTGGCGATCCCGGATCAGAGTCGCACCACTTCGCTTCGCTCGTGCTGCGCCGCATCCGGGAAACGTCCTTAACTCGCCACCACATCCGCCAACCCGCGCTTCTTCAATAGCGCATCTACGGTCGGTAGCCGGCCACGGAAGGATTTATAAGCCTCCGCCGGGTCGCGCAGGTTGCCCGCACCATAGACATATTCGTGCAGCCGCTTCGCTGTCGCTGGATCGAAAGCGTTGCCGGTCTCCTCGAATGCCGCAAAAGCGTCGGCATCGAGCACTTCCGACCACATGTAAGAATAATAGCCGGCCGCATACCCGCCGCCGGAGAAAAGATGCTGGAAATGCGGCAGGCGGTGCCGCATCACGATCTCCGCCGGCATGGCGATGCGCTCGAGATCCTTGCGTTCGAAATCCGCGGCATCGAGGTGCGCTGCGTCCGGCAGCGAATGCAGATCAAGATCGACCAGCGCACAAGCCGTGTATTCGACGGTCGCGAAACCCTGATTGAAGGTGCGCGTGGCCAACAAGCGATCGAGCAACGCTTTCGGCATGGGCTTGCCGGTGCGGCAATGGCGTGCGTACTCCCGCAAGATCTCCGGTACCTCAAGCCAGTGCTCGTAGAGCTGCGAGGGCAGCTCGACAAAATCGCTCGGCACCGCCGTGCCGGCGAGCAACGGATAGGTCACGTTCGACAACATACCGTGCAGCGCATGGCCGAACTCGTGAAACAGCGTGCGCGCATCATCGAAGGAGAGCAGTGCCGGCTCACCCTGTGCGGGTTTCGAGAAATTGCAGACGTTGAGAACAATTGGACGCACGTCGCCGGAAAGCTTTGCCTGATCACGCAAAGTCGTCATCCATGCGCCGCTGTGTTTTGAGCTGCGCGCAAAATAATCGCCAATGAACAGCGCAACATGCCGGCCTTGTGCGTCAGTTACCTCCCAGGCGCGCGCGTCCGGGTGATAGAGCGGAACGTCGACCTTTTTGAACGAAAGACCGAACAGGCGGTGCGCGGTCTCGAAAGCCGCCTCGACCATCTTCTCAAGCTGGAAGTACGGCTTGATCTCGGCTTCATCCAGGTCGAATTTTGCTTTGCGAAGTTTCTCCGTGTAGTAGCGCCAATCATGCGGCGCCAGCGCGAAGTTTCCTCCCTCTTCCGCAACCATTGTCTGCAGCGCATCGCGCTCGACCCCAGCCTTGGTGCGGGCGCGACCCCAGACTTCGTCGAGCAGCTTGCGGGCTGCGGCCGGCGTCTTTGCCATCTGGTCGTCGAGTCGGTAGTCGGCGAAGGTTGCAAAGCCAAGAAGCTTGGCGCGTTCGGCGCGCAACATCACCATTTCAGCTATCAGCTTACGATTGTCGGTCGCGCCGCCGTTTTCGCCGCGCCGGATCCAGGCCTGGAAGGCCTTCTCGCGCAGATCGCGACGCGATGAGAACTGGAGGAGACTTTCGACCGATGAGCGCGCGAGGGTGATGGCATATTTCCCGGCGTGACCGCGTTCCTCGGCGGCCGCGCGCGCCGCGGCGTGCGCAAAATCCGGCAAGCCGGCGAGATCGGTCTCCTCCAGCACCATGACGAATGATTTTTCATCCGCCAGCACATTCTGCGCGAATTGTGTGCCAAGGCTGGCCAGCCGCTCGTTGATTCCGGCAAGCCGCTCCTGCGCCGGCTTTTCCAGCGCGGCGCCCGCGCGCACAAAGCGGGTATGGTAGCGCTCAAGCACCCGCGCCTGTTCGGCATCGAGACCGAGCGTTGCACGTTCTAAATACAGCGTGGCGATCCGGGCATAGAGCGCGCGATTGAGATAGAGCGCATTGCTGTGGCGCGCGAGCAAAGGTGAAATGTCGCGTTCTATCGCCTCGATGTCGTCTGACGTGTGCGCGCCCGCGAGAACAAAAAATACACTGGACACCCGCTCAAGTTCGCGGCCGCTTTTCTCCAATGCCGCGATGGTATTTTCGAAGTTTGGCGCCGCGGAATTTGTGGAAATCGCGTCGATCTCGGAACGGTGCTCGGCCAGAGCATGGTCAAAAGCCGGACGAAAATGGTCGGGTTTGATCGCTGCGAGGGGCGGCAACTCGAAGTTGCCAGTCCATGGGGTGAGCAGCGGATTTGGGGGGTCTGATCGAGGACTCATGCAGTTTATCTAGAGTTCTGACGCTCAAACGCCAAGCCTTTGTCACTAGATCTTCGCAAGATCGCCCACCACCTTGGCGCACGGAACATTTATTTATTACAGTTGAGCCCTCAGCCGGAGGGGGCGAGATGAAAGCGCGCGGGAGGCCGGCGCAAGCCGGAAAAGCGCGACGCCGTAAGAGCGCTCGGCCAAAGGCCGCAAGCG
>DASPUD010000120.1:0-6695 GCA_035623095.1 Pseudolabrys sp.
TCGCCCGTTGTGACTGTGCGGGGCGTTGCGTGATTGATCTGCTGACCGATACGGAAATCCTCGAAAAAACGACCGGGATTCGTTTTGGGGGCAGGCGTCGCGCTCACAATCGGGTTCCTTCAGACGATCAGGTCAGGCGCGACATTCTCACAAAACCGTGAGCCAAACGCCAGCTTACGGCAACGGGAACTGATGAGGATGTAATAGGATTTTGTGGTAGCGCGTGAGCGAGGGCGAGCGCCTCAGTCCAAGGACTCGATCAGAAAAAATGATATGGCAAAGGACCACATGTCCAAGGACAGAATGAAGAAATAGGGTCGATAATGGCTTCGTCCGCGCATCTACGGACGCGGCCCCGCCGTATATGGAGTAAGGCTGGCGGACGATTTTTGACAGGGCAGGCAGTGATGACTGCGGAGACTATGCCGATAGTGGCCACCGAGGCGCCCATTCACCCACCCTGGGTACGCATTTGTCATTGGGTCAACACGCTGGCCATCTTCGTGATGATCGGGTCCGGCTGGCAGATCTACAACGCCTCGCCGTTGTTCGACTTCGAGTTTCCCAAGCAGATTACACTTGGCGGCTGGCTCGCCGGCGCGCTGCTCTGGCATTTTGCTGCAATGTGGGTGGTTGTGATCAACGGCATCGTTTATGTCAGCCTCGGTATCGTCACCGGGCGTTTCCGGGCCAAGCTTCTGCCGATCCATCCGGGCGAAGTGATCGCCGACATGAAGGCAGCGCTGTCCTTCAAGCTCGCGCATGACGATCTCTCGCACTACAACGCGGTGCAGAAAGTGCTCTACGCCGGCGTTATCGTTGCAGGTATCGTCATTGTGCTGTCGGGTATTTCCATCTGGAAGCCGGTGCAGTTCCAGGGACTCACCGCATTGTTCGGTGGTTACGATGCCGCGCGCTACGTGCACTTCCTTGCCATGGCTGCGATCGTCGGCTTTCTCTTTGTGCACGTGGTGTTGGCACTTATTGTGCCGAAGAGCCTGCGTGCGATGATCACCGGACGCTAGGAGAGCGGGCAATGCGCCAACGAAAAATCATCCCCGGTGTTGATCCAAAATTGCTGATCAAGGATGCCGCCAATTTGATGCCGGATGCCAGTCGGCGCGGCTTCCTGCAGGGCGCGGCGAGCCTTGGCGCCCTTACATTTTTGACCGGCTGCGACATCATCGACGGCGATGCCGCCGAAAGCGCGCTGCGAAAGATTTCCGCATTCAACGACGGTGCGCAGGGGCTGCTGTTCAGCCGCACCAAGTTGGCACCGACTTATCCAGAAAGCGCCATCACCAAACCGTTTCCGTTCAACGCTTATTATGACGAGGATGAGGCGCCGGAGGTGAACGGCAAGACATACAAGCTTGAAGTTGCTGGCCTGGTCGAAAACAAAAAGTCATGGACGCTCGATGAGCTGTACGCATTGCCCGAGGTTTCGCAGATCACCCGGCACATATGCGTTGAAGGCTGGAGCGCGATAGGCTCCTGGCAAGGCACGCCGCTTTCGGAGTTTCTCAAACGCATAGGCGCCGACACGCGCGCGAAATATGTCTGGTTCAGGTGCGCCGAGGGCTATTCCAACACCATCGATATGCCGACCGCGCTGCATCCGCAGACGCAAATGACGTTTAAATACGCCAACCAGATTCTGCCGCGTGCCTACGGCTTCCCGATGAAAATCCGCATCCCCACCAAGCTCGGCTTCAAGAACCCGAAATACGTGGTGGCGATGGAAGTCACCAACACCGACAAGGGCGGCTACTGGGAAGACAAGGGCTACAACTGGTTCAGCGGGTTGTAGGCGCAGCGACGAACGGCGTCGACGTCGCCGGGCCTTCGCCGACGATCAGCAAAACCGCGTCGACATCTTTGGCGCCGTCCCAGTGCACCTGCTTGCCGTAGTGGGTCACGAACGAACCTGCCGGCATCGGTACGCTGCCGTTTGCCGGATCGAAGTTTGGGCCGCTGCCGACCCACCACGTACCCGATATCACGGTGATAAAACGGTCGTTGGGATGAAAGTGCGGCTTGCTGAAGTGATTGCCCGCCAGCCATTTGGTGAGCACGCCATAGAGGCCTGGCTTGCTGGGATCGCCAAATAAAACGGCTTGCTGATTGCCTGCCGGCGTCACCGGGCCCCAATTGATCTGTTCAGGCAGCCTGAAGGCGAGCACCTTCGGATCAAGCTCGATGGCATGCGACGTGGCCGCAAAGGCTGGAAGCGATAGTGCAGCAATAGCAATCGACAAAATTATGCGCAGACGATTCATGATCCCTCCCGAATGAGCGCTTAGTACGCGCTGTAATACGGGAAGTGTCATTCTGTCCGGGCAGGCTGTCCAGTGGTCTGCGGTTGCGCAGACCGATCAGGAAATAAATGCCAAAGCCGGCTCCAATAATGACCACTCTGGTTTTGCCCTGTGGCACGGCTTGCCCTCAATCGACGATCAATGTCAGACCGTAAGTAGCCGGTTGCCAAGTCAGCAACGAGGCTTTAGCAATCCGCGAACCTGGTTCCCTCCGAGGTAAAGCGTATGGCGACCCATAATCTCCTACTTCTGCCCGGCGACGGCATCGGCCCCGAAGTGATGGCCGAAGTGAAGCGTGTCATCGAGTTCTTCAACAAAAAAGGTCCCGACAAGTTCAATACGGAAGAGGCGCCGGTCGGCGGCTGCTGTTACGACGCGCATGGCGTTGCCGTCACCGATGCCACGGTGGAAAAGGCCAAAGCGGCGGACGCCGTGATTTTCGGCGCGGTCGGGGGGCCGAAATGGGACAAAGTGCCGTATGACGTGCGGCCCGAGGCCGGCCTGCTGCGGCTGCGCAAAGATCTCGCACTGTTCGCCAATATACGCCCGGCTATTGTCTATCCCGCACTTGCCGATTCTTCATCGCTCAAGCGCGAAGTGGTCGACGGTCTCGACATCATCATTCTGCGCGAACTGACCGGCGGCGTTTATTTCGGCGAACCGAAAACGATCACTGATCTTGGCAACGGTCAGAAGCGCGCCATCGATACGCAGGTCTATGATACCTACGAGATCGAGCGCATCGGCCGTGTGGCCTGCGAGCTTGCCCGCAAACGGCGCAACAAGGTCACGTCGATGGAAAAGCGCAACGTCATGAAGAGCGGTGTGCTCTGGAACGAGGTCATGACGCAAATGCACGCACGCGAATTCAAGGATGTACAGCTTGAGCATATGCTGGCCGACGCAGGCGCCATGCAGCTGGTACGCTGGCCAAAGCAATTCGACGTTATCGTCGCCGACAATCTGTTCGGTGACGTGCTTTCCGATATCGCAGCGACCCTGACCGGATCGCTTGGCATGCTGCCGTCGGCTTCATTGGGCGAAGTCGACCCCAAGACGCGCAAGCGAAAGGCGCTCTACGAACCGGTGCACGGCTCGGCGCCCGATATCGCCGGCAAAGGCATCGCCAATCCGATCGCGATGATCGCGTCCTTCGGGATGGCGCTGCGCTATTCGTTCAACCTTGGAAAACAGGCCGACTGGATCGATCAGGCAATCTCAGCGACGCTGGCCAAAAGTTTGCGTACCGCCGATATCAAATCGGAAGGCAGCAAGGTGGTGTCGACCAAGGAGATGGGCTCGGCGATTTTGGCTGAGCTTGAAAAACTTGCCGCTTAGGGTCCGAAGATCCAGGGATTGTTTTTGCCCGGCAGCGTCCAGGGGCCTGGAAGCGCCGACTGCGTGTTGTACAAGCCAGCCGATGTATTATCGACCACGCCAGCCGCACGATGGTTGGGATTGTCGATATAAAAGTGATCGCTGCGCTCGCCCGGGAACGTTTCCGTACCGGGATCGAGATAAGAACGCTTCTGCACGATGATGCGTGTCCGCGTTCGGCCGTCCTCATCGCGGCTCACCTGAACCGTGTGATCGCGATTGGTGGAGACGGCTGTCTTTTTCTTCGGCGGAGGATTGGTCTGCGCACCAGCCGGAAAGGCCAGGGTCAAGGCTCCGATAAGCGCGAACGCAGTGCCGACTTTCAATTTCATGGGGTCCTCGACCTGTGTTTCGTATTGCAACGCAGTGTAGCGGTGTTCCGTTTCACGGAACAGGGCCCAGTGCTACGTAAATACCCTGAATTTATTAAAAAAGCCCCGCCGAAGCGGGGCTTTTCGCTTTCTGACGCGAACATTAAATCCAGTCAGGAGCCGTAATTCTTTTTCAGGTAATCGGCGATCGTCTTGGCATCGGCATCGTCGATAGGCGCTCCAAAGGCCTTGATCATTTTGGTGACCTCGGCGTCCCAGAGGGCCGCGTTCGGGAACGGTGAGTTCATCGGGATGTAGTCCAGGCTGTGGCAGGCCTGGCAATTCGCTTCCACTTTTTCGAGACCCGGCGCTTTCTTCAGTTGTACGGGTTTTTCCTGGGCGGCCGCGGGAAGTGCGATCAGTGCGGCGATGATAGCGAACGTGAATAACCGCATGATGTCCTCCCTTAAGCGTTCAACGTGATGCGTTGCATCACGTTGTTGTGGTAGCCGGCCGGATTGAAGATGAGTTCGGACGTCTGGCTCTGGCCAAGCTTGTTAGTTGCATTGACCATGACCGTGTTCTTTCCCTTCTTGGCGGCAAGCTCGAAACTCCACGGACGGAAGCTGAAACGGCCAAGATCCTGGCCGAGTGTGGCCGCGGTCCAGGTTTTGCCTCCGTCGGCCGAGACTTGCACCGAGCTGATACCGTAGCCGCCGTCCCATGCCATGCCGCTCACGGTAACCTTGCCGGCATTTATCTTGGCGCCGTCGCGGTGGCTGGTGATCAATGAATTGACGACCATCTCGGTGATGGGCGTGCTGGCGGCATTCTCCTGACTGATGAAACGATCACGGACGGGGAATTTTCCGACCGGGATGCGATAGGCGGGATTCATCCAGAATCCGCCCTGCGGTTTGGTCAAGGCGTTGATTGCGATCACGTGTTTCATCCAGTAGGTGCCCGTCCATCCCGGCACCACGATGCGGGCGGGGAAGCCATTGAAATGCGGCAGCGGCTGGCCGTTCATTTCATAGGCGATGAGCGTCGTTTCCTCGACGGCTTTCCAGGTCGGGATGCTCTTGATGAAATCGGGAGTCTTGTCGACCGCCGGGCCATCGGCGCCATCGAAAGCCACTTCGATTGCTTCTTTCTTCAATCCGGCTTTCTCGAGCACATCTTTGAGGCGTGCGCCCTTCCAACGCGCGCAACCCATGGCGCCGTAACCCCACTCCACGCCGACTACGTGCGGATTCGAAAGTCCACGCCGGTTGCCTGAGCATTGGTTGACTGCGACGACCTCGGCTGCCGGCATTTTCTTCAGATCATCAAGAGTCAGCTCTAAAGGTGTACCGGCGCCATCGCCGCCAACCTTGATCTTGTAGGTGTCGGCGTTCACCTGCGAAATATCGGCAAGGTGATAGCGCACGAAGAACTGGTCGTTTGGCGTGATCGGTGTGCGGAAATATTCGAGCGGCGATTCATAGTTCGGCGGCCGGTAGCTGAGTTTGATCAGCGGTTTTTTGCCGGGCAACGCCTCCATGGTGGCGATTGTGCCGACGCCCTCCGGTACGCCTGGCGTCAGATCGGCGGCGGCGTGCGCAAATTTTTGTCCGGACACCGCAAGCGCGACGCCGGCGCCCGCGCTGCCAAGCAGATGACGTCGTGTGATCATCGTTTCCTCCCCCGAGGCTCGCTAAAGCCTTTGCGGCCATCGCCGTGGCTTCAGATATATTTATTTGAATATGATCCAATGGATTGGGGAGCCGGTCAACAGGCAACCGCGATGCGCCTGCGGCTGATCGCACTGGAAATGAATCAAATGACGCGATTTAACGCCCGATGCGTCGCGGCTCACGTCGGTTGGCCAGCGCCTTCCAGAGCAAGTGATATTTTGGCGTTGCAGCAAGAATGGGATCGCGCTGTCCGCAATAGCTGCGATTAAGCTCGGCCTGAGCGAAGAGTGCGCCGATCTTGGGCTCGCTCCCGGCGGCGAGCAACGTCAACCGATCAAGTGCACAGGCCAGCGTGCTTGGTTGAATGAACTCGCTGCCGCCCTGGCAAAACCAGCCCGATATCTGCAGCCGCGGATCGTCGTAGGAACGCACGAAGCCTAGGCAACTACGCGGAATGCCTTTCGAGGTCGCGAAGGGCGCGACCGTCAGCGGCCCGAATTTGCTCGCGATCTGTTCATCGGCCAGCTTGAGTTCGGTTGGTCCGAGCGCGGTCGCACTGTCGATGAGCTCCGCCTTTGGATCCGCGAATTTGCCGATTTCGCTTCCCGGCCGGTAGATCTCGACCTGCAAACAAGGCGCCGCACTATCCGTTTCGCCCAGCACGAGGATGTCCTTGCGTCCACCACCGAGCACGTTGTGGTGGATGGCATAGCTCGCCGGTACATCCGCCGCTTCCGGAATCGAAAGAGCGAAAGCCGGGAATGGCCGTTCGATATCCACCCAAGAGGACCAATTTTCCGGCGTTATGCTATCCATCACCGGAGGTGATTCAGAAATTCGCGCCGCGGCTATGGACAAGAGCGCGACGGCACACAGATATGCGAGGACGCGCACCGAGCTGGAAGGCAGTTCGTCGCGCCATGACTGCAGGGCTGGATGCATGCGCAAAGTCTTCGGGGGATGACGTTGTGTTGAAACCAGTTCTCGCTTAGAAGCGCTGCCATCCGGTTGCC
>DASPUD010000121.1:0-8328 GCA_035623095.1 Pseudolabrys sp.
CAGTTCCAGCTTCAGCACGTCTGTGAAAATCGGATCGGGAGTGGTCTTCACGCGGTACATGCCCTGCGCCTTGGCGTAGGCGGCGACGAGTGCGATCAGCTCGGGCGGGCGTCCAGTGTCTTTCAGATAACGCATCGTGTCGTCATCGATCGGCGAAAAGCCGCAAGTCGCGCCATATTCCGGTGACATGTTGCCGAGCGTTGCCCGGTCGGCGATGGTGAGATGCGCGAGACCGGGGCCAAAGAATTCGACAAATTTTCCGACCACGCCGCGCTTGCGCAGCATCTCGGTGACGGTGAGCACCAGATCGGTTGCGGTGACGCCCTCTTTAAGCTTGCCTGCGAGCTTGAAGCCGATGACCTCGGGCAACACCATCGACAGCGGTTGACCGAGCATCGCCGCTTCCGCTTCGATGCCGCCGACGCCCCATCCGAGCACCGACAGGCCGTTCACCATCGTCGTATGCGAGTCAGTGCCGACCACTGTGTCAGGGTAGACAACTTCCATCGTGGCGGCCTTGCCGTCGACCTTGACCTTCTCCTTGCGGCTCCAGACCACGTGCGAGAGATATTCGAGATTGACCTGATGGCAGATGCCGGTGCCGGGCGGCACCACGCTGAAATTATCAAATGAGCGCTGCGCCCATTTCAGGAATTTATAGCGCTCCTGATTTTGTCGATACTCTTCCTCGACGTTTTTCTTGAAAGCCTGATTGTTGCCGAAGAACGTCACTGCAACGGAATGGTCGATGACCAGATCAACCGGCACTTGCGGATTGATTTTTTTCGGATCGCCGCCAAGATTTTTCATGGCGTCGCGCATGGCGGCAAGATCGACGACTGCCGGCACGCCGGTGAAGTCCTGCATCAGCACGCGCGCGGGGCGGAACGCGATCTCGCGCTCCGAAGTTTTTGTCTTGAGCCATTCGGCGACCGCCTTGATGTCGTCCTTGGTGACCGAGCGCCCGTCTTCGTTGCGCAACAGATTTTCCAGCAACACCTTCATCGAGAAAGGAAGACGAGAAATGCCTTTGAGGCCATTCCGTTCGGCAATGGGAAGACTGAAATAGGCGTAACTCTTGCTGCCAACCTGGAGTGTCTTGCAGCATCTAAAACTGTCGAGCGAAGTCATATCGGCTGTTTCCATTCCCGAGCGGCGGGTCCACACGGCTCGGACTAAGGTATTGGCAAGATGGTGGTTTTCTCGCTGGCGAGACTTGCGTCCGAATCCGAATTACGTAACGTCGCAAGTCCGGGC
The DNA here is from genome assembly GCA_035623095.1 of Pseudolabrys sp. GTDB lineage: Bacteria > Pseudomonadota > Alphaproteobacteria > Rhizobiales > Xanthobacteraceae > Pseudolabrys. Next base: position 1,258 of record DASPUD010000121.1, read on the forward strand.
TTATAAGGTCTTTTCGCGCCCGACGCCACATTAACCCGGGAACCGTGCCAAAGATGCCGAGAATATCGAGGTTTTCCGGGGGCGGTGCCTATGTACCGCGGCTTATGAACCGGCCGCGGCAGCCGTGATGCAACTCAAGGCAGATGGGCTGGCCTGTAACCGCGGCGGGCGGGAGGTTTTCCGCGATCTGAGTTTTGCTCTGGCGGCAGGCGAAGCCATGGTTGTGACCGGACGCAATGGCGCCGGCAAATCGTCCCTGCTGCGCATGATCGCAGGCCTGATACGAAATGCGGCTGGACGCCTGCAGCTCGCTGGCGGCGCACCCGACACGGCCATCGCCGAACAGGCGCACTACCTCGGCCATCAGGACGCGTTGAAACCTTCGCTGTCGGTCGGCGAGAATTTGCGGTTCTGGACGGAATTTCTCGGCGCCCGAGGCGACATTGAATCAGCCTTGAACGCGGTCGAGCTCGCACCTCTCATCGACCTGCCGGCCGCCTACCTATCGGCCGGACAACGACGGCGGCTGTCCATCGCGCGCCTGATCGCTGTACCGCGCGCGATCTGGTTGCTTGACGAACCGACTTCGGCGCTCGATGCACCATCTCAGAAGCGGCTCGCCGATCTCATGCGCGCGCATCTGACTGGTGGCGGGATGATTATTGCAGCGGCCCATGGCCCGATCGGACTAGAGCGTGCGCGTGAACTAAAGTTGGGGCCAGCATGAGCGCGTTCTCCGCCCTGCTCATACGCGACATGCGATTGGCCGTGCGCGCTGGCGGCGGTGCTCTGATGGGCGCATTGTTCTTTCTAATCGTCGTCACAATGATGCCTTTCGCCATTGGTCCCGATCTGGCGCTGCTTGCGCGCATCGGACCGGCGATTCTCTGGCTCGGTGCGCTGCTCGCAAGCCTGCTCGCCCTTGACCGGCTGTTCGCAACCGATCACGACGATGGCTCGCTCGATCTGTTGATGATGGGTCCGATGCAACTCGAACTCTCGGTCGCCGCCAAGGCAATTGCGCACTGGTTGACCACTTGCCTGCCATTGGTGGTGATCGCGCCGGTACTGGGGCTGATGCTCAATGTCGAACTGCACACAATGGGCTGGCTCGCCCTGACCCTGCTTGCCGGCACGCCCGCGCTGACATTCATCGGTCTAGTCGGCGCGGCGTTGTCCGTAGCGCTGCGGCGAGGTGGGCTGCTGCTCGCAATCCTGGTGCTGCCGCTGACCGTTCCAGTCCTGATCTTCGGTGTTGCAGCGGCGAACGCGGCGATCGTCGGGCCTGCGCCATTTGGCCCACCTTTCACCATCCTTTGTGCGCTAAGCTTGGCAAGCCTGGTGCTGGGGCCGATTGCCGCCGCCGCCACGCTACGCCATGGACTCGAATGAGATGACGAGAGATTGCCGATGGCTGTGATCGATCTCGCCAACCCGACGCGTTTCCTGACGCTGGCGAACCGCGTGCTGCCCTGGCTTGCGGCGGCAACGCTCGTGCTGTTCGCAATCGGTCTTTTCCTGGCGATGAACGCGCCCGACGACTACCAGCAAGGCGCAACCGTAAAGATCATGTTCCTGCACGTGCCCGCCGCGTGGCTTGGCATGTTCGGCTGGGGGCTCATGAGCGTCGCTGCGCTTGGCACACTGGTGTGGCGCCACCCGTTGGCCGATGTCGCAGGCAAAGCCGCCGCTCCGATCGGCGCCACCTTTACCTTCATCTGCCTTGTCACCGGCTCACTTTGGGGCCGGCCCACCTGGGGCACCTACTGGGTTTGGGACGCACGGCTGACCTCGATGCTGGTGCTGCTGTTGCTCTATCTCGGTGTGCTCGCACTTTACTGGACGGCCGAAGAACCGGGCCGTGGCGCACGCGCGGCAGCGATCCTGTCGCTGGTCGGCGCGGTCAATCTTCCGATCATCAAGTTTTCAGTCGACTGGTGGAATACCTTGCATCAGCCGGCGTCGGTATTCCGCATGGGAGGTTCGACCATCGATCCTGCCTTGCTCAGGCCGCTGCTGATCATGGCAATCGCTTTCACGCTGCTGTTCATTACTTTGCATCTTGCCATCATGCGTAACGAGATCCTGCGCCGCCGCGTGCGCAGTATGCGGCTGATGCAGGCACAGGAACTGGCGGAAGCAACATGAACCTCGGACCGCATGCGGATTTTATCGTTGCCGCATACGCGATGACGGCATTTGCCGTGGCGGCGCTTATTGCCTGGGTCGTACTCGACTATGGAGTGCAGCGGCGCATTCTGGGCGATCTGGAAGAGCGTGGCGTCACGCGTCGCTCGCAACGCAAGAGTTAGCAATGCGCACCGCCTCGCATGAAGACGCAACCAAGAAGCCGCGCAATGTTCTTGTATTGCTGCCGCTTGTGGTCTTCCTCGCGTTAGCAGGGTTGTTTTTATATCGCTTGGGCACCGGCGATCCTTCACGGCTTCCATCGGCATTAATCGGAAAACCGGCTCCGGTGACGGACCTTCCGGCGTTGCCCGGGCTCGAGCGCGAAGGCAAGGCTGTGCCCGGGCTGAACAGCGCGACGTTCCAGGGTGCGGTTACGCTGGTGAACGTGTGGGCTTCCTGGTGCGTGCCCTGTCACGATGAAGTGCCGTTCCTGGAAAAATTGTCGAACGACAAACGCATCCAGTTGGTCGGCATCAACTACAAGGATGGTGCCGACAATGCGCGGCGGTTCCTGAACCGCTATGGCAACCCGTTCGTAGCGAATGGCCGCGATGAAAGCGGCCGCACTTCAATCGACTGGGGCGTTTACGGCGTGCCGGAGACTTTTCTGGTCGGCCGCGATGGCCGCGTAGCATACAAGCTGGTTGGCCCGATCACCGCGGACAATCTCGCGCAAGTGCTCGAGCCGGAAATCGAAAAAGCACTGCGCTAGCCACTGCGCGCTTTCGGCTGCAGCAGAGAGTAAGCGATGCCAAGCGTCACGCTGTAGGTCAATACCATAACAAGCGTAAAGAAAGTCGGCGCAAGGCCGAGTCCGGTCCCGGTCGCAAACAGACCTTTACCGATGGCAGGGAAGAACGTCAGGCCCATCACGACCCACACAACAAAACCAAAAATAATCCCCTTCGTCGCACCGTTGTGTCCGGGAAGCCGCCGGTGGAATTGGCCGAACAGAAATCCAAGCACGATCGCGCCGTTGAAAAATGACAACGCCCACGGCACCACGGGATGCACCGAGTTGCCGACAACGCCTGCCAGCAGGGCTTGCAGATCATGATAGGGCTGAAAACTCGGCAAAATGTGCATCCAGGATTTAAACGCCATAAGTCCCGAATGAGCGACGCTGCCGCAAAGGCCAGCTGCAATCGATTTCCAGACGCGATCGAAATCCATATCTTGAGTCGGGTTTCCCAGACCGGTGGCTTAGTTCGATTTTTCCACCTGGTGCTTGACGATCAGCACATATTGCAACGCGCCGAATATAAAGGTCAGCGGCACTACGCCGAAAACCTTGAAAGCCACCCAGAAATCGGTGGTCTGCGTGCGCCAAACGATTTCGTTCAGCGCAGCGAGCGCAAGGAAGAACAGCGCCCATCGGAGAGTAAGCTTGCGCCAACCTTCGTCGGTGAGCGTGAACATTTGGTCGAACAATGTGCCGAGCAACGGTTTGCCGAAGGCCAGCCCACCCAGCAGCGTGCCGCCGAACAGAACATAGATGATGGTCGGTTTGATTTTGATAAAAAACTCATTGTGCAAAATGAGGGTGAGGCTGCCGAATACCAGGACGATCACCGCGGTGATCATCGGCATCAGCGCCAGATGGCGGGTGATCGCGTAAGTGACCACAACGGCCGTGAGTGCCGCCACCATGAAAACGGCGGTCGCAACAAAAATTCCAAAATACGCGTTTGCACCAAAGAATAACAGCAGCGGCCCGATATCGAGCGCGAACTTGAGCGTGGGATTGAGTTGTTGCTTCGCCGTCATGAGGTTTTGCCTAGGTCAGGAATTCAGCCCAACGAGGGCTCGCGAAAAATCCCGCGCGGTGAACGGCGCGAGATCATCCACGCCTTCGCCCACACCGATGAAATGCACCGGTAGCCCGAACCTGGAAGCGATGGCAACAAGAATGCCGCCGCGCGCGGTGCCGTCGAGTTTGGTCATAACCAGACCGGTCACCCCGGCAATTTTTCCGAAGATCTCCACCTGGCTTAGCGCGTTCTGCCCGATTGTCGCATCGAGTACCAGGAGCACTGCGTGCGGCGCAGTCGGCTCGACCTTGCGCATGACCCGCACCATCTTTTCCAATTCGCCCATCAACTCGGCGCGATTCTGCAAGCGGCCCGCCGTATCGACCAGCACAACTTCGACTCCCTGGGCCTTGGCGGCGGTGACGGCATCGAACGCGAGACTGGCCGCGTCGGCGCCCGGTTCGCGGGCCATGACGGCAGCGCCGGTGCGTTCGCCCCAGATCTCCAGCTGATCGATCGCCGCCGCGCGGAACGTATCCCCGGCGACCAGCATCACGCTCTTGCCTTGCGCGCGCAGGCGTGCCGCAAGTTTTCCGATCGTGGTGGTCTTGCCGGAGCCGTTGACGCCAGCGACCAGAATGACAAAGGGCTGTTTCGTCAGTTCCAGTGGTTTGGCAACGGGCGCGAGCGCCTTCTCGATCTCGCTGGCAAGGACGCCTTTCACTTCCTCGGGCGAGAGCCCTTGCGGATAGCGGCCCGCACCCAACTCATTGACGATGCGTGCCGCGAGCTCCTGGCCAAGATCCGCGCGTACCAATTCGTCTTCCAGCGCATCGAGGGTTGCAGGCTCGAGGGGACGGTGGCTAACCAGCGCCGTGATGGACGAACCGAGCGAAGATGATGTGCGCTTGAGCCCGCCGCTCAGGCGCGTCCACCAGCCTTTGTCCTCTGTGCTGTCGTTCATGGCGCGCCCGTGATAGCGGTTTCGGCATGACACCGGAAGAGATGCTCGCCCGCCTCCTCTATCGCGACGGGCTGATGCTGGTGATCGACAAACCGGCGGGATTGCCGGTGCATCGCGGTCCCAAAGGCGGTAACGCGCTTGAGGACTATTTCGACGCCTTGCGCTTTGGCCTGCCGCGCCCACCGGCGCTGGCACACCGGCTTGATCGCGACACCACCGGCTGCCTTGTGCTTGGCCGCCATCGCAAGGCGCTGGCCCTGCTTGGCAAGCTGTTCAAGCAGGGCAAGGTCGGCAAGTGCTATTGGGCGATTGTCGAGGGCTCGCCCGAGGCAGATCAAGGGCGCATCGATATTCCGCTTGCCAAACGCGACGACGCCCGCGGCTGGTGGATGAAAGCGGACAGCCATGGCCTGCCGTCTGTGAGCACCTGGACGGTCATGGGCCGTGCAGCGGGGCTGACGTGGCTTGCGCTCGAGCCGATAACCGGACGGACACATCAGCTGCGCGTGCACTGTGCCGAAATGGGTTGGCCGATCGTCGGTGATACGATTTACGGGAGCGCGCCGCGCACGGGCGGACCGGCGCTGCATCTTCACTCGCGCGAGGTGACGGTACCGATTTCAAAAAACAAGCCGCCGGTCAAAGTCACTGCGCCTGTGCCGGAAGCGATGCGTGAATTGTTGACCAAGTGTGGATGGGTTGGCGACAACTAATGCATCCCCCACAATTTCCGCTCATTCCCGCGCAAGCGGGAATCCAAAACGCCCTGCGAAAGTGGAAAGTGTAGTTGGATCCCCGCTTTCGCGGGGATGAGCGGATTAGGTATCGCGCGATCTAATAGAGCTGCGCTTTGATCCGGTCCGGAGCTTCGCGATCGTAGGCTTCGCCGCCGAGCTTGCCCTGGCTCAATTCGGCAATGATCGTGCCCGTGGACGGCAGGCTCTTGCGATCGATCTTGGTGGCTTCGTCCCACAATTTCGAGCGCACGATCGCCTTCGAGCAGTGAAAATAGATGCTCTCGATGTGCACGATCAGGACGCAACGCGGCAGTTTGCCGTTGACCGCGAAGCTCTGCATCAGTTCGGGATCGACCGAGATCGAGGCGCGGCCGTTCACCCGCAGGGTTTCGCCGACACCCGGAATGAGAAACAGAAGCGCGATGCGCGGATCGCGCATGATATTGCGGAAGCCGTCGATGCGGTTGTTGCCGGGTCGATCCGGTATTGCCAGCGTCTTGTCGTCAAGAATACGCACGAAGCCCGGTGCGTCGCCCTTGGGCGAGCAGTCCAGGCCTTCGGGGCCTGACGTCGCCACAGCCACGAATGGTGCCGCCTCGATCAGCTTGCGATAGGCGCCGTTGATGTGGTCGATCTCCTTGACGACCGCAGCCGGCAGCTTTTGTCCGTAAAGGGCCTCGAGCTGCGCCATGTCCGAAATCAGATGATCGCGATAGGCCATCGCCCCCTCCTCAGGCCGCCATCAAATGGCGGCCGTCGTGTGCCAATATTTTGAGATCAAGAATAACGCCGGGCTCTACGGGAGCCGCAAGCCGCACCGGCGTAAATTGCTCGGTCCGACCGAGTGCGTGCGACTCTGCAAGCACACGGCGGCTGCCGCCAATTTCGCGTTCAAGATGACCGCGGAAAGCGAGCTCGCCTTTTTCGCGCAAGCGCCGCGCGCGTTCCTTGATGATTGAGCGATCGACCTGCGGCATACGCGCGGCCGGCGTGCCCGGACGCGGCGAAAACGGAAAGACATGGAGCTGCGTCAGCCCGCAGGCATCAATCAGGTCGAGCGACCGGGCGAACATGTCTTCGTTTTCGGTCGGAAAGCCGGCAATAATGTCGGCGCCGAACACAACGTCGGAACGCAACCGGCGGACCCGATCACAGAAGGCGATTGCATCCGCGCGCGAATGCCGGCGCTTCATGCGCTTGAGAATAAGATCGTCGCCGGCCTGCAGTGACAGATGAAGATGCGGCATCAGCCGCGGCTCGTCGGCAAGTGCAGCGTACAGGTCAGCATCGGTCTCGACCGAATCGATCGAAGACAGGCGCAGCCGTGCAAGCTCCGGCACTTCTTTCAAAATACGCTTGACCAGCGCGCCCAGACGCGGCGCGCCAGGCAGATCCGCGCCGTAGCTTGTGATATCGACACCGGTGAGGA
>DASPUD010000122.1:0-2431 GCA_035623095.1 Pseudolabrys sp.
ATTCTTTGGCAAGCCTCTGTGTCCGGTCGACCTTGCCGCCGGTCCAACGAACGTCGATCCGAATGTTGCGGCCATCGGTCCAACCGAGTGTGTGCATCCCCTGCACAAATGACTTGAACCAGGTCTGAGCTTCAGGATCGCTCTCGGCATACGGCATCAGCACGGCCACGCGCCGCATGCGCTCAGCCTGCTGCGCCCGCGCCGCTAGTGGCCATGCGGCCGCCACGCCGCCTAAGAATGTAATGAACTCGCGCCGGTGCATGTGTCCCCAATAAGGACCACGCCTCGCATCGATGTTATGACGCTTCCAGAAGCTTTCACAGCCCTTCCGGTTCTCCTCGTTGGGGTAGAGAGCCCAGAAGGTTTCAATCCATACCTCGCCGCCCTTAGCGCACATGCGACGCGGACGCTGCGAGGCGGAAGGGATTTCGGCCCATGTCGGCTAAGGGTCACGTGTGGACGGCGCCGTGGCAAGAACTTTCTGACGTTTCTGCAGCATTGGTCGGGTGCGGTCACGTGTCCGGCCTGTTGATGCGGCCGGTGCGGCCGCTGGCCCTAATGCTCTGCGCGGATCAGGTCCCAATCGTTTACATGCACTTGGAAGTGCGATGACCCTAGCGGGCTCTCCCGATCCCCGGAACGACCGTATCTGCATTACGTCGTCATGCCCTCGCCAATTCGATATTGGTCCCTCTCGATTATGCCGCTACCAGGAGCAATCTCGGCTCCTTGAAGCGTTCGCCGCGTACCATCATGGCCCAGGCCATCCGTACGATCTTGTTGGCCAGCGCAACGGCAGCGACCTTGATCGGCCGGCGTTCCATGATACGCGCGAGCCAGAGCCGTTTCGTGCCGTGCTGCCGCGCATATCGGATGACCGCCATGGCTCCAGCGACGAGCAGCCATCGCAAATATCGATTGCCTTGCTTTGAGATCGAGCCAAGCCTCTCCTTGCCGCCCGTCGAGTGCTGCTTGGGAACAAGGCCGATCCAAGCTGCCAGGCTTCGTCCGGACGAGAATGCCTTCCAATCGCCCACCTCCGCGACCAGGGCGGTGGCGCCGATCGGGCCAATGCCGGGGACTTCCTCGAGCCGTCGGCTTTCTTCACACGAGCGGTGCCAAGCATAGATGCGCTTATCGATGGCGCTGATCTCTGTCGCGACCGCTACGTATTGGCGGGCAAGAACATCGAGACTGAACCGCGCGGCGTCAGGAATGCAATCGCTATCCTCATCAGCAATGATCTTGAGCAGCTCAGCTGTGCCATTGCGCCCCTTCGCTGAGATGATCCCGAGCTCGGCCATATGCCCGCGGATCGCATTCGACAGCATCGTCCGTTGACGGACCAGAAGCTGTCGGCTGCGATGTAACATCAGGCCAGACTGCTGCTGTTCGGATTTTGTCGGCACGAAACGCATCGACGGGCGCGTCACCGCCTCGCAGATTGCGGCCGCGTCGTTGGCGTCGTTCTTGCTGCGCTTGAGATAGGCCTTCACATAGCTGGGAGGCATCAGCCTCACTGTGTGGCCAAGCGCCTGAAGCTCTCGGCTCCAATGATGCGCGGTCGGGCAGGCCTCAATACCCACAAGGCATGGCGGCAGGGCCGCAAAGACATCCAACACCTTGGCGCGGCTCACCCGCTTGCGGATCACCACTGCGCCATCAACATCCACGCCGTGGATCTGAAAGATCGACTTCGCAATATCGAGACCAATTGTGCTAACCTCGCCCATGGACGGCTCCCCTCATAGTGGTTCGCTTTAACGCAACCACCCTTTGGCACATCGATGCCGCAGAGTGGGCGCCGTCCACAGCATCATTTTCGACCGATTCAACGTGGCTTTGCGATGTCCGGTTATCCCCGGAAGCGGACATCGGGATTCGCCGGCATTTATGGGCACGCGCCCCAGATCGGCAGACACTTCTTATTAGTGGAGCATGATCTTTTCGGACCTTGCTTCACCCGCCGAAGCGCGCTTCGCGAAGGCGGGAAACCGGTTTCCACCCCCGGATCACGTCCGGGGGCAGGCTTTTTTCCGGATCATGCAAACGAAATGCGCCGGCAGTCCGACTGCCGGCGCGCTATGCCTAATTGAGCCGCCTTCGAGCGGTTTGTCAGCTGCCGACGCCACCGGAGATCAGGTCGCCGAACAGCTTCCAGGTCTCGCCGTCGAACTTCATCAGCTGCATCTGCTTGATCGGAGCAAAATCCGTCGGGCTGGTCGAGATCGTCATGCCGGGGAGCGACAGCGGCTGGTCCTTCATGTGGATATTGGCCGCCTGCTTCATCACGTTCTCGCGGGTGAGATCGTTGCCGCAGGCCTTGAGCACTTCGACCATGAGGCGGGCGACGCCGTATCCATAAGTGTTGTTGGCGTCGGTGAGATTGCCCGATGGATTGTACTTCTTCATCCACGCCACCCACTCCTTC
>DASPUD010000123.1:0-4121 GCA_035623095.1 Pseudolabrys sp.
CGGCCGAGTGGTGGTTACGTCCAGTGATGAGTGCAGCGCGCGTCGGGGAGCACAGGGCCGTGGAGAAGACGCGATTGTAACGCAAACCCTCATTTGCAATTCGATCCATCGTCGGCGTCGGAATGACGCCGCCGAAAGTACTGGGCACGCCGAAGCCGGCGTCGTCGGTAATAATCAGCAGCACGTTCGGCGCGCCCTGTGGCGGCACGATGCGGGGCGCCCACCACGGCTTCGACTGCAGTGCGTCGTCCTTAATCACGCCGCCGAACTGCGGGTCGGGGGACGGAAGTTGCGTTCCGGGGATCGTCGTCGTCGCGCCGGGCGAACCCGGGGTGCCTGTGATTTGCTGAGCAAGCAGGGGCGAGGCTGCCGCAGTGCTAATGAGAGCGGACAGCGACAATGCAACTAACCATTTATTCATGGCAGCCTCCGAAGCAACAATAGTTCAACACCCACTTTCCAAGTGGACCGGACTTTCTATTGTGCCACCGCCTGATCGATTTGAGATAGATCAAGTGGCATTCGCCAAAGGCATCACAGACATTTGAGACTCGGAGGAAGCCACTGCTACCGGCTGAGCTTCGAGGACGAAAACATCTGGGGTAGAGTTGCCTAAAAGCGTGGTAGCCGATTGGGGGCGATATAATTCTTGGTCTTGCACGCAGCGCGATCAAATTAGTAGCACTGGTACGATTGCAATCGCTGCCGACGTCGGCATGCCGCGAAAGGTACCCGCGACGCCTCCGTGAGCAAATTTCCATGCATCAACGCGGAGATTGGTCAAATCGACTCGCCGCTCCAGCCGCAAGATAAAGAGCCAGACCGCGCGAATTAATTGTTTCCATTTCGTCAGATCGACGGATTCCAAATCACCGGTATTTCACGGTAGCCCGTACCGGATCTCTCGACATGCGCAAGCGATGGGAACGGATAGTGGAAGCCTTGCACTCTTAACTTGTCCGCCACCAGCATGTCATAGACCTTGCGGCGCGTCGCTTCTGCCATGGGCCCATCCTGATCGTAGAAGGCGTGCCAATCAGGATGACGAACGAACAGGAAGGGCACGTGCGTGACGTCGGACTGGACGTACACACTGTCCGAACCTGAGGCGATCACGAAAGAAGTGTGACCCGGCGTATGACCGGGCGTGCCCTGCGCAAGAACGCCGGGTATCACTTCCTTATTCCATTCATAAGTTCTGACGCGCTTCATCACCTCGGCGTTGAATACGCGGCGGACATTCTTGAAATTGGTCTGAACGCGAGTGTTGCCCGCTCGGCTCATCTCACCGTCATCCATCCAAAAGGCGTGCTCGGGCGCCGGCACCAGGATTTCAGCATTCGGATAAGTGAGTGAGTTATCTTCCATCAGCAGGCCATTCATGTGATCGCCGTGGTAGTGCGAGATGATCAGGGTATCGACGGCCGTGCGGTCGATCCCGGCGGCGGCGAGATTGGTAATGAACTGGCCGCCAACTCCGTTGGATTTTTTATAGTTGGCCTCCCCGGTCCCGGTATCGATGACGGCAAGCTTCGAGCCGACGTTTACAGCGATTGGATTGTAAGGCGTCGTCATCATGCCCTTTTCCATGAAGACTTCGGCCAGCGCCGCATTCACGGTGTCCAGTTTCTGGTTGGTGACGTGATCTTCCGCCATTTTGAAACGCGCGACCCCATCGGTCGCGACCGTGATCTCAATGGTTCCGACTTTGTAGCGATACCAGCTCGCGGCCTGTTTGCCGGCGGGCGGCGTCGCCGCACTTGCCGGTGTGTTACCCGGTAGAATGGCGGTCGCTGTTATGCTGGCTGCTCCGGCCAACAGATTGCGGCGTGTAAGATTGTCCATCGCTTCCCCACTTCAGTCCGGATTTTCTGCCTAATTCAAATGGCATGCCACCATCCCGGCATGGGGCATCGTATCAATTCTTCCAAACAGTCTGGAAGGGGCCCGTTAGCGGACGTGTTGCACTGCAATCGTCCGGCGCAGCATCAAATTCAGCTTGCTTCGCGTACTGACCCGATAGCCCCGGTCGGCGAGAAATGAGTTGAGGTCGGTGCGCCACAAATCCCGCGTGTCCTCGATGATAATGAGATTGGGCCAAAGCGCGTCGGGCGCAGCCAGGAAAAACGGAACCAGAATTTTGTCCTCGGCGCCCTCGACGTCGATCTTGAGCGCATCGATGTATTGCAATTGCTGCCGCGTGACGACTTCCAACAGGGGCCGGCACTCGACCGCAGTCGCTTGATTATGCTCATTCAAAGGCGCCGTGCGCGTACCTCCTCTATCTCTGCAGTCTACCTCGAGCGAGAGGCGCCCGGCGTTTTCGCCAAGCGCCAACCCGAGAACTTGAATGGGGATCTGCGGGTTCGCCGCCAGGTTAAAGCGCATCCGGCTTAAGTTTGTTGGCTCCGGTTCGATGGCAATAATTTTTGCGTGTGGGCCGGCGCGAGAAGCCACAAAAAAAGAGAACAATCCGACGTTGGCGCCTATGTCGACAAAGCAAAAAGGTCGGCCCGCGGCTTTTCCTTCGTCAATTTCTGAAGCCAGCTCCACTCTCTCAGGGACTTCGTACATCTGGGGTGTGAACAGCAAATTCTTTTCACAGCCGTTACGCCGTGGGTGCAGGCGCAGATGAAGTCCCCAACGCTCGACGTCGAGTCCGAAGTCATCTTCGTGCGAACTCATCACAAGTCTTCGCAGGCCGATTGCAACCCGCAGGCCGAACCAATTGTTCGGCAAATTGGCAGTCACTGCGATAATGGCTCTCTCAAAACCACCCGGAGTCAGCGCCCCAAACGGGGCGGCCATTGCATGTTCGCTTTTGTTAGCCAGGGCCGCCTCACTCATTCGACGAAGCCATCTCCGATCGTGCCGGTACAGATTGGTACCATAGGTCGCGATCTTCGGGGCATGGCGATGAGACGATGCGAACTCAGGCGTTAATCACCTAGGTCCGGGCCGGCCAAAGCGATGAAAATTCGCCTCTTCAATGGGCACAATCATCTTCCCGATTGGCCACAGCGCGATGCCCGCGAGCTTCAAATGGGCCCAGGCGAATGGCAGGCCAATAATCGTCACGGCCAGAAGAAGTGCGGTGATCACATGACCGAGGGCCAGCCACCAGCCCGCCAGCACGAGCCAAATAAGATTACCGACAAACCCGAGAAATCCCGTTCCGATATCGTCAACGCCAAGAAATTCTTCCCGGGATACGGCTGTCTGCCCAAATGGAAGAAGCGTGTAGAGTGCGATATTGAAAGCCGCGCGCGCCCAGGGCAATCCGATAATCGTGATAGCCATTATTACGGCGGCGACGATCCACGCGACGGCCATCCAGAGACCGCCGCAAACGATCCACAGTACATTGAGCAGAAAAGACAAGATCGACATGGCCACGCCTCGCCCGGTTGAGCCGGCCACGATGTAGGTACGGATTGCCTGTTTTCCAGAGGAAGTATTCCAAATAAAACAAGCGCCGCTACCTCCGCGTTCCGGCGCGGGTAAAGTCAGGGCTTCAAGTAAGGGAGGACTTTGTAATGTTGAACGAAATCATCACCGCAAATCAGCTTTCGCTGGTAATTTCCCAGGCTGCCGCACCTGCTTTTCTGTTGGGTGCGATTGCGTCGTTTCTGTCGGTGTTGGTATCGCACATGAGCCGCATCGCCGATCGAATACATGCCGTCGATGCAATGACGGGCGACGCGCGAAAAGGCGCACAAGCACTTTGGTCGAGCCTCCAGGTTCGCGCCAAATTGGTACACCGGGCAATTTATTGGGCGGTTGGCAGCGGCATCTGCACCTGCTTGCTCATGATCGTTGCCTTTGTGACTGCTTATCTTGGCTTAAGACATGAGCCGGGTGCCGTTCTCCTTTTTACCCTGTCGCTTGGCCTGTTCTCCGCTTCGCTGATCTCTTTCGCCCGCGAAGTCCACATGGCCTTGAATGAAAGAAACCTTGGCTGAATCATACGTCGGTAACCGGGAAAACGACATGCAAGGCAAAATTGCGCTTGAAGAACACTTCGCTATCGAGCCGACGCTCGGCGACTCGCAGGTGTTCGGCGGACATGTGTGGAAAGACCTGAGTCATCGCCTGCTCGACGTCCAGGAGACACGCCTGGG
>DASPUD010000124.1:0-57828 GCA_035623095.1 Pseudolabrys sp.
CGCGCCGATTGCTTGAAAGCCTGGACCAACCGACAGCCATCTTCACTGCGGATGGTGAATTGATTGAGGCGCTCCCCAGCGTCCGCGAGCGGCTCGGTGATAAACGAGACCTGATCGCCCTTGGCGCCGAAAAGCTCGCGCGCGAGGCAAGCCTCAACGGTTCCGCCGATGGCGAGAGCAGCGCAGGGCACGTAAACATCGTCAAGCTCGGCGCAGGGCCGACCTTTGTACTGCTTGTTGCATTTGTTGAACTTGAGAAACCGTCAAGCACAAGCGCCGAAGTCAGCAAACCGCCAAAGGCGTCTGAAACTGCGCAATCCAAGAGCCAGTTGCCGCTGCGGTTTGTATGGCAAACCGACGCCGACGGCCGTTTTTCGCTGACCAACCCGGAATTCGCTGATCTGCTCGGACCGAATACGATTGCTGTTCTCAATCGCAAGTGGGGCGAAATCGCCGAGGCGCTCAATCTTGATCCGAGCGGGCAGATCACGAACGCTCTCGCAGCACGAGCAACGTTCAGCGACATTGTCGTTCTCTGGCCAGTCGATATTTCGGACGAACGATTGCCTGTCGAGTTTTCAGGCCTGCCAATTTTCGACCGCCAGCGGCAATTCCTCGGTTTCCGCGGCTTTGCCCTGTGCCGCAACGCCGGCCGCCTAAAGGATATTCAACGTCTCCGGCATGAGCCTTCTTCCGTAACGACATCGCAATCTACAGCGGAATCTGAATCGAAAGTCGTGCCCTTTCCGCCTACGCCGCTGCCAGTCGTTGCAGAACCGGCGCTTAACGCCCGCGAACACAGCGCGTTTCAGGAACTCGCACGAGAACTCAACGAACGTCTGAAAAAACCCGCGGCGAAGGCCGAAGGAAAAACACCGGCCATCGATGCCGAGCCACCTGCTCCGCCCGCGCGCGAGACGCCAAGGGCTGTCCGGGACGCCCAGGAAAGCCGGCCAATTTTCGACCGATTGCCGGTCGGTATTCTGATCTATCGACTCAACAACTTGATCTACGCCAATCGCGCTTTTCTCGAATGGACCGGGTATTCGACGCTCGGCGCCTTGAGCGAGGCAGGGGGTCTCGACAGCCTCTTCATTGAAGACAAACGCACACCTTCGTCCAAGGGAAAGAGAAGTGAGTCCAAAACGCTGACCATCGCGACCCTTAACGGCAAGCAGAAGCCCGTCGAAGGGCGCCTCTCCAGCGTGGTCTGGAATGGCGAAAATGCGTTGCTGCTCGTTATCGACACCCACGTCACCCGAGGCGCAAGCAATGAGCCATCGACAGACGCCGACCTGCGCCGCGAGAACGGTGAACTTAAAGCCATTCTCGACACTGCCACCGACGGCGTGCTCGTACTCGACCAGACGGGCCGCGTGCTTTCCGCCAACCGGAGTGCTGAGGCTCTTTTTGGCTATGGGGCTGCCGAGTTCGATGGACTTTCCATGGAGGAGCTTCTGGTTCCCGAAAGCCGACGCGCCGTGCTCGACCATCTCGATCGGCTTGCCCAGGGTGGTGGCACACTCGATGCCGGTTACGAGGTAATTGGCCAGGTGAGTCAGGGTGGCCTTGTCCCGCTGCACATCACGATGGGTCGCATAGAGAACGGCGAAAAGATTTGCGCCGTTCTGCGCGATATCACGGCCTGGAAACGTAGCGAGGAGGAGCTGATCAATGCGCGGCGCCAGGCCGAAAGGGCGTCGACCGCAAAGTCCGAGTTTCTTGCCAAGATCAGCCATGAAATCCGCACGCCGCTCAATGCGATCATCGGCTTTTCCGAGGTAATGATGGATGAGCGCTTTGGCCCGATCGGCAACGAGCGCTATCGGCAATATCTGAAGGACATTCACGCCTCCGGTGGGCACCTTATTTCGCTGCTCAATGATTTGCTCGACCTATCAAAGATCGAGGCCGGAAAGCTCGAACTGACATTCGTGAGTGTCAATCTCAACGATCTGGTGCAGCAGTGCGTAGCCATCATGCAGCAGCAGGCCAACCGCGAACGCGTCATTATCCGTACGGCGTTGCCCGCGAGCCTGCCGCAGATCATCGCCGACGCACGCTCGATGCGACAGATCGTGCTCAATTTGTTATCGAACTCGATCAAATTTACCGGCGCCGGCGGCCAGGTCATCATTTCAACAGCCTTGACCGATCATCAGGAGGTCGTGCTGCGCGTCCGTGATACCGGCGACGGCATGAGCGAGAAAGATTTGCAGACGGCACTGGAACCGTTTCGACAGGTCGCCACTGTGGCCCATTGGGATGCGATTGGCACCGGTCTTGGCTTGCCGATAACCAAGGCGTTGGCGGAAGCAAACCACGCACGTTTTCACATAACCAGCCAGGTCGACGACGGCACTCTGGTCGAGTTGTCGTTTCCGACGACGAGGGTGCTGGCGCAATAATTCCGAAATCGACTAGGCTCTCCTGCATGAGCCAGTTGTTTCGCCGGGTCATTTTTCTGGTTGCATTGACGATTGCGTCGACCGTGGCCGGCCGCGCGGCCGAGCGGGTTGATCTGCTTCTTGTTCTCGCCGCGGACGTTTCGCGTAGCGTCGACAGCCAGAAATTCCAACTGCAGCGGGAGGGCTACGCTGCGGCGCTTGCCGATCGCCGCGTGCTCGATGCCATCAGTTCGGGCCGCCACCGCCGTATCGGCGTGTTGTTTCTGGAATGGTCGGGGTTGGGCAACCAAAAGGTGGTGATTGACTGGACGCTGATTGATGGGCCGGAAGCGGCGCAGGCCTTCGGCGACCGCCTCCTCGAATCACCGCGCTCTTTCGCCGATCGCACTTCGATCAGTGGCGCGATCGATGCCGCCATTGTCCAACTCGCGCGGGCGCCATTTACGGCCGACCGGCAAACCATCGACGTTTCGGGTGACGGCACCAACAATGCCGGCCGGGATGTCGGTCATGCACGTGACGAAGCGCTCGAACTGGGCGTTGCCATCAATGGGCTGGTCATCCTCAGCGAGGTGCCTCTCCCGTGGAATCCCGAGCACACCAATCCGCCCGGCGGATTGGCAAAATACTATCGCGATAACGTCATTGGCGGACCGGGCAGCTTCGTGCTCGAGGCGAAGGACTTCAACTCATTCGGCCAGGCGATTATCAAAAAGATGATCGCCGAAATCGCCGATGCCAGGCGCTAGATGCTTGGATTGCGGCAAACTTGAGCATCCGTACCAGCCTTGAAAGGGTCACAGAGCCTCTACAAGGTTGGCGGCAGCAGGGCCGATGTTATAGTCAATCGGCATCGGCGCTGACACAACCGGAACCCTCCCTTTGACAGCCGCAACCGGCCTGAAACGCCTGGGTATCATCTTGCTCGCCGTAATCGCGGGCGGGCTCGCCGTGCTTACGACGGCCGGTTATCTGATTTCGGCCGATACCGTCCGCCAGCAAGTGATAGCCGAAATCCGGTCCGTCACCGGGCTTGAACCGGTCTTGCGCGGCAAGGCCAGTGTCTCACTGTTTCCGACCGGCAGTGTCAGCTTTGCCGATGTCGTATTTGGCGATGCCCTGCAGCCCGCCCTCGTCGCCGAGCGTTTGACAGCGCGGCTGCGTTTCTTTCCATTGCTTGTCGGCCGTGTCGAAATCGCGGACGTTTCGCTGGACCATCCGAGAATCGCCATCGAATTTCAGTCGAACGGCCAGTCAAATTGGTCCGGCCTGATGGAAGCGCTCACGCGCAGTCAGACGGCCACGCAACGGCTCGCGGCATTTTCGGAGATGCGCATTGATGGCGGCACAGTTGTCATCCATGACGAGTCACGCAAGATCGACGAGACACTCTACGGAGTGGAATTTTCGCTTGCCTGGCCTTCGATTTCCAAAAGTTTTGGAGCTACCGGGCATTTCGTCTGGCACGACGCGCCGGTGGATGCGAGCTTCACTCTTGCCGATTTTCCTGCAGCACTCCTCGGTAACCGCAGCGGGCTAAAGGCGCGCGTCTCCGGCACTCCGATGAAGGCCGCGTTCGAGGGCGCAATCAGCCTGAAGCCGACGCTCAAGGTCGAAGGCACGCTTGCTGCGGACGCGGCTTCACTGCGCAATGCGATGTTGTGGCTGGGACAGAAGCCGCTGCCCGGCGGCGGTTTCGGGCGTTTCGCGATTAAAGCAAAGACCAATGTGGTCGGCGGAACCATCAGCCTATCGAGTGTCAATGTTGAACTTGACGGCAATAGCGCGGAAGGCGTGCTGACGTTTGCGGCGGATGGCAGACAGACTCTGCAGGGCACGCTCGCTTCCGACACCCTCGACCTGACGCCTTACGTCTCTACTGTCCGCCTGCTGACCGCCAACGAGCGCGCCTGGAACAATGGCCGTATTACTCTTGACGGCCTTGCAGGTCTCGATCTCGACCTGCGGCTTTCTGCGGGCAGTGTCGTTGTATCCACCGCCAAGCTTGGGCGCACGGCCATTGCGGCCAATCTGCGCGGGAGTCATCTCGCAATTACCGTGGGTGAGGCACAAGCGTTCGGCGGCGTCATCAAAGGCTCACTCGGCCTTGCAAACCTGAGCGAGGGAGTAGACGTCAAATCGCAACTTCAGTTCACCGACGTCGACCTGGAAAGCTGTCTCGGCCAGTTGTTCGGACTGCGCCGACTTGAGGGCAAAGGCAACATCACGCTTTCGGTCGAGGGCGGCGGCGATAGTGTGCTGGCTTTGACGCACACTTTGAACGGAACAGCCAATCTGGTTGGAACGAACGGCGCGCTGCTTGGCCTCAATGTCGAACAGTTGCTGCGCCGGCTCGAGCGGCGGCCTCTCTCTGGTGGCGGCGAATTCCGCAGCGGGCGCACGCCTTATGACAAGCTCGCGGTCGCCCTCAAAGTTGCTCAGGGAACCGTCTCCGTTGAAGACGTGAAGGTGGAAGGCGCGACGGTGATTCTCGCGCTCGCCGGTTCGGCTTCGATTCCGGCCCGCGAGTTGGACCTCAAGGGAACTGCGGCATTGGTGACGCCGCCGAAACCCGGTGCCGCGCCGTTCGAGCTGCCGTTCATCGTGCAGGGGTCGTGGGACGATCCAATTATGCTCCCTGATGCGGAAGCGCTGATCCAGCGCTCAGGCGCCGCTGCACCACTTCTGGATGCAGTACGCGATCGCCGGGCCCGCGATTCCGTCCGCTCAGCGATAGAGCGACTGACGGGCGGGACACCGGCGGCCGGCACAATCCCGGCCACCGAGCAGTCGGCTACGCCGCCTGCCGAAAAGCCCAAGTAATCCGGAAAATTCGCGCAGCATGACGCCGGGCGTGCTGATAAGCACCCCTTCGACTATCATTCGTCAGAAAACGAATCACCCGCCGGCTCCGATCGGCGCGCTGGATCGCGGATGATGCATCCTTTGTTTCGCACACTGGTCAAGGTTGCGGTCGCCTCGCTGGTGGTGGGGACAATCCTCGCGCATTTCGGCATTACAGCCGACCAACTGATGCGGGAAACCGGACTTTCCGCCGATCGCATCGAGGCCTACGTTAGGCAAGGCTTCGCCTGGGCTTGGCCGAACGTGCTGCTCGGATCGCTGGTGATCATCCCGATATGGTTCGTGGTCTTTTTGTTTCGTCCGCCGGGCAAGAGCAGCAGCGAGTAGCCGCGCCTAGACCTGCGCTCCCAAAGCAGCCCGCCTGCGCCGCACAGCGCCGCGTTTAGCCATCAGCGACGAGACGATGGTACCGGCCGCGACAATTGCGATCATAAGCGTGCACACCGCATTGATTTCCGGCTTAACGCCCATGCGCACTTCGGAATAGATGCGGATTGGCAGCGTGGTTGCTCCCGGTCCCGTGGTGAAGCTCGCGATGACCAAGTCGTCGAGCGACAAAGAGAAGGCGAGCATCCAGCCGGCAGCCACCGCCGGTGTAATCAGCGGCAATGTTACGGTCAGGAACGTCCGCAACGGCGGGCAACCCAGGTCCATCGCAGCCTCTTCCAGACTGCGGTCAAAGCTGACCAGGCGCGACTGGACGATCACGGTGACAAAACACATCGTCAGCGTGGTATGGGCGATCACGATGGTCCAGAAACCCCGATCGACATTGAGGGCAACAAAAAGCAGCAAAAGTGAAAGGCCAGTGATCACCTCCGGCATCACCAGCGGGGCATAGACCATGCCGGAAAAGAGCAACCGGCCATAGAATCGGCCTGCCCGCGTAAGTGCGATGGCGGCGAGCGTCCCGAGCGCCGTCGCGGCCGTCGCCGACAAGGCGGCAACGCGTACGCTGACCCACGCCGCTTGCAGCACCGCAGCATCGTTCAGCAATTCCCGGTACCACATCAGCGACCATCCGCCCCACACGGTCACCAGTCGCGATGCGTTAAACGAATAGATGACGAGAATGACAATCGGCAGATAGAGAAACGCCAGCCCGATCGTGACCGAAACGATATTGAACAGCGAAGTCTGACGCTGCATCAGCGGCCTCCCTCAAGGGACCGCTGTTGAAGCCGCTCGTAGAGCAGGATCGGCACCAGCAGCAGGCCGAGCAGCGTAACCGCGATGGCCGATGCGACAGGCCAGTCCCGGTTGGAGAAAAATTCCGTCCACAGCGTCTGTCCGATCATCAACGTTTCGGACCCGCCGAGCAGATCGGGGATAACGAATTCGCCGACAATCGGGATAAAGCAAAGCATCGCTCCGGCGGCGACGCCCGGCAGCGAAAGCGGCAAGACAACCAGCCAGAAAATTTTCCAGCGCGGGCAGCCAAGGTCGGCGGCTGCTTCCAGGAGGCTTTCGTCAATTTTCTCCAGCGTCGCATAGAGCGGCAGCACCATGAATGGCAGATAGGAGTAGACGATGCCGATGTAGATTGCGGTGTCGGAGGACAGCCAGGCGGCCGGCGTGTCGATGACGTGCAATTTGAGGAGGACGCCGTTAAGCAGGCCGTCGCGCTGCAAAATATTGATCCAGGCGTACACGCGGATCAAAAACGACGTCCAGAAGGGCAAAACCACAGCCATCACCAGCAGGGGCTGCCAAGCGCGCGGCGCACGCGCCATGCCGTAAGCAATCGGATAGCCAATCACCAGCAGGAGAGCGGTCGAGAGCGCTGCAATCTCGAGACTCTTTAAATACGCCATAAGGTACAGCGGGTCGGCACCGACAAGCTTGTAAGTGTCGAACGACAGCTGCCCGACGAAATCCTTTACGCCCGCCCAGCCGGCGGAAAGATCAAATACCGGCAGGTACGGAGGCTGCGCGAGTGTGGTTTGTGACAGGCTGATCTTCAGCACAATTGCGAACGGCGCGAGGAAGAACAGCGCGAGCCACAGATAGGGCACCAGCATAATCCCTCGTGCGCTTCGTCCGTTATCGCCAGGGCGCATGCCTTACTCCGTGATGACAATGCCGGTTTCGGGCGGCCACGACAGCCACACCAGATCGTCCACCGAAAAGGCGGCCTGTCGGTGCGCGTTCACATTGGCGAGCGACACTTTCATGAGCGAACGGTCGGCCAGTCGCACCTTGTAGATCGACATTTCTCCGCGGTATCCGACTTCAAACACCGTGCCGGCAACGGCGTTGACGAGTCCGGTGGGACGTTCCGCGCTCATACTGATTTTTTCGGGCCTAAGCGCGAGCCAGACCGTAGCGTCTGTCTTTGCAACGGGTGGCCCAATTCGCAACTGACCAAGCGCAGTGTCGAGCGTGCCCCCAGCCGCCAGCCGCCCCGGGATAAGGGTTATTTCCCCAATGAAATCGGCCACCCAGCGCGAATTCGGTTGCTCATAGATTTTCGCCGGTTCCGCCACCTGAATGAGTCGTCCATGATTCATCACAGCGATGCGATCGGCGACGATCATCGCCTCTTCCTGATCGTGGGTGACAATAACGAAGGTCGTGCCGAGCTTGCGCTGCAATTCCATCAGCTCGAACTGAGTTTCGGCACGTAGTTTCTTGTCGAGCGCTGCCAGCGGTTCGTCGAGCAGGAGCACACGCGGACGTTTGATTAACGAACGCGCGAGCGCGACACGCTGACGCTGACCACCGGAGAGTTCGTCAATCCTGCGAGAGCCAAAGCCTTGCAGCCGCGTAAGCGCCAGCATCTCGCCAACGCGTTCGCCAATTTCTGCACGGTTCGCCTTTTCCTGGCGCAGACCGAAGGCAATATTACCTTCCACTGAAAGATGCGGAAAAAGCGCATAGTTCTGAAACATCATATTCACCGGCCGCCGATGCGGCGGCACGCTGGCGATATCTTCGCCATCGAGCAGAATGCGGCCCTCGTTCGGCGTTTCAAAACCCGCGAGCATGCGCAGGAGAGTTGTCTTTCCGCAGCCCGAGGGGCCGAGCAAGGCGAAGAATTCACGCGAAGCAATCTCGAGCGTCAGCGAGTCGACGGCGGCGACCCCGCCGAAATGTTTGCTGACTGCCTCGAAGCGCACAAGCGGCCGTTGTTCCCGCCCTGCCCTGCTCTGCGCCGCTTCGTCGCCGTCCGTCATCGATTCCCCATATCGGCAAACACGCTAGCGGGGCACATTGGCAGGCTCAACCCGCAAGGTTTTGTCGCAGTTACTGACTTTTGGTGCGCTGTACCGCTCGCCGCCAACCGGCATACTTATGTTCACGTCTATTCGCATCCATGCTCGGTTCAAAGCGGCGATCAAGCCGCCATCCGGCGGCGAAACCTTCGAGATCCGGACACACACCGGCTGTACGGCCGGCGAGATATGCGGCGCCGAGCGCCGTCGTTTCCATCACAATGGGCCGATCGACGGGACTGGCAAGCATATCGGCCAGGAACTGCATGGTGACATCGCTGGCGGTCATGCCGCCGTCGACACGTAGCACCGTCGTGGAGCTTTTAGATGCCGGCCAGTCGGCGTGCATCGCCTCGAGCAAGTCACGCGTCTGATAACCGACAGCCTCGATTGCCGCGCGGGCAAACTCGGCTGGCCCGGAATTGCGCGTCAGACCGAAGATGGCGCCGCGCGCCTGTGCATCCCAGTAGGGCGCGCCAAGACCCACAAAAGCCGGCACCAGATAGATCTCTTCGGCCGGGTCGGCGCGTTTCGCCAATGGGCCCACATCCGCGGCCGTCGCAATGAACTTCAGGCTGTCGCGCAGCCATTGCACGGCCGCTCCGGCAATGAAGATAGCGCCTTCCAATGCGTAGGTGCGCTTGCCTTCGAGCTGGTAGGCGATGGTCGTGAGCAGGCGGCTGCGCGAAGCCACAGGGGTCGCGCCGGTATTGAGCAGCGCAAAGCAGCCTGTGCCGTAGGTCGATTTCATCATACCGGCGGTGAAACAACCCTGCCCGACCGTTGCGGCTTGCTGATCGCCCGCGATACCCAGAATGCGGATCGGAGCCCCAAACAATTCGGGGGCTGTTTCCCCGAAAGCACACGCGCAATCACACACATCCGGAAGTAAAGACTGCGACACGCCGAAGAGACGGCAAAGGTCTGCGTCCCAGGCGCCGTTGCCGATATCGAACAACAGAGTCCGCGCGGCATTGGTTGCATCGGTCGAATGCGTCTTGCCGCCGGTCAACCGCCAAAGCAGAAAGCTATCGATCGTGCCGAACGCGAGTTCGCCGGCCTCTGCCTCCGCACGCGCTCCCTCTACGTGCTCGAATAGCCAGGCGATCTTGCTACCGGAAAAATACGGATCGAGCAGCAACCCGGTCTTGCGGGTAATTTCGCTTTCGATGCCCGAGCGCCGCAGCGAGTCACAATATTCGGCGGTGCGCCGATCCTGCCAGACGATCGCATTGTGGATCGGCTTGCCGGTCTTGCGGCTCCATATCACCGTCGTTTCACGCTGGTTGGTGATGCCGATGCCCGCGACGTCTCTTGCTGCGACCTTGGCCTGCGCTATGACCGCACGCACTGTTGTGACTGTGGCCATCCAGATCTCTTCCGGGTCGTGCTCTACTTCGCCAGGCGCCGGATAAATCTGCCGCAGTTCCTGCTGGGCCGTGGCAACGGGTTGAAGCGCCGTGTTGAATGCAATGGCACGCGTTGAGGTCGTCCCTTGATCGATAGCGATAAGAACCGTCGGCAATTGAGAGCTCCAGCGATCAGGTTTCGCGCCCCGATGCAATAAAGCGATCGAGCGCGGCATGGTCTTCGGATGTTATTTTTAACCCGAGCTTGCTGCGACGCCACAGTACGTCATCGGCGTTTTGCGCCCATTCATTCTCTACCAGATATCGCACTTCGGAAGCTGTGAGATCGCCGGCAAAGCGCTGGCCCAAATCGTCCAGGTTTTTCGCATCCTTGAGAAAACGTTCGGCACGCCGGCCATAGGCATGCATCAGGCGCCGTGCATGAGGCGCGGAAAGAAACGGCCAGCGTCGCATAAACTCGGCCACCTCTCGCTCGAATTCCTCCGGTGCAAACTCTCCTCCAGGCAGGTGTGATCCAGCGGTCCAAGGCGGCCTCGCCTCGAAAAATCGACCGATCTGCGCCATCACCGCTTCGGCAAGCTTGCGATGCGTGGTGATTTTTCCGCCATAGATCGTGAGCAGCGGCGCCTCCTCGGGACGCTCATCAAGGACAAGCTCGTAGTCGCGCGTGACATCTTCCGGCTTTCCGGCGCCGTCATCGTAGAGCGCGCGAACTCCGGCAAATGACCAAACCAGCTCGACGGGAACAACCTTGTCGCGGAAATAGCGGTTGACCACATCGCAGAGGTACTTGATTTCATCCACGTCCGGCGCTGGCGCATTAAGATCCCCGACGAAATTTTCATCCGTGGTGCCGATCAACGTGAACTCGCCCGCAAATGGCAGCGCGAACACCACGCGCCGGTCGGGCGCCTCAAACAGATAGCCGTGGTCGTGTTCGAAGCGGCGGCGTACCACGATGTGACTGCCTTTGATTAGCCGCACCGGTTTCGCCAAGGGCTGCCGGATCACGGTTTCTGCGACTTCGCCGATCCAAGGTCCGGCAGCATTGACCAGAACGCGCGCGGTTTTCACATCACGGCGCCCACGCGCGTTGAGCACCAATTCCCAATCCTGTCGGCGTTCCACGCGTGTGCAGCGCGTGCGGCTGCGAATAACTGCCCCGTGCTCGGCGGCATCGAGCGCGTTGAGGACGACCAGCCGGGCGTCGTCCACCGCGCAATCGGAGTATTCGAAGCCGTAACGAAAGGTCCGCTGCAGAGGCTGGCCGACCACGTTGTGTGTAAGGTCAACGGTGCGGGAAGCGGGCAACAGTTTACGAGCACCCAGCAGGTCATAAAGAATGAGACCGAACCGCAGAATGAGAGGCGAGCGCAGCCCGGGCAGTGGCGGCAGCATAAAGCGCATTGGCCGAACCAAGTGGGGGGCCATGCGCAAGAGAACTTCTCGCTCGCTCAGCGCCTCGCGCACCAGCCTGAAGGCACCATGTTCGAGATAGCGGAGACCACCATGAATGAGTTTGCTGGAGGTTGAGGAGGTTCCCGAACCGAGATCGTTCATCTCGACCAGCAGCACGCGTATGCCGCGGCCTGCTGCGTCCCGGGCAAGACCCGTCCCGTTGATGCCGCCACCGATAATGGCAAGGTCAAAGTCGGCCATCGCGCGCTGATTCGGTTTCTTTCGCAGAATGAGCGGCTTATGCCGCGCACTCAAGGATAGGAAGCTGTTAACCCCGACTTACGTTGCAAAACCCCGAGATTGCAAAATCATGTCAGCGCGGCCATATCGAGTGTCAGTATTCTTATTTTCGTATCTTGAATCGCCCGCTGGAACCTGAAAAACAGCGCTGATGCCCTCGCCCCGCCTGCTCGTCATAGAAGGAAACTCACCACAAACAACCGCCGAGCATGTGGCGGCCGGAGGTACCGCGGCAAGCAAGGGGTATTCTGACCTGCTGCGCGAACTGCTTCCGGGAGCGTCGGTTGATATCTGTTATCCCGGCGACCCGACGGCGTTGTTGCCCGAAGGTGCTTCGCTTGAAGGTTATGACGGTGTCGCCATTACCGGCTCCGGATTGCATGTCTACAACACCGGCGCGGAAGTGATGCGGCAGATCGAATTGGTGCGGGCCGCGCTCAAGACCGGAACACCAATTTTTGGCTCGTGCTGGGGCCTTCAGGTCATTACTGCCGCGGCGGGCGGCAGCGTGCGAAAGAACCCGAAGGGCCGTGAGATCGGCTTTGGTCGCGGCATCCGGCTCACTGAGGCCGGCCGCAAACATCCAATGTATGCCGGCAAGCTTGACGTCTTTAACGCTCCCACCGTGCACCTCGACGAGGTCGAAGCCCTGGCGCCGGGCACCACGGTGCTCGCCACCAATGCAGTCTCCGATGTGCAGAGCGCCGAAATTCGCACCAACGGATCGATCGCCTGGGGTGTTCAGTACCATCCCGAATACCCGTTGCGGGAAATAGCGGCGATCGTGCGGCGTATCGGCATGCGCTTGATCGAGGAAGGCTTCTTTGCCGACGAGGCCGATATCAAGACGTTTGCACAGGATCTCGACGTGCTCGACCGCGATCCCGCATGCAAGCGGCTGGCCTGGCGCCACGGCGTGAGCAAGAATGTGCTCGACAAGAAACTGCGCGTCAGCGAAGTCGCCAACTGGGTCGAATTTCAGGTATTGCCGACGCGGGTCAAACGCGATCGGGGCTGACCATGGATTTCTCCGGCAAGCATGTAGTTATCACCGGCGGCACGGGCGCGCTCGGCACCGCGGTCGTGGGCGTGCTTATAAGTGCCGGCGCATCCTGCATCGTTCCATATGTTCACGACAGCGAAGCACAAAGGTTTCCTTATAGCGGTCAGAAAGAAATCGCGCTGGTCAAAGTATCCGATCTCGCCGAGGAAACCGAAGTCGCGAAGGTTTTTGCGAACATCAAGAATTCTCTTTGGGCTTCGATCCACATCGCCGGCGGTTTTGCTGCCAGCAAGATCGTCGACACCGACAAGACGGCGTTGATGGCGCAGATCGATAGCAATCTCGTTTCCTGCTTTCTGTGCTGTCGGGCTGCGATCAAAGCTATGGCCGCCGGTGGCGGCCGCATCGTCAACGTTGCGGCACGCCCGGCGCTCGAATGGCGCAGCGGCGCCGGCATGACGGCCTATACAATCGCAAAGACAGGCGTTGCCGCGCTCACCTCGGCGCTCGCGGAGGAAGTCGCGAAGGATGGCATATTGGTCAATGCGGTTGCGCCTTCCATCATGGATACCGCCGCTAATCGCAAGGCAATGCCAAAGGCAGATTTCGACGCCTGGCCGAAAGTCGATGAAGTCGCGGCGACAATCGTCTTCCTCGCGTCACCCGAAAATCGCGTGACCCGCGGCGCCATCGTGCCGGTATACGGGAAGTCCTAGCCCGCGATCGGAACCAGCTCGAGCGGCGGACGCAACAGGCGCTGAACGACGCCTGAGGCAACCACGGTGCGGCTATCCGCGTAGACTTCGTGGTTCTCTTCGATCTCGTCGATATCGTAAAGATAGTTGACCATCAGTCCGTAGGCCTGCGCCATTGCACGGTCCGAGGTATCGGCAAGCCAGTTGATCCGCTCAAGGCGGGCGCCATTTCCCAGATGGAAGCGTGCGACTGTATCAACAGGCGTGCCGCGTGCATTGCGTGCACGCACAAAGTACCAGGCCGCCGCGCGCATGACCGTGTCCTGGATCTGTTGCGCGATTTCTTCATTGTGCCACCAGCCACGCTGGTCGAGGGCAACGAGCACCGTCTTGTCGGCCTCAGTTAGGGCTGCCGACTTCTCTTCAGCCCGTTCGTGATTGAGCCAAGCGGCAAAATTTGTCACCGGCGACAATGTGACAAAGGCAGAAAGCTTGGGCATTTCGCGGCTGACTTCCTCGACCACCTGCTTGATGAGGAAATTACCGAACGATACGCCGGTCAATCCGCGCTGACAGTTGGAAATTGAATAGAATGTCGCCGTGCGCGCCTTGTCGCTCTCAGCGATCTCGCGCTCCTTGGCAAGAATTGGCGTAATGGCCGCCGGAATCTCCCGCGTCAGCGCTACTTCGACGAATATGAGCGGTTCATCCACCAGCGCGGGGTGAAAGAAGGCAAAACAACGCCGGTCAGGTGGATCAATGCGACCGCGTAGATCTTCCCAGTCGTGAATTTCATGCACCGCTTCGTAGCGGATGATTTTTTCCAGCACGATTGCCGGCGTCGACCAGTCGATGCGCCTCAACACAAGAAATCCGCGATTGAACCACGAAGAAAAGAGATGCACGAAATCGGCGTCGACGGCGCTGAGGTCCTCACGATGCTCGAGCACATCCATCAACTGCTCGCGCATGCGCACCAGCGCCGCGGTGCCGCCGGGCGCGAGATTGATGCGTCGGAACAGTTCCTGACGTCGCGGCTCGGACGCGGCATGCACCTCGGCAGCGGTCATGTCGGACGGGTTGGCCTGCCATTTGGCAACCGCTTGCTCGAGGCGCGCAGGATCGGTGCCAAACCGCTCCGCCAGTGCTTCAAAGAAAGCTATGCGCGGGCCGGTGGTGAGTGCGGCGTAGCGGCCGAGAATCTCGCGCGCAAGCGCGACGCCCGAGGCCTCACCGCGGCCGGACAGCACATCTTCGCAGAGTTCCACCAGGCTTTCGGACCGCGCGGAGGCGTCCGCGCGCCGGTCACGCGCGAGCAGCGCACGACCACGTTCGGAAATCGTCTGCAACAGTTCGCCGAAAAACGACGTGTTCATTTCGGTATGATAGCCGGGCCCATGACCAGATCAGAAAACCATGTGGCGATTCCGGGCGCGAAACACAATATCACGACGCCTATAATCATCAGCCCAACAAAAGGTAATACTCCCCACATGACGTCGCGCAGGGGGATATCGGGGGCAATGTTGTTAATCACAAAGATATTCAGTCCCACGGGCGGGTGGATAAGACCCATTTCCATGACGATCGTCATAATGACGCCGAACCAGATCAGGTCGAATTCAGCCGCTCGCAACGGCGGCAGGATAATCGGCGCGGTCATCAGGATGATCGAAACCGGCGGCAGGAAGAATCCCAGCACCACGACCATCAGCAGAATGGTCGTCAGCAAGACCCAGCGCGAAAGATGCAGCGACACGATCCATTCAGCGGTCGACTGACTGATGTGGAGGTAACTCATTACGTAGGAGTAAAGCAGCGACATGCCGATGATCAGCATCAGCATGGTCGATTCGCGGAGCGTCGAAATCAAGATCGGTTCAAGATCGCGCGGCGTCCACACGCTATAAATGGTAGCGATCAGCCCAAGCGCGAGAACCGCGCCGAGACCAGCCGTTTCTGAGGGCGTGGCAAACCCGCCATAGAGCGCAATCATCACGCCGGTCAGCAGCAGAATGAACGGGAGGACACGCGGCAGTAATGCAAACTTGTCGCGTAATGTCAGTTCATCGACCCGTAATATTTCCGAATGAGTCCCGGATTTCTCATAGACAGCCTTGGCTTGCGCGTACTCCCGGCCGAACTGCCACATCGCATACACGGTGAACAGAGCAACAAGAAGCAAAGCCGGCCCGATCGCCGCGAGGAACAAGCGGCCGAGCGATTGTTCGGCCGCGACGGCATAGAGGATCATGGTGATCGACGGCGGCAACAGAATGCCGAGCGTGCCGCCAGCCGCAATAATTCCGGCCGCAAAGCCCCCCGAATAGCCATGTTTGCGCATCTGCGGAATGCCGGCAGAGCCGATCGCCGAACAGGTCGCCGGCGAGGAGCCGGCCATCGCGGCAAACAGCGCGCAAGCAAATACGTTGGCGATACCAAGCCCGCCGGGTATCCGGTGTAGCCAAGCATGCAGAGCGCCATAGAGATCCTGCCCTGCGCGCGAGCGCCCGATCGCAGAGCCCTTGAGGATAAAGAGCGGGATGGACAGGAGCGTGATCGAGGCCATTTCCTCGTACACGTTCTGTGTGATGGTATCGACCGACGATGAAGGCATGAACGCGATCATGAAGATCGTCGCCACGGCACCGAGCGCAAATGCAATCGGCATGCCGGCGAACATCACGAGCAGCGTCGAGCCGCCATAAAGAAGTCCAATGGACAGGACGCTCATGCCGGTTTCTTCCAGCGGGAAAAGTGGGTGACCACCTGCAAAAGAATCTGAATGCTGAGCAGGATCATCCCGCATGTCATCAGCGAGTACGGAATCCAAAGCGGCGGCTGCCACGTAGAGCCGGTGCGGTATCCTTCGACAATGGCTTCATGCAGCAAAAGCCATGACTTCCAGGAAAAGAACGCGCAGAAGAGCAACGACGCAATGTCGACCAGCAGCAGGCGGATGCTGTTCGCCCTGGCCGTCATCATGTTGGAAAGCACCTCAATGGCAACGTGACCGCGGCGCGCCTGGACTGCCGCAGAAGACATAAAAACCGCGCCGACAATCAGGAAGACCGAAAACTCATCCTGCCAGTCGGTGGAAAAATGAAAGAAGTAGCGGGAGGCAACGCTGTAACTGAGCACGAAAGACGCAACGACAAGGGCGATAGACGAGAAGACTGTCACCACGTAATTGACCGGCGCGATAAAGCGCTCAAACGAAGCGGTGTCCTCCTTCAAGGACACCGCCTCGCTTGCGGTCCCGACGGTGTCGAGGCCGTGAACCATGATGCTGACCTTCTAGCGCGTCAGGAAACGTGGACCCCTTCGGCAAGCTTGAGCAGCTCAGCCGAGAGAGCGGTCTTCTGCGCGTAGTCTTTCCACGCCGTGTCGCGCGCAATGGCTCGCCACTTGTCGACGGTCTTCTCGTCGAGATCGGCGATCTTGGCGCCTTTGGCGGCGTAGACCTCGGCCACCTTCTTGTCGTCAACGATCGCTTCCTGGGTACCGAACTTCTCGCCCTCGACGCCCAACGCCATGATCACATCCTGCTGCTTCTTCGTCAGCGAGTCGAAAACCTGTTTCGACATGATCAGCGGCTCAAGCATGTACCAATAGGACTTGCCGCGGCCGCTCGTCAGGCTCTTGGCAATTTCTTCGAGGCGGAAGGAGATTAAACTTGTTGATGACGTGATGCCTGCATCGCATGCGCCGGTTTGCATCGCCGCGTAGAGCTCGTTTGACGGAATCGACAAGGTGGTGGCGCCGGCCGCCTGGAGCACCATGTCCATCTCGCGGCTGCCGCCCCGGATTTTCAATCCCTTGCAGTCTTGCGGATTGACAATGGGTGCTCCCCGGCTTGCGACGCCGCCGGCCTGCCATATCCAGGAAACGAATACGACGCCCTTTTCAGCAAGGAACGTGCTGAATTTTTTGCCAATAGGAGAAGTTTTCCAGGCTGCGCCCTGCTTGTAGGAGCTGACCAACCCCGGCATCAGGCCGATATTGAGCTCGGCGAACTCGCCGCCGGCGTAAGAGATTGGGTAAAGGCTGAGATCGAGCGCTCCTTTGCGAAGCGCGGAAAACTGGGCAACCGTCTTCATCAGTGAAGAGTTCGGATAAACCTGCGCCCCCAACTCGCCGCCGGTTTTTGCCTCAAGATCGGCAGCGAACTTCCGGCACAGCCGGTCGCGGAAATCGCCCTGATCGATAGTACCACCAGGGAATTGGTGAGAGATTTTCAGGACCTTGGCCGGCGCCGCCGAGCCAAATCGTGCATTTGCCACAACAGCCGGCGCCGCCAAGGCCCCGGCAAGAACATGGCGTCTACTTAACTTCATGATGGAATCCTCCATATTGCCCCCGTCCCCCCGGGCTAAATTCTTGCGCCCCTCTGTAAAGTCTAGACAAAATTAGCAGCGCAAGCCACACAAATGAAGGAACCTGCTGCGGCGCTCAGCCGCGAGTAACGAGAGGGAATAAGTTAAAATGGCGAAGCCGTTAGCGGGCCTCCGCGTGCTTGAACTTGCCCGCATTCTTGCGGGGCCCTGGGCCGGGCAGGTGCTGGCCGACCTTGGCGCAGACGTCATTAAAGTCGAGCGCAAGGGAGCTGGTGACGATACGCGCGGATGGGGCCCGCCTTTCGTCGAAGGCGCCGATGGTAACCACATAGGGTCTGCATATTTTCATTCGACCAATCGGGGTAAACGCTCCATCGAAATGGATTTCGAGAGCGCCGAAGGACGGCGAATTGTCCGCAAGCTGGCAGCGAGATCAGACATATTAATTGAAAATTTTAAGGTCGGCGGCCTCGCAAAATTCGGTCTCGATTACAAAAGTCTCGCGCCAGAATGTCCGCGGCTCATCTACTGCTCGGTGACGGGATTTGGGCAGGACGGACCCTACGCCAAGCGCGCCGGCTATGACCTGATGGCGCAGGGCATGGGCGGCATCATGGATTTGACCGGGATGGCCGACGGCGAGCCGACCCGCATCGGCATTCCCGTGTCGGACATCTTCACCGGGGTCTATTCGGTCATCGGAATCCTCGCGGCGCTGGCGCAACGCGAGAAAACCGGCAATGGCTGCTACGTGGATGCCGCGCTTGTCGATTCGACGGTGGGCGTGCTTTCGAATCAGGCGATGAACTATCTCGTCTCCGGCAATGTGCCGAAGCGGATCGGCAACGCGCACGCCAATATTGTTCCCTATCAGGTTTTCCCGGTGGCCGATGGCCACGTGATCGTCGCAACCGGCAACGACAACCAGTACACAAAATTCTGCAACGTATTGGGCGCCCCCGAACTCGGACAAAACCCGGCGTACAAGGACAACGTCGGACGGTTGAAGCACCGCGACGAACTGATCGGCAAACTGTCCAAGCTCACTTCCCGAATGAAGCGGGATGAATTGTTGCAAAAACTTGAAGCGCAGCAGGTTCCTGCTGGCCCGATCAACAACCTGGAGCAGGTGTTCAACGACCCGCAGGTCATGCACCGCGGCATGAAATTGAAATTGCCAAGCACCGCGGCGAAAAGCGGAACAATTCCGGGCGTCCGCACGCCGATCGTCATCGACGGGTGGCCGGCAGCTTCCGAAAATCCATCGCCACGCCTCGGACAGCACACTGCGGAAATCCTGCGCGAGATCGGCGAAGGCTAAACTTTCGCATTGCACTGCGTACCCCTTGATTGCTCCCCGTCGAAAGCGGAGCATTGTCGTTACTCTGCCCGGGGAGAAACTCATGAAACTTGTTCCGTCGCTTTTCGCGTGCGCGCTTTCGGTTACGTCTGCATTCGCCGATGACCTGCCGAAATTTCAGGTCGACGCGTCCTGGCCGAAGACACTGCCAAACAACTGGATCATGGGTCAGGCGGCCGGCATCGCGGTCGATGCGCAGGACCATATCTGGGTGATCCAACGTCCGCGTACGCTCACCGACGACGAGAAAGCCGCGACGTTCAATCCACCCCGCGCCAAGTGCTGCGTGCCGGCGCCGCCGGTTCTTGTGTTCGACCAAGACGGTAGTCTGCTGAAAGCCTGGGGTGGCCCCGGAGAAGGCTACGACTGGTTCGAGGTCGAGCACGGGATCAATATCGACCACAAAGGTTTCGTCTGGGTCGGCGGCAACGGCAATAACGACGGCCACGTTTTGAAATTCACGCAGGAAGGAAAGTTCGTGCTGCAAATCGGCAAGCCCGGCGCGCAGACCGGCAGCGCTGATACTACGCGGCTGGGGCGGCCGGCTGATACAGATGTCGACCCAATCACCAACGAAGTTTTTATTGCCGACGGCTACGGCAATCATCGCGTCATTGTGTTCGATGCCGACACCGGCGCCTACAAGCGTCACTGGGGCGCTTACGGCAAACCACCAAGTGATACGAAGGCACCGGCCTATAGTCCGGCAGGGCCACCGCCAGAGCAATTCGCCAACCCCGTCCACTGCGTGAAGATCGCAAAGGATGGTCTTGTCTACGTTTGCGACCGCAGTAACGATCGAATCCAGGTCTTTCGCAAGGACGGCACTTTTGTAAAGGAGTTCTTCGTCGCCAAGGAGACTCTTGCAGGCGGTTCGGCCTGGGATCTCGACTTCTGGCCGGACGCCAAGCAGACATTCCTGATGAACGCCGATGGGACCAACGACGAAGTGCGCACATTGGTGCGCGAGACCGGCGAAGTGGTCAGCACGTTGGGCCGCAAAGGCCGCAATGCCGGTGAATTTCACTACGTTCACAACATTGCGGTGGACAGCAAAGGCAACATTTATACGACAGAAGTCGATACCGGAAAGCGCGCGCAGAAATTCCGCTACATCGGACCACCGCTGAAGTAGATATGGCGGGCGCTACCACGTCAGCGCGCGCGCGTTCTCCGCGAAGATGAAACTTTGCGTGAAGCCGGGCTTGCCCATCTGCACTCCCGGCACCAAGTCGTCCATAGTCAAACCAAACTCCGCCAGACAGGGTCCGCACATCAACACGACGCCGCCGTCGCGGATAAAATCAGCAAGTATGTCGCGTGGTACACGTTGCATTGATGGTTTTTTCTCCTGTTCACCGTTTTTCGCTGCGAGTTTGACAGCATCCAGATTAAGGAAAATCGCCACGGGATGGCCCTGTTTCAACGTCGCGTGGGCAAAGTGCAGCCCCATCCATCCGCGCCAGGAATCGCCCGTAGTCATATTAATGAACAGCGGATTTTTCTGCGGCGCATTGTTGGCAAGACTGTCGGCATCATGCGCGCGACCTTGGGGAATCACGAAAGCCAAAGCCAGCCCGGCCAGTAAGCCGATCGTAAAGAGTATCAGGCGTTTCATGATGTCACTCTCCCGAAAAGACGAGCCGGTACTGTCGCACGATCAGGTCTCGGCGGAAAGCGAAGCGCTCGTTATGCGACGGCAGTCGGCGCCAACGCCTCAATATCGGTGACAACATCGATTACAGCCGGCCGTTTTGACGCGAGTGCGCGGGCAAGCGCCGGCGCAATCTCGCTTGAATGCTCGACCCGAATGCCGAGTGCGCCCATATCTTCGGCAAGCCTGGCGAAATTCATCGGTTTGTAGGTCCACAATTCCCGCGCTTTTGCGGTCTGTTCGCCGCCATAGGCGCGATCGAAACCGCGTTTCGACTGATTGCCGCCGCCGTTATTGTTGACGATCGTGACCGATACGAGATTCCAGCGCACCGCCGTCTCTACTTCCGCGATGTGATACCAAAAGCCGGCGTCACCGGTAAAAACGACCACCGGGCGGTCCGGACAGGCAGCCTTGGCGCCAATCCCCGCAGGAAATGCCCAACCGAGATGACCGGCGCTGCGCATATAACTTTGCGCCGCGGTCCGCACATCGTACATCCCGCCCATCCACATGCCGGCATGACCGGTGTCGACAACGACAATAGCGTCGTCCGGAACATGCCTGGTCAACTCGCTGCAGATGCGCGCGGGATGGATCGGTACCGAATCCGATTCAAGCAGCGGTGTGTATTTCGCGTACCACTCGGCACGCAGGTCGGAGATTTCCTTGACCCATGCCGCGCGTTTTGTCGCGGTGGATTTGTCGATTTGTCCCAGCATGCGCACGAGCACGTTCTTGGCATCGCCGAGCACGCTCGCGACCAGCGGATAGTTGCGGCCAAGCGATTCAGCCTCAATGTCGATCTGGATGGCAGGAGTGCCGATCTTGGGCACTGCCCAGAAATGAGTGGTCATGCCGCCGGTTTCGGTGCCGATGAAGCAAACGAGATCGGCACGATTGACGGCGCGGTTGGCGCTTTCGCGCGAATATGAGCCCACGACACCAACCGAGAGCGCATGCGTCCCGGGGATGATGTCCTTGCCGTTGAGCGACGTGGCCACCGGGATTTGCAGCGCTTCGGCAAGGGCGACTAACTCCTTACCCGCTCCCGATGCGCGCACGCCGCCACCGGCAACGATGACCGGCCGCTCGGCTTTTTGCAGAAAGTCGAGCGCCACTTTCACATGCGCTGCTTCCGGTTCCGGGCGGAATGGTGGCACGCGGCTGAACTGCGGTTCGATCAGTGCTTCCATCTCGGCTTCTTCGAGATCGAGCTGTCCCTCGTTGCCGCGGAACTGGAGATGCACCGGCCCGGGCGCACCTGTCGTGGCGGTCCGAAACGCCTGCCGGATCATGTCAGGAATGCGTGAAACGTCATCGATGGTGGCATTCATCTTCGTCACCGGCTCGAAGGCCGGTACGTCGTCGATTTCCTGGTAGACCCTGCGAAATTTGGTCTTCGGATCGCGGCCGCCTGTCATGGCAATCACCGGCGAATGCGCCAGGTGCGCGTCGCGAAGGCCTGCAGCAAGATTAAGCGCACCGATGACCTGCGCCATGCAGATGCCCGGCTTGCCGGAGGCGCGCGCATAGCCGTCGGCCATATAGGCAGCGGATTTTTCACCGTGACAATGGACGCGTGCGATTTCTGTGCGCCGCTCCATCTCGGCGAAAGTCCGCCTCAACACTGCCGGCACCATGAAAACATGAGTGACGCCGTAAGACGCCAGCATATCGGCGAGCACTTCAGCGCCGATGCGTTTCGTATTGTGTCCAACTGTTGCCATTGTCGACTGTGGCCTTGCTCATTCCGGAATAAAATTCATCGCTACGCCATTAATGCAATAGCGCAAGCCCGTCGGCGGTGGCCCGTCAGGAAACACGTGACCAAGATGACTGCCACAACGGCTGCAATGTACCTCGGTGCGAGTCATTCCGTGGCTATGATCCTCCTCGGCTTCGACCGCGCCGCGGACGGGATCGTTGAAGCTCGGCCATCCGGTCCCGCTCTCGAACTTCTTCTTTGAAACGAATAACGGCTGACCGCAAGCGGCGCACACAAACGTGCCATGACGCTTTTCGAAATTGAGCGCGCAGCTCCCCGGCATTTCGGTGCCGTGCTCGCGCATGATGGCATATTGCTCCGGCGTCAAAATCTTCCGCCATTCCGCTTCGGTGTGAGTGATAGGATATTGCGTTGCCACCTTAGTCGTTCCCTCGTTTGTCATTCCGGGGCGCACCGAAGGTGCAAACCCGGAATCCAGAAATCAACGCCGTCCCCGTTCGCTGGGTCCCAGGTTCGCCGCTACGCGGCACCCCGGGATGACGGCGAGAGCCGTCACTTGATCGCCAGCGGATTGACCGGCGAGCCCACCGCTCCCGTAATCGGAATCGCCGGCGCTACAAACAGAAACTCATAGACCTTGTCGTGTTCGCAGTCGTCGGCAAGTTCCTTCAAATTGAAGATTTCGCCCATGGTCATGCCCATGATCGGAATTGTGATCCAGTGCCAGGGTTGGTTGATCCCCTCCTCGCTCTGGTTCGGCCGCACTTCACACCCCCATGTATCACTGGCGAGCGCAGCGAGCTGCGTGTCCTTGACGAAGTCGAGAGTCTCGAATGCGAATCCCGGCGCGTCGCCGCCCGGATAACCGTCCCAGCTTCCCGCTTTCTGGCAACGCTCCATCATGCCGGTTCGCACGATAACGTAGTCGCCGCGCTTGATCGCCACGTTTTGTTTTTTTGCCGTGGCATAAAGATCGTCGTTGGTAATGCCGTAGCCATCATCGAGCGATTCAACACCCTTGTAACGCGCCACATCGAGGAATACGCCGCGTCCGACCATTCTGTTTTTGGTTTTTTCGATTCCGCATTTCTGTGCGCCCGCCGACGTCACCTCGCGGCAATCGTAGCCGTTCCACATATAGTTTTCATAAAACACATGACCAAGCCCGTCCCACTGCGTGCCGCACTGGAGCGGCATCGTCACCATGTCATCGGCGGCGCGGATTCCCCGTTTGTCGAGGACCCCTGAGT
This sequence comes from Pseudolabrys sp., assembly GCA_035623095.1. Lineage (GTDB taxonomy): Bacteria > Pseudomonadota > Alphaproteobacteria > Rhizobiales > Xanthobacteraceae > Pseudolabrys. The sequence goes on from DASPUD010000124.1 coordinate 23,585, forward strand.
ACGCGTCTGTTCCCGTGCGCAGCATGGTGTGGATGGGGTTGGTGCGGCCCATCGCCGGATACTTGCTCTTCGCTCCTTGCGGGCCGAGATGGTCAAAATTCAATGCAAGCGATATCACCTTGCCCTTTTTCACCAGCCGCGTGGCGGCGACAATATCTTCGGCCGTGGTGAAGTTGAGGGTGCCAACCTCGTCGTTCGGACCCCACTTGCCCCAGTTCTTGTATTTCTCCGCGGCCTTCCGCATGTCCTCACGGGTGATCTTTCGCGCTGGCATCGAGTTTCCTCTGACGAAAATGAAACGGCGTGTGGCCGCCGGAATACAGCCTTTAGGCGCGGACGATGCAAGCCCTACTGGAAACACCACCGCGCAATGCTACGATGAAAAAAACGGGAGGAAATATATGCGTTCGACCGCAAAGCTGTTCGCGATCGGGGTTGCGCTGGCCGCGCTTGCCTGGGGCATTTTACCGGCATCGTCCGCCGGTTATCCGGACCACCCGGTCAAGATCATCGTGCCCTTCGCGCCAGCTGGTCCGACCGATGTCATGGCGCGTCTGATTGCGCAAAAATTGTCGGAGTCCCTGAAACAGCAATTTTACGTCGAAAACCACCCGGGCGCCGGCGGCAATATCGGCATGACGCAAGTCGCGAAGTCGGCGCCGGACGGCTACACTATCCTCGTCGCGAGCTCGAGCTTCGTGGTCAATCCGAGTCTTTATGCAAAGAACCCGTACGATCCTTTCAAGGATTTCGCGCCTGTCACTCTTGCTGCCGCCTCGCCGAATATCCTCGTCGTCAACGCCGATTTCCCGGCAAAGTCGGTGAAGGAACTCGTCGACCTGATCAAGAAGGAGCCGGGCAAATATAATTACGCGATGCCCGGGACGGGAACGACGCCGCACCTTGCCGGCGAGTTGTTCAAGCTCACGTTCAAGCTCGACCTCGCAACCGTGCCGTTTAACGGCGCCGGCCCGGCGATCCAATCCGCAGTGGCAGGTCACACGCCGATCGCAGTTACCGCACTGCCACCGACCGCACCGCAAGTGCAGGCGGGAAAACTGCGCGGGCTTGCCGTCACATCAGCCAAACGTTCACCCACTTTGCCGGACGTGCCGACCATGGCGGAAGCGGGCGTTACCGGTCAGGAATCGGAAACCATGCAAGGCATCTTTCTGCCCGCCGGAACACCAAAGGAAATCGTCGACTTGCTCAACCGTGAGATTGCCAAGGCAATGGCTCTTCCGGATGTGAAGGAAAAGTGCGCCCAGCTTGGTTTCGACCCCGTTGCCGATAAGCCCGAAGAATTCGCTGCCTATCTTAAGAAAGAAGTCGACAAGTGGAGCAAGGTGATCAAGGACGCGAATATCCCGCAGATCCAATAAGTCGCGTCGGGTAAGTAATGCGTATCGTCGACATCCGCGAAACGGCGATCCCGCTCAAGTCGACACTTGCCAATTCGAGTTTCGATTTTACCGAGATGACGACGTCGGTGGTCACGGTGATCACCGATGTCGTCCGCAATGGCAAACCAGTCTGTGGTTTCGCCTTCAACTCCACGGGCCGCTATGCGTGCGGCGCGCAAATGCGTGCGCGCTTTATCCCACGCATCCTCGCCGCCGAACCCGACTCATTGCTCGACGATACCGGCAGCAATCTCGCCCCCGCGAAAATATTCGGCTGCATGATGCGGCGGGAAAAGGCCGGAGGGCATTCCGAACGTTCGATCGCCATCGGCACAATCGAGGTAGCATTGTGGGACGCGATCGCAAAAATTGCCGACAAGCCGCTGCACGCGCTGCTCGCCGAGCGTTTTAATGCCGGAAAAATTTCCAACAAGGTGTTCTGCTACGTCGGCGGCGGTTGGTACTGGTCCGGCCAGACAATCAGAGACCTCCAGGACGAGATGCGAGGCCATCTCGGTGCCGGCTACACCATGGTAAAGATGAAGGTCGGCGGCCTGCCACTCGAGGAGGATTTGCGTCGCTTGGAGGCGGTCCTTGAAGTCGTTGGTTCTGGCGAGAATCTTGCTGTCGACGCCAACTGCAAGTTCGATCGCAACGAAGCCGCGCGTTATGCCAAGGCCCTCTCACCCTTCAAACTGCGGTGGTTCGAGGAGCCTTGTGATCCGCTGGACTTTGCGCTGTTTGCGGAGCTCGCGAGCCTTTACGAGCCTCCGCTCGCGACCGGCGAGAACCTCTATTCCACACAGGACGTAGAAAACCTCGTCCGCTTCGGCGGCTTCCGTGCCGGCCGCGATGTGATCCAGGTCGATCCGCCGCAAGCCTATGGGATTGGCCAATACGCCAACACGGTCGCAATGCTGTCGCAACGCGGCTGGCCCCGCACGTCACTTTTCCCGCACGGCGGCAATCAGATGTCGCTCGCCATTGCTGCCGGCTTTGGCCTTGGCGGTGCCGAATCTTATCCTGGAGTGTTCGGTGACTTCGGCGGATTTGCCGACGACGCACGAATCGCAAACGGCATGATTTCGTTGTCCGATCGCCCGGGGATAGGCTTTGAGGGCCAGGCGCGGCTCTACGCGATCGTGCGCGGCCTTGCCGGGCTTTAGCCCTTCACTCGGCCCCTTCAAGGGCGGTTGGAATCTCGACCGGCGCCTTTGCTCCGCGAATGCGCACGTAAATCTGCAACCCGATCAGCAGCACGCAAAGACCGACGAACACCGCGCTGATGGGGCGCTCCACAAACACCAAGATATCGCCGCGCGAGATCAGCATGGCGCGGCGGAAGTTTTCTTCAAAGCGCGGCCCCAGCACAAAACCCAGCAGGATCGGGGCCGGATGAAAGCCTAGTCGCAGCAACACATAGCCGAGAATACCGATCACTATGACCTCGCCAACCTGGAACATGTCGTTGTTGGCGGCATAGACGCCGATGCACACGAAGAAGAGCGCGCTTGGATAAAGATATTTGTAAGGGATGGTCAGCAGTTTGACCCAGATGCCGATGAGCGGCACGTTCAGCAGAACGAGCAGGATGTTTCCGATCCAGAAGCTTGCGACCAGACCCCAGAAGATATCGGGATGCTCTTTGATCAGCTGCGGACCGGGCACAATGCCCTGGATCATCAACGCGCCGAGCAGCAGCGCCATCACGGCGTCGCCCGGAATGCCGAGGCTCATGGTCGGGATGAAATCGCCCTGAACGGACGAATGGGTCGACGCTTCCGGCGAAATCACGCCTTCGATCAACCCGGTGCCGAACTTTTCCGGATGTTTTGAGATCTTCTTTTCCGTTGCATAGGCGACAAACGATGCAATGGTCGGGCCGGTGCCGGGGATAAGTGCGCACAGGCTGCCGACCAATGTGCCGCGGAACATTGGCGCGATCGCCTGCTTCACGTCAGACTTGCTGGGACGCATGTCGCGCAGGCGGACATTCGTGTACTTCGCATTGATCGAGACGACCTGGTTGATGCTGTTCATGAACTCGGCGATGCCGAAGAGACCGAGCGCGAGCGCAACCAGCTCAATGCCGTCATCGAGATGGGTCATTCCGAATGTAAAGCGCTCGGCTCCCGTTTCGAGATCCGTGCCGACGATTCCGAGCATTAGCCCGAGCACGGTCATGGCCACGCCCTTTAGCGGCGAACCGCGCGCCAGAGTCGAGCCCGCCAACAACCCGAGCAACATCAGCGAGCAGATCTCGGCCGGGCCAAATTGAAGCGCGACTCTCACGAGAATTGGCGACAGAAAGATCATTTCCGTAATGCCCCAGGAGGCACCGACGAAAGACGCCATCACGGTCAAACCAAGCGCGACGCCGCCCCTGCCCTGCTTGGTCATCGGGAACCCATCCAGACATGTCACGGCATGCGGAGGATGACAGGGCAGATTGAGCAAGATGGAGCAGATGGCGCCGCCATATTGCGCGCCGTACATCACACCGGCGAGCATCAGAATCGCACCGACCGGTTTGATGCCGAACGTCAGCGGCAGCAAAATCGAAATCGTCGCGAGCGGTCCCATTCCCGGCAGCACGCCGACCATGTTGCCGACCAGCACGCCGATGAAGCACCACATTATATTGTGCGGCTGCAGCGCGACCCCGAAACCGTACCAAAGATCGGTGAGTGCCGTTTCGATCACAGCCCTCTCCATGTCAGCAGCGGCATCGGAATCTGAAGCAGGTATGAAAACAATCCGACGCCGAAAATTGTCACGAATGTCGCCAGGAGAGCTGAGCTCTTCAGTGTTGCCGTCCGATCGCCGAGCGCTGAAACGAATACGCAGGCGAAGGTCCCAGGTATAAACCCGAAATAGCTTCCGAACAGAATGAAGCTCAGCGGCCCGGCAAGAATGCAGGCCCAGCCCCACCATTCGGGGTGTGCCGGCATGATGTCTTCATCTTCGCCTTCGGGTACGCCAATCGCCGTGCCCGCGATTGCAATACCGAGACCGATCAAAATGACGCCGAGAGCCGTCGGCAGGAACCCGGGGGCCATGTGCATCAAGGTGCCGAGATTGTAGGTGGGGCCCTTCAGAGCCATCACCAGGCCGAAAAAAATGATCAGACCGCCGGCATAGAAATCGCGCTTGCGCACGAAATTCTGCAAGAATTCAACGACGGTGCTGTGCTTGCGTGGGGAGCGCAAGGTTATCTCCAGTATCTATCGTTTAAACCTTCGCCCCGCCTGAGCATTAGGACGGCTGCGGACCACAATCAATCCCCATGCACCACGATGTGGAACGACCGTTTTTCCGCAGCAAACCGACCCATTCTGCGCGGTAAAAGCTTTGTAAACGTTAGAACGGCATACTCTCAACGCGCATATCCGACATCAGTTCGAGACATCGTTGCCTCTAAGTGTGCTCACGGCTGGCCATTGATCATGACTGTTGCAAAGTCACCCACCATCGCGTTCGTCATTCCTTGTTTCAACGAACAGGCTGGTATCCAGCACACGGTAGCTTGCCTGCTGGCTGACATCGCCAAGCTGGAAAAATCGAAAGCAATCTCGCAGAAAAGCTACGTAGTGCTGGTCGATGACGGCAGCACGGACCGAACGTGGTCGCTTATTGAAAGAATCTCGCAGGCACATCCGAAGCGCGTCCGCGGGCTGAAGCTCTCCCGCAATGTCGGGCATCAGAACGCGCTCCTGGCCGGCCTGCTCGAGCAGATCGGCAACGCCGATGCAGTTATCTCGCTCGACGCGGACTTGCAGGACGACATGTCCGTCGTCGCCAAGATGATCGGACACTTCAGCGACGGAGCGGAGGTCGTCTTCGCCGTACGCCGGCGGCGCACCAGCGACAGCCAATTCAAACGCGGCACTGCCGATATTTATTATCGTATTCTCAACGGGCTTGGGGCCGACATTATCCCCCATCACGCCGACTTCCGCCTCATGAGCGATCGGGCGCTACGTGCCCTTTCACTCTATGGGGAGGCACATGTGTTCCTGCGCGGACTTGCTGTCCAACTTGGTTTCAAGACCGCAACGGTCGCGTATGACCGCCTTCCGCGGATTCATGGCGAAACAAAATACACAATCGCCAAAATGGTGGCTCTCGCCGTCAACGGAATTACGTCACTCTCTGTGCGCCCAATCCGGTTGATTGCGCTGATGGGAATCATGTTGTTTGTCGTATTTATCGGCATGAGCGTCTGGGTCCTCGGTACCTGGCTCGCCGGTCATACGGTGCAAGGCTGGACGTCGGTAATGTTGCTGTTTCTCCTTATCGCCTCGTTCCAGACTTTTGCCATAGCCGTGATCGGCGAGTACGTGGGCAAAATCTATTTCGAAACAAAAGGACGGCCCCGCTACATCATTGAGCAGGAAATCGGGACTGCGGCGAAGGCTGAAACCGCCAACGTACGCAACCGGGCCGACGCGCTTTCAACATCCGAGAATGGCTATTCGCGCGCCGCGGTTTGATCCGCTATTGTGCGGGAATGGACACTGACGCTCTCCGCCGACTGCACTACGCCGGAGCTATCGCTTGCGGTGTTTTTGCGGCGTTGGTCATGCATATCCTGCTGACCGTCTTCGGCCTTGGTCTCGACGCCGTGCTCAGGGACAGCACTCTCGCCAACAAGCAGCAGTTCGTCTCTGCTATCGCCTGGTGGGCCATCGGCGGCGCTGGTTTCGCCGGCGGCTGGGCGGCGGGCGCCTACCTGATAGCCGCCGCCCGCGAGCGCGAGATGATCTACCGCCTGGCGCAGTATTTCCTCATTGCATTGGTTTTCATTGCGGCGACGGTCGGCGGCATCATGAGCAAGACCGGCAACCTAGGGGGGACGATCGACGTGGTGGCCGGGCTCTCGGCGCTTGGTTTGGGGTTAATTTGCGCCTTTTGCGGAGCACGATTGGCCTATCTCAACGCCGAACAGGTGTAGGGCTTACTTACGCGGCCGCGACACGTAGCTGCACTATTCCGTCGATTGTCCCCTCTGATAATCGCGCTATACTTTTCGGCACAAGCACTGGAACCAACCAGGCGGGGGAGACATGCGATTCTATGGGAGGAAAAGCCAATGCACAGCAATGCGAGGTTTGCGACTGCCATAGCCGTGGCAGTGATCGTCAGCGCACCGACGGCGTCGCAAGCTCAAACATGTGAAGACGTGGTCCTCGGCGCGGCCGTTTCGGCGACAGGCATCTACGCCGCAAACGGCAAAAACACACAGCACGGTTACGAATTCGCCGTCAAAAAAGTCAACGACGCCGGCGGCATCAAAATCGGCAACAAATGCTACAACCTTAAAATCAAATACTACGATGATGAGTCGACACCTGCTCGCGCTGCCCAACTCGTCGAGCGCCTGATCGATCAGGACAAGGTCAAGTACATGTTGGGCCCCTACGGCTCACCATTGACCAAGGCTATCTTGCCCGTTATCGAAAAATACAAGATTCCGCTTGTACAGGGCGAGGCTGCCTCGCGATCGCTGTTCACACAGGGCTACAAGTATCATTTCGGGATCGTTGCGACTTCGGAGAAGTACCTGACGCCCGTCATCGATATGGCCGCGAATTTGGCCACGAAGGCTGGCAAGAAACCCCAAGACGTAAAGATCGCGATGATTTACCAAGATGACGCGTTCTCGCTCGACGTGAGGGCCGGCGTCGTTGACGCCGCTCAGAAGTATGGCATGCACACGGTTATCGATGACCGCATGCCCAAGGACCTCAACGACATCACGACGTTCTTCACGAAAGTCAAAGCGGTCCAACCCGACGTGCTGTTGATCTCAGGGCACGAAAAAGGTGCAGCAACCGCCGCGCGGCAAATGGGCGAGTTCAAGACGTCCGTGCCCTTGATAGGAGTGACGCATTGCGAGTCGGCGAAGATCGTCAATGATTTTCCGAATATTGCCGAAGGGATCGTTTGCCCCACGCAATGGGATGAGACCATGAAAGCAAGCGATCCGCTGTTCGGATCGGCAGCCGAATACAATAAAGCGATGATCGCTGTGCATCCCGAATACAAAATAGTGCCCTACCAGACCGCGCAGGCGAGTGCTGCGGTGTATGTCTGGGCTGACGTGTTCAAACGGGCTCAATCGCTCGATACGGAAAAGGTACGTGAAGCGCTGACCAAGACCGATCTCCCCACCTTCTACGGCGGCGTCAAATTCGCCGCGGATGGCAGTAATCCCGGCAAGGAGATCGTGATGCGGCAGATCCAGGGCGGCAAATATGTGGTCGTTTCACCGGCCGACGTCGCGGCGGCTCCGCTCATTTATCCGCGCGACGCGCACTACTAATTGACACATAGGAAGCGGACGGCAATTCGCCCGCTTCTAAATCGGAACTACCTGCAGCCAGTCGTATTACGGTAAGGCCGCAGCGAAGTTTATAGAATTCCATGACCGGCGTGGGGGCCGTGATGGAACAGGTCTTGGCGAATATTTCCGTGTTGGCGGCAATGCCGATCTTTAATCTCGGTTTGCTGATCGACGGCTTGCTGGTCGGCGCAATTTTTGCGCTCGCCGCCTACGGCCTCGCTCTGGTCTGGGGCGTGATGAACGTGAAGAATCTCGCGCAAGGCGACTTCATCATGATCGGCGGCTATCTGACGTGGGTTCTCGGCCGCCACGGCATTGATCCGCTGTTGGGCATTCCGGTCGTCATGGTCGTTCTTTGGGGAATCGGCTGGGTTCTCTACCGCACGGTCATCAGAAAAGTCATCACGCGCGATCTTTTCACGTCATTGCTCGCGACCTTCGGCATCGCGATCGTGATCCAGCAAGGGCTCAATCTTGCATTCGGGCCTGATACGCAGTCCGCACATGCCAACCTGCCGACGCTCTCCTTTGCCGATGGACTGATCACGATAGCCGCAACGCGTGTGGTTGGTTTTGTGTTGGCAATTGCTCTTGCGGTAGGGGTGATCCTGTTCATGAAAAAAAGCCGCATGGGCCAGGCCATCCGCGCGACCGCGCAGGATGCGCGGGCAGCCCGCGTGCTCGGCATCGATACGGAAAAGGTCTATTCGTTCACCTTCTGCCTTAATGCGGCGATTTGCGGAGCCGCCGGGGCGCTTGTCGCCGTTGTTTGGAATGTTCAGCCCTTTTTCGGCACAACCTATTCAATCCGGCTGTTCGTAATCGTGACGGCGGCCGGCTTCGGGAATCTTCCGGGCGTTATCGCCGCCGGCTTCGGAATGGGCGTGTTCGAGCAGTTCGGCGGATTCGTTTTGGGAGCTGAATTCCAGCAAGCTCTCATTGTTCTGCTGCTGTTGGCCGTACTCGCAATCCGGCAATTGCAGCAACTACGCGTGCGGCAGGCGGTGCAATGAACCAGACAACGCCGCACCCGTTTACCCTTGCGGCGCTGATTTTGGCCGGCATCGCCGCGCCATTGCTATTCCCGGCGTATACCAACCAAGTTGCGGTCCTCTGGTTGATGATCGTGTTCGCGTCGACCTGGGACATCCTGGGTGGCCAGATGGGCTACAATTCGCTCGGCAATATCTTTTTCTTTGGCGCCGGCATGTATACGTCGGCCGTCGTGCAGATCGGCCTGTTCTACGATGTCGGCATGTATACTTCGGGTGCCCGCACCACCCATATCGTCTTTACAACGGCGCAATATTTCACGGGCCTCGCAATTGGAACCGTTGCCGCCGGCATTGCCGCAGCCGTGCTGGCTCTCGTGACATCATGGATCGTATTCGGCTTGCGTGGTCCCTATTTCGCGATCGGCACGCTCGGGGTGGCCGTCGCCGGCGCTGAACTGATGGCATCCTGGGAATGGGTTGGCGCAGCGGCCGGCATTTCGATGCCGGTCTTTCCCGGCGCTCCGGAAGTGCAAAAGCTGTTTTTCTACTTCCTGCTGTTTGACCTTGCGGTCGTCGTCCTGATTTTCCTGCGCTGGCTTTATTCAACCAATTTCGGCCTGGCAATCAACGCCATCCGCGACGACGAAGAAAAGGCAGAGGCGATGGGACTCTATACCCGCCGCTACAAGCGCGTAGCCTGGTCGATTTCCGCGTTTTTTCTCGGCATCGCCGGCGCCATCTTCGGCAATATGACCGGCTTCATCGAGCCGCGCGACATCGCTTTTCCGACCACGACTTTCAACATTTTCATGATCCTGATGGTGCTGCTTGGCGGCAAGGGTACGTTCTGGGGCCCGGTTGTCGGCGCGGTCGTGTTCCAGATCATCAAGGAAGTGACCTGGACCTATTTTCTAGGCTGGCAATTCGTTGCCTTGGGCTTGCTGATCGTAATCATCGTCGTCTACTTCCAGCAGGGCATTGTCGGTTGGCTGATGGAAAAATATCCGGCCCGGTTTGGGATTCGAGTCGCGCCTAAAGACGAAAACCAATATGCGCGCCCTCTTGCTCTCGCCCCGCATCCGGAGGGCGCCGAATGAACGACGCGATTATAGAGGTTTCGAACGTCAGTAAATCGTTCGGCGGCGTTGTCGCCAATCACAATGTTTCACTAACCGTGCAGCGCGGCGCCATCACCGGACTGATCGGACCCAATGGTTCGGGCAAGACTACGTTGTTCAATTCTATTGTTGGCTATCACCCGATCGACTCAGGCTCCATTCGGTTCGAAGGCCAGGAAATCTCCCAGTTACGCGTGCAGGAAATCGCGAGGCTTGGTCTGTTGCGCACATTTCAGACGACTCGCATCTACGGCAAGATGAATTGTTTGCAGAATATGCTTATTTCAATCCCCCACCGCAAAGCCCATTTCTTCGATATGTTCAACTACGAGCGGGGCGAGGTGGTCGAACGCGCAGAGCATTTGCTATCGTTCGTGGGTCTTTTTGAAAAGCGCTATCTGCGCGCAGGCAGTCTCTCTTTCGGACAACAGAAACTGCTGGAATTTGCCATGGCTCTCATGAACGAGCCCACCGTGCTTCTGCTTGATGAGCCGACCGCCGGCATCAATCCCACGCTCATCAACGGGCTGATCGACCGTCTCAAGCGCGCCAACCTGGAATTCGGCATCACTATGCTGATCATCGAGCACAACATGCGGGTGATCATGAACATGGCCAGCAAAATATACTGTCTGGCGCATGGCGAGCTGCTGGCTGCCGGCGAGCCAGCCGAAATCCAGCGCAGTCAAGATGTGATCGACGCCTATCTCGGGGTGCACTGATGGTGGTTTCCGGGCAAAGGCAAATGGCGGGAGGTTACCAAGGCGGCGTTGGCTCGGTTATTTCTGTCGACGAGGTCGCGCGCCAGGCGCTCGAGATCGCGCGCGACATCAAGGTCGAACAACTTGACGAGCTTGCCGGCCATACACCGCATTTACGGATCGATCGCCTCAACGCCGGTTACGGCCAGATGGAAATCCTGCATGACTTCAGCCTGCGCATCGCCCGCGGCCAATCGCTGTGTCTGATCGGCCCGAACGGCGCCGGTAAATCGACGGTGCTGCATTCGATTTTTGGGTTCACCAATATTTATTCCGGCATCATCTCGACTGAACGGAATGGCAAAGCAATTGACGTGACGCGCCTGCCCTCGAACGAAAAGCTCAGCTCGGCAGGCATCGCCTATATTTTGCAGGATAAATCGGTGTTTCCTGGCATGACGGTCGAGGAAAACTTGTGGTTGGGCGCCTATCTTATGACTCGCAAGGACGCCAAACGCGCCGCCGACAAGATATTCGAAAAGTACCCGCGGCTGGCTGCCCGCCGGAAGCACCAGGCCCGGGTTCTCTCAGGCGGTGAGCGCAGGTTGCTGGAAATTTCGCGCGCGCTGGTCATGGACCCGCAAGTTCTGCTGGTCGATGAGCCCTCAATCGGGCTGGAGCCCCGTTTTATTGACGCGGTATTCGACATTCTGGGCGATCTCCAGCACAACGAAAACAAGACGATAGTGATGGTCGAGCAGAACGCGAAGAAAGGCCTTGAATACGCCGACATCGGCTACGTGCTGGTGTCAGGCAAGCTCGCGCTTGCCGGGCGCGCAAAGGATTTGCTCGCTGATCCCGACGTCGGGCGATTATTTCTCGGCGGATAGCGAATCGCGCGAACGCGGCAAGTGGCTCAATGAAATGATTGAGGACTACCGGCCGGGAGGCCGCTTGTTTTCGGCCGCTCTCCCGGAATGACGCCGCCCTGCACGATGTAATGCACAATTTCCGCAATATTTGTTGTGTGGTCGCCAATGCGCTCGATGTTCTTGGCGCAAAACAGCAGATGCATTCCCAGGCTGATGTTTCCGGGGTCTTCCATCATGTACGTCAGCAGATGACGGAATATCGAATCATGAAGAGCATCGACTTCCTCGTCGCTCTTCCAGACGTCCAACGCCTTGGTTAGATCGCGGTGATCATAACTGTCGATCACCTCGCGCATTTGTTTGAGCACGCGCTCGATCATGGCCCTCAACGCGACCGTAATCTCGTCTGGCCATTTTTCGTTGCCGAGTTGTTCCGCGCGTTTTGCTATGTTTGTGGCGAGATCGCCGATGCGCTCAAGATCGGTGGCAATCCGCAAGGCCCCAACAATTTCACGCAAATCAACGGCAAGCGGCTGGCGCCGTGCAATCGTGCCGATCGCTTTCATTTCAAGTTCCTGCTGAAGCGAATCGATCGTTACATCAGCGGCTTTCACGGAACGCGCGAGTGCGCCGTCGCCTTTTTGTAGGGCATGAAATGCATCGATGATTTGCTTCTGTGCGCGAACGCCAATATCGACGATCGCGTCGCCGAGTTCCCGCAAATCAGAATCAAAAGCCGTTGTAGTGTGTTGCGCCATGATCACTCTCTTGTTCCGCTAATCCAAAAAAGTTGTGGATATGGCGGTTATCGTGCCCTTGCTGTCATAAGTCTGACTTCCCACTTGTCTGTCCTGAAACCATCCGTCTAGACTGTTCTAATCAACGGGGTGGTTCTGGGGAGTTCGGTATGTGGCCTACGCATGAAGATGCGGTCGTGATGTATGCGCGTTTTTGTCGGGCGCGCTATGGGTTCAACGCCTACGACAAAGTCAAAAAACGCGCGAAACAGCTCGCCCACAGCGGCGATCTCGCCGGAGAGAAAATCTGGAGCGAGGTTGCCGCCGAAATTCAGAAAGAGCCTGCTCCCCGCCGGGCCCTGTATTCTTAACTGCGAACCGCTCGGGAATCTTCTCGACATCGTCAGACTGCTTTGTTTGTGGCGCGCAGCCGTCGCGCCATGAGCCGCATGACGTTGAGCGCGAAGTTCGGTGTCTCACTGACCAGAAACAGGAACTGCCTCTCCGAAATCGGAACAAGCTTCACGTCGGTGATTGCAACCGCAGCGGCACTACGCGGCGCACTGTCGACGAGCGCCAGCTCGCCAAAGATAGTCTTGGAGTCGAGCGTGTCGAGGAGATGGTTGCCGGTTTGCACTCCGACTCGGCCTTCCTGGATGACATAGAGTTCGTCTGCTGGATCGCCTTGCCGGAAGATCGTTTCGCCCGCCTTGAATGATCTTGTCGGGACCTCTTTTCCGATCAAGATGCTGAAATCGACGTCATTTTCCGACATTTGGGGCTGCTCCGCACATTGATAATGAGAAATTTGCACTCGGCGCCCCCAAAGTGTCACTAAGCGACAGGAACGTTACAGTTTGATGACGAGACGCAAACAAGAGCCCGCTGGGCTTACCAGCGGGCTCCTCGTTCGTTCATTTAATTCAGAAAACGTCGGTCACTCACCAAAACGCTCGTGACCGTGATCATGATCGTGATCACGCTCGGCCAGATCCTCGACGCGATCAATCAGTCTGCGCGCGCGGTGGCCAAGACCATCTTACGAGTGCTCGGTCACCGGCTGCTTATTGAACGCCGCGCCGTTGAGCGCCGACTTGATCTGGCAATATTTGCTCGGCCTGATGTACGACAAAGGTCATGGCGTGCCCCGCAGCGACGTTCTTGCCTACAAATGGTTGAATCTGGCGGCTGCCCACGCGCAACCCGGCATCCGCGAATTATTATTTGAGAATCAGGGACGCGGTCGCTGCCAAACTGACCGCTGCGCAAGTTGCAGAAGCGCAATGGCTTGCAACGAATTTCATACCGAAAGCACAACGTTAGAAGTTGCGGGCCGGTGCGTTCGGCTCGTCAAACATTCCGGTGATAAAAAAAAGTGGTAGTGGAAAACTGCTTTTCGAGCAGTAGTACGTAGCTATAATTTTGGGATGGTAAAAGTTCCCACAAATGCCGATCTGATTCGCTTGAAGCAGTTTTTAAAGGCGTTGGAAGTCGACGACGCCCAGGACGGCCTTGAAGAGGCCAATGAAGTGCAAATTTTGCGCAGTGAGATCGCCTATCTTGAGGGCGTTCTCTACCCGTCCAAAGCATTTTTATTTCGGGAAATGGCCATAGATTACGGCGCCTGAGAGGTCCCCTATGAGCGAGCGTGCCGTCAATGTCTGGGGCAAGACGTATCCCGTTGAAGTTCATCAGAAATCGCAAATCGTTTGGGAGGCGATTGGCGAGTACCTTGGCGAATCGATCAAGGGCCTCGATAACAGTGAAGTTGCCGCGCTCAGACGCTGGAGCGAAGCCGCCCACTACACGGTGAACCTCGTCCCAGACTGATTCTAGGCGCGCGGTGGCCGGCGCCGCTCGTGGAACCACGGGCGGTATTGCGTCATTTTTGCGCGCTGCGCGCCGGGCGCATGACGTTTACACGTCGATGCCTCGTTGCTGTTCTCCTGCGCGCCCCACCGCAGTTCGACGCAGTCGTTCACGTTGTACGCCATCTCCAGCGCGCCCGCGCGGTCGATGACGTCCTTGAGTGAGAGCTGCCAGGTGGAGCCATCGCTGCGCGGATACGAAAACTTGCGCGTCGAAAGTTCCGACGCGAGCACCCGGTCCAGTTCAGCTTTCACGTCCGCAACACTTCTGCCTTGCGGCATCGCGTAGCGCTGGGGCAGCCGTGCAACGCGATCCGGAAAACCGCGTACCACGTCGATCGCGATCAACAGACGCAGGTCGCGCGACGGCGTCGCGAAATCTTCCCAGGCGCCCGTCGTCTCGAAGATCGCCGCGCCGTCCGGCATTGCCGCCTCGCCGCGGCCGCTGTTCTGGTATTTTCGTCCGTTTTCGACCGACGTAATACGTGCCTTGACCTGCTCATCAAGCGCGATGATGGCTTCCTTCATCGCGCGCAACGGATCGAGCGGTTCGGGTGACATCACGTCGTCCATCCGGTCGTAAAAATCTTCGACGCCAAGCTTCGTCTGTTCCATCGAGAAATCAGCATACTGCGCATTTTGTGCGATCTCGTTGTTGGTCAGCCGGTGCAAACTTCCGTTCGCCTCGCGCACGATTGGCCGGAAGCGCTTGAATCCGGCGCTGCCTAATGCGCGATCCCGCGCAAACAGGAAGTTGCCGCGCCAGAAACGCTTCAGCGTGACCGTCCCGTCGGGCTGCGCGTCGACCGCAATGAAAACACCCGCCCCATCGCTGGTCTGCGGCACGCGCCGCGCCAGTACTAGCACGTGACCGTAGGGATCGGCATACACCACACCTGGCCGAAGTTCGTCCTGCGTCAGCGGCACAGGGTAGTAGTCGGTGTTGTCGTCGCCGGCCCATGTCCGCCCGGATCCCGAATGAACGGCGTCGCCGGTGGTCCGAATATATTGGCCAAACGATGCAGCAAGCCCTGCCGGTTTTGCCGTGGGCCCGCCTGTGGTGATTTTCTGCTCGGGCGTCGCGGAACGGCTCGCATCCGCGCTCTGAATGCTGAACCATTGTGGACACTTCGGCGGTTGCCCGCCGCCGCCTCGCGAGCATTTCGAGTAACCGGCGGGCAGTCCCATTTTGAATGCGAAATACGCGCGCAAGAAATAAGGAAGGTCGGCGCAGTCGGGGCGGAAGATGAGCCCCATTTCGTCTTCGCCCATGCCCAGATAATCAAACAGGACGTTGCGCGAACGATCGCGCAGGACCTGATGCAGCGCCGGCCACGATGGCAGTGTATCGAGCGGAGAATCAAAAAGCTTCTCGATCCAGGCTGAATACAGATTTTCCGTGGCGCGGTTCCACGTATTGCGCAAAGGCCAGACGGTCCCCGGCGCAGCACTCAGTGTTGCGGACTTTTCGCCGCGCACGGCAATTTCGCGCGTAACCGTGCCGCACCCGCTGCGTGCGAGCGTCGCGCGCCATGTCCCCACAGCGGGTGACGCGACCTCGGTCAGCCAGAAATAGGGCGGGCCACCGCGCTGCTCACGCGATTTGGCTGCGACGTGTCCGTCGGGCGCGATCAGCGAAAGTTCTCCGTCGGCGGAATTCTCCGCGGCAAAGATAACGCGTAACGGCGCGCCCTTCCATGGCGCAAACGGCGCCGTCAGCACCGCGAGGTCCGCAGCATCTTCGCAGGCGCCGGGCGGACCTTTGGCCCGTGAGTTCTCCGCCGAGAGCACAAGTGCGAAAAATGCGCTGGTGAGCAGCACCGATGCTTTCGCAACCGCAGACTGGCGTGCCAGAAACATTGAGGCCCCCTTCCCCGGAGCGTTCCCATATCAGTACTGAGCAATATTGCGAAAGCTTTGGCTGAATCGTGGCACGAACCCCCGCCAAAGCAGGTTTGCACGATACCCAATTTACCGACTGGTTGTCCAAATCCTATGAATTGAACGAGAAAATCGCAAGGAACTTCCGCACAGAGCGATCAAACAGGGCGTGCGTCCGCTCTGACCGCACATGTGCGAGTGGACTGGTGCCGAGCCACGCCATCTTCTTGTCTATTTTCACACGGAGAAGCAGCGCCGGGAATTAAGCACTTAAGCATTAATACGTGCAGATTTCCCACGAGCATGTGACCTGTGACACAGCTTGCGTGGCCGAGTTGAGTCATTACATGCGAGAAAAAGTTGCGTTGGAGAAATTGATGCGGATGCCAATTTTGACCTACTTCCTGGTGATGGGAGCCTTGCTCTTCGGCGGGCTGCTTTTTTTAAGCAGCCATCTTGAATCCAAGCCGCTGCCTGTGTCGCAACGCATCGGCGTTCCGGCGCCGTTCAAGGCGCTGCCCGATGCAAACGGATCACCAACAAGCGACAATGTGCAATAAAGAATCTTGGGGAATGGTGCCAGGGGCGGAGCCACGATTACCGCGTATGGTATTGATACGCCGCGACTTCCGGATCGTCGCGTCTGACCGATACCAACAGAGATACCAACACACAAAGCGATTAGTTGGGACCGTTCGTGGTCGTTAACAATCGTCCGCGAACAAACTTCGCTGCCGGTCGTGATGTCCGCTTTACCCCCGAAAGCGGACATTTGCAGTGCACTAGCGTATGTCCGCTAAGGGCCAATAGCGGACATAATCGGTATGTGGTTGTAGAAATCAATCGTCCGGCGCCGGACCACACCAGCCAGGCAAATAGACTGCATGTTGACTCTTGGCCAATTTCTTTGCGGCTTTCAGAGCGCTATTAAAATCGTTCTCGACAAGCTTGCGCTTTATCCTGCGGCGCAGAAAATCGGCCCACAAAAACTCGCTGAATGGGGTTGTATCCTTTGCAAAGCCGCCCACTCTCCTCAATTCGCCGGCAAGTGACCGGAATGGATCGTCGATCAGCTTATTTAGCGATTTCGGGATGTCCTTGTAACTGCAGCGGTGACCTTCATCATTAAAAGGGTGCATCCAGTTTCGATTGTCGAGAACGACCCAGAAAGCATCGCGTTCGAGCATGCTTAAGTTTGAAACCACCGTCACCATCACTTCCTTAATACCCTCTTCGTGAAGAGCACGTCCGAGATGGTGATGGTCAATGACATAGTGGTCATGCTTGGGGCCGAGAATGACGGGAATCATGTGTGTGCCGAGAAACTTCGAGTCCTTTTTGGCCTTCATCTCTCGCCACCGTTTCCGCTTCGCATTCACTTCACGCATTCCCACCGTGATTTGAGTTGGGCGCAAATCAGCAATCGCAACAGTTTTGACAGTTGGCTCTCGGACGGAAACCATTGGATACTCCCTGGGATATTGATATTTACATCGAAGTTAAATCAGAAATGGCCTGCGGTAAGCACCATTCCCGGATGGAGGTCGACATGCGATCACGTGGAAAGTCCTTCGATCAGGGGCAGCAGCGCCGAATGCTGCGTGAAACAGCGCCCCCCAATTTTTTAGATTCGTCCCTCGAATGGCGCCGAATTTTTTCTGAGGTCTGGGGGACGTTCATGCTTGTAGTTGTGGCCGCCGGCGCAGGCGTTGTAGCAGCAAAGACCAACGGGGCGGTCACTTTGGGTATGGCCGTGGTCGCGCCCGGCCTTACGGTCATGGCAATCATCTACTTCATGGGCACGGTCAGCGGGGCGCATCTCAATCCCGCTGTTACTTTTGCGTTTGCTCTACGACAGAATTTTCCCTGGTACCGCGTGCCTGGATATATCCTCGGCCAGATTTTTGGCGGTATAGCAGCCGCAGCCTTCCTGCGCGCCATGTTCGGAACAGTGGGCGCACTAGGCGCTACCGAACCGGGTGCGAGCGTGAGCGATCTGCAGGCGCTAGTAATGGAGGTGCTGCTTACGGCAGGCTTGGTAAACACAATCCTTGGAACGGCATCTGGCGCCCGCAACATCGGAACGAATGGCGCCATTGCGGTCGGCGGCTACATTGCACTTGCGGGGCTCTGGGCCGCGCCCATCAGCGGTGCTTCTATGAATCCGGTGCGCTCCTTCGCTCCCGATCTTGTTCGTGGGGAGTTCGCAACGACATGGCTCTATCTCATCGGTCCATTCGTTGGTGCGACGATTGGAGTCGCATTTGAGTGGATTTTGAAGGGCCCAGCCACGACTACTGGAGCAATCGCGGCGCAAGGGACGCTAGAAATCAATGGAACGCGACTCAAAAGAAAGCCACGTTAATCGTTGCTGACGCGAGCATTGTCCGCTTTGGGTCAGAAGCAGACATATGCAGTGCAACAAGCCATGTCCGCTAAGGGCCAAAAGCGGACATTTCATCAACTCATGCGACACAGCTATTGGCTTGCGCGTCGCAACAGCTCATTTGCGTCCTCTACCAATTGGTTCGTTAGCTCAAAGGCTGATGCCTCTCGTCCAAGGGCCGCCGCTTGTCCGGCCCACATCGGAGAAAAATCGTCGGAACCCCTAGCTTGTGCATATTTTTGAAGCGGCGCTATCGCGACTGATGCGAGCGGAAAGCCCGGCGCTATCTCACTCATTGGTCCCAATTCGCGCACGAGACGGTTGGCGAAGCCGCGTGCGGGCCGTCCCGTCAAAACATTGGTGAGCATAGTGACCGCATGTGCGCTGTCTTTGAGCGCTGCACGATGCGACGGCGTTATTTTCGCTTCGGAGCAAAACAAATAGGCCGTGCCGATTTGAACAGCGGAAGCTCCCAGGAGCAGCGCTGCGGCAATTGTCCGCGCATCGGCAATTGCGCCAGACGCAATGACCGGAACAGTAACGGCGTCCGCTATCTGAGGCACCAACGCAAATGTTCCGATTTGAGTCGACAGATCTTCGGTGAGAAACATACCGCGATGTCCACCCGCTTCCAGGCCTTGCGCGATTATGGCGTCGCACCCGCGAGACTCTAGAAAGCGGGCTTCTGCGACTGTGGTGGCCGAAGAAATCAGCTTGCAACCAACGGCCTTAATGCGTTCAACGAGAGCCGAACCGGGCAAACCATAATGGAAGCTAACGATTTCCGGCTTGAGTGCCTCCACTAGCTCACATTGCCTCTCGCCAAAGGGCTCACGGTTAGCCCCAGCCACAGCGACGTTAGGATCAATCCCAAATTCTTCGTAGTAACGCCTCAGCTTCTCACGCCAGGCATCCTCACGAGCATTGTTCGGTACCGGCGGCGCGTAAGCGAAAAAATTTAAGTTGAGCGGTTTGACGCCAGTTTGTTTCCGAAATTCGACCGTCTGGTCGTGAATCTGGTCTGTATTGAGCATGCCCGCGGGCAACGAACCTAAGCCGCCCGCGCGGGCGACTGCGATTGCTAGGGTAGTGTCCATAGCACCGGCCATAGGTGCCTGGACTACGGGAACTGTGATTCCAAATAGATCGAGAATGCGCCGGGTAGAAGACCACATATCCGCTCCTGAATTTTGAGCGATACTTTACGGCATCCATAAGTATAAAAAATCCGTCATCGGTAAAGACAGGCTTCGTGTTGCGCAAAGCTATGACCGCTTTCTGACCACATGGACATTCAGTGGCGCAACGCTAATGTCCGCTTTGGGTCAAAAAAGCAGACATTTGCAGCGCAAAACGGCGTGTCCGCTCTACCCCGAAAGCGGACATTTTTCGTTTCAGCCGTGGTGTCCGCTAAGGGCCAAAAGCGGACATAGCTTCTTATTCGATGACTTCGTCGGCTGCCACGAGCAAGGTTGCAGGCACGGTCAAACCAATTGCTTTTGCCGACCTCAGATTGACCACAAGCTCGAATTTGTTTGGCCTCTCGACGGGTAGATCTGCAGGCTTTGCGCCATTAAGGATTTTATCAACGAACACGGCGGCACGTTTCCACATGTCAACATGGCTTGGACCGTAGCTCATCATGCCGCCCGCTTCGGTCATCGGTCGAAATTCACCCATTACCGGTACCCGCTGCCGTATTCCAAATTCGGCGATGTGATTTCGCTGCGATTGAATCATCGGGTCTTCCATAGTGACAATAGCTTGTGCGCTGGCTTGTCCCGCCGCCTGTAATGCGGCATCGATGTCATTAACGTCTCTGATTGCTAGCGACTGAAGTTTTAGTCCGAGCTTTACCGCTGCTGGTTCCATTTCTTTGAGTTGCAATCGATGTCCAGCGCCATTCACGTTCCAGAGCACCGCGACTCGTATTACTCCAGGCAGCAGCTCTTTGATTAGCTGAAGTCGCTTGGCGCTCTGATCAGTAGCCACCAATGTGAGCCCAGTGATATTACCCCCCGGGCGGGCCAAGCTAGCGACGTAGCCCGCGCCTACTGCATCGCCGACCGATGCCATCACAATGGGGACGCTAGAAGTTACGCTTCGGAGCGCATCAATCGATTCTGAGGATTGTGTGACGATCACGTCGCAGTTCGCGTGCGCTAGTTCAGCTGCAAGTACTGGCAATCGCTTGGGGGCGCCATCTGCGAATCGTTTTTCGAAAGCGATTGTCTGCCCCTCGATCCAGCCAATTTGCCGCAAAGTTTGCGAAAAGATGTCGATACGCCGTAGTGACTCCCGGTCGTTTTCCCCGAGCGGCATCAAAATTCCGACTCTACGCAGCCGAACAGATTGTTGAGCGTACGTCGTCAGCGACCAAGTCGTCGCGCCTCCGAGAAGTGTGATGAACTCGCGCCGTCTCATTACTGTCCCGAGGCTCTGGAAAAGGTATCGTAACGCTTCAAACGAGGCTCGGTAAGGGACGACGATCAGCAATGTCTGCTAAGGGCCAAAAGCGGACTCATGCAGAGCAGCAAGAAAGATCGTTATTCTATCACCTCGTCGGCGATCTGCTGGAGATGCACCGGCACGTCGAGGCCCAACGCCTTGGCGGTCTTGATGTTGATGACAAGCTGATACTTCGTAGGCGTCTGTACAGGCATATCGGCGGGCTTCTCGCCGTTGAGGATACGGTCGACGTAGCCGGCGGCGCGCCGATACATATCAATTCGATCAGGCCCGTAGGAGACTAGGCCACCGGCTGTGACGAAGGCCCGATCGAAATAGATCGCGGGGAGCTTGTGCCTCGCGGCAAGCGCAATGATCAGATCGCGATGAACCAGTGCTGGCCCGCCCGCGGTCAAGATGAGACCACCATTCGGGGATCGCGCAAAAGCGGTGAGAGCGCGCTCGATTTCGCTGGCGTCGCGCTTGTTGAACGAACTGACCTCCACCCTGAGCGATGGCGCTACGGCCTGAATGACGCCAAACTGGGCAGGGCCGGTGGGTATGTCGGGATCCCCAAGGACTGCCACTCGCTTTACTCCGGGCGCGATTTGCTTGAGCAGCTCCAGCCATTTTCCGCTGATACTGTATTCGAAAAGCATGAAGCCAGTCGCGTTGCCACCGGGATGCGCCAGACTCTCGACAAACCCGCCGGCGACTGGATCGGCGATGATCGGAAACACGATCGGTACGGTGCGCGTCGCCCGCATCAATGGTCCTACGGTAGTGGTACCGGGTGCTAGAATGACGTCTGGCGCGAGTGTGACCAATCCCGTCGCTTGCCTGCGAATGTCGGCGGGATCGGTCGTGGCCCAGTGGATGTCGATCTGCACGTTGCGGCCATCCACCCAACCCAGTTCTTGCAGCGCCTGTCTGAATGCGCCGAGCCATGCCAAATAGTTCGCGTCGTCAGCGGCTGCGCCCAGGAGCACGCCAACGCGCCGAACGCGCTCGGCCTGCTGTGCGTGAGCGCTTAGCGGCAATACGACCGTGCAGCCAAGCAAACTGATGAACTCGCGCCGCCGCATTGTCGTCCCCGAGGCTCAAGACGGGGGATCGTACGGCGTTAAGACAACATTTTGGAAGGGCCGAAATGCCGCAATGTCCGCTATGGGTCAGAAGCAGACATTTGCGGCGCAACAAGTCATGTCCGCTTTACCCCCGAAAGCGGACATTCGGCAGTGCAACCGCTATTTGAAACCTGCGATAATGGGCGCGGTATCATTTAATACGTCGGCTTCGTCCTCATAGTCCTTGGTACCCGCTGGCACACCGTTGTATTTGACTGACGGATTTGACCAAAAGGGAATTCGAGGACAAGAAACGCAGGCTTTGCGAGTTGCCATGATCGTCCGCCACTCATTTTTGTAAACGTAGCCATGCCCGTATTTGAAAGGCTTGTCGTCTTGATCTGCGGCGCGCTCGTGTCGTAGTCCCAACAAGTGACCAAATTCATGCGCCAGAGAAAAATTTCCCACAGCGCAGATGTAGTTTATGACTGCAAAGGCACTGTTCTTGTCAGCAAGAATGACATCTGAAAGCCCGCAATAGTCAGCGACCGTAGTCAGAAGAAAGACGACATGCGCTTTTATTGCCTCTCGTTCCGTCTTCACCCACGCGGATGTTTGCAACATCGCAAGGTCAGAAGGAAAATCCTTCTCAACATACGTAATTTCTTCCGACTTCACCAGGTCAAGCGACATCTGCACATTGCTGTTTTTCGAGGCAAGGTTTGTGCTTTCAACGGCAAGCGTTGCAATTACGTCCGGGCTTGAGCCGAATTGTTCCAGTGCTTTCCGAACCGCTGGCGTATAAAGAACCAGTGCCCGGATGACGGCCATCGATTTGTCGGGGAGGAGACCTTCCCTTCGCATACGAGTTGCGGGTGCATCATGAACATTGGGAATGACTCCCGGCGGATGCTCAGGTGGATAGACGCCTGGATTTGTCTTCACGATCGCATACAAATCATTGCCAAGTGGGTTAATGGTGTAAGAGTCAGATCCAATAACGATCGATCCTGAAATTTTTCCGTCCTGGACAACGAAAGTCGCGACGCCATCCCTTTTGCGCGATGGGGCGCTGCGATTTTCAACCCTCCCATGCCAGACGAACGACGAAGGACCGCGTTGATCAATGTCCTTCTGAATAGCATCTACCATCACTCCGGGAGCAAGATTTACTTTTATGCCGTTTTCCTTGCTGAACCCGTCCGCGATTGTGAGAGCTCCTTTGAGAAGCTCAAGAGATATACCCGCAGGCCGAACTTGAGCGACATAAACTGAAGCTGACGTTTTGTGTTCGCGAAGTTTTGATACCGCGTCTTTTTGGGCTTGAGAAAGTGGCCCGTTGCCGAAATTGGCCGTTGGCATCACACGGAAAAGCTGTCGATAATCGACGCCGGTCTCTACAGCCGAAATCGCTGGATTGTCCTGCGCCGACTTCACAAGGTTTGCTACTTTAGCAGCCGGGACCTTGAGGATCACTGCATTGAGACCAGGGATCCATTTTTCAATTGCCACGTGAAATTTTCTAGACACTTCCTGCGCCCAACGCACGGTTGCCGGTTCACGCGCTTTTATCAGCACTTCGGCTGACTCAGCCGAGACGATGTGACTGAAAAGAAAACCAAATATCAACGTCATGAACCGCATTGAATAACCGTGAGATCCGAACCCGGCCAAGCATTTGAGTACGACACTTCGTGTCTGAAAAGATATCCGTTATTGTCCGCTTTGGGTCAAAAGCAGACATATGCAGCGCACAATGCGATGTCCGCTAAGGGCCCAAAAGCGGACATCGCCAGACCTATTCGATCAAGTTGACCTTAGCCCGAGTATGAAATGTTCGTACTCTGTAGGCGAACGGCGAATTACTTACCGTACCAATTGCTCTGGTTGATGTAGATCAATTTGAGCGTGCCTACTTCATCGCATTCTACCGCGCTCAGCGATGGAGCCCTTCATGGCGCTCGCTATCAACCAGGAAATCCAGTGGCTGTGGCAGCCTATCTCTACAGCCCCTTTTGATCGCGATCTTGAACTCGCAGTTATCAACTACGATGGCGTGCACGCGCTCATCTTTCCCTGCCGCCGTATCCTTGGCGGCTGGATGAAAGCAGGAGCGCGACAGCAGATTGACCTCAAGCCGACTCATTGGCGCTTGTGGGATCATCCTTAGTCTTTTTTGCTTTTTCCAAAGCGGCCGCGAGTTTCGTCTCCTCATCGGACAGCAGGCGCGCAAGCGTCTGTCGCTTCGAATGGTCGGTTTCGGTAGCTAGTGCTTGACGCAAGTGCTCAATGTTAAGGCGGGCTACAAACCTATCCATGACTGCACCCTAATAATTCTTGGCAAGAATATGTTGGGTACCCGACACGGCAAGTAAAAACTGCGAAACAAAAGTTCCGCTAAGGGCCAAAAGCGGACATCACCGTCTTTCATCGTTCATGGTTCTTCCGTCTCGAATCACACTCTCGGGCACACTCATACTGGCAAACTAGTTGTCGTCTCATGCTTTGTGCTTTGCAGTACTGTCTACACGTCCGTTCGCAGATAGAGCGATGCGTTTGCGCTTTGGCAGGAATTGCACCGCTCGCGAGCAGCGCCAAAGTGCCGGATGAAACTATACGAACGACGCTAGAACTCCGCATGGAACCGGCCTGAGAAGACTGATACGGGCCCACGATCCGCGTTGTATGCGGGATTGGTAATGAACTGATAGTCAAAAGTGAGCGTCGTGCTCTTTCTAAGCGCGTATGAGTAATACGTCTCCAAAATCTTCTCTGGTCGATAATTGAGCGCGCCATCGCCAATAAGGATTCCCAAGCCACCAGCGGCAATGAATGCGCGATGATCGGCGGACAGCGCATTGACCGCTCCTGCCAGACCAATTCTGTCATCCGCGCGTCCCCAACTATTGCCCTTCAAGACGCCGCCAAACGACGCGCTCGCGTCGATGTCGGTAAAGGCCATTATCTCCGTTTTTCCATTGTTCCAACTCAGACGCGAAAAAAGGCCGAACTCATCGGAGATCGATTGTTCAAAATTGGCAACAGCTCCGTATTTGATTCGGCCTTTGCGTGTTTGAGTAATATCAAGATTGAGGTCTGGATTGGCCACTGTCTCAGCGTAGCTTCCCGAAAATGCAGAATTGACCCAACCGATCAGCCGCAGCTTGCCAGGATGTGAGAACAATGAATAGCGCAGTTCGGTTTCCAACAAATATTCACCACGGCCGAAGATATTCGGATCAAAGTAATTCGAATTGGACTCGTTTGGCATCAGCAAATATCCGACTTGAATAGCCCAATCTTTTTGATTGAGTTCTGCGAATGCGCCCCAAGTGTATCCGGGTTGGTCAGCCGGAAAATCAAATGCGCCAGCCGCCCAAATCGACCAGTTCAGAAAGCCGGTACGTGGTTCATCGGCATAAGCGTTGTTGTCTATAAAATCAGGGAGGAAAACCCGACCGACCATAAAGCTCAGACGCGAGATGTCGGCTTTTCCACCGAAATGGATTTGGTCTTCCTCAATAGTCTCTTGTTCTCCGCCAAGTCCAAAAGTCTGACGGAAGAACAGGCGAGAAGTGTTATAGCGCGGATAAGGAAAACCGGCTTTTTGCGCTTCGCCGTTGGAAAAGCCGCCGAGACCCAGCGTTCCACTTAGGCCGAAACCTTGCGCCAACTCAGGTGCGTAAAAAAATTCCCCGCCTTCCCATGGTCGTAGACCAAGAAAGGCCGTTCCACTCGCGGTGTTTTTTGTTTGCGCGGCACCAGAAAGGCTATTTTGGCCTTCGTAAGGTGAGTGAAAACTCGGATATCCCTGCAGGATGTAAGTCGTTTGTCCATGGATTTGCCAATCCGGCGATTTGCTGACGGCACTATCCTTTCGCTCAGAGTCTACCTCTCCTAGTCCGTTGAGCTTTCGGTTGAGGCCCAACCGAAGCATGTTGAAATCAGTGCTCGAGGTATAAGTGGCACCGGATGGAAACGACGCGGAGGCACTGGCAAAGCGGCCGTAAAGATATTCCAGCCGCAAAGTCCAATTCGGATCAAATGCATACTCGACGCCTGCGCCTGCAACGCCTCCCAAGCGACTCCGTAATTGTTTCTGTTCATCCCCGGATAGCAAATCATTGAGAAATCGGCTGCCCATCAAGGCAATTCCGCCGGTGCCGTAAAACAGCCAGGGACCGTATGCGTAACCAATGCGGCCACGCGCCGTAGCGACGTAATCCAGTTCTTCCGTTATTCGGTTTTGTGGAGTCGCAACCGAAGCCATGACGGCATTCGACGCGATATAGTTTGGAAAGGTGACATCGAGTTCTGCTCCGATCAGAACGTGCGATGGCAATAAGACATTGTAACCAAGCTGGGCACCGGCAATCGGACCACCGAAGGTGTTGCTATTCGATGTCGGGGTCATGTCCCAAACCGTTGCGTTTGCATTGCCACGGCCGAGACCAACATGACCGCCAAAATAGGGCCCTTCCCAGTCATACCTGGCTGGTGCACTTGCTGCCTCCCGCGGCAGGGGGTCAGATTTTTCCTCCGCTGTTGCGGCCAGAGGAATCGCAAGGCTTAGCGCAATGAATGCGGCATACCGCATGGCTTCGTACCCCATAACTTTTCCCGCCGAATGCCGAGACTCTTTGAAATGGAAGCGATTTCGACACGATGGCGACGCATTACCTGCGCCGCTCGTGCGACGTTCGCATACGTCAGAAATGTTCAGGCGAAAGGTGGTGCTCGGGAACGGAAATTGAGATGCCGAATGCCCGCGAGCATAATTTGGGCGGGCTTAGGCGCTTGAGCCTCATCGTATTCTTGGAGCGGCAGTGCCGGTGGCGAAGCGATCTGCCCCGCAGCGATGAGATTGAGCGTTGCGCATATCCCACAGATGTCGGCGAGGTGTTCGTCTGAATCGTTATCAATCGGATTGGTGACGGTATCGGGGTGAATTGCTCGGGCGGAAGCCGCAGCGTCAGGCCGAACTGAATAGTCCAAATGGATGTGTCCAAAGGACGCTACGAATTGAATTAGCAACGCAAATAGTGCGGCGCAGACGGCGAATTTCTTGCCTACCGAACGCTTGCGCATGTTCGAAAATTCGCACCTAGGATCGCGTCACTCCCAAATGTTACAATGTAACATTTTAGGATGTCGAGTCCTAAGAGCACACCAACGTCCGCTTTGGGTCAAAAGCGGACTCCTGCGCTGCACAAGCCTGTGTCCGCTAAGGGCCAATAGCGGACATCGCGCCAGTTATTCGATTACCTCGTCGGCGCGGGCGAGCACCGAAGGCGGCACAGCAATGCCGAGCGCCTTGGCGTTTTTGAGATTGATGACCAATTCAAATTTTGTGGGCTGGAGCACTGGCAGGTCCGCAGGCTTCTCGCCTCTGAGAATTCGGCCGACGTAAACACCGACCTCGCGCATCGAATCCCTCAAACTAGCTCCGTAGCTCGCCAATCCGCCGGCCACGACCGATTCGCGCTCACCATAAATAACCGGGATCGCATGTTGCGCTGCCAAGGCAACGATTTGTTGGCGCCGGTTTACGAAAAACGGATCGTTTGCAACGACGAGTGGACCGCCGCCCTGCCGCACCAATGTTGCAAAAGCGGAGTCGAGCTCTTGTTCGGTGGCGGCATTTAAAACCTGGATTGCCAGCTTGAGAGAACTCGCCGTCTGACTTAGCTCCTTTACCTGCAAATTCGCAATCGGCTCCTTTGGATTTACCAGAACCGCAATCGCCGTCGTCCCGGGAATCAAATCGCGTACCAACTCAACGCGTTTGGGTCCCACTGCGGCGGTCAGGCGGGTCACTCCCGTCACGTTGCCCCCAGGCCGGTTCATGCTGGCGACGAGCCCGTCGGCGACCGGGTCACTGCCGGTCTGGAAGACAATCGGTATCGTCGATGTCGCTGTTTTGGCCGCGAGGCCTGGGGCGGGCCCGCCAGTAGCGACGATCACCGCTACCCGACTTTTGGTTAGATCGGCCGCGAACGCC
This sequence comes from Pseudolabrys sp., assembly GCA_035623095.1. GTDB lineage: Bacteria > Pseudomonadota > Alphaproteobacteria > Rhizobiales > Xanthobacteraceae > Pseudolabrys. The sequence continues at coordinate 51,408 of DASPUD010000124.1, forward strand.
GACAATCTTTCATAATGACCCTCCGCGTATCTGTAGGTGATTGCGACATTCTGTCCTTCAATATAACCAAGCTCTCGCAGTCCTTGGTAAAACCCCGCTCTGTATGCCGCCGAGGTCTCGGCTGTTCCACCACTGGCCATGTAGCCGATCACCGGCGTCGCCGGCTGCCCCGCTCGCGCAGCGAAAGGCCGTACAACCGCCGCTCCACCAACGAGCTTGATGAATTCTCGCCGCCTCATGTCACACCCCGAGGCTCAGGACAGGGCATCGTAGCGGTTCAAACCTGTGGCGGGAAAGGCCCAGCAATGTCCGCTTTGGGTCAAAAGCGGACTCTTGCGCTGCACAAGCGCATGTCCGCTATTGGGTGTAAAGCGGACATCCCGAGTTGCACCATTTACAGGTAACGCAGTTTCACCGTGCGAGCCGTGCCGAGTAGAGCCAAACAACGCCAACTACTGTGACCAAAGTTGAAACGAGCGCAACGACACCATCCCCTGCCATCGGAGCTGTTGTCGCCGCCGCTTCGCCTAGCACCGCCACCCAGGCGTGGGCGTAACGTAGTAAGACAAAGATTCCGAATAACAGCACGATGGCGAAGAGACTAATGGGAAGCGCGAGTGCCATTACCCGTGAAATGGTTCCAGAAGTGGGACTGTGATCGATCATGGGGTTTTCTCCTCGTCTGACGCTCGATAGCGAGACAGCGATAGAGTCTCCCAAATGGCTAATTGGCACCATTTTGCCTAGTGCGCCTTGATTCAGATCAATGGCTTGCCGCAGAATATGCATCGTGTTTTTAGGAGGGACGATGGCGATCCATTTCAACGAGAGCACGATCGCGCCGATTGTCACAGCCGACGGTGTTGCGCGCCAGCCGTTACTTAATAAACAGCGTGTGCCGGACATTCTATTCGAGCTCGATCGCGTGACGATTTCGCGGCGCGGTCACAAGCCACTAGCAATTGCACCCTCCGACCTCGCTTGGTTTCAGATGATCGAGGGCACCGCGACAATCGATACCGCAGGACGTAAATGGCCAGTCACAGCGAATCATATCGGCTTGCTGCCTCCCGGTTTTGAAGGAATGCTTTCGAGCGACGCTGGCGCAACCTTACTATTTGCCTTGGTGCCCGATGTGGAAAAACTCGATCTCTCGATCAGCACTGACCCACCAATTTTTCGTGTGTTAGACTGGCAAGATGAACCTCTCCTGCAATCCGAGCACGATGCTCGAAAACGCATCTATCTCGTCACCCCGAAAATGTTTGGTACGCTGGCCATCCGTGGCGAGATGATTATTTATCCGCCCGACACTGAATGCCCGGTGCACCACCACCAAGGGGGTGCTCATTTCATGTTTTTCCTCGCTGGGCAGGGCACCTGTTACGCAGGTGTCGACCAGGTCATGGCAGTTCGTCCCGGCGACGTCGTCTATTATCACGACCTCGAACCGCACTGGGTAAAGGGTGGTACCGACGGCGAGTTGATCTTCTCGGAGTTCTTTGTGCCGAGTGCGGTTGCGACCGTGTGGGCGGACCCTTCGAAGGTATGCACGTGGGTACCGACGGGGCTAAACTACAGCGGAGGCAAGTCAGCAAGAATTATCGAGAAGCACGCACATAGCCATCTCGCCGACGTCTGAGGTCAGGGGTGTCCGCTTTCGGGGTTAAAGCGGACATAGCCTCGTGCGGCGCATATGTCTGCTCCTGACCCAAAGCAGACATCGGCTCGTGCACTGTACTTGTCTGCTTTCGGGGGTAAAGCGGACATCAGGCTCTGCGAGCAAACCTTAGCCCTTAGCCGGCGTCATCTTGCAAAGTGCAAGACTAAGGGCAACGATGGCCATTAGAGGGGTACGGAAGTCATGATTACCGTTCCCGAGCTTGCGGCGGAGGCTTTAGGGTCTTACCTCGCCGAGCATATGAGTCGTCGATTTGGCTCGACGGATTCGGGCTTAATAGAACGCGTCCAGTCAGCCGCCAGACTTGCTATCGATTGTATCGGCAACAGTGATGCGTTCTATCACAACGTCGAGCATACGATGCTAGTAACGCTCGCCGGCTATGACATTTTGCGGGGGCGAAGGCTTCTAGTTGAGATGTCTGCCAGCGATTTTGCGCACGTGATTGTCGCCTGTCTGTTTCACGACATCGGTTACGTTCGCGGCATCCTTAAGGGCGATAGCGTTGATGGCTACGTTATCGATGCCAAAGGCAACAAGGCCAAGCTGCCACGCGGTGCGTCCGACGCTGCGCTGATACAGTATCACGTCGACCGGTCGAAGCTTTTCGTAATGGATCGTTTCGCCACGATCGAATCGTTCGATGCCACCCGCATCGCCAATGCCATCGAGTTTACCCGGTTTCCACCGGCTCCCGGAACGGGAAACCCTGTGAGCGAGGAGGAAGGCATGCTGGTAAGAGCCGCTGATCTAATCGGCCAGCTCGGTGACCCGCACTATCTGCGTAAAGCCAACGCACTCTGGTATGAATTCGAAGAAGTCGGAATGAACAAGCAGCTTGGCTATAAATCACCCGCTGATCTTATCGAACTATATCCAAGATTCTATTGGAGCCGCATATCGCCGCACATCCAGAGCGCAATCCGCTACCTCAATGTTACGTCGAGCGGGCGACAGTGGATCGCCAATCTCTACAGCAACGTTGTTTCTGCGGAGCGCGAGTTTGCTCCGCGCGGTCTGGGACACTGACCACAGTTTTGCGCAGGACGCCAATGTCCGCTTCTGGCCTAAAGCGGACATCAGCAAACCTGGACGCCCATTAAAAGTGACGCGGGCAAGATGGTAACCACCTGGGAATCAAAAAAATTGTCTAGTTTCTGTGACGCTGCTCACCAAGGGTTTTGCATGACTGGAGCAAACATCCCGCCTGGGTGGGCGAAGGGCATCCGTCAAGGAGGCCAACATGCGAGCGCTCAATATTGTTCTACTCGTGACAGGCATTGTGATCAGCGTGATGGCCACATCAAATAGGACCGTTGCCGTCACGGACGCGAAAGGCGAACCACATAACGTGGCGCTGATTTATGGTCTTCATGTCGCGCTACCCGACGACATGAGGACATTTCCGGCGGAGCTTGTGCCGCTACCCTGAAAATTGGCTGGTTGCGCTGCGAAATGTCCGCTTATGACCCATAGCGGACGTGGGCCACCAACCGGTTTATGGCGGTACTTTGTCACTAATCATACCTCATTGCACTAAATACAAGCACCGAGGCTAAAACTTTCTCTTGTTTCTTGCTGCCAACGTTGACGTAATAGTCTGATGGCTGAGGACGTATGAAACAAATATTCCTATTTGTGCTTCTTGTTCTACTCATCCCGGCAAGCAACGGTTCTGCCGGCGAGGTTGAAAAAAATAATCAAATTGATTCTCTCTCCTCAATTCAGCTCGGCGACTATTCTTTGAAGTTTTCCGGAGAAAGTCCGAGAAAATCCAACGATTTCGACAGCCCGCTGAGCCTAAAAAGTTTTAGAAAGGACACCTTCAGTCCGTTTCTTGGGCTGAAGTTCTCGGCGCAACTTAAGGACGATTTCTTCAAGCCTGGGCCGCTAGCCGACATTCCACCGCGCTGATTGTCGGCGTCGGCGTTCGGCCGTCTACTTCTAGACATTCAAGAGCTGACAGCAAATGTCCGCTTTCAGGGGTAAAGCGCACATGCCATTTTGCGCTGCATATGTCTGCTTTTGACCCAAAGCAGACATTCCAAAGCTTTTGGGGAAAGAGCGGAGGTTGTTCTCTTTGCAATCCTTTGGCATGTCTCGTTTCACATGCCACATACGAATTCAAAACGACGAATCCTTTAGGCCTTTTAGTAAACCCGTTGCGCCTTTACCCATTGTCTCGCCAAGGTCCATCGTCTGTTCATTGAACGCCTTCCACTGCGCCTGCATAAACTCGGTCTGTATCCGCCAGAAGTCTTGAAAATCCGTGGCTTTAGTTAGTTTCTGTGCAAACTCGGAAGCAACGGCAATATTTCTCTCGGTATAGTTTTTCATTTTGTTAGTCAGTTCAGGATCAAGACCCGGTGAGGATTTCAGATTTTTTTGCAATAGGTCAAGATAGCTCTCCATTGCCCTGCGAGTTTGCTCAACACTCTGCTGCATTATGCCGCCAACGCCTTCAAATCCGGTTTTTTCCATGGTCATCTCCCAAAGGGCACAGCAAAGCTTACAAACACCAAAACTCACGAAAACATCATTGACCTAGATCAACGAGAAGCCATTTGATTTTCGAACGGGCGTCGTTTGATGCAGAGAATGTCCGCTTTCGGGGGGTAAAGCGGACATGACGTTTTGCAGCGCGAATGTCTGCTTTTGACCCAAAGCGGACATCCGTTGCGTCTTAAAATGCGCGACTTTAGGCTAACCGAACGATCGAGAGGGGTCCTTTATGAGAACTCATGCAATCGGGACGCTCTTTGGTCTCGCGCTAGCGTGTATTTCCACGGCATCCGCCTACGCGGCCGATTATCCGGAACGCAATATTACTGTCGTGGTGCCGTTTCCTCCTGGAGGCGCTTCAGATGTGACAGCCAGATTGGCTACCAACAAGCTCGCTGAGCGGATCGGAAAGTCCGTGATCATTGAAAACCGCGCGGGCGCGAATGGTGGTCTGGGGGCCGCCGGCGTGAAATCGGCTGCACCGGACGGCTACACGCTATTGATTGGGTCGATCGGCGTGTATGCCATCAATCCAAGTTTGTATAAAAACCTCAAATACGATCCGCTTAAAGACTTCGATCTTCTCTCGTTATTGGTGCGCACGCCCAATGTGCTGGTTGCCAATCCGAATTTCCCAGTCAATAGCGCCGGCGATTTGATCGCATATCTCAAAAAGAATCCCAATCAGGTGACATTCGCTTCTTCTGGAGTCGGCTCGTCCGACCATTTGACCGCCGCGTTATTTTGGCAAAAAACCGGCACGACTGGCGTGCATGTACCGTACAAAGGTGGCGGGCCCGCGATCAACGATTTGATGGGCGGCCACGCCAATGTTTCGTTTCAAAATCTCGGTGCCGTCGCTCAGCATATCAAAGCGGGCAAGCTGAAGGCATTGGCGGTGACCGGCGACAAACGCGCTGCTGCTTTGCCCGATGTCCCGACCGCTTCTGAGGCGGGCATTCCCGATCTTGTTGTCTACTCTTGGCAGGCTGCCGCAGCGCCAAGGGGTCTATCAGCCGATGTCCGCGCCAAACTTGAATCCGAATTCGCTGCCGCTGTTAATTCCCCCGATGTAAGAAAGCAATTCAACGACATGGGCTTTGATGTCGTTGGCGATAACGGAGCGCAGTTCACTGAATTCCTAGTCAGTGAAACGCAGCGATGGAAAAAAGTAATCGACGCGGGGAATATTAGCGTGGATTGAAGAACAAATGTTGGATCTTGTCCGCTATTGTAGCGGACATTCTGCTTGCATCGCCGGAAGAAACACAGCGCAGACTGGCCCACGCTGTGCTTCTCCAAGTCGAACCTCAATTCTTAATTGGGGCTTTCGCGCTGGCGGCTGTACCCGCCGTCTTCGGGTTTTCTTTTTTGCTTCCAGATGTCCGATTTTTACTATCGTTTTTCACCTGCTTCGATTTTACGTGCTTAGCATGACGGGTCTTGTGACCGTGCGACGCACGTGCATGAACACGATGTTTCTTCACGCCCGTGTCGGACGCTTTAGTGACCTTATTAGGAGTCACCATCTGCGCTGCGGGGGCATTGGGCGAGCTGACGACGCTGGCTGCGAATGCTGGCGCGGTCAGCATGGTGGCCGCGATTAGAGCGGCCATGATTTTGCTTTTCATAGTCATCCTTCTTTCTTCAGGGCAGTGGTTAGGGGAGACCGGCCCTTCTCATCGGCTGACAGATTGAACGAGCCTGTGTCTGCGGCACCTGCGCATGTTACAGTTATTTAATTTTGGGCTTCGGATGCCATCATGCGGTGTCCGCTATTGGCCCATAGCAGACATGCGCTTGTGCAGCGCAAGAGTCCGCTTTTGACCCAAAGCGGACATTGGAGTACTCGCGGGCGACTTCCTCCAGAGTGGAAGTTGCATGTCGCTCGGCCGCGAGCACTTTTGATTTAGGTCACGGACAAATCAGGGATAGCCTTTACTGGAGTGTGCGCCGGGATTTTTTAAGGGAGGCAGATATGCCTTCATGGCAGAACAAACGTGAACGGGAAATTGCTTATCGCGTTGTTTCTGCTGGTTTTCAGACGTGTGCGAACATCTGCGAACACGATGTGGTGTCCAGGGGCGGAATTCCCGGATCCAAGCAGAACACGCACTTCGTCGAGAGTGGGACCGCCAATTATTCCATGGAATGATTAGGCTTTCTAACCCTGGTGTCCCACTGATGAGCGGGCCGTCATGCGAAAAATTCCGCGCCGAGGAAATGAATTTTTCGTTC
>DASPUD010000125.1:0-41987 GCA_035623095.1 Pseudolabrys sp.
CCGGTTGGCGCACCTGGCGGCCGCGCTGCCGGTGCACCGCTCGACCTATCGACGCTTGCGGGCAACAACTCCGCGCTGCCGCAGGCGCCAGCGCCGCCTGCAACTGTTGCTTCAGCCAGCGCTACTCCGCTGCCGGCCCCGCAAGCGCCGGCAAGTCCGGCAACGCCCCCGCAACAAGTGCGTAACATCCCTTCTTCCGGCCAGCAGCTGGCGACGCTGCCGCCATCGGCCTCGCCGCAGGACGAATACGACATGGCCTATGGGTACGTGCTGCATAAGGACTATTCACTGGCCGAGCAGGCGCTTCGCGATTTCCTCAAAAAATATCCGAATGAGCGCCTGGTGCCGGACGCGCAATATTGGCTCGGCGAAAGTTTGTTTCAGCAGCAGCGCTATCGTGACGCTGCGGAGTCCTTCCTGAGTGTCTCGACCAAATTCGAGCGCTCCGGCAAGGCGCCTGACTCGCTGCTGCGTCTCGGTCAATCGCTTGCCGCGCTGAATCAGAAGGAGGCCGCTTGCGCTACGTTGGCGGAAATCGGCCGCAAGTATCCGCAAGCCTCTGCCAGCGTGAAACGCGGTGTCGCGCAGGAACAGAAGCGTGCGCATTGCTGAGGCGAAAGCCGTCTCGGCGTCTGAAGCGAAAACACTTTTTTCCGATCTGCAAGCCATTCCCGTCATCATGCTCGCCGTATCCGGTGGGCCAGATTCGACGGCGTTGATGATCCTGGCCGCCCGCTGGCGCGACACGCTCAAGGCCAAACCGAAACTGATTGCTGTCACCGTCGATCACGGGCTGCGCAAGGAATCCCGGCAAGAGGCCGCCGCGGTTGCGCGCCTGGCGCGCAAGCTCAAGATCGCCCATCGCACTTTACATTGGCGCGGACGCAAGCCGACGACAGGCTTGCAGGAGGCGGCGCGCGCGGCACGCTATTGCTTGCTGGGAGAAGCGGCACACAAGTTAAAAGCGGTGCACATCCTGACCGCTCACACGCTCGATGATCAGGCTGAGACGGTTTTAATCCGCATGAGTCGCGGCAGCGGGCTGACAGGATTAGGTGCGATGACCCGGTCGTCGATATTGCCGCACAATGCAGCGCATGCGGTCACGTTGGTGCGGCCGTTCCTCGATATTCCGAAGGCGCGATTGATCGCGACGCTGCGTGCAACGGGAATTCCCTACGCTGATGATCCCTCCAATCGCGATCCACGGTTCACGCGCGTGCGGCTGCGCGCCATGATGGGCGCGTTGGCGGAGGAAGGGCTCGACGCCAACCGGCTGGCGCAGCTCGCGCGCCGCCTCAAGCGGGCGGAGAACGCGATCGAAGCCACGGTCGATCGCGCGGCCGACGAACTAATTGTGGATCTGCCAGCCTCAGTCGCCATTGAAAGCCGCAAGTTTGCCGGATTGCCGGCCGAAATCGCGCTGCGGCTGCTGGCGCGCGTGCTGACAAGCGTCGGTGACGAAGGCCCCGTAGAGCTTGGCAAACTCGAGGCCCTCAAATCTGCGCTTGATGGCGCTCAAAATGGCGGCAACGGTCGGTTTCGGCGGACTCTTGCCGGTGCGGTTGTAACGTTGACAGATCATCAACTCATCGTGGAAAGAGCGCCGCCGCGTCGTCGTCGTAAGCTCTTAACCACGCCCCGAGCTGCCCGCGCGAAGCGGGCGAAAACACGCTAGAATATTAAGATTCGGGGCCTTTTCATGGGGGCCGGCGCTGCCTACATTGGTCCGGCGGGTCCGACGTGAAGTCGCCACGAACGAAATGCATAGAAAGTATTGCCGCGGGGCTCGTGCGCGGCGGGGTCGAGACGCCTGATGAACGCTAATCTACGCAATTTCGCCCTCTGGGTGATCATCGTCCTGCTTTTGCTGGCGTTGTTCACGCTTTTCCAGAATCCCGGTCAGCGCACGACCGCGCAGGACATTTCGTTCTCGCAGCTGCTGACAGAGGTCGACCAGGGCCGCGTGCATGACGTCGTAATCCAGGGTCCCGAAATCCACGGCACCTTTGCCAACGGTACGAGCTTCCAGACCTACGCGCCGAACGATCCAGGTCTTATCCAGAAACTCTATTCCAAGGGCGTCACCATCACCGCGCGGCCGCCGCAGGACAATGTCCCGTGGTTCGTCTCGCTGCTGGTGTCGTGGCTGCCGTTCATCGCGTTGATTGGTGTCTGGATTTTCCTGTCGCGGCAAATGCAGGGCGCCGGCGGCAAGGCGCTTGGATTCGGTAAGTCGCGCGCGAAGCTCCTGGCCGAAGCGCATGGCCGCGTCACTTTCGAGGATGTCGCCGGCGTCGACGAAGCCAAACAGGATCTGCAGGAGATCGTTGAATTCCTGCGTGATCCCGGAAAATTCCAGCGCCTTGGCGGACGCATACCGCGCGGCGTGTTGCTGGTCGGCCCGCCGGGTACCGGCAAGACGTTGATTGCGCGCGCCGTCGCCGGCGAAGCCAATGTGCCATTCTTCACCATTTCCGGTTCTGACTTCGTCGAGATGTTCGTCGGTGTCGGCGCGAGCCGCGTGCGCGACATGTTCGAGCAGGCCAAGAAGAACGCGCCGTGCATTATCTTCATCGACGAAATCGATGCCGTTGGCCGTCATCGCGGCGCCGGTCTTGGCGGCGGCAATGACGAGCGCGAACAAACGCTCAATCAGTTGCTCGTCGAGATGGACGGCTTCGAGGCGAATGAAGGCATCATTCTCATCGCCGCGACCAACCGGCCTGATGTGCTCGATCCCGCGCTGCTGCGCCCAGGCCGCTTCGACCGTCAGGTTGTCGTGCCCAATCCGGACGTGGTCGGCCGCGAAAGCATTCTGAAAGTGCACGTGCGCAAGGTGCCGCTGGCGCCTGACGTCAATCTCAAGACCGTCGCCCGCGGTACGCCGGGCTTCTCCGGCGCCGACCTGATGAATCTGGTGAACGAAGCGGCGCTGATGGCTGCACGCCGCAACAAGCGCATGGTCACGCAGGCTGAATTCGAAGACGCCAAAGACAAGGTGATGATGGGCGCCGAGCGCAAGTCGCTGGTGATGACGGAAGAGGAAAAGCTTCTGACTGCGTACCACGAGGGTGGCCACGCCATCGTTGCCTTCAACGTCAAGGCTACCGATCCGGTGCACAAAGCCACCATCATTCCGCGCGGCCGTGCGCTGGGCATGGTCATGCAATTGCCCGAGCGCGACAAGCTGTCGATGAGCCGTGAGCAGATGACCTCGCGACTCGCGATCATGATGGGCGGACGCGTTGCCGAGGAAATGGTGTTCGGCAAGGAAAAGGTGACGTCGGGCGCCGCCTCCGATATCGAGCAGGCGACCAAGCTCGCGCGCATGATGGTGACGCGTTGGGGCCTCTCCGACGAGCTGGGCACCGTCGCTTATGGCGAGAACCAGGACGAGGTCTTCCTCGGCTATCAGGTATCGCGCCAGCAGAATATTTCCGAAGAGACCTCGCGCAAGATCGACGCCGAGATCCGCCGGCTGGTCGAAGCGGGTTACGCCGAGGCGACGCAGATTCTGACCGAGAAACGCGCCGATCTCGAAACCCTGGCGCGCGGGCTGCTTGAGTTCGAGACTTTGACCGGCGACGAAATAACCGACCTGCTTGCTGGCAAGCGGCCGGTGCGCGAATCGGTGATCGAGCCGGCTACGCCGCGCTCATCCGCAGTGCCGCCCGCCGGCAAGCCGCGCCCGCGGCCGGAGCCGCCGTCCGGCGAGATTGCCCCGCAGCCGCAGGGCTAATTAGCGCCATTTCACACAATTCCCATGCAATGCCCGGCTTAATGCCGGGCATTTCGTTTTTGCGGCAATGCGCTAAGAAGGAAGCGATAAGGACGGGTGTGAAATGTCCCTGCAAAATCGTGTCTCTCCCTTCGGCGAACCGGTTGTGTCAAACGCGCGCGGCACGCTCATGGGCAACCGCGGCGGGCGTCTGCACGATAACAAGCGCCGGCTGACGCGCCGACGTTGGACATCGAAGCAATGGATCTGCTGCAAGCTCGAGTTCAACAATCGGCACCGCAAGGTCTGGGGCAAAGGATACACCGAGCTGTTCTTCCTCGACGAGGTGACGGCATTTGCGGCAGGGCATCGCCCATGTTTCGAGTGCCGCCGTAAGGACGCCGAACGCTTTGCCACTCTGTTTTCCGGCAAAAGGAAACGGGCACCGGCGGCCGCAATGGACCGGTCACTGCACGCCGAGCGGCTTTTCGGCAGGGGTAAGCGCGCCCACACGCTCAGGCTGGAAACACTGCCCGATGGAGCGATGATCGCGCTCGGCGCCGACGCTTTCGCGGTTCGCGGCAAGCGCCTGCTGCGTTGGACTCCGACAGGTTACAAGGGATCGATACCGCGGCCGCGTGGTGGCGAAGCCGACGTTTTGACGCCGCCATCGATCCTTGCCGTTCTTAAGCGCGGATATGTGCCGCGCTGGCATCCGAGCGCGCGCTAAGGCGGCTCAATCGGGGGAATGCTGGCTGCGGCCGGGACGCGACGCGTCCAGGCGAAAAATACGATGGCGGCCATGACCACCAATACTGCGATGACAATTGCGACACAGGCTGGCCAGCCGCCGATTGTCCAGGCAACGCCGCCAAGCGCAGCGCCGAAGCTACCGCCGACATAGAAACTGGTGACATAGAGGCCAACCGCCGAGGAGCGGCCAACCTTTGCGGTGATGGTGACGTAACCGGTTGAAATCGCCTGACATATCAAACCGCAACCGGCGGAAATCGCGAGGCCCGCAATGATCAGCGGCAACGAAGGGGCAAGGGTCAGCAAGATTCCCGCAATCCAGACGGCGATGATGCGCACCGTAATTCGTCGGCGCCCGAAGCGCCCGACGGCCCAGCCGGCCCACGGCGTAAGCGCTGAGCCAACAATGTAGACGACAAAAATCGCGCCGAGCCAGCTGGCCGACAGGCTGTAGGGCGGGGCGGCGAGATGAAAACTCACGAAGGTGAAAGTGCAGATAAAATTGAACAGCACGCCAAATCCGACCGCGTAGGTCGCGAGCAGTTGTCCGTTGCGGAAATGTGCGAGCATTTGCCGGACTGAAGCCCACAGTCCCTTAGAGCGCACGAATTTTCGCTCTTGCGGGAGGAGCAAGGCGACCGCGATCGCGCCGGCGAAGGCGATCGCCGCGAGCGCAGTGAATCCCGCGCGCCAGCCGATCAGATCGGCGAAGAAACCGGTAACCAGCCGTCCGCTGAAGCCGCCGAGACTCGAGCCTGATGAATAGATACCGGCCGCGGTGGTCGCTTCCCTGGGTGGCCATTCGTCGCCGATATAGGCGACCGTGACCGCAAAAATCGGCGGCAGCACAAGTCCCTGCACTGCGCGCCAGAAGATGAGCTGCGGGAGAGTTGTGGACAGGCCTACCATCAGTGTCGGGATCACCAGGACGAACATTGCCGCAACAATCACGCGCTTCCTGCCGAGCACGTCGGCCACGGTACCGGTGAATGGCGCCGTTAGTGCCACTGCGAGTGTGCTGACGGTGATGATTGCGGACACCTCTGCAGCGCTGGCATGAAACTCTTCAGAGAGGAGAGGCAGGATCGACTGTGGCGAATACAGATTGATGAATGCGCAATAGCCCGCGAGTCCGACCGCGAGGTAGCGCGCGGAGAATGTTCGGACCTTGGCGGGATTCATAGCGGAGACCGGCTAGCACGAGCGCTTCGCACGGAAGCTATGCAATGGTTTTGCGCAAAATGCCATGGGCACCGGCCGCGGGACAGCGGATCGCCGAGCGCATAGCTCCCGTCATCGCAGGCCGATCGTTGCTTGCGCGCGCAGCAGCGTTTCTTCCGGTGTGCCTGAGGCATCGACTTTCATCCAACGGATGTGACCAAGGTCGAATTGTTCCTGCTCACGCACATTATCTGCGGTTGCGTCGGAAGCATCGCCGATACGCGTGCCTACACGCGAGAGGCGCGTCTCCAGATTGGCCGAGAGGAAAAGGCCCTGAAATGCCGTGCCGGCTGCGGCTCTGGCGATGTCGCCCCGTTCTTCCGGCTGCGCAAACACCGCATCGACAATGGCCGAATGGCCAGCGGCCAGCACGCGCTGCGCCTTGGCGGCGAGTGTTGCGTAAACCTTGGCGGTGGCGTCGGCCGTGTAGGCGGCCTTGGGCAAGCGCGCGGTTTCGATTTCGCCGAACAACGCCTTGCGTTCGACATCGCTACGCAGCACCACCGCGCCGGGTAGCGGCGGGATCGCTGGCGCCAACGCGCGCGCAAGGTGCGACTTGCCCGTGCCGGAAAGGCCACCAATCGCAACTAGCCGCGGCTTCGCGGGCGTCATAAGTTTCTGCGCCAAAGCCGCGTAGTCGCGGGCTCTATGCGCAGGTTCCGCTGGTGATCCGCCCTGTCTGTTCCGCGCGGCTATGACCTTGGCGCGAATCACCGCGCGTACCGACATGAAGAGCGGCAGCGCAGCCAGCACATCAAGATCGTAGATGCGTCGCGTTTCGACGAGGTAGCGATTGAACACGATGCTTGCCGCAAGATCGAGCCCGCGCTCGACCAGATCCATCAATAGAAAGGCAAGGTCATAGAACACGTCGATCGTGGCGATGCGGTCATCGAATTCGATTGCGTCGAAGAGCACCGGCTTGCCGTCGATGAGGACAATGTTTCCGAGATGCAGGTCGCCATGACAGCGCCGTACGAGTCCCGCCTGTTCACGTCGTGCCAGCAATGTCTTTATGCGGTCGAATGCGTCGCGCGTCGCGCCGGAGAGGATGCGAAGCTCGTGCAACGAAAACAGATCCGGCTCGGATGTGAGCTCGGATTCATTCTGTGCGATGATCGCGGCGAGGGAGTCGCTGAAATGCACATCTCTCACCGTCGGCGCCAACCGGTGCGCTGCCGCAACCGCGCGACCAAGAGCATCCGCTAGCGCGTCATCGATAGCGTGCGCGTCGGCCAGACGATCAAGCGTCCGATTGTGATCGAATCGGCGCATTTCCACGGCCCATTCGACCGCCGCGCCCTTTCCGCCGATTTTGAAATCGCCGTCCGATCCCTTCGTGATCGGCGTCACCCAGCGATAAATGTTCGGCGCGTAAGCGCGGTTGACCGCTATTTCGGCGTCGCACGCCGCTTTGCGCTTTTCCAAGGTAGAAAAATCGAGAAAGGGAAAACGCACTGCGCGCTTGATCTTGATGGCCCGATCGCCGGCGAGAAAAACGGAAGCGGCATGCGTGTCGATCTGCTTGACCGGCGCGCCGCCATAGGTGGCTGGGTCCGCTAGAAAGTCGAATACCGCCCGCTGCGTATCATCCATGCGGTGGCCCTTCAGCCGAGTGCCCCACCTCTTCTTTGCATACCTATCAGAAAACGCGGGTCTATTGACCGGCGCGCGCCTTGCCGGAAGAGTGCGTGCTGATCGCCGCAACAGGCGGCGTTTCTCAAGGGGGGAGCTCAGTGCTCATCGACCATCGGACTTATCGGATTCTGCCGGGCAGGGTGCCGGCACAACTCGAACTTTACAGCAAGCTCGCTTACCCGGTGCAACTGCGCTACATGGGCGAGCCGCATTACTACATGTTCAGCGAAACGGGTCAGCTCAATACGCTGGTGCATGGCTGGATCTATGAGAACGCGGGCGACCGAGAGCAAAAGCGCGCCAAAATGATGCAGGATCCGGATTGGAAACATTTTCTGGCGGAGAATGCGAAAGCGGGCAACGTGATCGAGCAATCCAACTGGTTGATGACGCCCGCGCCATTTTCGCCGAAGATTTCGCCAGCGAAGATCGTGAAGTAATTTCGATGCGCGGCAAGGACAACGCTCGTACCGGTGGCGAAATCCTGATCGACCAGCTGTCGATCCAGGGCGTACGCACCGCATTTTGCGTGCCGGGTGAAAGCTACCTTGCCGCGCTCGATGCTTTCTACGGCAGCAATATCAAACTCACCGTGTGCCGCCACGAAAGCACGGCGGCGATCATGGCCGAAACGGTCGGCAAGATAACCGGCCGCCCCGGCATCTGCTTTGTGACGCGCGGGCCGGGCGCAACCAATGCGTCGGCCGGCATTCACATCGCAGCGCAGGATTCTTCGCCGATGATTGTATTCGTCGGCCAAGTCGGACGCGAGATGCGCGAACGCGAAGCGTTCCAGGAGCTCGACTATCGTGCGGTGTTCGGATCGATGGCCAAGTGGGCGACGGAAATCGACGACTCCGCCCGCATCCCGGAAATTGTTTCGCGCGCATTCCATACAGCCTGTAACGGGCGGCCCGGGCCGGTGGTTATCGCCTTGCCCGAGGACATGCTGACCGAACGCATGTCGGTGCCGGATGCGGCAGCCTGCGAACCAGTGGAAATCTGGCCGGGTCCGGTGGAAATGAGCCGGCTGCAGAAACTCCTGGAGGCGGCGAAAAACCCAATCGTCCTGATCGGCGGCAGCCGCTGGTCGGAGCAAGCGAGCGCGGCGTTGATGCGCTTTACTGAACGTTTCGCGCTCCCGGTTGCTACGACTTTCCGGCGCGGGCATTTATTCGATTCATTACATCCTTGTTACGCCGGCGATCTTGGCATCGGTCCGAATCCAAAATTGCTCGCACGCATGAAAAACGCCGACCTGGTGTTGCTCATCGGCGGTCGCATGAGCGAAATGCCGTCGCAAAGCTACAGTTTGTTCGAAATTCCCGAACCGCAGATGAAGCTCGTGCATGTGCATCCGGGGGCCGAGGAATTGGGCCGCGTCTATCACCCGCACCTTGCGATTAATGCTGCACCGACGGCGTTTTGTGCGGAGCTGGAAAAATTACGAGCGCCGAAACAGATTGCCTGGCGAGGCGAAAGCGACACGGCGCACGCCGATTTTCTCGCCTGGGGCGAAAAAGCGACAACGGTGCCGGGCGCCGTCAACCTCGGCGAAATCATGATCTGGCTGCGTGAAAATCTCGCGGAAGATGCGATTATTACGCAAGGCGCCGGAAATTTCTCGGGCTGGGTGCATCGTTTTTATCGCGTGCGCAAGTTCGGCGGACTTGTCGGCGCGACCTCCGGTTCGATGGGTTACGGTCTGCCTGCCGCGCTGGCGATGCAGACTTTGTATCCCAAGCGCACAGTTGTGTGCGTTTCCGGCGACGGAGATTTCCTGATGACAGGGCAGGATTTTGCCACCGCCGTCCAATACCAGTTGCCGGTGATCGTGCTGGTGGCCGATAACGGAATATACGGCACCATCCGCATGCATCAGGAGCGCGAATATCCCGGCCGGATCATTGCGACCGAGCTGCGCAATCCGGATTTTGTCGCCTATGCGCTGGCCTTTGGCGGCTATGGCGCTGTGGTGGAGAAAACGGCTGATTTCCCGGCGGCTTTCGCCGCCGCGCGCGCGTCCGGCAAACCGTCGATTATCCATCTCAAGATAGATCCGGAAGCCATCACACCGGCTGCGACGCTCACCGGAATTCGGGAGAAGGCGCTGGCGGGTGGAGGCGGGAAGAGCGGGACCCACCGGAGCTAGCACGCCCGGTGCCAAGCGCTCTTGCCTCCGCCGCATGAATCATCGTTCACTGATTGCATGCCCTACCGCCGTACCCAAAACGTGGTTCGTCGTCTCGCTGAACGCGAGCAGACGATCCGCGATGCGGCGCAATCGATCGCGGCCGAAGCAGGGATGGGCGCCGTGCAGATTGCGGCGGTGGCACAGCGCGCCGATATCGCTGCCGGCACGGTCTATCGTTATTTTCCATCCAAAACAGATCTGATCGCCGACGTTATTTCGGGTGCCGCCGAGCGTGAGCTGGCGGCCATGCGCGCCGCCGCTGATGCCGCGCCCGGGCCGCTGTCCGCGCTTGCAGCATGCATTGCAACTTTCGCCGCACGCGCGTTGCAGGAGCGCCGCCTCGCCTGGGCGGTGATTGCCGAGCCGGTCGACGCCAATATCGACGGACTGCGGCTCGCATTCCGCCGTCGACTTGCCACCGAGTTCGAAACCCGTATCAAAGCCGCCGTCGCCAGCGGCCATTTGCCCGATCAGGACACGCGCATCTCGGCACCGGCAATTGTCGGTGTATTGATGGAAGGACTGCTGGGGCCGTTAGCGCCGCGAGCAGCGGCAGATTCTGGAGCGATGCGAGAGGCTGTGCAGACGACCACGCTGCTGGCGCTTCGTGCTCTTGGCGTTGTCGATGCGCGCGCGCGCGGTTTGGTCGTGCAATGCACACTGCCATAGTCAGTGTGCCACCAGCGACGGCAATTCGTGCAACGATAGCCTTACGGTTTTAACACCGGGTTCGCCGCCATCGGTGACGTGAAAACCCAGCTCTTCGCACATTTTCAGCATCGTGGTGTTTTCCGCCAGTACCTGTCCGTGTACGGCGTGAAGTCCCTTCTCCTGCGCGAACGCGATGATGTGCTTCATCAACAGCCAGCCGAGGCCGTAGCCTTTGAGATGCGACCTTACGAGAATGGCGAATTCCGCAGCCTCGCCATTGGAATCGTTGTGAAGCCTCACGACGCCGAGCATACGGCCATTTGATTCCGCAATTGCGATGAAGGCCATGGCGTGCGCCGGATCATAGTGCACGAGCCTATCAATCAACTCGGGGCTGACTTCACGCATCGGCGCAAAGAAACGCAAACGCAGATCGGCGGCAGTAACCTCAGCGAGGAAGTCAGGATAGAGCGAAGCGTCCTCAGGCTTGAGCGGCCGGATACGAACCTTTTCGCCATCGAGCAATGTCACCTGGCTTTCGAGCATCATCGCATACCGCTTCGCTCATTCCCGTCTTTGCAGGCATGGCGACCGTCAGTGTGACATCAGGACTGGCACCGTCATCGATTCGAGCAGACCACGAGTGGCGCCGCCGAGCACAAACTCACGCAAGCGCGAATGACCGTAGCCGCCCATGACAATGAGGTCGGCAGAAGAATCCGCCGCATGCGACAAGATCGTGGAAGGCACGTCCACATCAGGCGAGATGATCCGCTTGACGTCGACTTTCAGGTCGTGGCGGGCAAGATGCTGACCGAGATCGGCGCCGGGAATTTGATCCTTGTTGCCCTCTTTTTCGGAGATGATGACGATTTCAACCTGTTTTGCCTTTTGCAAAAACGGCATTGCGTCGGCCACGGCGCGCGCCGCCGCGCGGCTACCATCCCAACAAACCATGACGCGGCTAAGGTTCATTCCGCCCTTATGGATGAACGGCACAATGACTACGGGACGTCCGGATCCAAACAGAACACCTTCGTCGACGACCTCATCGGGGAGCGACTTCGTCCGTTCCGGCTGGCCTACCACCACCAGATCGAAGCGCCGGGCGATACGGCCGATCTGATCAGCTGCACCCGCAACGCTGGCGCTCATGATATAGGTTTCCGCCGATATTCTGGTGCGCTTGGAAACTTTCTCGAAACGAGCAATAGCTGCACGCGCTTTCTTGTCGGATTCAACGCGCTGACTTTCGATGATTTCCGGCGGAATGCCGCCTAACAGCGTGCCTGGGATCACGGCTTCGTAGGAGACCGCGATGGCGAGCAGGTGAGCACCGAATACCTCAGCTGCCGAGACTGCATATTCGCCGGCCGGATCGCGGTCGCCGAGGCTCAGGTTGACGACAATATCCTTGATCATGATCAAAACTCCTCGTCGGCGAATGTGTGGCCGGCACAGTCAATGATGCCCGGCCCCTCAACCTTGAGCGTTGATCAAGGTCAAATCTCCGCGTGTGAGAATCCACAACTTGCGCCTACTTTTTCTTGCCGTCCTGACCGAACTGCTTGAGATACGCCCACAGGTCGCCGGCTTCCTTCTCGTTCTTGATGCCGGGGAAGATCATCTTGGTGTTGGGAATCTTGGCGCGTGGGTCTTTGATATAATCTTTAAAGGTCGCCTCGTTCCAGGTGATGCCAGAATTCTTGTTGGCGTCCGAATAATTGTACTCAGGGACGCTGCCGGAATGGCGCCCATCGAGACCATTGAGGACGGGACCGACCTTGTTCTTGGCATCTTCGCCGACGGAATGGCAGGGGAAGCACTTCTTGAATGACTGCTCCCCGGCGGCCACGTCTTGCGCTTGCGCGATTTGAGGTATCGCAGTCATCAGCACAGCCACCGTAAGTATGGATTTCATCGTTCACTCCCGTTGTAGCGCCCGGCACCATCCCGTAAGGCCAACGCCCACGGGGTCCGGCCCGGTTTCCGTCGGGTTTTGCCAGCCCTATGTGTAAGGCGTCAAATGACTGGTATCGTGACCTGGTAATGGCTGGAACGGCGGGAGTTTAGTGCATGTCAGTACGGATGCCGGAGCTGGACCGCGCGGTCCTTGAGCGGCGGGGCCGTATTGTCGCCGCGCTGCGAACTATCGTTCCAGGCGAGGGGGTAATATCGGCTGAGCGTGAGCTGCGCCCTTATGAAAGCGACGGACTCACCGCTTACCGCCAATTGCCCATGGTCGTCGTGTTGCCGGAGACCACCCGGCAAGTCGCGGAAGTCCTGCGCTATTGCCACGGCGAAGGGATCAAGGTCGTGCCGCGCGGGGCGGGGACCTCGCTTTCCGGCGGCGCGCTGCCGCTCGGCGATGGCGTTCTGCTCGGCATGGCGAAGTTCAACCGCATTCGCGAAATCGATTTCGACAACCGTGTCGCTGTGGTCGAGACGGGCGTCACCAACCTGGCGGTTAGCAATGCCGTTGCTGACGCCGGTTTCTACTACGCGCCGGATCCGTCATCGCAGATCGCGTGCACGATTGGCGGCAACGTGGCGGAGAATTCGGGTGGCGTGCATTGCCTGAAATACGGCATGACGACCAATAACGTGCTCGGTTGCGAAATCGTGCTGATGAATGGCGAAATTATTCGCCTCGGTGGCAAGCATCTCGACGCCTCGGGCTACGATCTGCTCGGGCTGATCAACGGCTCGGAAGGCTTGCTTGGCGTTGTGACCGAGGTGACGGTGCGCATCCTGAAGAAGCCGGAGACGGCGCGCGCTGTGTTGGTCGGCTTCCCGACGTCGGAGGATGCCGGCGAGTGCGTGTCGCGAATAATTGGGGCGGGAATTATTCCGGGTGGAATGGAGATTATGGACGGCCCGGCTATCGCCGCAGTCGAGAAGTTCGTCCACGCCGGTTATCCGCTGGATGTCGAGGCGCTACTGATCGTCGAACTCGACGGGCCCCCTGCTGAAGTCGATCATCTGATCGATCGCGTCGAAAAAATCGCGCGCGATTGCCGTTCAGTCTCGTGCAAGGCTTCGCGCTCGGAGGAGGAGCGCCTGTTGTTCTGGGCTGGCCGGAAGGCGGCATTCCCGGCGGTTGGCCGTATTTCGCCCGATTATTACTGCATGGACGGCACAATCCCTCGTGCCCACCTGCCGCAGGTACTCCGGCGCATCAGGGAGCTGTCGGCAAAGTATGGGTTGCGTGTTGCCAATGTCTTTCACGCCGGCGACGGCAACTTGCACCCGCTCATACTCTATGACGCCAATATTCCAGGTGAACTGGAAAAGACTGAGGAGTTCGGCGCGGAAATTCTGAAGCTGTGTGTCGAGGTCGGTGGCGTGCTGACCGGCGAACACGGCGTCGGAGTCGAAAAGCGCGATCTGATGCCGACAATGTTTACCGAAATCGACCTCAATCAACAGCAACGGGTCAAATGCGCCTTCGATGCCAAGGGCCTGCTCAATCCGGGAAAGGTTTTTCCGCAACTGCATCGCTGTGCCGAGCTGGGCAAGCTGCATGTGCACGCGGGCAAATTGCCGTTTCCTGACATTCCAAGGTTCTAGTAATGCGTTTTGGTTTGTTCTGTTCGCCCAAAGCTGATGTCCCAGGCTTCGGCCCCGAAACCGGCCGCGGTTTTTTTGAGTTTCTGGATTTCAACGTCGAGGCGGAGGCGCTCGGCCTTCATTCGAGCTTTTCGGTCGAGCATCACTTCAGCGGCTGGAACCAGGTTTCTTCCACGCTAATGCTGCTTGCCGCGCTTGCTGTGCGCACGACCACATTGCGCCTTGGCACGGCCGTCATTGTGCCGCCATGGCACAATCCTGTTTTGCTCGCGGAAGAGGCGGCAACACTCGATCTTCTTTCCAGGGGCCGGCTCGATTTTGGCATCGGCAAGGGATACCGCCACAGCGAATTCAAGGGTTTTCAGATCGTGCCGGAAGAAGCCGAGGCGCGTTTCGAGGAAGCGCTCGAGGTCATGCTGCGGGCGTGGACCACACGTCAGCGCTTTTCGCACCATGGCCGGTTCTGGCACTTCGAAGACATCATTGTAGAGCCGCCGCCCGCGCAAACTCCGTATCCGCCGATTTGGGTTGCTGCCG
Source organism: Pseudolabrys sp. (assembly GCA_035623095.1). GTDB lineage: Bacteria > Pseudomonadota > Alphaproteobacteria > Rhizobiales > Xanthobacteraceae > Pseudolabrys. The sequence goes on from DASPUD010000125.1 coordinate 14,286, forward strand.
GCAATCCCCATTCGATCAAACGCGCGGCTGCGCGCGGATTTAGCCTGATCCTCGATCAATATGCTTCGCCTGCGACCTTGGGTGAACGCATTGCCATCTACAAAACCGAGCGTGAAGCGAATGGCCTTGCGTTCAATCCGATGCAGGTGGCGGTCGCGCGCCAGCTTTTCGTGGCAAAGGACAAGGCGGACAAGGAGGCCGCGCTTGTGCGGCAGTCGGAATATACCAGGCGCACAATCAACGTCTCACGTGATCCCGCGGTGAAAACCGGATCGCACGTCCTTGCCTACGCCGACAAAGCAGGCGCTACGGAAGAATATGCGCTTTACGGTACGCCTGACGAAATTGCGCCCATGGTCGAAGCTTTGCGTCAGGCCGGTGTTGGCTATGTGCTGCTGACGATTGCCGGCGGTGTTGACCAGCTGCGGCGCTTCGCTCGCGAAATCATGCCGGCATTTGTCCACGAATCCACTGCACGTGCAGCAGAATGATGTGCTCGCGCAATGGCTGATACGATCAAACCCCGTGACAGCAAGGAAGTGGAAGAAGCCGTGCGCTGGGCGCTCGGCAACGACAAGCCGCTGGAACTGGCTGGGCAGGGGACCAAGCGCGCCATCGGACGGCCGAGCCAGACCGACCTCACACTCGATCTTTCGGGCCTCAATGGTGTCACGCTTTACGAGCCGGCCGAGTTGGTGCTTTCCGCTCGTGCCGGCACACTGATCGCCGAAATCGATGCGTTGCTTGCGGAAAACAACCAGCAGCTTGCTTTCGAACCAATGGACTACGGTCCGCTGCTCGGTGGCGCGGCGAACCGTGGCACTTTAGGTGGCGCGATCGCCGCCAATTTGGCGGGCCCGCGCCGCATCAAGTCCGGCGCTGCGCGCGATCATTTCCTCGGCGTCACTGCCGTCACCGGGCGTGCTGAAACGATCAAGTCAGGCGGCCGCGTAGTGAAAAACGTCACCGGCTACGACTTGTGCAAGCTGCTGGCCGGATCCTGGGGCACGCTCGCCGCTATGACCGACATCACGGTCAAGGTGCTTCCTAAAGCCGAGACCGAGGCAACGGTCGTCGTTACCGGTCTCGACGATGCGCATGCATGCGCCGCCATGATAGCGGCGCTGGGCTCATCATGCGATGTTTCCGGCGCAGCGCACGTTCCTGATCACGTTGCATCGTGGTTCGACGGGCTCCCCAAGCCACAAGCCTCGACGGTGCTGCGGCTTGAAGGCTTTGTGCCATCGGTCGCACATCGCAAGGGCATTCTGGCTGCTTTGATGAAGAAATTTGGCCCGGTCTCGATCCTTGATGAAAAAAATTCAATCGCCCTTTGGCAAAGCATACGGAACGTCAAACCCTTCACTGCCGATGACGCGCGGGATCGGTCGCTTTGGCGTATCTCGGTTGCACCGAGCCGCGGTCATGAAATTGCCGGAGCGGTCACCCCTGCAGCGCAAATCTTCTACGACTGGGGCGGCGGACTCGTTTGGGTGGCGATGCCGTTCGCCGGCGAGCCCGATGCAGCAGCAATCCGGCGCGCCGTAGCGGAAGTTGGGGGGCACGCCACGCTCATTCGCGCCCCGGCCGCCGTACGCGCAGCCTCCGGCGCGTTCGCGCCGGAGGAACCGGCCTTGCATGACTTGGCGAAACGCGTGAAGGAAAGTTTCGATCCCAAAGGCGTTCTCAATCCAGGGCGCATGTGGGCGGGTGTGTGAGGCGCGTTCGCAATGCAGACGTCATTCACTCTCATGCAGTTGCTTGATCCGCAGGTTGCCGCCTCGGAAAAGATCCTGCGCTCCTGCGTGCATTGCGGTTTCTGCACCGCGACTTGCCCCACCTATGTGTTGCTCGGCGATGAACTTGATTCACCGCGCGGCCGCATTTACCTGATCAAGGAAATGCTCGAACAGGACAAGCCGCCCACGCGCGACGTGGTCAAGCATATCGATCGTTGTCTATCCTGCCTCGCTTGCATGACGACGTGTCCGTCCGGTGTGCACTACATGCACCTGATCGATCATGCCCGCGAGCGCGTCGAAAAAACCTACAAGAGACCGATAGCGGACCGCATGTTGCGCGCGCTGCTTGCGCGCGTGCTGGCCGATCCGGGCCTGTTCCGACTTGCAGCGGTGGCAGGCGTGGTAGCGCGACCGCTGGCGCCAGTGTTTGCAATTCTCGGGCTGGGCCGGATGGCGGCGATGTTGCGCCTGACCCCCCGCCGCAAACTGGCGCCTCCGGTCGAACGGGTTGGCAAGGTATTTCCCGCAGAAGGAAAGCGCCGCGGCCGCGTCGCGTTGCTGTCGGGCTGCATCAACCCGCTCCTTGCACCCTCCACAAACGAAGCGGCGATCCGCCTGCTCAACCGCAACGGCATTGAGGTGGTAATTGCCGCGGGAGAGGCCTGCTGCGGATCACTCGCGCATCATATGGGACGCGAGGAGGAAGCACTCTCCCGCGCGCGCAACAATATCGATGCATGGACTCGTGAGCTTGAAGGGGCCGGCCTCGACGCCATCCTGGTTACGGTTTCCGGCTGCGGAACGACGCTCAAAGACTACGGCTTCATGCTACGCAACGATCCGGTCTATGCGACCAAGGCCGCACGCATTTCGGCGCGCGCGCGCGACATCACAGAATACCTCGCTTCTCTTAATTTGCGGGAAGCCGCCGCGCCGACGCCGCTCACCGTCGCCTACCATTCCGCCTGTTCGCTGCAGCACGGGCAAAAAGTGGTGAGCGAGCCGAAAGAACTGCTTCGCAAGTCAGGCTTTGTTGTTCGGGATGTACCGGAAGGTCACTTGTGTTGCGGCTCGGCGGGCACATACAACATTCTCCAGCCGGCGTTGGCCGAGCAGTTGCGCGCACGCAAGGTCGCGAACATAGAGCGCCTCAGACCCGATGTGATCGCGGCCGGCAACATCGGCTGCATCACCCAGCTTGCTGGCGGTACCGCAATTCCAGTCGTGCATACCGTTGAATTGCTGGACTGGGCGACCGGCGGGCCGGTGCCGGAATCGCTTGCAAGCTTGCGTTTTCACGCCGCGGCGCAAGCGCAGGAATGAAGCGTTGCATCGAAAAGACGGGCCGCTTAGCATGCCCGGCGTGAGATCGATGGCCTTAAGGGCCGGAACTATTTAGGATTTTCACGAATAAACAATAAGGGAGGCCGCCATGCCGGCAACGTACAAAATTCTGATCATGGGCGCGTCCTACGGATCGCTGCTCGCCTCCAAGATCTTGTTTGGCGGCCACTCGGTTCACTTGGTTTGCTTGCCGGCCGAAGCAGATCTCATAAACGCTGAAGGCTTCCGCGTCCGGTTGCCTGTTAAGGGCCGTAAAGAGCAGGTCGAGATCGACTCGCGCAAGCTGCCGGGTAAGGTCACTGCCGGCGGCGCGGCGGGCGTCAATCCAAAGAACTATGATCTTGTCGGTCTTGCCATGCAGGAGCCGCAGTATCGTTCACCCGGCGTGCGTGAATTGCTCGACGCGGTGGCGAAATCGAAAGTCCCCTGCATGTCGATCATGAACATGCCACCGCTGCCGTATGTGAAGCGTATTCCTGGCCTGAATTACGATGCGCTTAAGCCGGCCTATACCGATGCCAGCGTCTGGGACAATTTCGATCCCGGTCTGCTGACGTTGTGCAGCCCCGACCCGCAAGCGATCCGACCGCCGGAGGAAAAGGTCAACGTGCTGCAGGTCATGCTGCCGACCAATTTCAAAGTCGCAAAGTTCGACAATGAAATGCACACCGGAATTCTGCGTCATTTGGAAAAAGACATCGACGCTGTGCGTTTCAATGCGCCGGAAGGAAAAATCGAGCTGCCGGTGAAATTGCGCGTGCACGATTCGATCTTTGTGCCGCTCGCCAAGTGGTCAATGCTGCTCGCCGGCAACTATCGTTGCATCACCAAGGACGGGATGCGCACGGCGCAAGAGGCGGTACATTCGAACCTCGAAGAGTCGCGCTCGGTTTACAATTTCGTGTTCGACCTTTGCGTCAAGCTCGGCGCTTCGCCCAGCGATCTGGTGCCGTTCGAGAAATATGCCGCTGCGGCGCAAAGCCTGACGCGTCCGGCGTCGGCCGCCCGCGCGCTGCAGAATGGCGCGCCCAACATCGAACGCGCCGACAAACTGGTGCAGCTGATCGCCAAGCAGAAAGGGCTGAGCCACCCGGTGATCGATGGGATCGTCGCGCTGGTCGACGCGCGGCTTGAGGCCAACCGGAAAAAGGCGGCCGCTGCATAGACCCGTTGAGTCGGGCTGGTTGCGGAATTTCACCACGCGAAGTTCCGGGGTGTGGAAAACCCGCCCCGGCGATCCGAATCTGACCCGCTCAACTCCGGCGAGCCAGCTGTTTTTGTGACATTCCCGCAACAGCCGGAAGCAATCTGTCAAAACAAGGCCAAATCGCCTAAAAAGGCAGCAACTGCCGCCGTTTTTCGCTTGCCGCGACCGGACGCCACAGGTCTAAATTCTCGCGCAATCTACGTTTCTTGACGCGTTTGCGTCGTTACTCCGGGGTTTGCGGCGCATTTAGCGAAGAAGCGGACGAAGGGGACCGGCTGGAACTCTCAGGCCGGTCGAATTTAAAGGGGCAGGCTCCAATGAAAAAAGTTGTGTTGTCGGTCGTCGCTGCGCTCGCGGTTTCAACCGCCGCGGCATTTGCCGCTGACATGCCGGCGAAGGCACCAAAGGTAGCACCGGCGCCACCGCCAAGTCCGTGGGACATCGCCTTCGGCGGCGGCGTGATGAACGACTACATCTTCCGCGGCGTGAGTCAATCGAACCACAGACCTTCGGTCACGGCTTATTTCGAACCGCGCTACAACATCAATTCCAACTGGCAGCTTTACGCCGGCATCTCGGGGGAGAGCATCTCTTTCCCGAACCAGGCTGCTGCTGAAATCGACTTCTACGGCGGCGTGCGGCCGACCTTCGGACCTTTGGCCTTGGATTTCGGCTTTTGGTACTACTACTATCCGGGTGGTCGGTGCTTCAACGTCGCCGCGTTCGGAGCCGACTGCGTCACCAACAGCGGCAACCTCGGCGCTATTCCGTCAACCCTCAATGGTATTGGCGGCAACGTCGTCAAAAAGGATCTGAGCTTCTGGGAAGTCTACGCCAAGGGTGTCTACACCTGGACCGATTGGGCGTTCGGGCTGAACTTCTACTACACGCCGTCATTCCTAGACTCGGGCGCCGACGGCGAATATCTGTCGGGCACGATCAAGTTCACAGCGCCTGAGAAGATGGCCCTTGGTCCGCTCGGATGGTACGTGTCGGGCGAGCTCGGCAGGCAATGGCTCGGCACTTCGGATAACTTCTACGGCATCCCGGCTTTAACACCAATTGCTCCCACGGGTGTCACGAAGACGAGTGGTATCTTCGCAAACGGCATCCCCTACAAGGACTACAACACGTGGAACGTCGGCCTTGGCTTGACCTGGAAGGTGTTCACGCTGGATCTGCGTTACTACGACACGAATCTCAGCAAGGGCGACTGCAACGCGTTTACCAGCTCTAATAATGCGTACGGCATCAACAACGTTACGCCGATCAACCCGAGCGGTCTTGGCACGACCTGGTGCAGCGCGAGCTTCGTCGCAAAGCTGACGGCTGACCTGACCCTCGGCAGTCTGAAGCCGTAAGTCTCTAGCCTTAAGTCTGTCCCGCATTGGGCGGCGGCCTCACTGGTCGCCGCCCTTTTTCTTTGCCCCACTAGCTTGCTGACGCGATATTCGCCTCTCTGACGGCGTAATGATCGCCGGTGCGCGCGAGCGCGAGACGCCGGCTATGGAAGGCCGCAAGCGTAGCGCGGTGGCCGATTGATACGATCGTTGCGTGCGCAAGCTTTTGCTCCAGCAGCTGGTAGAGCGCAGCCTCCGCCGGTTCATCCAGCGAAGCAGTTGCTTCATCGAGGAACAGATAGTCAGGCGCGTAGAGCAGGGCACGCGCAATGTTGAGCCGCTGCTGCTCGCCAAGCGACAGCATGCGGTTCCAGTGCGCTTCTTCCTCGATGCGGCTGACGAGCGTGGGCAAGCCCACGGTGGCAATGAGCTCCGCGACCTTGCCGGCATCAAAGCTGCCGGGCTCGGCCGGATAGGCTACCGCTGCGGCAAGCGGCGCGATCGGAAAATAAGGCCGCTGTGGCAGGATCATCATGCGCGCATCTTTCGGAACGGTAATCGTGCCATCGCCAAACGGCCAAACGCCGGCGAGCGCGCGCAATAGGGTTGATTTGCCGGAGCCGGAAGGTCCACTGACCAGCACGTGCTCGCCGAGCTTGATCGCGATGTTGCTGGCGCTGACCAGCGGCGTACCGGTTGGCAACCGGACAGCCAAATCCTTGAGAACGACGGCCTTCGCATCGCCGGGCGCGACTGTGACGACAGGCGGTGTGATCGCGGCCGCTCTGCCCTTGGCGATCGATTCATCGAAGCCATCCAGCCGTTCGACCACTGCGCGCCATTCGGCCAGTTGGCGGTACGCGGTTACGAAGTAGGACAATGCCCCCTGCACACTGCCGAAGGCCGACGCTGTCTGCATCAGACCGCCAAGCTGAATCGCGCCGGCGAAATAGGCGGGGCTGACCACAATGAACGGAAATATTACAGACACCTGGCTATAGCCTGCAGTCAGGAAGGTAAGCTTTTTCTGCCGTGTCATGATCGCCATCCAGTTGGCGACCACGCTGCCGAAGCGTGTCAGCAAGCGTTCGCGTTCGGCCGGCTCGCCATCAAGCAAAGCGATTTGTTCCGAATTTTCTCGCACGCGTACGAGATTGAAACGGAAATCAGCTTCATAGCGTTGCTGCTGGTAGTTAAGCACGGTCAGCGGACGCCCGACCAAGTGCGTCAATACAGTCCCGGCGATAGCGTAGATCAGCGCCGCCCAGAACAAGTAGCCAGGAATCGCCAACGTCGTCCCGAAAAGATGCAGAGGGGCGCTTCCGGACAAATTCCAAAGAATTATGGCAAACGAGCCGAGCGTTACGATAGAGTTCAGCAGGCCAAGGCCAATCGGCAGAATTCCGATCCCCGTCGCGCCGGCATCGATGAATTGTTTTACGTCCTCGGCGATACGCTGATCAGGATTGTCCGCGGCGTCACCGAGCAGTTGCATCCGATAGTGGTTGGCGCCGATCAGCCAACGATCGAGGTACGTCCGGGTCAGCCAGCGCCGCCAGCGGATCTGCAGCCACTGATTGAGATAGAGCTGATAAACGGCCAACAAAATATAAGCGGTCGCAAGGACGCTGAAATATCCGAGCTGATAGATGAATGTATTCCAGTCCTTGTCCTGCAGCGCATTGTAAAAGGTGTTGTTCCATGCGTTGAGCAACACGTTAATGCCGACGATCGACAGTTCGATGGCGACGACGGCGGCCAGCAAGATGCGGCCGGCCCAACGATCCTCTGAATAGAAATATGGGCTGGCAATCCGCCACACGGTGGCGAGCGTCGATAATATGCCTCTCACGGGAGGTCTCCTGTCGGAACTCGAAGGCTTGGTAAGTATGTGCCCGGCAGCATCTACTTATGGCTAGGGCCTCAAGAAATCGAATAGATTTCACGGTTTCGCCGACAAAAAGGGCACATCAAGGGCGCCACAAAGCGCGGCCCAATATTGCTTCCGGTCGCAGCACCCCGTACGATTGCCGTTCAAGGGTTTGCCTGATCCAGGCCACAAGGCCGGGTCGCGGGGAATAAGACCCGGCGAAAAAAGTTCACGGGGTAGTGATCCAAGGGAGGGAGAACACAATGGACAACAAGAAGACACCTGCGGCCTCGACGCGCCGCAAGTTTTTGACTGGAGCCAGCGTTGCCGGCGTCGCGGCGGTCGTCGCGCCGAGCGTGGTGAAGGCGCAAGGGCCGATCTCCATGCGCTTCCAGAGCACCTGGCCGTCGAAGGACATCTTCCACGAATACGCTCAAGACTTCGGCAAGCGTATCAACGACATGACCGGCGGCGACCTCAAGATCGAGGTGCTCCCGGCGGGCGCGGTGGTGCCGGCGTTCGGGCTGCTCGACGCGGTGTCGAAGGGCGTGCTGGACGGTGGCCACGGCGTGCTCGTGTACAGCTATGGCAAGAACACTGCGATCGCGCTGTGGGGTTCGGGCCCCGGCTACGGCATGGACGCGAATATGCTGCTCGCTTGGCACAAGTACGGCGGTGGCAAGCAATTGCTTGAGAAGATCTACGCACAGATCGGCGCCGACGTCATCTCATTCCCCTACGCGCCGCTTTATACGCAACCGCTCGGCTGGTTCAAAAAGCCGATGCAAAGTGTGGACGACTTCAAGGGTCTGAAATACCGCACCGTCGGTATTTCGATTGACCTCTTCACCGCGATGGGTGCTGCGGTCAATGCGCTTCCAGGCGGTGAAATCGTTGCGGCGATCGACCGCGGTCTGCTTGATGCGGCGGAGTTCAACAACGCTTCGTCCGATCGCGCGCTCGGCTTTGCCGACGTGTCGAAGATCTGCATGTTGCAAAGCTATCACCAGAATGCCGAGCAGCTGGAAATCACTTTCAACAAGACCAAGTTCAAGGCGCTGCCGGAAAAGATGCAGCACCTGATCGAGACTGGCGTCGAGGCGGCTTCGCAGGACATGCAATGGAAGGCGATCGATCGCAACTCGCAGGACTACATCACCCTGCAAACGCAGGACAAGGTGAAGTTCTACAAAACGCCTGATGCGATCTTGGCGAAGCAGCTTGATCTCTATGACGAGATCACCATGAAGTACATCGGTAGCAACCCGCTCTTTAAGGACATCATCGCTTCGCAGATCGCGTTCGCAAAGCGTGCCGTGCAGTGGGAGCAGGACTACATCGTTTCGCGAAAGATGGCGTACGAGCACTACTTCGGGCCGAAAGGCAAAACGCCAATTTAACGGGTAAACTGAACTGACAAAGCACCATTCCGCCGGGCGACGGGATGGTGCTTTGTACTTCCTGGAATAGTTTCGTATTTGGGGGTTTTGGGGAGATATGAATCAGCAATCTATCCTTCACGGGATCGATGCGCTCAGCACTTGGGTCGGAAAGGCCTTCGCCTGGCTGATCCTGCTGTTGATGACCGTCGTCTGCGTCGAAGTGTTCAAGCGTTACTTTTTGAATGCGCCGACGGCATGGATCTTCGACGCCGAAAACATGATGTATGGCACCTTGTTCATGATGTGCGGCGCCTACACGCTCGCGCAGAACGCGCACGTCCGCGGCGACTTCCTGTACAGCTCGATGCGGCCGCGCATGCAGGCGTCTCTCGATCTCGCACTCTATCTTGTCTTCTTCATTCCTGGCATCGCCGGGCTGATTTTTGCCGGATTCTACTATGCCGCAGACTCCTGGCGGATTGCGGAACACTCGAATGTGACGGCAGACGGCCCGCCAGTCTATCATTTCAAGTCAGTCATCCCGCTCGCGGGCGCGTTGGTGATGATACAGGGGCTCGCCGAAATTGTGCGCGCGGTGATCTGTCTGAAGACAGGCCAGTGGCCAGAACGCCTTGCTGACGTCGCGGAAATCGACGTGATCGAAGAGCAGCTGGCACACAGCGAATACGTCGACGAGGAATCCCGCAAGATCGCCATCGAAAAAGCAAAACAAATCGACGAAGTCGCGCGTCAGCGTGGCATGGGTGGGGACTTGCAGACATGAGTGACCCAGCACTCGGGCTTACGATGCTCGCCCTCATCGTGGTTGTAATCATGATGGGGTTCCCAACGGCCTTCACACTGATGGGCCTCGGCATGTTCTTCGGGTTCATCGCGTTCTACGACCCGACGCATTTTGCTACCGAAAATAAGGTGTTCGAGCTGATCGTGCAGCGCACCTACGGCGCGATGAACAACGACGTGCTCATTTCCATCCCGCTTTTCGTGCTGATGGGATACGTAATGGAGCGCGGCGCACTGGTCGACAAAATGTTCTATTCGATCCAGCTCGCATTCCGGCGTGTGCCGGCATCGTTGGCGGTCGCGACGCTGATCGTGTGCACCTTCTGGGGCATTGCCTCGGGCCTTGTGGGCGCGGTCGTCGTTCTGATGGGCGTCATCGCCTTCAACCCGATGCTACGCGCCGGCTATGATGTGAAACTTGCCTCCGGTGTCATCACGGCCGGCGGCACGCTCGGCATCCTCATCCCGCCGTCGGTGATGATCATTGTCTACGCCGCTGTCGCCGGACAATCGGTCGTGAAGCTTTATGCAGCCGCGATGTTCCCCGGCTTCTTCCTGTCGTTCCTTTATCTCGTCTACATCATCGGCTGGGCGATGATTAATCCGAAGATTGCGCCGCCATTGCCTGAGGATCAACAGCGCGTCCCGGTGCCAGATTGGATGCGCAAGCTTCAGGCTGCGTACGGAAAAAATGTTTTTTTCGGCACCCTCAAGGCGCTTGTGTCGCCGTCCCGCGCGCTCTCGATCGACACGGGAAAAGGCAAGGTTACCTACGGGAACCTCCTGACAAATCTCGTTGCCGCCCTGGTTCCTTTTATGCTGGTCGGTGGCACGCTGTGGCTGACCTGGTGGTACGTGGTCATCCATCAACAGGCGGCGCCGGAAGAGGTCGTGCAGGGCCTGCAGCAACTTGGCACGCCCGGGCTCGGGACAGGACCGAAGACGGCCGCAGAGCTTGGACCGCCGGAAGGCTTCTATCTCTATTTCGGCATCATCGCCGCGATCTGCGTCGTCTGGCAGGTTAAATACTATCTGAAGGTAGATGCCGACCGGCTCGAAGTCATCAAGCTGTTGTCGACCTCAATCATGCCACTCGGAATTCTCACGGTTGTTGTGCTTGCCGTCATCCTCTTCGGCATAACGACCGCGACGGAGTCGGCAGGCGTGGGCGCCGCCGGCGCTTTCCTTTTGGCCGTTCAGGCCAGGACGCTGAACTGGAAACGGACCAAGGAAGCAGTGTTCCTGACCGCAAAGACCACTGCCATGGTGTGCTGGTTGTTTGTCGGGTCAGCTTTGTTCTCCGGCGTGTTCGCAATTCTGGGCGGCCAGGCGCTGGTCGAGCAATGGGTGTTGTCGCTCAATATGACGCCCATTCAGTTCATGATGCTGTCGCAGGCGATTATCTTTGTGCTGGGATGGCCGCTGGAATGGACCGAGATCATTGTGATCTTCGTGCCGATCTTTCTGCCGCTGCTCAAGCACTTCAACATCGACCCGATTCTCTGGGGCACGCTGGTGTTCGTAAATCTGCAGGCGGCGTTCCTGTCTCCGCCGGTTGCGATGTCGGCCTTTTATCTGAAAGGCGTTTCGCCGTCACACGTCACTCTCAACCAGATTTTCAACGGGATGATGCCTTATATGGTCATCGTGATCGTTTGCATGGTCATCATGTACTTCTGGCCGGGCATGACGCTTTGGCTGCCGAACTACCTCTACGGTGTTTAGGGCGGAGTTTGCCGACTTGGCGAGCGCAGACCTGTCAACGCTGACCGCGGCGGAAGCTGCCGCGCAGATAGCCAGTGGCGCAGTCTCTTCCGAAGAATTGACGCAAGCCTGCCTCGATCGCATTGCCGCGGTCGAGGGCACGGTCAAGGCTTTCGCCCATCTCGACAAGGAGAACGCGCTCGCGCAGGCGCGGCAAAGCGACGAATGGCGCCGCGCCGGCAAGCCAATCGGCCCGCTGCATGGTGTGCCGGTCGGCATCAAGGACATCATCGATACCGCGGACTATCCGACTGAATGCGGTTCGCGCGTTTTGTCCGGCCGCCGCCCACGTGCCGACGCTACCATTGTCGCGCGATTGCGTGCGGCGGGGGCAGTGATCATCGGCAAAACGGTCACCACCGAATTCGCCTATTTCCATCCGAACGCAACGCGCAATCCGCACGATCCCGAGCGTACGCCGGGAGGATCCTCGTCTGGCTCCGCGGCTGCAGTCGCGGCTGGAATGGTTCCTCTTGCGATCGGGACGCAGACCAACGGTTCGATTATTCGCCCGGGCAGCTTTTGCGGGGCCTTTGCGATGAAGCCGTCGCACGGCCTGGTGTCGCGCGCGGGCGTCCTTATGCTGTCACGCACGCTCGACCACCCGGGGCCGTTTGCGCGTTCAATTGAAGATCTGGCGTTAGGTCTCGATGTCATCGCCGGTTACGATCCGGAAGATCCCGATTCCCGGCCCCTGGCGGCTCGTAACTTTTTCCGGATTGCGACGGAGGAATTCCCGATCGAGCCGCGTTTCGCCTTCGTGCGCACCCTCGTCTGGGACAAGGCCGATACCGGGACTCGCGAGGCCTTCGAGGAGCTCGCCGGGGAACTGGGCGACGCCTGCTTCGCATTCGACTTGCCGGAGCAATACAAAGATGCATGGGACTCGCATGGCATCATCATGGCCACAGAAATGGCACACAACCTCGGCAGCCTGGCGGATCGCGGCGGCGACGCGATCAGTAAGGCGACGCAGGAGATCGTCGCCGAAGGCCGCAAGACTTCCGCCACGCGATATCTTGCGGCGACGGCCGCTGCCAGCTCCTTGCGTCAGGGATTGAACGAACTGTTTGAACAGCAATGCAACGCCATCATCACTCCGGCGGCCCCTGGGGTAGCTCCGAAAGGCATGCCGACCGGCAGCCCGATCTTCTGTACGCTGTGGAGTTATCTCGGCCTGCCCGCAATCACCCTACCGCTCATGAAAGGCGAGGGCGGCATGCCGCTTGGCGTGCAATTGGTCGGCGCGTCCGGCGACGACGCTCGGCTGTTGCGGACGGCCCGCAAGCTCGTGCAGCGATTCTCCGAGAACAAGTGAAATGAACTATAGGGTATTCTTGCGCGGTGTAGGCGCCGCCGCGTTATTGGTTCTTGCATGCAGCGTGGTTGTTGCGGCTGAGCCATTCCCGTTCGACCAGGATTTCTTGCTCGATGCTGCGCCGATGCGGCCGGGAAAACGCATGCCGGGTCTCAATGTCGAGCCGAATGGCAATGCCCGGATTGACCTTTGGTGCCGGACGGTGACCGCGCGGATCGAAATTTCCGATGCGGCTATCAAGGTGGAGGCCGGTTCACTGCCTGAAAATCCGCCCGAGATGCAAAGTGCCGGGCAATGCACGCCGGAGCGGATCCAAGCAGACGAAGAACTTTTTGCCACGCTCGCGCAGGTGACCGCCTGGCGCCGCGAGGGCGAGAATATTGTGCTCGAAGGGCCGAAACCGCTGCGTTTTTATCAAAGCAGCCACTAGGATTGTCTGGCAAAAAAGGGCGCGGCCTGTGCCGCGCCCTGATTTGTCGTCCGGGGATCGTGGAGCTAGAAGCCCATGCCTCCGCCCATGCCGCCGCCCGGCGGCATTGCCGGCGCCGGTTCTTTCGGCAACTCGGCAACCATCGCCTCGGTGGTCACGAGGAGGCCGGCGACCGAGCCCGCATCCTGCAAAGCCGTGCGGACGACCTTGGCCGGATCGACGATACCCGCATCGATCATGTCGACATATTTCTCGTTTTGCGCATCAAAACCATATGTCTCGGACTTATGGTCCATGATCTGGGCAACCACGATCGAGCCCTCGACGCCGGCATTTTCCACAATCTGCCGGACCGGTGATTCCAGGGCCTTGAGCACGATGTTGATGCCGGCCTGCACGTCCGGATTTTCGTCGTGGATGCGGCCGACGGCCTTTTTAGCCCGCAGCAGCGCAACGCCGCCACCCGGCACGATGCCTTCTTCGACAGCCGCGCGCGTGGCATTGAGCGCGTCTTCGACGCGGTCTTTCTTTTCCTTCACCTCGACTTCAGTTGCCCCGCCAACGCGAATGACCGCAACGCCGCCGGCAAGCTTGGCCAGCCGCTCCTGCAGCTTTTCACGGTCATAGTCGGAGGTGGTCTCCTCGATTTGCGCCTTGATTTGCTGCACGCGTGCCTCGATGTCAGGCTTCTTGCCCGCGCCGTGCACGATAGTGGTCTTTTCCTTCTCGATGATCACCTTCTTGGCGCGGCCAAGCATGGCCGTGGTGACATTCTCGAGCTTGATGCCGAGATCTTCCGAAATCAGCTGACCGCCGGTCAGGATCGCGATGTCTTCCAGCATGGCCTTGCGACGGTCGCCGAAGCCCGGAGCCTTCACGGCAGCAACCTTAAGACCGCCACGCAGCTTGTTGACCACCAGTGTCGCAATCGCCTCGCCCTCGACATCCTCGGCGACGATAACGAGCGGCTTGCCCGATTGCACAACCGCTTCCAGCACAGGCAGCATAGACTGCAAACCGGAAAGCTTCTTTTCGTGCAGGAGCACGTAAGCGTCATCGAGTTCGGCGAGCATCTTCTCGGCGTTGGTGACGAAATAGGGAGAGATGTACCCGCGGTCGAATTGCATGCCTTCGACGATCTCGACCTCGGTCTCCAGCGCCTTGGCTTCTTCGACGGTGATGACGCCCTCGTTGCCGACCTTTTGCATCGCCTTGGCGATCATCTGACCGATATTGGTATCGCCGTTCGATGAAATCGTGCCGACCTGGGTAACCTCCGCAGAGGAGCCGACCTTCTTCGAACGCTTCTCGATATCCTTGACCACGGCGCTGACCGCGATGTCGATGCCGCGTTTGAGGTCCATCGGGTTCATGCCGGCAGCGACTGATTTGGCGCCTTCCTTCACGATCGCTTGCGCCAGTACGGTCGCGGTGGTTGTGCCATCGCCGGCGAGATCGTTAGTCTTCTGGGCAACTTCGCGCACCATCTGTGCGCCCATATTCTCGAATTTATCCTCGAGCTCGATTTCCTTCGCGACAGTGACGCCGTCCTTGGTGATACGTGGCGCGCCGAAGGATTTGTCGAGCACCACGTTGCGGCCTTTCGGACCGAGGGTGACCTTGACGGCGTTAGCGAGGACATCGACACCGCGCAGCATACGTTCGCGCGCGTCTCCGGAAAATTTTACGTCTTTTGCAGCCATTTCAATTTGCTCCGTTGGATTCTGATGCAGTGTCAGCCGATCACGCCCATGATGTCGGACTCCTTCATGATCAGGAGTTCTTCACCATCCAGCTTGACCTCGGTGCCGGACCACTTGCCGAACAGCACGCGGTTGCCCGCCTTCAGGTCGATCGGCGTGAGCTTGCCGTTCTCATCGCGACCGCCCGGACCGACGGCGACGACTTCGCCTTCCTGCGGCTTCTCCTTGGCGGTATCCGGAATGATGATGCCGCCCTTCGTTTTCTCCTCGGCATTGATACGACGCACGACCACACGGTCATGCAGGGGACGAAATTTGGTTTTGGCCATGGGCTCCCTCGTGGCGCTAGTGCGCGTCTCGCACGACAGAAAGTGAATGTTTATCAGTATCTTAGCACTCGGAAGAGCGAGTGCCAATCGCTGCTTGGGAAATATTGCCTCTGCACCGGGGTGTCAAGATAAGGCGGCGGTCCAATCAGGGCTCAGGCTAGCCAGAGCACGCTTGCGCTGTTGGCCGATGCCCTCCAAAGTCGTGAGGTCGCCTTCCCAAGGAGCCGGCATGAGCTACATCTCCCGCACACCCGCGACTGCTCTGGTTCTCTTTCTCATAGCGTTAGGGACGTCAGGATGCGCGACCGGACCGCAATTAGGCGAACCGCAGCCGGGTGCGCCGGCTCTCGGGCCGGCCTTGCCGCCGGCGTTTCCGCCGCAGGACATCGTCGGGCGCTGGGGTCTTGCCGCCTATCACAAGGAAGAGGATCGCGCGCGCACCGAACAAGCGGCCGCTGGTGGTTGCAAGCAACCCTACGTGATCACGCTTGGCCCGAGCGGCGGCGTCATGATGCATCTGGCCGACGAGGCGACACCAACTGAGCTGAAGTTGAAAGGTGCGTCGGGCGGAAAGACCTACATCGGGCCAGCCGATGCCCCGCCGGGGGATGCTCAGGACCGCGAAGTCCTGCTCTTTGACGGCCGCATCCTCATTCTGCGCTGGATGGATACCGAGGTTCAGAGCCGCTACGGCACCATGGTCTACGTCCGTTGCGGAGCACAGGGGACCAAGCCGGCCGCTGCGAAACCAAAATCGTCAAAATCGAAGTCGGCGCCGCCACCGAAACCCGCGCAGTGATCGACCGGCTAGGACACCTGAGCGCAACTGCGCCGGCGTGCTAGACGTATAGCGTCGTCATCCGCAACGGCTCCCGATGATCGCTTTGCGTGACTTTATCGAAGGCCCTTGGCGTGCAGTGCCGGTGCTCGGCATCACCCAGATTTTGTCCTGGGGCACCATTTTCTACACGCCGGTGTTGATGGTGCCGTTGATCGCCGCCGACCGCGGCTGGTCGATCTCGTTCGCCATGGGAGGGTTCTCGATCGGCCTGTTAGTTGCTGGGCTGGTCGCACCGTATGTCGGCCGTTCTATTGACCGTTTCGGCGGGCACGTCGTGATGACGGCTGGCTCACTCATCGGCGGCCTTGGCCTGGCTCTCATCGTATTCGCTTCGCACCCGGTCGCTTATTACGCGGTCTGGATGGTGCTCGGCGTTGCGATGGCTGCGAACCTGTACGATTCTGCTTTCGCAACACTCGGCCGCATATTCGGCCACGCCGCACGCCGGCCGATCACGGCGCTGACGCTCGCCGGTGGTTTTGCCTCAACTGTGAGCTGGCCGGCGACACATTTTCTGCTGGAGCGCATGAGTTGGGGCGGCACCTATCTCATTTATGCGGCGCTTCTGGCTTGTGTCGCGGCTCCGCTCCATGCGGTGGCGCTCCCGCGCAGCCGCTTCGAAGCCGATGTCCCGACGCAAAGCGAGCAAAAAGAGCCGGTCAAGGTGCTGCCGCCACATGGCGTGGCGTTTATGCTGGTTGCAGCCGCATTCGCCGCATACGCTTTCGTTCCCTCCGGCCTTTCGGCGCACCTGCTGGCGATCTTCGCGCGCACGGGGATCGATGCCGGCACGGTGGTCTGGATTGGCGCGCTGTTTGGACCATCCCAAGTCGGCGCGCGGCTTCTGGAATTTGCTTTTGGACGCAACTTGCACCCGATATGGGTCGTGCGTTTCGCGCTTAGCACGCTGCTGTGCGCGTTCCTGATGCTTGCGGTGTTCGGCGTGTCGGTTGGGACTGCAGCCGCCTTTGCCGTGATGTTCGGAGGCGCCAATGGGCTCGTCACAATCACCCGGGGGGCGGTGCCGCTGGCTCTTTTCGGTGCCTCCGGTTATGGCCGGCTTATGGGCCGGCTCGCCGCACCGTTCCTTTTGGTGCAGTCGGCGGCGCCTCTGATCATGGCTTTCGTCATCGAACACGCATCCGACCCGGCGGCGCTTGCTCTCGCGGCCGGGTTCGCATCGATCGCGTTGATCTGTTTTATTGCGCTGCGCAGGCCGATTTAGGCAAACATCGCATCAATGTCGCCTTGGCTTGCGTGACCTGAGTCGCCGTCAAGCCTGGGACCGTTAATGAACTCGTAATTCG
Source organism: Pseudolabrys sp. (assembly GCA_035623095.1). GTDB lineage: Bacteria > Pseudomonadota > Alphaproteobacteria > Rhizobiales > Xanthobacteraceae > Pseudolabrys. The sequence continues at coordinate 31,667 of DASPUD010000125.1, forward strand.
ATGGCTGTTCAGCCGGTGCCGCAGGCCGGTTCTTGCTGTCGGAGTTGTTACACCGCTCGATCATAGCCGCCAACCGCTCCTCGATCATCAGCAAGGTCGCGATCACCTTGCCAATGCGTTGACCGGCGAGATCCTGAAAGTTGCACGCTTCGTAGATACGGACCACATGGTCCTGTACGTCCTGCGCGAGGCCGTGGTGGTAGTCGTCGTCCAGTGCAGAGGCGAGCGCGCGTGCGCAGTCGTCGACGACTTCGGCCGATGCGAGAATTTTTTGTGTGGCCGTTTCCATGCCCTCAACAGCAGCGTTGAGTTCTCCTGCCGCGCGCGCCATGCGGCGCTCCTTGCCCTCGGCGATCAGCGCGAAAAGCTCGCGTCGGTGATGCGCGATGATTTCGTGAATGTTCGTGAGATCGCGTTCAACTGTTCCGGGCTCGGTCGGTTGATGAGCCTTGACGACGGGTCGATCATTGCCAGCGGCAAAGCTCGCGGAGGCGCGGTTGCCGCGCCCGGTCATTTGCTCGACACGAAAAATTTTGCGTTGCACGCGTTACGTCCCGCAAATTCGGCGCATGTTTTTAGCGAGGGCGCATTAACGGCGCGTTGCATGCGCCAGAGAGAAGCCGCGCATGGAAACCGGATGTTTACCATAGCCAATCGTGGTTTACGGCGATTTACCAATCGGTTGTGCCTTTGGCTTTTAACTTCCGCGTGCATCGAAAGTGGAAGGTAAGGCAATGCAGCGTTCGATTGTCCTCGGGTTGCTGGCGGTCTCGGTTTCAAGTTTCGCATCGGCCGAGCCGATGTCGCTGGCGCCTCCCGAACCCGGCGCACGGACACCCGCCATGATCGTGGCGGCGGCACAGACGCCACAAGTGCAACAAGCGCCGCAGCCACAGCCAAATATGGGTGGTGGCTTCATCGAATTCCTGTTCGGAGATTCGCCACAGCAAAATCGCCGTTCGCCGCAACAGTGGTTCGGTGCACCGACCCGCCAGGAAGATTACGGTGCGCGGCAGGAGGTGCAGCCAACTTACGCCCACGGCGGGCGGGCCGATCCGAGGTTTGAACAGCCGCAATACGATGGCCGCGTCGACCCGCGCTATTTGCGTCAGGAGGTTGCGTACGGCGGAAAGGAAATACCGGGCACTATCGTCATCGATACGCCGAACCATTTCCTATACCTGGTTGAGGCAGATAGCCGCGCCGTTCGCTACGGCATCGGGGTCGGCCGGCCGGGCTTTACCTGGTCAGGCGTGCATGCGGTCTCGGCCAAGAAAGAATGGCCGGATTGGGTCCCACCGGACGAGATGCTCAAGCGCCAGCCTTATCTGCCGCACTTTGTGGCGGGCGGACCGAATAATCCGCTGGGGGCGCGCGCGCTTTATCTCGGCTCCACGATTTACCGTATTCATGGTTCGAATGAGCCCTGGACGATCGGCCAGAACGTGTCATCTGGCTGCATCAGGATGCGCAACGCAGACGTCATCGACCTTTATGAGCGCGTGAAGGTCGGCAGCAAGGTCATTGTGATGTAGGCGCACTCAGGCGCTGTCGCCCCCGCCGAAATCACCGCCAAAGTCTCCGCCGGTATCGCCACCAAGATCGGCGTCGGCGCCCGGTGAATCATCGTCGTTGTCGAACAGCGGCGCAGGCTGAACGTCACCCCGCGCGCCACGTCCGATATCGTTGAAGCCCGCGTCGCGGGCGAGATCGCTGCCGGCAGCGCTATTGTCCCATGGCGAGTTGGCCGGCGGGATCGCCGTGAATGCATTGCCGCTGTGATGACCGAACATCGAGCTGATCGTGTTCAGCAAGAGCGCGCCACCAATGACGCCCGCCGCCGAGGCCGCGGCAGTGCCAAGAAAAGATCCACCCGGCGACGGCGCGGCAGGCGCAAGAGCGCCACCGCTGTTCCAGCGCGGGTCGGGCGCACCTGGGCGCACACTCGGCACTGATGTTGCTGATCCGCGGCCTGTGAACGCCTGTCGTATGCTATCGAGGAAGCCGCCTTGTGACGCATCGGCATCTTCGCCGGTGAGTTCGCGAATCCGAGCGTCCGCCCGTTTTAGCGCTTCGTCCTGAACCAGAACAGTCTGCACCAGCGGATAGAGCGCGTTGGGTGCTCGGGCCAGGCCCTCTGCAATGGCGCGCTCTGCCTGCGCGTCGCGTGGCGCCGATTCCAGCTGCGCCAGCCGGTCGAACAGTTGGTCAACCAATTGACGTTCTTGCGGGTCATGATGGTCCTCCCGTGACGTCGGCGTTATCTAGGTGATGCCGCTAGTTTCGCCAGTGGGGTGTGCCAAGGCGACGCCGTGTTCCGCCAACACCTTTGGAAAACCATCAGAATTAAAGAAGGCAAATTCGTGCTCCCGGAGCGTCGTCAGCGAATCGAGGGCTTTTAGCTCGGCGTCGACAAAACCCGGATGGCACATGACGAGGCCATTTTCGGGAAGGCCCGACAGAAAACGTGGAAATATCCGGGGGAAGTTGGCTTTGGCGTTGAATGCATAGGTGCCGGCAAACGCTGGATTGACGGCAATACCTTTCCGTTTCGCCTTGCGGCGAAAGCCTAGGCTCAAAAGATCGAGTGTCAGAGCTTTGCGATCATGCAGACGTCGTCCCGGACGGGCGCGCCCGCACTGGCGCACCCATGCGCGAGGGACGCTTTCCGCGACGACCTTGAGGAAAGCGTCGCGCACCTGCGGAAACAGATGCACATGTTGATGGCCGTCAAAAAAATCCGGCGGCCGGCCAAAGGCTTCAATAAAGGTGCGCAACTGAGCGGCGATTTCGGTAACCAGCTGTTGCGAATGCAATCGGCGCTTTGTTGTTGCCCGCAACATTTCGTTGAGCGGCAGGAACCGGCCGCCGCGCAGTGGCGTAAAATTTTGGCTCAACGGCTCAAAGGGGGCAGTAAGCGTCACGTGCAGACCGACCGCGGCGCGTTTCTTTCCAGAATTGAGCGCAGAAAGTGCGGCTGCTTCATCGCGCCCGAAATGCGGTGTTGCGACCATCACCGAGGCGGCATTAATGCGTCCGCGCAGGATTAATTCACGGATTGCAGCGCTGACGCCTGGGGAAATTCCGTAGTCGTCCGCGCACAGCCAGATGCGGCGGGGAGCCGTGCGCATGACGTGTTGGCTTATTCGGCCGCGCGAGGTGCCACCGGCCGCGCCTTGGCCGATTCGCTCGCGTGCTTCACGGTATGCTCGGCGACGAAATAGACCGGCCGCGCTTTGATCTCCGACAGCAGCTTACCGACATATTCTCCGAGAATGCCGATCAGCAGGAGCTGCACGCCGCCAAGCACCATCAGGCCGACCACCAGGGAAGGATAACCGGGGACGTCTTTGCCATAAATGACAGTTTCAATCAGAATCTCAATGCCGAAGATCAATGCGCCGGCCGCGAGCAGGAGGCCAAGCAAACTCGCCACGCGCAGCGGCGCCACCGAGAACGATGTCAGGCCTTCAATCGATAGGCCCACCAGTCTCCGTACATTCCAGGTCGTGGCGCCGTGTGTGCGCTTCGCCGGCTCGTAGTCGACGCGGACCTGGCGAAAGCCGATCCAACTCGACAGCCCTTTGAAGAAGCGGTTGCGTTCCGGCATTTGCCGCAGCGCCGCCGCTGCGCGCGGAGACAACAGGCGAAAATCGCCGGCGTCTTCCGGAATCTTGTGCCGGGAGCCCCAATTGAGCAATCTGTAGAACCAGTGCACGCCCGCGCGTCGCAACCAGGGTTCGTTTTCGCGGTGGGCCTTTGCCGTGTAGACCACGTCATAGCCGTCATCGAGCCAGCGAGCGACGAGCGTGTCGATCAGATCCGGCGGATGCTGGCCGTCGCCATCCATGAATAGAACAGCGCCGCGGGTGGCATGATCGAGACCTGCAAGAAGCGCCGCCTCCTTGCCGAAGTTACGCGACAGGGTGACAACCTGGATGTCAACCGGCAGGGCAGGGAACGCTCTCGCCAGGTCGCTGCTGCCGTCAGTGCTGCCGTCGTCGACATAAACGATTTCAACGTTCAGCCCACGCCGGTTTTGCAAGTAACGCGCGACCTCTGCGATACGCTCGTGCAGCGCCTGCAGGCCTTCTGCCTCGTTGAACAGGGGCACGACAATCGACAACATTGGCGTGGACGACGCCCGCGCACGGTTGCCTGCTTTGGTCGGCTTGACCGCCATTCTTGGTTAACCTGTCACTCCTGTTTCCGGCGATCTATACCGCACCGGAGCCACGCTGTCGCGTGCCGGCCTACCGGCACATGTTTTGCCGTGCTAAGCCCGCACCGACGATGATTCCGGCGCCCATCCAGAATATCCTCGATCGTCTTCTTATGGCTTGGCACGAGCGCGGTATCGGGCTCAAGGCGATCAGCTTTGCCTTTGTCGGCCTCATCAATACAGCCGTCGACTTCAGCATTTTCTGGGTGACCGCAATCCAGCTGCACTGGCCACTGGTGCCCGCCAACGTGCTTGCCTGGTTTGTCGCAGTTACATTTTCCTACATGATGAACTCGTTTACGACGTTCGCTCACGAGTCGGGACGGATTCTGCGTTGGCGCGACTATGCGGCGTTCGTCGCCTCCGGCGTCGCGGGCATGGTCTCGAGCACAGCGGCATTGTTTGCGCTGTCCTATTTCCTCCCTTTGCTGCTGGCGAAGGCGATTTCAATTTTGGTGAGTTTTGCGGTTAACTTCTCTCTTTCTCACTTCGTCGTGTTCCGCCGAAGGAACGGTGACCTCGGCTAGCGACTGGTTGTTAGATTGGCCATGCAGCACGATTACAACCTGACGGCCAAGCTCCCGAGTTTCGTCACGCATCTGGAGTGCGCGATGACCGGCGAGCATCACGCGGCGGACCAAGTGCAGAACCTGTCGCGTGCCGGCAAACCGCTATTGGTGCGATACGATCTCACCGGTGTACGCAAGGCGCTGAGTAAGGAGACGCTCGCTGCGCGTCCGCCCGATCTCTGGCGTTATCGCGAACTGCTGCCCGTTCGTCGCGCTGAAGACATCGTGAGCCTTGGCGAAGCGATGACTCCGATCGTGCGGGCGCCGCGCATTTCGAAAAAGCTCGCCGGGGGCGAAATTTTGATAAAGGACGAGGGCCGCCTGCCGACCGGCTCATTCAAGGCGCGCGGTCTGGTGATGGCGGTGTCGATGGCCAAGGCGCTCGGCATCAAACACATGGCGATGCCAACCAACGGCAATGCGGGAGCGGCGCTTGCCGCTTACGCGTCACGCGCCGGCATCAAGACAACGATTTTCTGTCCGGAAGATACTCCGGAAGTAAATGTGAGCGAGATTGCGTTGCAAGGCGCGACCGTTTACCGCGTCAATGGGCTGATCGATGACTGCGGCAAGATCGTGGGGGAGGGCCGGGCCAAGGTGGGCTGGTTCGATACGTCAACGCTGAAGGAGCCGTATCGGATCGAGGGCAAGAAAACCATGGGCCTCGAACTCGCCGAGCAGCTTGGCTGGCAGCTGCCCGACGCGATTTTTTATCCGACCGGTGGCGGCACCGGGCTGATCGGTATGTGGAAAGCATTCGCCGAGCTGGAAGCAATCGGCTTTATAGGGAAAAAACGGCCGCGCATGATCGCCGTCCAGGCTGCCGGCTGCGCGCCGATGGTGAAAGCATACGAAGCCGGCGAGGAGCACGCGCCGCGCTGGGAAAATGCACACACCATAGCGTCAGGCATTCGCGTGCCGCAGGCGATCGGGGATTTTCTGATCCTGCGCGCCGTGCGCGAAAGCGGGGGTTTCGCAATCGCAGTGCCGGATGAGGCGATCACTGCGGCGCTTGAAGAGATGGCGCGCGACGAGGGCCTGCTGCTCTGCCCGGAAGGTGCGGCGACCTATGCGGCCTACAAACAGAGTCTCAAGGACGGGCGTGTGAAGCGAACCGACCAGGTCGTGCTATTCAATTGCGCGAGCGGCTTGAAATATCCGCTCCCGCCGGTGCATCGCACACTCGACCGGCACAAGCCGATCGACTTCAGCGCCCTGTAGCGAGAGACAGGCTACAATCCCGCTTCGAGCTTTGCGTAAAGCGGATTGTCGCGCGAAAACACGTAGCCAAGCTCGGCCACCGCCACCGCCTCGGCGCCGTTCTCGCGCAGGAAGCTGGTGAGCGCGTAGACCTGGTCCGGCGGGCAATGCAGAATCAACATGCCCGACGTAGTGGGGCCGCCAAACGGCGCCTCGATGGCGAATTTGCGCTTGGCATTTTCCACCAGCATATCGGTGCCGGCGGCAAAGCGTGCGCGCACCTCGCGGAATGCGCGTGCCCGCGCCTGCGCCGCGACCCGGTCAAGGATGACGCGGGCGAGATCCCTTTCGTCTTTTCCCCAGGCGGCTCCACGCGCCGCCACCAGGTTTGCCTGTGAGCGCAATATGGTGCCGTCTTCCACCACTTTGAGGCCGTTGGCTGCGAGAGTTGTGCCCGTCGTGGTGATGTCGACAATCATCTCCGCGGTGCCGGCGGCGGGCGCGCCTTCGGTCGCCCCCGAACTCTCGACAATGCGGTAATCTATGATGCCGTGCGCGGAGAAAAAATCGCGTGTCAGGTTCATATATTTTGTCGCGACGCGCAGCTTGCGGTCGTGATGTTGCCGGAATGCGGTCGCGACATCATCGACGTCGGCCATCGTACGCACGTCGATCCACGCTTGAGGCACCGCAACCACCACATTAGCGAAGCCAAATCCAAGACCTGCAATAAGCACGACGCGTCTGTCGGCATCCGGAATCATCTCCCGCACCAGGTCTTCACCGGTCACGCCAAGGTGCACAGCGCCCGCTGCAAGCTGGCTGGTGATTTCAGCCGCCGACAGATAGGCGACCTCAACACCATCAAGGCCGCTGATGGCGCCGCGATAGTCGCGCGCGCCCCGCGGCTTGACCAAAGTCAGACCTGCGCGCGCGAAGAACGCTTCGGCGTTTTCCTGCAGGCGGCCCTTGGCCGGAACGGCGATTACCAAAGGCGCAGTCATCGGGCGCCTCCATAAATCGCCAGACGTTCGATCCAGACCGCGAAACCGACGGCTGGAATAGGGTCCGGCGCGCCGAGCCGCGCCAGCAATCCGTCGTAACGGCCGCCGGCGACCAGCGGATCGCCGGTGCGTGCTGGATCGGTCAGTTCGAACACAAGTCCGGTGTAATAATCGAAACCGCGCCCAAAGGCAGTCGAGAAACGAATCCTCTTGAGGTCGATGCCGCGGGCTTCAAGAAATCCGGTGCGGCTTTCGAATTGATCGAGCACCGGTGCAAGCGCCGAAGTCATTTCCGCCTCGCTTGCGAGCGCGCGCAGCGCGGCTGCCGCTTGGTCGGGGTTGCCCTGAATTGCGAGGAATCGCTCGATCAGCCCGCGAACATCACGCGGCAACCTGGCACTGGCACCGAGTGCCGATTGTTCGAGGAATCGATCCGCGATCTCGCCGATCGAGCGGCCGCCGACCGCATTGATGCCGGCAATAGACAGCAAGTCGGTTACCAGCGCATGCGCACCTTTAGGATCGGAGCCGGCAAGCGCGGCCAGCACGCCTTGATATTCGGGCCGTGCATTGTTGCCGCCCAGCACAAGCCGGTCGAGGTCCTGCGCAAGATTGGCCTTGCGGTTGAAATCCTTGATGAGCCGGCGTTTCCACGCCGGCGGCAGATCGAGGCCGGCGACAAGACTTGCAAAAAGCGCAACATCGCCGATCTGGATGTCCGGCATATCAAGGCCGTAGTGCGCCGTCGCTTCGAGGCCAAGCGAGAGCATCTCCGCATCGGCTGCCGCCTTGTCCGATCGCCCGAAGGATTCGATGCCGGCTTGCAAGAACTCGGCCGGCGTGTCGGTACGATGGCGGAAGACCGGACCGAGATAGGAGAAACCCGCCGGTCTTCCCGCGAGGCTCGACGCGAGATAGTCGCGGGAAACGGGAATGGTGAGGTCAGGCCGCAAACAGAATTCGGCGCCGTCCGGTGCGGTCGTCAGATACATGCGGCGGCGAATGTCCTCACCGGACAGGTCGAGGAACGGCTCGGCCGGCTGCAGCAACGCGGGCGCAACGCGGGCGTAACCGGCACGCTCGTAGGAGGCGACCAGCGCCTCCGCCCGTGTGTCAGGCTCCTGCTTCTTTGTTGTCGCGCTCGCGTCCATTCGCTTTCCAATAACGACTGCAAATCCGGGGTTCGCGCGCCGGCGTTTAGCATGGCGGCCTTAAGGATTCGACGATCTTTGGCCGCTGGCCTTAATGGTCGTCAGCGTCAAATAGTTGTCGTCGTTAATAAATTTACCGCCGGCCGCGGGTCGGGGCTCCATGGTTACGCGTAGCTAACTACACGCCCTAAACGAGTAAGGGAATCTCAATACAACCGGGTTTGACTTTGTCCCGGTGGGAGACAAACCCATGAGCAAGCCGGTCCCGCGCGCGGTCGTCGAGGCGTTCTATCAAGCCTTGTCGGTTCGCGACTTTGACGCCCTTGCCGCCTATCTCGATGATAACGTCGACTGGACCATCAGCGGCCCCGTCGACATTCTGCCGTTTTGCGGCAAGCGCGTCAGCAAGGACGTGGTGATGAAACTGCTGGCCCGTGAGATTCCGGCGTTCCTGTCGAGCCGGCGTTTCGCCGCGCAGATCATGCTGGTCGATGGCGACCATGCGGCCGTCCTCGGCAAGCTCAATGCAACCAAACGTAATGGTGGCCCCGCGATCAGCTACCGGATTGCGCATTTCATCCAGTTTCGCGACGGAAAGGTAATCAACTACGTGTCGATCATCGATAGCTTTGATGCCGCCGAGCAAATGCTTGGCTATAGCCTCGACGCTTACGATGGTTGCCGTGTTGAAGGTAATATAGTGACGGTATAACTTTATTCCTGCGGCCAATAGCGGTAGATGGCGCCGCGCGCCGTGCTATCTTGAGCAATCCAATCTGCTTCGGAGCACACATCATGCGCCGTCGTTCTACTGTTGTTGTCTTGGCGCTGTTGACCGCTTCGACCGCACTCGCGCTCGACATGCCGACACGCAAGGCAGGGCTGTGGGAGCTGAAGATGGAATTCGCGGGGCGAAACCTTCCAACTCAACTGATGCAGCAGTGCACCGATGCGAGCAGCGATAAGTTTATGACACTCAACTTCGGCGGCTCGGCTGACCGAAATTGCCAGAAGCAGGATGTGCGCAGCAACGGGGGCACGATTACCGTAGATTCGGTGTGCACGTTCGGTGACAGCGTGACGACGTCGCATGCCGTAGTCAGCGGCGACTTCAACAGCGCCTATACCGTGCAGGTGAATTCGACGCGGCAGGGCGGGCGGCCGATGCCGGGTGCCGCGCCTAACGGTGAAACGCATATGACCATAGCCGCAAAATGGCTCGGTCCCTGCGCGACCGGACAAAGGCCCGGCGATGTCATGATGGGCGGCGGCATGAAGATGAACGTACTCGACATGCAAAAAATGGGCGGACCGCCCGGCCGGCCATAATCTCGCGCGGTCAAGCCAATCCGTGGCGCGCCAACAGCTTGCGGACGGCCTCGACCAGCACGCTTTCTTTAACCGCAAACTGCGCTTCGCTCTGTTTCTTCAAGTATTCATCGCGATCTTTGATGGCGGTGAGGTTCGCGCCCAAAATCAAATCCTTGATCTGCACTTCGTTGCGGGCTTTTTCGTCGCCGCCCTGAATGATGGCGCAAGGTGAGCTGCGCTTGTCGGCATATTTGAGCTGCGCGCCGATGTTGTTTTTCGGATTGCCCAGATAGAGCTCGGCGCGAATGTTCGCGGCGCGCAACGCCGCGACCATGCGCTGATAGTCGGCGACGCGGTCGCGGTCGAACACGGTCACAATGACGGGGCCGGGAACAGGCTTTTCGCTGATCTTTTTAAGGTGGGTGAGGGCGGCGTGCAGCCGCGACACGCCGATGGAAAATCCGGTCGCCGGTACCGGCTCGCCGCGGAAACGCGAAACGAGACCGTCGTAACGTCCGCCGCCGCCAACCGAGCCGAAGCGGACGGGCCGGCCTTTCTCGTCATTGATTTCGAAGGTCAGCTCAACTTCATAGACCGGTCCGGTGTAGTACTCGAGGCCGCGGACGACCGTTTTGTCGATGCGGACACGGTCGTCATAACCAGCCGCGCGCACCAACGCCGCGATTTCTTCTAGCTCCGTTTCCCCGGCGGTTGTCGCGGCCGCGCCCGTTGCGTTGGCCTTGCCGGTGATCGCGGCGACGATTCCGCTGATCTGGGACTCCGTGAGCTCGGCACCTTTTGTAAAATCGCCGCTCTCGTCCTTGCGCCCTTTCCCGAGCAGCATCCTTACGCCTTCGATACCAA
>DASPUD010000126.1:0-11284 GCA_035623095.1 Pseudolabrys sp.
GAGCCCGCCTCGCGCCACGTGCAGGTGGCGGAAATGGTGATCGAGAAGGCCAAGCGCCTCGTTGAACACCAGCGCGATGTGGTGATCCTGCTTGACTCGATCACCCGTCTCGGCCGCGCCTACAACACGGTCGTTCCCTCCTCCGGCAAAGTGCTGACTGGCGGCGTCGACGCCAATGCGCTCCAGCGCCCGAAGCGTTTCTTCGGCGCTGCGCGCAACATCGAAGAAGGCGGCTCCCTGACAATTATTGCCACTGCGCTAATCGACACCGGCAGCCGTATGGACGAAGTGATTTTCGAAGAGTTCAAGGGCACCGGTAACTCCGAACTTATCCTCGACCGCAAGGTAGCCGATAAACGCACCTTCCCGGCGATCGACATCACGCGCTCCGGCACGCGTAAGGAAGAGCTGCTGACCGATCCGGCGATCCTCAAGAAAATGTATGTGCTGCGCAGGATCCTGAACCCGATGGGCACAATGGATGCCATCGATTTTCTGCTCGACAAGCTGCGCAACACCAAGAACAACGCGGAGTTCTTTGAGTCGATGAATACGTAACGATTTGACGATTGCCAAACAAAATGGCCGGCTAAAAATGCCCGGCCATTTCTTTTCTGGATGACTACGCGACACGCATTGCCTTCACAGCCTCTGCGACTTGGCTGGGTTGGGTTACCGGCAACGAACAACGCTCAGCGATACAAATAAAGGCAGCGCTTCCCGAAACAGCTTTCAACTTTTCCTGTGCCGGATGCGAAGCCGGCAGATTAGTGCTGGAACGCGCGCGAAGCACGACCCGATCCATATAAGGCAATTTCAATCCAGCTTGCGCAAAGCGTTCGGCATCGGGCCCGGTTGCGACAATCTCGGCAGCGCGCAGACGCAGATCGAGCGCATTAAGCAGCGCCACGTGACCGAACAAGTTACGCGCGGAGGCTGACAGAATTGACTCCATGAGCCGGTCGGCCTTGTCCCGCCATTTGCCGTCGCCTGCCAATATCGCCAGACGCACCAGATTTTGCCCGGCTATCGAGTTTGGATTAGGCGTTGCGTCATCCTGGGTTGAATGCGGCCGCAGCAGCAGATCGCCGGCGTCATCGGCAGACAGATAATAGCCACCGGTGTCGGGATCGGCGTAATGGGCGTCGAATGCGTTCTGCCACGCGAGTGCACGCTCGAGGTACGCGCGATTGCCGGTTGCCTCGTAAAGCGCCAAAGCGGCGCGGATCATGTTAGCGAAATCCGACGCAAGGCCAGGAAACAGCAACTTGCCGCCGCGCCATGAATGGCCGAGCCGGTCACCTTTGGTCATCTGTCGCGCTATGAATTCAAAGGCGCGCTCGGCCATATCGAGCCATGACGTTTGTTCAAGGATTGTGCCGGCGTTGACCAGCGCGGCGATCATCAGACCGTTCCAGTCGGCGAGGACCTTATCGTCGAGTCCGGGCCGCGCGCGCCCAGCCCGCGCGCTCAGCAGGATCGCGCGCAAACTCGCGATCCGCTGTTCATCGGCTTCACTGTGCGGCGGCGCCTTAAGCCGGTTAAGAATATTGTGGCCTTCGAAGTTGCCTTCGTCGGTCACGTCGTAATATTGCGCGAAAAATTCACCGGCCTCGGGACCAATGAGTTCAATAATCTCGTTTTTCGACCAGACATAGAACTTGCCTTCCTCGCCTTCCGAATCGGCATCGAGCGAAGCGCAAAGGGCCCCCTCGCCCGTGGTCATTTCGCGCGCCAGCCAGGCAACGGTCTCACGCGCGCGTTGAGCAAATAGAGGCTTATGGCTGCGTTGCCAGGCAAGCGCCAGCAACTCCAGCAGTTGCGCGTTGTCGTAGAGCATCTTCTCGAAATGCGGCACCAGCCATTTCTCATCCACCGAGTAACGCGAGAACCCGCCGCCGAGATGATCGTAGATACCGCCTTCGCTCATTCGTTCGAGCGAGTGTTCGACGGTCTCAAAAAAGCGCACATCGCCGCTGCGCAGGCCGGCGCGCCATAGCATTTCAAGGATTGCGGGCTGGGGGAATTTCGGCGCACCACGCAGACCACCGTTAACCTGGTCGAACATATTGCCGATCTGCATGGCGCCGGCGTCGAGCTCCTTGAGCCCGATGGTGACTTTGCCCGCCGGCCGCGCCTTGTCGGCTAGCCGCGAAAGAAGTGCGACCCGATTTTGCTCGATCCGGTTGGGCTCTTCCTGGAACATCCGCGCGACTTCGCGCAGGACATCGACAAAGGCGGGCCGGCCGAAGCGTGATTCCTTCGGGAAATACGTGCCGCCCCACACCGGCTCAGCCTGCGGGGTCAGAAACATGGTCAAGGGCCAACCGCCCTGCTCGCCCAGAAGATGCAGTGCATTCATGTAGATCTGATCGATGTCGGGCCGCTCTTCGCGATCGACTTTGATGTTGATGAAGAGCTCGTTCATCACCCGCGCGGTCGCTTCATCCTCGAACGACTCGTGCGCCATCACATGGCACCAATGGCAAGCGGCGTAGCCGACTGACAGCAGGATCGGACGATTCGAGCGTTTTGCTTCCGCCAGGGCCTCAGGTCCCCAGGTCCACCAGTCGACTGGGTTGTGCTTGTGCTGGAGGAGATAGGGGCTGGTCGCCTGCGCCAGACGGTTTTCGTGCGCGGTATTGGAACTCGACATCGGCGCAAACTACCGCGGAGTGACCCGGCAAACCAACCGTCTAAGGCAATATGGCGAAGGCGCGGGCCGGGAATCCGAGGCCTTTGCGTACCTTGGGCCATGTCACCACAATCAGCGCGCCCTTCGGCGGCACCTTGTCCAGACTGGCCATCACCTCAATTTGGTAGTGGCCATTTTGGAGGATGTAGGTTTCCGAAAGCATTTTCTCGGTAGTGTCGGTGTCCATCGACTCGTGGCCTGTCGCAGTGACGCCTCGCTGCTCGTACAAAAACTTGATGGTTTCGAAAGCCCAGGCGGGAAATTGTTCGCGCTTGAAGCGCTCTGGATTGGCATCCCAGTCTTTGTACATGTCCGTGCGTAACGCAACGAAAGCCCCGCGCGGAATACGACCGTTCTTCTTCTCCCAGGCCTTGAGGTCGTCCAACGAAAATGCGTGGTTCGGGTCTTTCGCCAAATAAGGCGTGTCGTCGAGCACAATCAGCGGCAATATCATCTGCTTGAGCGGGATCTCATCCATGGTGATGCCGTTTTCAGCAAAATGCGCCGGCGGATCGACATGGGTGCCGTACTGGCCGACCATCTCGTAGAACGTAGCGCGGAAGCCATCGTCTTTGATCGTGTATGGCTTTCTTGTTTTCGGATCGGCGGCGGGCGTCATTTTGGCCTGCCCGAAGCCGGACCACACCGGCGTGTCCGGTCCGAAGCTATGCGTCAGGTCGACGAAATTCTTGGATGCGATAACGCGATAGGCGCGCGCGAGGTCGCTCTGCGCCAGCGCAGGCGATCCTGCAAACCCAAGCGACAATAGAACAGCGAGAATGCGCAGCTTCAGTGTCATGGCGACTCTCCGAGCGATCGGCACTGTCAGCAATCTTGTCGAGAGCCACGATTAACGCATTCCCTGCGCTCTCTGTCATCTCGTCGATCGGCCGCTTGGGGGCTTGACCCCTCGCCTGCCCGGCGCTTCCGTGCGCCGCGATGCCCGCGTCAGTGCGTGACACCATCTTCGCCCTCTCCTCCGGCCCGCCGCCGGCAGCGATCGGCGTGGTGCGTATCTCCGGTCCGCGTGCCGGCGGTGCGCTCAAGGCGCTCACTGGCAAAATCCCGGCGGCAAGAAAGGCCACACTCGCACAGATCCGAGGCACTGACGGCGAGATCATCGACCAGGCTCTGGCCCTTTGGTTTCCGGGTCCGCACAGCGAAACCGGTGAGGATGTTGCCGAACTGCAGCTGCACGGCGGACGTGCGGTTATTGCCGCTGTGCTCTCGGCACTTTCGGCACTCGAAGGTCTGCGGCCGGCGGAGGCCGGCGAGTTCACGCGCCGGGCCTTCGAGAACGGCAAGCTTGATCTGACTGGCGTGGAAGGCCTTGCCGACCTGGTGATGGCAGAGACGGACGGTCAGCGGCGGCAGGCTTTTCGTCAGCTTACGGGAGCGTTGCGGCAACGTGCCGAAAGCTGGCGTTCGCAACTTATCCAGGCACTCGCACTGATCGAAGTGCGCATCGATTTTTCCGACGAGGCCGACGTGCCGGAAGGTCTCATCGCGCCTGCATTGCAGATTGCCCGCAGGTTGGAAGGCGAAATCGCATCGGCCCTGACGGACGAGGGGCGCGGTGAGCGGTTGCGTGAGGGACTGGTCGTTGCCATCGCGGGCCCGCCAAATGCGGGCAAGTCCACGCTGCTTAATCGATTTGCCCGACGCGAGGCAGCGATCGTGTCACCCCACGTCGGCACGACGCGCGACGTGATTGAGGTGCATCTCGATCTCGCGGGACTGCCGGTGACCCTCCTCGATACGGCGGGCATTCGCGAAACTGATGACCCGGTCGAACTGGAAGGTGTACGGCGCGCGCGTGCGCGCGCGGGTGCGGCCGACGTTGTGCTTTGGGTAGTCGATGCAAGCAATTCGGCAGACGCTCCGGCGCTGTCGACTTCGCTCAGGCAATTTGTATCGACCGCCGATCGCCCTACCCCGCGCGTCCTGGTGGTCCGCAACAAAATAGACTTGCTCAACAGCGGCGAACGAAGAAATGAACTACGGCATCAAGTTTGCCGAAGTGGTGAACTATCAGTTCAGACTAACGAAGCGCAAACAAAGACGGTTAACAAAAGGTTAAAGAAAAGGACTGAATTTGAATTCAGTTTGAATGAATTAGAATTCGTTCTTTCCGCACTTTCTGGCGAAGGCTTCGACGCCCTCCTCGCGAAAATCCAGGAGTACGCTGGGGATTATCTGGCAGGAGCCGAGTCGGCCCTCATCACGCGCGCCCGCCACCGACAGGCCTTGGCCGATGCGCTGGGAGCTGTCCGGCGCGCCCTGGCGCGCGATCTGGCGACGAAGGAGGATCTGCTTGCCGAAGAGCTGCGAATCGCTGCACGGGCTCTCGAACGCCTTCTGGGTCGGGTGGACGTGGAGGACATTCTGGAGGTGATTTTCCGGGATTTCTGCATCGGCAAATAGCCTGCCCCGGCCTTTCGAGAAATGTTTCACGTGAAACAATTTTAAGAAAAATGGGTCTTTTTGACCCCTTCCCGCTCCTCCGCTACAAGGCGCGATCCGAGGTTTTTGATGGCCAAGCGATTCGACGTCGTGGTGATTGGCGGCGGCCACGCCGGCTGTGAAGCCGCGGCTGCGGCTGCACGTAAGGGCGCGCGCACGGCCCTCATCACTCACCGCTTTGCCACCGTCGGCGCGATGTCGTGCAACCCGGCCATTGGAGGCCTCGGAAAAGGCCATCTGGTGCGGGAAATCGACGCCCTCGACGGCCTGATGGGCCGGGTCGCGGACCTCGGGGGCATCCAATTCCGCATCCTCAACCGCCGTAAAGGCCCCGCGGTGCGCGGCCCGCGGGCCCAAGCCGACCGCAAGCGCTATGCGGCGGCAATGCAGGCCGCGATTCGCGAAACCCCCAATCTCGAGGTCATTGAAGCCGAGACTGATGACCTCAAAATCGAGGCCAATGCCGTCGGGGGGGTCAAATTGGCCGATGGTCGGGAGATTTCAGCTGGCGCCGTTGTGCTGACTACGGGCACTTTTTTGCGCGGCCTTATCCATATCGGCGAAAGGCAGCTCCCGGCGGGCCGCGTCGGCGAAGCGCCGGCGCTGGGGCTTTCACGCACGCTGGAAAATTTCGGCTTTGCACTTGGCCGCCTGAAAACCGGAACGCCGCCACGTCTCGATGGCCGCGCGATCGACTGGTCCGCGCTCGAAATGCAGCCTGGTGACGAACCGCCCGAGCCATTTTCAATTCTGACAACGCGAATTGAAAATCCGCAGATCCAATGCGGCATCACGCGCACGAACGAAACCACGCACGCGATCATTCGCAACAACGTGCATCGTTCGCCGATGTACTCAGGACAAATCGCGAGTAGGGGTCCGCGCTATTGTCCATCGATCGAAGACAAAATCGTGAAATTCGGCGAGCGCGACGGCCATCAGATTTTTCTCGAGCCGGAAGGGCTCGACGACCACACCGTTTATCCAAACGGAATTTCGACATCGCTTCCGGAAGACGTTCAGCGCGCGCTGGTCGCTACAATTCCCGGATTGCAGAACGCCCGTATCATCCGTCCGGGGTACGCCATCGAATATGATTACGTCGACCCGCGCGAGCTCGCTCCAACGCTGCAAACAAAACGTCTGCGCGGATTATTTTTGGCCGGACAAATCAACGGCACAACAGGTTACGAAGAGGCTGCGGCGCAAGGACTTCTTGCAGGTCTCAATGCGGCATCATTGGCGGGTGAGGGCGATGCAATCATCATCGATCGCGCACAAGCGTATCTTGGCGTGATGATCGACGACCTCGTCACGCGCGGCGTCACCGAACCGTATCGTATGTTCACGTCGCGCGCCGAATATCGTCTGCAACTGCGTGCCGACAATGCCGACCAACGTCTCACAGACAAAGGAATCGCTGTCGGCTGCGTCGGAGAAATCCGCGCGCGCATGCATCGGGAAAAACTCTCGGCACTGAACAACGCCCGCGAATTCGCACGATCGGTTTCCCTCACACCGAAAGAAGCCAAGCGTCATGGCTTGTCACTGAACAAAGACGGACAGCGCCGCACGGCTTTCGAACTTTTGTCATATCCGCACGTGACGATTTCGGATCTTGCAAAAATCTGGCCGCGCTTCGGTGAACTCGCGCCGAACATCGCCGAGCAGATCGAGATCGATGCGAAGTACGACGTTTATCTTTCACGCCAGGCTGCGGACATCGCAGCGTACCGCCGCGACGAAAGTTTTGAGTTGCCCGACGACTTCGACTATGCGGCACTGCCGGGTCTGTCGAATGAGATGAAACAGAAATTGCAGATGCATCGACCGCGCACGATCGGTCATGCCAGCCGCATCGATGGCGTTACGCCGGCGGCGCTGACGTTGCTTGTGGCTCATGTCCGGCGCGGGAAAAAACCGCCGGCGAAAATTGCGTGAACAGAAGCGGGCAGGGCACGAGCGATCTCGCGGCCGATAAAAAGCGCGCGCTCGCGATCACGCCTGTTTCACGTGAAACCGAAAAACGCCTCGAGGTATTCGCCGATCTGCTGCTTGGTTGGCAGCCGAAGATCAATCTCGTCGCGTCTTCGACGCTGGGCGAATTGTGGACGCGGCACATTGCCGATTCGCTGCAGCTGCTGCCTTTGGCGCCGCATGCCCGCGTCTGGGTCGATTTCGGATCGGGCGGTGGATTTCCTGGGATACCGATTGCCTGCGCACTCGCGGGTGAGACCGGCACCCAAATCCACCTCATTGAAAGTAATGGGAAAAAAGCTGCGTTCCTGCGGGAAGCGGTGAGGGCAGTCGGGGTACCGGCGGTCGTGCACCAGGAGCGCGTCGAGAAATTTGGGGAAAGCTGTGCAGAAACCATCCATGCGGTGACCGCGCGTGCCCTGGCCCCATTGAAAACGCTGTGCGAACAGGCGTTTCCTTTTATCAGCCGCGGCGCAGTCGCACTGTTCCCGAAAGGTCAAGATGTAGATGCTGAATTGACCGATGCCGCTAAATATTGGAAAGTTGAGGCGTCAAAAGTGGCCAGTAAGACCAGTCCCCAGAGTTCGATCGTTGTCATTCGCGGCCTCGCGCCTGTTGTTCGGCGCGTCTAGGCGCGAACCTTGAAGGTGATTCGCGGCCCGGTCACCGGGCCATTCAACCAACCGATGGAATTCCAGTCATGAGCAATGCTCAACCCAACCCTCAGGCCGTCGATCCGCAGGTCGTTCAATTCGGCAAGACTGGCGTGCAGGCTGAGCCGGTCCGGCCGCGCGTGCTTTCGATCGCCAACCAGAAGGGCGGGGTCGGCAAGACCACGACCGCCATCAATCTCGGCACCGCGCTCGCCGCCATCGGTGAGCATGTGCTCATCGTTGATCTCGATCCGCAGGGCAACGCTTCGACCGGCCTCGGTATCGAACGCAAATCGCGGCGAACTTCGACATATGACGTGCTTACCGGCGCGGCAGCGCTGCGCGACGCCGTTCTGCAAACCTCCGTGCCGCAGCTTTACATCGCGCCGTCGACGCTTGATCTCTCGGGTCTCGAGCTTGAGATCGGACAGCAGCGTGACCGTGCGTTCCGTCTGCGTAACGCGCTACGTGCGCTCAATAGCGGCACGCGCACCTACGACTTCTCATATGTGCTCGTCGATTGTCCGCCGTCGCTCAATCTTCTTACGGTCAACGCGATGGCGGCCGCGGATTCAATTCTGGTACCACTGCAATGTGAGTTCTTTGCGCTCGAAGGTCTGTCGCAACTTCTCAAGACGGTCGAGCAAGTCAAGACGACGCTCAATCCGACACTTTCGATTCATGGCATCGTTCTGACGATGTACGACTCGCGCAATAATCTCTCAAGCCAGGTTGTTGCCGACGTGCGCCAGTTCATGGGCAACAAGGTGTACGAAACAATAATCCCGCGTAACGTGCGGATCTCGGAAGCGCCGTCTTATGGCAAGCCGGTGCTGGTCTACGATCTCAAATGCGTCGGCAGCGAAGCCTATCTTCGCCTGGCGACCGAGATCATCCAGCGTGAAAAAGCACTGAAAGCGGGATAATTTTAATGGCGCGTTCGGGAGCGGCGTCGATGTCGGATCACTCGCGATTGGGACGTGGCTTGGCCGCGCTGATCGGCGACGTCGGCGAGGAGGCTTCTGTAGCCGACGGCAGCCGCAAACCCCGCCGTGCACCGATCGAAAACCTGCGTCCAAATCCGCGTAATCCGCGACGTCTGTTTAGCGACGAGGAATTGGACGAGCTTGCTGGTTCGATCCGCGAGCGCGGCATCATTCAGCCAATCGTAGTGCGCGCGCTGCAGGGCGACACCTTTGAAATCATCGCCGGTGAACGGCGGTGGCGCGCGGCGCAGCGCGCCGGACTGCACGACGTGCCGATCGCCATCGTTGAGGCGAACGATGCGCAGGCGCTGGAATTCGCCGTCATCGAGAATGTACAACGTACGGATCTCAATCCAATCGAGGAAGCGAGCGGCTATCTCGCACTGATGGACGATTTCAATCGCACGCAGGATGACGTCGCGAAGATCGTCGGCAAGAGCCGGCCGCATATCGCCAACACGATCCGGCTGCTTCGATTGCCGGAGGCGGTAAAGCAAATGGTGCGCTCCGGTAAAATTTCAGCCGGCCATGCGCGCTTGCTGGTGGGCCAGACCAACGCCGAGCGCGTTGCAAACGAGATCATCGAAAAGGGCTGGAGTGTCCGCGATCTCGAAGAAAATATGCGCAAGGATGTTGCGGCGCAGGTTGACGATTTGCGGCGGAAAGTGAAGGGCGCCTCGGCCGGTACCGCCAAGACTGCGGATACGCGCGCGCTGGAAAAGCGGCTATCTGACGCACTCGGCCTCAAAGTCAGCGTCGATCACCGGGGCGGGAGCGGCACACTTCGTATAAAGTACCGCAATCTGGAGCAGCTCGATGCGGTGCTGAGGAAGCTGGAGCGCCGTTGATTTTCTTTCCGAGGGCGTCCCAGGCCTCGGACGGAATAAAGCAGCCTGACCCTTGTTATTATCCGCAACGCAGAGGTAGCCTTGCCGGGCCATCCATTGGCGTTAGCTGGGGAGCATCATGAGCACAACAAATAGTTCACATCCTTCGCTGTCGGGCGCCGATGCACTGGCAGCAAGTACGTCCGACATTCTTTTGCTGATTGGCCGAATTCTTCTGGGCTGGATCTTTGTGCGCAGCGGTTATGGGAAGATGTTTGACATTGCTGGATATGCCACGACGTTTCCGGCGCGCGGACTGCCCCCATTCCTTGCCTATATCTCCGTTCCGGCGGAATTTTTCGGCGGCCTGGCGCTGATGTTCGGCTTCGCAACCCGCTATGCCGCGGTAGTCATGACTATTTTCATGCTGGTGGCGACTTTCAGTTCGCACCGGTATTGGGAATTTGCCGATGCTGCAGCGCGTCGTGCTCAGGATGGAAATTTCTACAAGAATCTGTCGATGCTGGGTGGCATCCTGTTTCTTTTCGTTGTGGGTGCCGGACGCTTCAGCATCGACGCCTGGCTGCGCAAAAAACGCTAACTGCCGCCAGCGCGCGAGATCGCGATCATCCGCCAGCGCTTGATTTCGCTTCGGCCCGGACGGCTTCATCCACGGCCGGAGCGTGAAGCGGCGCACCCAGCCGCGACATTTCAGTTTGCCATTCGGATGGCGCAGCAAACTTCGTCGATGCGGCGAACCAGTCTGTCGCGACGAATTCGCCCATGTTTGCTCCGCCAATAGGCCCCGGTGTCCAGTCTTCACCGGGGAGCAGGGTAATCCTGACATCGGCGAGAAGCCCGAGCTTCAGGAACGGATCGAAGTAACGCATGCTTCGCTCGTTGAGGTCGAGAACGCGCCCGGGTCTCAGGTGCCCGACGTCATTGACCTTGACGATAACCTGCTTGGCCCCGCTTTCAACCAGTGCAAAGGTGGGCTGATACAGCCTGCCATAACGGATACCGCCAAACTGCTCGCGCAAACCGACCTGAATTGCCGCTGTCCAGGTCGCAGGATCGTACAGTTCGCCGGATGCCGTTTGCGTGTCGCCTTCCTGTTTGCCGTCGCGGTAGGGGTTGTAGGTTGAAACGGCGCCGAAGATTATGTCTCGCGAAGGCGCAATGTCGTCTCGCGTGTGAAACACTTGCATCATGGCGACAAGCTTGCGCACGGAACGGTATGCGGCGGCGAACGTCGGCACAATTGTGCGGCGGGCATACGAAATTGTTTCCGCGTTGCTGCCGCTGAGGACAACCGCCGATTCCAGAAGGGACAACGTTGCCGAGTCCGATTGCGGGCAGGATTCACCAACGTTGATTTGTACGTCGGTTTCGGTCACCGCGGCCGCCAGGATCTCGTCAGCGGAGAGATCGGCAGTGGCGAACGGCAAAATCACCGCATCGAATTCAGCGTTCACCTGGCCAACGATGATTTCGGCATAGCGATTTTCAATGTCATCCCAGACCATGCCGCATAACAAAACGATTGCGAGGGCGAATGTGCCAAATGCCCTGCCGCGCTGTGCGGGCCGGTGTCTAAAGGGCTGATCGCTCCGGGAAGACGACGCTGCTTGGGACATCAACACCGTCGGTACTTGAATGACTTTCGAATAAAGCTGTACCCCG
>DASPUD010000127.1:0-36787 GCA_035623095.1 Pseudolabrys sp.
GGAAAATGCGCTGAGACGCCTGAAGATCGAAGTCGCGCGGCGAGAACTGGAAGCGCTGCTGTCCGGAGAGGCGGACGCCAACGATTGCTATCTCGAAGTCCATGCCGGAGCCGGCGGCACCGAAAGCCAGGATTGGGCCAACATGCTTATGCGCATGTATGTGCGCTGGGCCGAAGCGCACGGCTACAAAGTGGAATGGATTGAAGAAACCGAGGGTGAGGGCGCCGGCATCAAGTCGGCGACCGTTGTGGTCAAAGGGCACAATGCCTATGGCTGGTTAAAAAGCGAGAACGGCGTGCATCGACTGGTGCGCATATCGCCATTCGATGCGAATGCGCGCCGGCATACGTCATTCGCTAGCGTCACGGTCTACCCGGTGGTGGACGACCGGATCAAGATCGACATCAAAGAAAGCGACGTACGCACCGACGTCATGCGATCAGGGGGCGCCGGCGGTCAACACGTCAACAAGACCGAGTCGGCGGTGCGACTAACGCACATTCCGACAAACATTGTGGTCAAGTGCCAGAACGATCGATCGCAACATCGCAATCGCGCGATGGCGTGGGACATGTTGCGCGCCAAGCTTTTTGAAATGGAGATGAAAAAGCGCGAGGAGAAGGCGGCGGCCGAGCAGGCGGCCAAGACCGATATCGGCTGGGGCCATCAAATTCGCTCTTATGTGCTCCAACCCTATCAAATGGTGAAGGACCTGCGCACCGGCGTATCTACTTCAAACACGTCGGGCGTGCTCGATGGCGATCTCGACGCCTTCATGCAGGCAGCATTGGCACAAAAGGCCTTCGGCGGCGGACCGGAGCAGATTGAGGACGTGGAATAGTTGCAAGCGTTTTGGTGCTTGGTTTGCGCTCTAGCTATACGTCGCCAAGCCTCAATCCGGCGCGAAGGAACTTCTGCGGATCGACAGCTTCGCCCTTGACGCGAGTCTCATAATGCAGGTGCGGTCCGGTGGAGCGGCCGGTTGATCCGATTTTGCCGACGACCTCACCGATGCGGACCAACTGGCCGATTTTCACGCTGATCACTGACAGGTGGCCATACCGGGTCGCAAGCCCATTACCGTGATCGATTTCGACCATATTGCCATAGCCGCCCTCGCGGCCGGCGATGGATACGTGACCCGTGGCTGTAGCTCGTACAGGTTCGCCCACGTCGCCGCGCAGGTCGATGCCGGTGTGAATTGCCGGACGACCCAAAAATGGATCCATGCGCATGCCGAACGGTGAGCTCATGTCGACTTCACCGATGACCGGTTTTCGTACCGGTACCGCGACCAGCGTCTGGCTGTAACGGTTGATTTGTGCGCGCGCGACATTGATGCGATAGAGCTGACGGTCGAAAGCGCTGGCGCCGAATTGCGGCGGTCTGATCGGCACGAATGGACCACCGGCTGCAGCGTCCCCAGATCTGCGGGATGCATCCACTCCCAGATCCGCGAGGACACTCTGAATCCGGCGCGCTCTTGTGTCGATGCGTTCTTCGAGATCGGTGAGAGTAGCGACTTGCCGCTGCTCAACTTTATCCAGCGACAAGGAAACGCGTGCAAGCACGCCTCCGAGACCGCCCGCGGTTGTACGTTCAGCGACACGGGTCGCATTCGTGGCCAATTCGCGCGACTGTAGCCGCGCTTCGCGGTCGGGCGGCGCGACGAAGATCACGGTGTCACTGATTGGCGATGGCTGGATTCTTTCGGGCGCGGGCGGGGCCGGCGGCGCAATCCGCGAGGGCTTTACCGATCCGGTGCTTGAAACGTCGCCCGTGAGTGCGGATGTGCGCTGTTCCAATGCCGCCTGGCGCTGGAGCAACGCATTGAGCCTTTGTTCGAACTGCTCCTGGTCCAGTAGCTGCCGGCTCATGATGCGATCGACCTGCGCACGCAATTCCGCGATGCGGTCTTCGTACGCAAATTGCATCTCGGTTTGACGGCCGATCAGCCGGGTCAGAACGTTGTCGCGGAACGCGAAATAAGTGCCCGTCGCGATGGTCCACACTGCCATAATGACCAGTGCGCCGACGACGATCCAGAACGCTATCGGTCCTATCCGAACCTGATGACCGGCATGGACGAGGGTATAGCCATCATGGCTGCGATGCAGATGACGGGACATTGCTGCGGCTGAAGCTCGCGCGTGCGCGGCGCGCGGACCCGAGTCGGTTGCCGGGTAGTATGAGGGGGAAGAATGCGACATCGACGCTCCGCGCCGGGTTCGTCGTGGTCGAACCGTGGCCAGCCAGGCCGATATCAATCCGATATGGTTAAGAAACCGGTAAACCGGTTTCGGCTATGATTCTTCAGTAATTGCCGGTAATTACAGGTCGCGAGCGGCAAGCAGAACCTCTTCCGCATGGTCCGGGACCCGAACTTTCGGCCAGACCCTGACAATACGGGTACGCCCGTCGATCAGAAATGTCTTGCGGATGACCCCCATGAATTTGCGCCCGTACATGGATTTCTCGCCCCAGGCCCCGTACGCGGCGATCATCTTTTTTTCTTCGTCGGACCCGAGCGCTATGCCGAGCTTGTGTTTGGACTTGAATCGATCCTGGGCTTGGACAGGGTCGGCCGAGACCCCGAGAATCTCGGTCCCCACCTTGGCGAACTGGCCGCGTAGCCGCGAGAAAGCAAGCGCTTCCTTGGTGCATCCGGGCGTATCGGCTTTGGGATAGAAATAGAGGACAAGATTGCGGCCCTTGAAGTCCTTCAGCGAAATCTGGCCGCCGCCGTCCCGCGGTAATGTGAAGGCTGGGGCCTTCGCACCCGCAGCAAGTTCTTGCCCCATATGCCTTCCTTTCGTCGCTTTCAAACGGTCATGTCGCACATGCCATTTGCGTCGGAGGGGCGCAACCGGTTCCACAGATAAGTGCCGCGAGAAACGCCGTGTATGGGTCCGGCTGTCGGTAGAATACGCATGCTAAGTCAGACGAGGGCGCGACCTAGCGAATGACCGGTAGCGAACACGAGCACGCACATCATGAAGGCCACGTTGTTGCCGTGGCTCATGCCCCGCATCAGCGGCGCGTGACGCGTGTTCTCGGTCGTCAGCGGTGGACAGGCGCGCGCCGGCGGGCAGTCAGTCTGGTCCGTTTGCGTTTCCTTCGCCGTGTGCTTTGGGGTTTGGTGATCTTTGCCTCGATCGCGACCCTTGCGGTCGTCGGGCTATGGTGGCGGCTGTCGGGTGGTCCGATCGAACTTGATCTCGCTACACCGTGGCTAAAGGCGGCAATCGAGGAAAACTTCGGCGGCAACCATAGTGTTGTCGTAGGAGGCACACAGCTCGAACGCGACGAGAAAGGTCGAACCTCGCTTCGCCTGCGCGACATCATCGTACGGGATAGCGACGGAACCATAGTCGCGAGCGCACCAAAAGCCGAAGTTGGTATTTCCGGCAGAAGTCTTCTGGCAGGGCGGTTGCGTGCGCAAAGTCTCAATCTGGTGGGCGCCGAAATGTCCATACGCATTGAGACCGACGGTCGTCTTACCGTTTTTGCCGGCGCGGATAAGCGGCCAATCGCGACCGCCGCACCGGGCATTGGACCGCCGCGCATGAGTGCGCCCGATTCCAACGCTACGCCGCAAGCCGCGTTACAAGCCGGTTTCCAAGATCTTGCGGGCATCATGGCGAGGCTCGATGCCGTTGGTGAAACGGGCCTCGATGGACACGACCTGCGCGAGCTCGGTCTCAAGAACGGCAATCTCGTCGTTGACGACCGCCGCAATGGAAAGCGCTGGACTTTTGACGGTATCAACGCAAGCCTGACGCGTCCGCGACAGGGCGGAGTTATTTTCCGACTAGAATCCGACAATACCGAACGGCCATGGGTTTTGAGTGCAGCGATACGTCCGCTCACCGATGGGATGCGCGCGGTTGGCATCGAGGCGCGCAAGGTTTCCACACGGGACATTATACTGGCGCTCAGGCTCGACACACGAAACGTGGATATCGACCTACCTTTGTCCGCGAGTATCCGTGCCGACGTGTCAGCCGACGGGACGCCCCAACAGGTACAGGGGCAGCTCATCGCGGATGCCGGCACTATCAATGACAATGACAGGATTCGTTTGAACATCGACCATGCCGATTTCCGATTCAATTGGGATGCGCACCGGCACAATCTGGTTGTGCCGTTCCAGGTCCAATCCGGCGGCAACCAGTTCACCCTGCGTGCGAGCCTGGAGGCGCTGCCCGATGACAACGGCGCCTGGCGGCTTGAAGTCGCGCGCGGCGATTCTGTAATCGATCCGATCATAATCGCGCCAGGCGCGTCGGCGGATGAAGAGGGCATTTCCATCAATCGCGTTGCTGTCCGCGCACGGATCGATACCGCGCGCAAACGGCTAGAACTTGATCAGGGTGATTTCGGCCGCATCGACACGCGTCCCTCGCACAATATCGGCATCGCCGTTACCGGGAGCCTCGATTATTCCGGGACGGAGCCGCACCTTGCTTTCGGCGCTGCCGGTACGCGCATGACCGTGTCAGCGATGAAGCGGCTCTGGCCGATATTCGTGGCCGCTGATGTGCGGTCTTGGGTTGAAGACCATATTGCCGATGGCATGGTCGAACGGGTTGTTGTTGCCGGCAACGCACCACTTGATGTCTTCAGGCACGACGGCCCGCCGACCCCGGACGATGGCTTGTCTGTCGATATCGAAACCAGCGGGACGACACTGCGTCCGATTGCAACTTTGCCGGCTATTCGTGACGCTGATCTGACAGTCCGGATCAGTGGCCGCAACGCGGTCATCAATCTCGGCCGTGGCACAGTCGAAGCAGTACCGGGACGCAAACTCAACATTGCAAGCGGCGTATTCGAAGTGCCGGACACTTTTCCCAAACCGGCACCCGCGCGGGCGAGCTTCCGCATCGACGGTACCATGCCTGCTACCGCAGCGTTGCTTGCAACCGAAGGCTTGCGCGATAGCGTGGGCATCACGCTTGATCCGGCAACAAGTCGCGGCACGGTCGCCGCCCAGGTTGGGGTCCGCTTGGCAATCGGAAGATCGGTTCCCAAGGATTCTTCGACTTATACTATTGCCGCTGACCTCATCAATTTTTCCGCCGATAAAATTTTACTTGGCCAAAAGCTCGAGGCTTCGCTTCTCAAGGCAACGGCAACGAACGATGGTTTTCAGCTCAAGGGCGACGTCAAGCTCAACGGTACGCCGGCAACCATCGAATTGCGTAAGCAGAAAGACGACCCTGACGCCGAGCTTCGTATGCAATCGATAATCGATGAGGCCGCCCGTCGCCGCATGGGGATGGATGCCGGCAGCGCAGTTGCAGGAGCCATTCCTGTCAAGGTTTTGGGGCGGGTCGGCGACAATACCAAAGACGACAATGGCCTGAGCGTTGAGGCGGACCTCACACCGGTGAAGATCGACAATCTGTTGCCCGGCTGGGTCAAACCGGCAGGAAAACCTGCGCGCGCTACCTATACAATGGTCAGAACGGGCAAGTCAGTTCGTTTCGATGATATCAGCGTTGACGGCGCGGGCACGACCGTCCGGGGCTCGGTAGAGTTCGATGGCACGAACGAACTCGTTTCGGCGAATTTCCCGGTATTCGGATTTTCCGACGGCGATAAGGTCGCCCTGAAGGCGGACCGCGGCAGCGACGGCACGTTGCGCGTGTCGATGCGCGGCGATGTCTACGATGGGCGGAATTTTGTGAAGTCGTCGCTGGCGGGTGGACTCGCTGACAAGAATAAAACCACGCAGGAAGATCTCGATCTCGACGTCAAACTCGGCACTGTGGCAGGCCATAACGGCGAGACGCTACGAGGGCTTGACCTGAGACTGTCGCGCCGCGGAGGGCATATTCGAAGTTTCTCGATGACGAGCAAGATCGGCCGCGATACTCCGTTGAATGGCGATTTGCGGGTACGCGCCCGCGACAATCATCACGTTATCTATTTCGAAACCGACGATGCCGGTTCGCTCTTCAGGTTCACCGACATGTATCCGCGCATGTTTGGTGGTCAGATGTGGGTTGCCCTGGATGCGCCGACGCAGGACCAGGCACCGCAAATCGGGACCCTTTTCATCCGGAGCTTCTCGGTGCGCGGAGAACCCGCGCTAGAGAGGGTTGTATCGGGGGCGCCGGGCGCGGCGGGCACACAGGGTGTCGACTTCAGCGAGATGCGCACCGATTTCACGCGCTCGCCCGGCAAGATGGCGATCCGCGACGGTATCGTACGCGGGCCGCTCGTTGGCGCGACGATAGAGGGACAAATTGACTACGCGCGCGACGACGTGCACCTGCGCGGCACCTTCGTGCCGTTCTATGGGCTCAACAACATGTTCGGCCAAATCCCCATCGTTGGCCTGTTCCTTGGCGGCGGCAGCAAAGAAGGTTTGCTCGGAATAAATTATGAGGCCGTCGGGCCACCAGGCTCGCCGCGAATTCTGGTCAATCCAGTGAGCGCGATAGCGCCGGGTCTGCTGCGCAAATTCATCCCGTCGCCGGGATCGTTCGATCCGAATTTGCTTCCGCAGACGCAGAATCAGATGCAGGCGCGCTGAGGCGGTTATTTCCGCTTGAGCTGAAAGTGCCGTTTTTTGCCGAACGACAGAACGTGAACTCCCTCGGACGTCGCGTTGTTGTCCGTCAACGTCAGCTTTTCATCGGTTACGACGACACCGTTCAATTTGATGCCGCCGCTTTTGATTTGGCGGCGCGCCTCGCTGGTTGACGACACGGTGCCGGTGGCTACGGCGGCATTTAGAATGCCCATTCCGTTCTCAATCTTGATTGTCGGCAGTGTCTCAGCCGGCGTACCTTCCTCGAATGTCTTTCGCGCGGTTTCGGCTGCTCGATCGGCGGCCTCGCGACCATGAACCAGCGCGGTCGCCGCCGTAGCTAGCGCCTTCTTCGCTTCATTGATCTCATTGCCCCTAAGTGCGGCGAGCCGTGAGATTTCGTCAAGCGGCAACACGGTGAACAGTTTGAGAAAGCGTGCAACGTCACCGTCTTCGGTGTTGCGCCAGTACTGCCAGTAGTCGTATGGGCTCACTTGGTCAGCGTTGAGCCACACCGCGCCAGCCGCCGTCTTGCCCATCTTGGCGCCCGAGGAGGTTGTGATCAGCGGGGCAGTGAGCGCGAATAGTTGGGCATTGAGCAATCGTCGGCCGAGATCAATGCCATTTACAATATTGCCCCATTGATCGGATCCACCCATTTGCAGAATGCAGCCGTAGCGTTTGTTCAGCTCAACGAAATCGTACGCCTGGAGTACCATATAGTTGAATTCAAGAAACGAAAGCTCCTGTTGGCGATCGAGACGCAGTTTCACCGAATCGAATGAGAGCATGCGGTTGACAGAGAAATGCCGGCCAACGTCGCGCAAAAAATCGATGTAGTTGAGCTTGTTGAGCCAATCGGCATTGTTGCTCATGACCGCATTGCCGCCGTCTTCGAATTTCAGAAACTTCGCAAATATCGACCGAATGCCTTTGAGGTTTTCGTTGATGGCTTCGTCGGTGAGAACGCGGCGGCTTTCGTCTTTTCCGGATGGGTCGCCGACACGCGTCGTGCCGCCACCCATCAGCGCAATGGGGCGATGCCCGGTTTGTTGAAGCCAATACAGCATCATGATCGGCAGAAGTGAGCCGACGTGCAGTGATGGCGCGGTGCAATCGAACCCTATATAGGCGGTAATCGCGCCGGCTTTTGCCTTTGCGTCGAGTGCTTCCGGTTCCGAAACCTGGTGGATGAAGCCACGTTCGGCCAGAACTTTGAGGAATTCTGATTTGTAGGCGCTCATTTCGAATTCTCGGCCGCGGTCTTTTCGCGTGGGTCGGTAGGTGGTGTAACAGGTCCGGCGTTGGATTCAATGCGGTGGAGTAGTGGCGCGGGCCTAGGAAATGCGGCTAAGCCGCCGTTTGGTTTTAAGAAAAGCCGCACAAAATCCTCGGTCAAATTGCCGGTAGTCGTTGGTTATTTCCTCGCCTTTGCGAATGTTGCGAAGGGCGACAATGTGGCCGTTCCGCCAACGAGTGTTAGCGTGCTCCGAATGGTTCATGTGATGATCGTGATCGATCGTCAGAAGAATTTCGCCATCCACCCTGTACCCGTAGTTCCAGATATATTCGCGGGCGGGCTTTGGCAGGCTTGCGAATTGCTTCGGCGAATACGCCCGATCAAAGCCTTCGACAAATCGCCAGACCTTTGCACCTTTGCGGATAAACTCGCCAGCAAAGACACCCAGTCCGTGAATAGCGCTTTTGTCGAGATAGGTCTTGACCAGGAGCATGGGACAACACGGCGACGGTCAGCCGCGCATCTCATAGCAAGCCAGGCGCGCCGCGACGAGTCGCTGCGGTGGGAAGCCTAGGCGGCCGGCTTGCGTTCGGTCTTCAGCCGCTTGTCGAGATACGCACTGATTGAAGTGAGCAGTGGTTCGACCTTGCCGTCAAAGAAATGATTGGCGCCCTGCACAACTTTTTGCTCGATCACTATGCCCTTCTGGGTCTTCAGCTTGTCGACGAGCGTAGTCACGTCCTTGTGCGGCACAACCGCGTCCTTGTCGCCGTGAATGATCAGGCCAGACGACGGACAAGGCGCAAGGAAAGAGAAGTCATACAAGTTGGCCGGCGGACAGATCGAAATGAAGCCTTCGATCTCTGGCCTGCGCATCAAGAGCTGCATGCCGATCCAGGCACCGAACGAAAAGCCGGCAATCCAGCAGCTTTTCGCTTCCGGATTGATGGTCTGCGCCCAGTCGAGCGCCGCGGCTGCATCGGACAATTCCCCTTGGCCATGGTCGAACGAGCCTTGGCTGCGGCCGACGCCGCGGAAATTAAAGCGCAGCGCCGAGAAACCACGGTGCACGAAGGCGTAGTAGAGCTGATAGATAATCGGGTGGTTCATCGTCCCGCCAAACTGCGGGTGCGGGTGCAAAATGATGGCGATCGGCGCGTTCTTCTGTCGCGCGGGGTGATAGCGCCCTTCAATGCGGCCGGCAGGGCCCGTGAAAATAACCTCAGGCATTGCTGTCAACCTCGTACCAAACGTGCCGCTGCATTCGCGGCTCAGGATTGCCGTGCAGCCGGCGAAACTTACCCGCCCTCGCACTTACTTTAGAATTATTCTAATTATTCTGATTTTCACTGTTCCTAGCCGAAACACACGCTATAAGGGCCGGGAGATTTCGGCTTCTAACACGATCCCTAGGGCAAAAAGCAAGCTTTTTCGGGGGTCTAGAGGCAGAACGGTAGTTGGTATTGGCGACAGAAATGGCCGACAGAACCTACTTTGATTGGAATGCCACCGCGCCACTACGCGAGCAGGCACGAGTTGCGGTGAGCGACGCTCTGTCGCGAACCGGTAACGCTTCGTCCGTGCATGCAGAAGGTCGGGCTGCCCGCCGGTTGGTGGAGGAGGCGCGCGTTCATGTTGCCAATCTTGTCGGCGCTGAGGCGAAGAATGTCACCTTCACCAGCGGTGCGACGGAAGCCAACACGCTGGCGCTGACGCCAGGTCTTGAAATTGGTGGCCGCAAGGAACCGCGCGAGCGCTTGTTCGTGTCGGCGATCGAGCATCCCTCTGTGCTGTGTGGCGGTCGTTTTGCACAGGTCGAGCTATTGCCAGTCACTTGCGATGGCGTGCTGGATCTTGGTGCGCTGAAGCTCGCAATAGGCAAAGCGAAGCGACCGTTGGTCTCTGTTATGCTGGCCAACAACGAAACCGGCGTGATTCAGCCGATCCCCGAGATTGCCGAAATTGTGCATGCAGGAGATGGCCTGTTGCACGTTGATGCAGTTCAGGCACCCGGGCGCATCGGCTGCAATATGGCAATACTTTGTGCTGACCTTCTGACGATTTCGTCACACAAACTCGGCGGACCTCAGGGAGCCGGCGCGCTAATTCGCTGCGGCGACATTCAGATTTCCGAGCCGCTGATCAAGGGCGGTGGGCAGGAACGCGGCTTGCGCGGAGGCACCGAGAATGTTGCAGGCATCGCGGGGTTTGGGGCTGCCGCCGCTGTTGTCGCGAAGTCGACGGATGCACCCCGCATGGCAGCGTTGCGGGACCGACTGGAGAACGGCATCACGTTGCTCACCCCGCAGGCGGTTATCTTCGGCGCAAATGCGCCACGCCTGCCCAATACGACCTTTTTCTCTGTTCCCGGCATGAGAGCGGAAACAGCCATAATTGCATTCGATCTCAATGGGATAGCCGTTTCGTCCGGCGCCGCCTGCTCGTCCGGCAAGGTGCAGGAGTCGCATGTATTAGCGGCAATGGGCGTGGATGGCGCGTTGGGGCGCGGCGCCGTCCGTGTCAGCATCGGGTACAGCACGACCGAGGCCGAGATCGACCGGTTCCTTGAAACTTGGAATACCTTGGCCGGATCATTACTTAAGGAGAAACGCGGTATCGCCGCCTGATGGCGTGTGAGACCAGCATGCATCATCAACCAATGGGAACCAGCGCAGCGAAAAACGCGCGAGCACCATAACGGACAAATCCAACCCGCGGTCCTTGCCACCGTGAGCGGAGGGAAGAATGCCGGCAGTACAAGAGACCGTCGACCAGGTCCGCCGTATCGACGTTGATCAATACAAGTATGGGTTCGAGACCAAGATCGAATCCGAGAAGGCTCCGAAGGGTCTCTCGGAGGATACGATTCATTTTATCTCGGGAAAGAAGAACGAGCCCCAGTGGATGCTCGACTGGAGGCTTGAAGCCTATCGCCGTTGGCTGACGATGCGCGAGCCGACCTGGGCGCGCGTGAGCTATCCGAAGATCGACTATCAGGACATCTACTACTATGCGGCGCCGAAGAAATTTACGGCACCGAAATCGCTGGACGAAGTCGACCCGGAGATTCTGAAGACTTACGAAAAGCTCGGCATTCCGCTGAAAGAACAGGAAATCCTTGCCGGCGTGCGCAAGCAGGGCGAGCCGAGCGCCCTGGATGACGAAGCAACCGGCGGCGAATTCCGTTCCGGCCGCGTCGCCGTTGATGCCGTATTCGATTCCGTTTCAGTCGCCACCACCTTCAAGGCCGAGTTGAAGAAAGCCGGCGTGATCTTCATGCCGATCTCGGAGGCGATCCGCGAGCATCCGGAGCTTGTGAAGAAGTATCTCGGTTCGGTGGTGCCAACCTCGGACAATTACTTCGCCACGCTGAATTCTGCGGTGTTTTCCGACGGCTCTTTCGTTTATGTACCGGAAGGCGTGCGTTGTCCGATGGAGCTCTCGACCTATTTCCGCATCAACGAGAAGAACACCGGCCAGTTTGAGCGAACGCTGATCATCGCCGACAAGGGCTCTTACGTGAGTTACCTCGAGGGCTGCACGGCGCCGATGCGCGACGAAAACCAGCTCCACGCCGCCGTTGTCGAGTTAGTGGCGTTGGACGATGCCGAGATCAAGTATTCGACCGTGCAGAACTGGTATCCGGGCGATGCCGAAGGCAAGGGCGGTATCTTTAACTTCGTCACCAAGCGCGGTGACTGCCGCGGCGCACGTTCGAAGATTTCCTGGACACAGGTAGAGACCGGTTCGGCCATCACCTGGAAATACCCAAGCTGCATTCTGCGCGGCGATAACTCGCGCGGTGAATTCTATTCGATTGCGATCTCGAACGGCCGCCAGCAGGTCGACAGCGGCACCAAGATGCTGCATCTCGGTAAGAATACGGTAAGCCGCATCATTTCGAAGGGAATCGCCGCCGGTAAATCCAACAACACCTATCGCGGGCTTGTGTCGGCGCATCGCAAGGCCAAGGGTGCGCGCAATTTCACCAACTGCGACTCGCTGTTGATCGGCGACAAGTGCGGCGCGCACACCGTTCCATATATCGAAGCGAAAAACTCTTCGGCGATGTTCGAGCACGAGGCGACGACCTCGAAAATTTCCGAGGACATGCTCTTCTATTGTCGCCAGCGCGGCATGTCGGCGGAAGAGGCGACGGCCCTTGTCGTGAATGGTTTCGTCAAGGATGTGCTGCAACAGCTGCCGATGGAATTCGCGGTCGAAGCGCAGAAACTCATTTCGATCAGTTTGGAAGGAAGCGTGGGCTAGTCTTATGGCGTTTCTTGAGGTCAAAAATCTGAGCGTCGAGGTTGAGGGCAAGAAAATCCTCAACGGTCTGACCTTGTCGGTCGAGAAAGGGCAGGTGGCTGCGATCATGGGCCCTAATGGGTCGGGTAAGTCGACGCTGGCCTATGTTCTCGCAGGCAAGGACAACTACAACGTCACCGAAGGCGACGTACTGCTCAATAACGAGAGCATTCTCGAAATGCCGCCAGATGAGCGCGCGGCGAAGGGTGTTTTCCTTGCCTTTCAGTATCCGGTCGAGGTTCCCGGCGTTGCCACGATGACGTTTTTGCGCACGGCGCTCAATGCGCAACGTAAGACGCGTGGAGAGCCGGAACTGTCGACTCCGGAATTCATGAAACTCGTGCGCGAGACCTCGAAGCAGCTCGGGATTGATCAAGAGATGCTCCGTCGCGGAGTCAATGTCGGCTTTTCCGGCGGCGAGAAAAAGCGCAACGAAATTCTGCAGATGGCAATTCTGCAGCCGCGGCTGGCCGTGCTCGACGAAACCGATTCGGGTCTTGATATCGACGCGCTCAAGATCGTTGCCGACGGCGTCAACCGCCTCCGTTCGCCAGAGCGGTCGATGGTGGTGATTACGCACTATCAACGCTTGCTCAATTACATTGTACCGGACGTTGTCCATGTGCTGGCGAAAGGCCGCGTCGTGAAGTCCGGAGGCAAAGAACTCGCCCTTGAGCTCGAAGCCAAGGGCTATGGACAATTCCAGGGCGAGGCGGCCTGAGATGAATGCCGATGTCCGTGCCATGAAAACACCGGCAGAACAGTCTCTCGGCGCCACATTTGCGGCTGCGCGGGATAAATTGCCGGGCAAGGGCGCGGTCACGAAGCTGCGCGAAAAAGCATTTCAGTATTTCGACGAGCAGGGCCTGCCGCACCGGCGCGTCGAGGAGTGGAAATACACCGATCTGCGCGCGCTGATGCGCGATGCCTATCCGCTTGCCTTGCCGGCCGATTCAGCGGGAAAGGCGCGCGCAAAGAATGCGGGAAAAATACTGGCCGGCGTTGCGGCGCGCCGCTTGGTGTTCGTCGATGGCGCCTTTGTGCCGGAGTTATCGGACCTGACGCCCGAACCGGGGCTGTCAGTTGGTTCGCTGGCCGATGCGCTTGGCAAGGGCGATACATTGGCGGCCAATATCGGCAAGACCTTTGAGACCAATGACGCAGCGGTTGCGCTCAATACCGCGCTGATGGGCGACGGCGCGGCAATTCGCGTTGCCGCCGGGACGACCCTCAAGCGACCGATACATCTGGTTTTTGCGAATGGCAGCGATAAACCAGCCGCGGCCTTCATTCGTTCGATCATTGCGATTGAGAAAGGCGCGCGCGCGACCTTGATCGAAAGTCATGAGACCGGTGCTGGCCAGGTGAATGCCGCGCTCGAACTTATCGTCGGTGACGATGCGCAGGTCGACTATATCAAAACAACGCAGGCGCAAGGATTGCACATCGCAAGCCTGATGGCCGCTATTGGCGCACGCGCCACCTTCAACAGCTTCTCGTTCAACGCCGACGCGCGGGTGGTGCGCAACCAGATGTTCGTGCGCTTCGCCGGAGAGGGGACGAAAGCCGGCATTCGCGGCGTGAGCTTGCTCAAAGGCAAGGAGCACGTTGATACCACGCTATCGATCGATCATGCCAAAGGCCACTGCGAAAGTCGCGAACAGTTCAAATCGGTGCTCGACGACGAGAGCCACGCGGTATTTCAGGGCAAGATTGTCGTCCAGCCACATGCGCAGAAGACTGATGCCAAAATGATGACGCGCGCGCTGCTGCTTTCCGACGAGGCGGAAGCCGACAACAAACCTGAATTGGAAATTTTCGCCGACGATGTGGTCTGCGGCCATGGTGCGACCACATCCGCGCCGGACAAGGCACTCAAGTTCTACCTGATGTCGCGCGGAATTTCCGAGACTGAAGCCGAGGCTTTGCTGATCCAGGCCTTCATCGGCGAGGTCGTGGAAGAGATCTCCAACGATGCTGTTCGCGAGGCGTTGATGTTCGCGGCGCTAAAATGGCTGGGCGCGCGCCAATGACCATGCATCCGGCGGTCAAAAACGGCTCTTACGACGTCGCGCGGATCCGGGCCGACTTTCCTGCCTTGGCGCTCAAAGTCCACGGAAAGCCGCTTGTCTATCTGGACAATGCTGCCTCGGCACAGAAGCCACAGGCAGTGCTGGACCGGCTTAACAAAGCCTACACCGAGCAATACGCCAATGTGCATCGCGGTCTACATTACCTGGCCAACGAAGCCACGGAGGCGTACGAGGCGGCGCGGGAATCCGTTCGTGCTTTCCTTAATGCCGGCCGCAAGGAAGAAATCATCTTCACGCGCAATGCCACCGAGGCGATCAATCTGGTCGCCTATACCTTCGGGCGCGAGCGCATCAAGGCTGGCGACGAAATCGTTTTGTCAATCATGGAGCATCACTCCAATATCGTGCCGTGGCATTTCTTGCGGGAACGGCAGGGCGCGGTGATCAAATGGGCGCCGATCGATGAGGACGGCAATTTCCTGATCGATGAAGTTGAGAAGCTGCTTACGCCGCGCACAAAGATGGTCGCGATTACTCATATGTCGAACGCGCTCGGCACCGTAGTGCCGGTCAAGGATGTCGTAAAGCTCGCACATGCCCGTGGCATTCCCGTCCTGATCGACGGCGCACAGGCGGCCGTGCACATGGACATCGACGTGCGCGATCTCGATTGCGATTTTTACGTTTTTACTGGCCATAAGCTGTACGGCCCGACCGGGATCGGGGCGCTTTACGGCAAGTACGAACATCTCGTGAAAATGCCGCCGTTCAACGGCGGCGGTGAGATGATTCATGAGGTATTCGAGGATCGTATCACTTACGGTGAACCGCCGCACAGGTTCGAGGCCGGCACCCCTGCGATCGTGCAGGCGATCGGGCTTGGCGCGGCGATCGACTACGTCAAATCGGTCGGCAAAGCGCGGATCCGCGCCCATGAAAATACGTTGGTCAAATATGCTCACGAGCGGCTCGGTCAGATCAACTCGTTACGGATTATCGGCAAAGCTCCGGACAAAGGGCCAATCGTTTCGTTCGAGATTAAGGGTGCGCATCCGCACGATGTTGCCACCATCATTGACCGGGCGGGCGTCGCGGTGCGCGCGGGAACTCACTGCGTAATGCCATTGCTTGCGCGCTATGGGCTAACCGCCACTTGCCGCGCGTCGTTCGCCATGTACAACACCGAGGATGAGGTGGACACACTCGCCGCCTCGCTGGTCAAGGCGCAGGAATTTTTTGCATGAGCGAGAATACGCCCTCTGACAACGCACCAGTTGCGGAAAAGCCGCCGGAGAATGCCGCCGTGACCGCCTCGGCCGCGCTGCCGCAGGATGAGCTGAATAAGCTTACCGATGACATCATCGCCGGGCTCAAGACGGTTTATGACCCGGAGATTCCGGCGGACATTTATGAGCTGGGCCTGATCTACAAGATCGACATTGGCGACGATCGGACGGTGAAAATAGACATGTCGCTGACCTCGCCCAACTGTCCGGCGGCGCAGGATTTGCCGGTCATGGTGGAAAATGCCGTATCAAGCGTGCCCGGCGTGCGGGAGACCAAGGTTGAGGTCGTGTGGGATCCGCCTTGGGACCCTAGCCGGATGTCGGATGAAGCGCGACTCGTGTTGAATATGTGGTGAGTTGCAGTCGAGGCGGCAAATCACCAGATTTGGCTTTAACAAGGATGACCATGGCAACAGCTCGACCCCGACCTCAGGTGATGCGGCTTACTGATGCCGCCGCAATGCGCATCAAGGATGTGATGGCGCGGGCGACAAAACCGGTTGCCGGCGTGCGTGTTGGCGTCAAGAACGGCGGCTGTGCCGGCATGGAATACACCATGGAATATGCCGAGGCGGTGAAATCAACCGACGAGATAGTTGAAGACAAAGGCGTCAAGATCTTTATCGATCCGAAGGCCGTGCTGTTTTTGCTTGGTACCGAAATGGACTACAAAACCGACAAGCTGTCGGCTCAGTTCATCTTCAATAATCCAAATCAGACCAGCGCTTGTGGTTGCGGTGAGTCGGTGCAACTCACGCCGGCGAAAGGCGCAGAATAGTCAGGCGACTCGCGTCGCGTCGCCGCTTTCAGCCGTTATTTCCGGATCAGTTTCGCACATCACGCGGTTGCGGCCGTGCCGTTTGGCGGCATAGAGACAATCATCCGCGCGCTCGATGAGCGACTGTCCGGTGTCGCCCTGATGCAACGAGGCAACGCCGAGCGAGAGCGTAACGCGGCCGAGCTGCTCGCCGGTCGAGCGTTTCATGAGCTCCTTGGTCATCACGGCACGGCGTATATGGTCTGCGACGGTGACAGCTGCGCGCAACGGTGTGTTTGGCAGAATGATAGCGAACTCTTCGCCGCCGTAACGTGCGGCGGTATCCTTGCCCTTGACGTTGTGCTTCACCGACATCGCGACTAGACGAAGGACCTGATCGCCGGTCAGGTGGCCAAAACTGTCGTTGAACTTCTTGAAGTGATCGATATCGGTAAGCACCAAGGACAGGGATTCGTTCTTTGCGGAAGCATCCGCGATCGAATTTTCCAAAGTGGAGTCGAAGAATTTTCGGTTCGAGAGTTGTGTAAGCGGATCGGTCAGGCTTTCCGTACGAACGACCTCGAGGTTCACCTGCAGTTCGTTGATTTCGCGCTTGGAGGCACTAAGCCGTTCTTCCAGTTTCTTGTTGGAAAGCTCCATGGTCTTGGTGGTTTGCACGAGGCTCTCGACAATTGCGCGCAAGCCCTCGCGATCCTTCGATTGGACGAGTTGTTCGGACGCACCGACGAGGCTTTCAGTGTAGCTGCTCGCGGAGCCGACCATTGCGTCGATCATCGCCATCACCTGATCGATTTCGCCTTTGACCTGGCTGCCGACTTCGTCGATCCGGTCGGTCAGCCGCTCCGGCGAAAGATAGTGCTCGTAAATTTGCGTGAGGTCGGCCTCGGATATTGTGCCCTTGGCCTTGAGCGTTGCGTTGACTTGCTGATTGAGCGCCGGATGATAGCCGGTCGCGTAGGTGTACCAAATTTCGTAATTACGTACGGTTGGCGCTTGGCGCAACGCCTTCATTTGACCGAGAGCAATTTCCGCGAACGCCATTATGCGTTCGTAGTCTTCGGCGCGCCCGGTCATCAGCAGGACCCCCAGTTGCAGGCCCATGCCTGCGGAGGACGGCACACGGCGTCTCTCGCAAAACCGTATTCGAGGGAAATGAATGGGGAGTAAATTTGGAACCGGGACCCGCGCAACGGCAGGTTGTAAAAACCTTTATGCCGTCACGCTTTAGCCGGAACAGGGCGGAGCAGGAAGGCGGGCAGATGGCTGCCGTCGGAGTCTTCGATTTCCGAATGGGGCGGGCTCTTGGGGGTAGGCTTGGGGGTAGGGGTGCCCTTCTTTGGCCCGCGCGCCGGGTGACGATCGGGCCGCGTATCACGTGCATGGTCCGCACGGTGGCGCTTACCGTCCTGGGCGGGCCGGCTATCGTCCGCTTTGGCGACCGGCGGCTTGTCCATCCACGGTATGGTCTGGCCAGTGAGCCGCTCGATGGCGCTGACCGCCTTGCCGTCGATTGGCGCGACAATCGTAATCGCTGTGCCGGCTCGCCCCGCGCGCCCGGTGCGGCCAATGCGATGCACATAGTCGTCCGGATGATGCGGCACGTCGAAATTGAAGACGTGGCTCACCTCCGGAATATCTAGCCCGCGGGCGGCGACGTCGGATGCAATGAGTAATTCGACTTCACCACGGCGGAAACTATCAAGAGCAGCCATGCGCGCCGGCTGATCCATGTCGCCGTGCAAAGCAACCGCATTGAACTTGTGGCGGAGCAACGAACGATGGAGATTCGCGACCTCGCGTTTGCGGTTGCAGAAAATGATGGCGTTCTTGAATCCGGCGGCCGAGCGGATCAGCTGGCGCAGGGTTTCGCGCTTCTCGTGCGGATCGCGGCCGGTCGAAACCAACAATTGGTTGATGGTGGCGGCTGTGGTCGCCGGTTTGGCGACCTCGACACGTACCGGATTGTGCAGAAACGTATCGGCGATGCGCTGGATTTCAGGCGGCATGGTCGCCGTAAAGAACAAAGTCTGTCGCGTGAATGGCACAAGCTTGCCGATACGCTCGATGTCGGGGATGAAACCCATGTCGAGCATGCGATCGGCTTCGTCGATAATCAGAAGCTCGCAGCCTGACAGAAGCAAGCGTCCGCGCTCGAAGTGATCGAGGAGGCGGCCAGGTGTCGCGATCAACACATCAACTCCGCGCAAGAGCTTGGCGTCCTGATCGTCGAACGAAACGCCACCGATGATCAGCGCGACATTGAGTTTGTGGTTCTTGCCGTATTTTTCGAAGTGGTCCGCGACCTGAGCGGCGAGCTCGCGCGTCGGCTCGAGAATGAGCGTGCGCGGCATGCGGGCCCGCGCGCGTCCTTGCTCGAGCATTGTAAGCATCGGCAAAACAAACGCGGCGGTCTTCCCGGTGCCGGTTTGCGCGATGCCAAGCACGTCGCGCCGCGCGAGCACATGCGGGATAGCCTGATCTTGAATTGGGGTGGGGGTTTTGTAGCCAGCCGCTTTAATTGCGGCGAGAACCTTGTCGGATAAGCCAAGATGAGAAAAAGCCATATAACCTCAAAAGCCGTCCAGATCGCGCCGGACTTACAAAACCGATTGCTTTGCGCGGGGAGGCGGCCGAATCCTCTAAGTCAGACCGGTTGGCGGGAACATAGGGTGCAAGGGGCCAAAGTCAATGCTTCCGGACCGCAATAAGTCACATTAATTCTTAATCTTTTCGCCACAGATCACCCATGGCAACTATTTTACCGATCATATTGGTGTCTGGACGGAGCGTAGAGGAATGACGAAAACCGCGGACACAGCGGGCGTGATCGCGCCACCGCCTCTCTTGGCTGCGGCCGTCATCGTGCTTGGCCTCATTCTCGATTGGCTGTTGCCGGCCTATGTGTTGACGCTGCTGCTGCCGTTCAGCGTTCGCATCACGATCGGTACAGTCCTGATTGTTGCGGGGTTTACGCTGATTATCCCGGCCAACCTCGCATTCCGATCGGCTGGCACCAACGTCGAACCTTGGAAGCCATCGGTGACGCTGGTTGTCGAAGGCATTTTCGGCTGGTTGCGCAATCCGATGTATGTCGGAGGCACGTTGTTTCTCGTGGGGCTGGCTATCCTTCTTGCGGCAGACTGGATACTGGTGATGACCGTCGTTTTCGACGTGGTGATCCATTTTGGAGTCGTCAGGCGCGAGGAGCGCTACCTCGAGGCCAAATTCGGCGACACCTACCGTGACTACATGCGTAGCGTGCCGCGCTACGGGCTGCCGTTCTGAGCTGTACGACAATTGTGCAACGCTTTCCGGGCTTCGTCCCTTTGCGTTCGTGAAAGCGGCCCCGTATAGGAGCGTCAGCTACTCAGGAATTGGACGATGCGCACGCAGGTCGGAATTGTTGGAGCGGGGCCGGCAGGACTAATGCTGGCGAGGCTGCTTCATCTCCAGGGCATCGAGTCGATCATTATCGAAAACCGCAGCCGCGAATACATTGAAATTCGTATCCGCGCCGGGCTCATTGAACATTGGGCCGCCGACCTGCTGACGGAAGTCGGCGTCGGCGCGCGCCTGCAGCGCGAAGGCATGCAACATTGGGGGATCAATATCGGGATCAACGGTGCGGTGCACCGCATCGATTTCAAGGCTCTGGTAAACAAGCGCGTCATCATTTACGGGCAACAGGAGGTGGTGAAAGATCTGGTCGAACGTCG
Organism: Pseudolabrys sp.; assembly: GCA_035623095.1. Classification (GTDB taxonomy): domain Bacteria; phylum Pseudomonadota; class Alphaproteobacteria; order Rhizobiales; family Xanthobacteraceae; genus Pseudolabrys. The sequence goes on from DASPUD010000127.1 coordinate 19,903, forward strand.
GCTGGCTGACGGCGGACCGTTACTGTTTGAGGTCGACGGCGTTACTGTTCACGACATCAAGACCCAGCAGCCAAAGATCCGTTTCACGCAGGAAGGACGCTCGCAGGAAATCGATTGCGATTTCATCGCAGGCTGCGATGGGTTTCATGGCATCTGCCGGCCAAGTTTTTCCGAGAGTGTCCTCAGCGTGTTCGAACGCGAATATCCATTTGGATGGCTCGGCATTCTATCGGAATCGCCGCCACCGGATCACGAGTTGATCTATTCGTATACCGATCGCGGTTTTGCCCTCTACACCATGCGTTCACCGACGTTGGCGCGCCTCTATCTGCAATGCGATCACGATGAGGAAATCGAGAACTGGTCGGACACGCGTATCTGGGATGAGTTGCACAAGCGACTTGGTGGCGCGCGCAAGCTCCAGGAGGGCGCCATGCTGCAGAAGGGCATTACGCCGATGCGCAGTTTTGTGGTCGAGCCAATGCAGTGTGGCCGGCTCTTTCTCGCTGGTGACAGCGCACACATCGTTCCACCAACCGGCGCGAAAGGCATGAACCTCGCTTTTGCGGACGTCATGATGCTATCGCGTGCGCTCACTGCGTTTTACAAGAACAAGCGCAACGACCTTCTGGAAAATTACTCAGCGACCTGCCTGCGGCGCGTCTGGTACGCTCAGCGCTTCTCGTGGTGGATGACCCAGATCATGCACCGGTTTCCCAACGAGTCGGCTTTCGATCGCCGCCGTCAGCTTTCCGATCTCGATTACCTGACCACCTCACGCGCTGCGGCAACCTCGTTGGCCGAGCAATATGTGGGACTGCCGCTGGATTAATCATTAAGCGCCGCGCGAAGCGGCCGGCCCAAAAACACAATGGCTAGGGCGGACGCTGCCGAAATCAGCGCCAGCATCAGAAAGAAATCGGTCTTTGCCATGCTTGACCAGAATGTGCCGAGATAGCCGGCGAGAAATCCGCCGACGAAACTGGTTGCAAGCCACACACCCATCATCATCGACAGCAGCGCTTTCGGTGCGATCTTCGTGACCAACGAGAGACTCGTCGGCGAAAGGTAGAGCTCGCCGATTGTGATGACGATGAAATATGCAAGCAACCACAGCCAGCTCGCTTTACCGCTGCCGGCGCTCCAGGCCGCAGCCACCATGATCAGGTAGCCGAGGGCATTGATCAGGCAGCCGATTGCGAGCTTGCTCGCGGTCGAAGGCTCGTTCTTTCCCTGTCGCCGCCAAAACGCAACAATGAAGGGCGTGAAGGCAAAAATCATGAAGGGGTTGAACGCCTGAAACCAGGTAACCGGAATTTCGCCGCCCAGGAAATGACGGTCAGTGAACTGATCAGCCCAGAGCGCAATCGTATTTCCTTGCTGCTCATAAGTTGCCCAATACAGGCTGACCGGCGCGAACAGCAATAAGAGCACTGCAATCGACTGCCAGGCCGAACGGTCGAGCCGGCCGGCCGGCAAAGGGCGGCTTACGAAAGCATCCGCCGGCAGGTGAGGGGTAGCAGTAATGTAGATGATGAGGCTGAGCGTCATACCGACACCGGCGGCTGCAAAGCCGTAGTGCCAGCCGATCTCTTCGCCCAGCGTTCCGCAGATCAGCGGCGCAAGGAAAGCGCCGAGGTTGATGCCGACGTAGAAGATTGAAAACGCACGGTCACGGCGACGATCGCCCGGCGGATATAGCATACCGACCTGGGTCGAAATATTCGGTTTGAAAGCGCCGTTGCCGAGAATGAGAAAACCGAGCGCGAACAAAAACAAACTTTCGACGGCCATCATAAAATGACCGATCGCCATGAGCGCTGCCCCTATAATCACGGTGCGGCGCTGGCCCAGTACGCGATCGGCTATCAATCCACCCAGGATCGGGGTCAGGTAAACGAGGCCGGTGTAGAAACCGTAGATCTGCGAGGCGAGCGGCTGGGTGGAAAGCGGACCGAAAACAGCCTCAAGACCGCTTTGAAATGACGCAAGACCCGCGACGCCGCCCGCGTGCTGCAGGACAAGCAGGTACTTGATCATGTAGAGCACGAGGAGCGCGCGCATACCGTAGTAAGAAAAGCGCTCCCACATTTCGGTTGCGAACAGATAGGCCAATGCCCGTGGGTGGCCAAGAATCTCCTGCCGGGCGCTGGGGTTGTGGGTTTCGGTTGTCGGCATGGCACTTATGTTGGGACTGGCGCGACCGCTCGTGGGCAAAGCATCTACATCATTACAAAGCCGTTTTCGAATTGCTGCACCCAGTGTACGATTTCCTCAAGCGTGCCGGGGAGGAACGGCGCGTGAACGAGGAACACAATGACAAGAATTCGCATCAGCATCGTTTGCGCACTGGTGCTTGCGGCCTTTGCCGTCGGACAGGCGCGCGCACAAGCCGACTTTCCAAATCGGCCGATCCATTTCATTGTCGGTTTCGCTGCGGGTGGCGGCAATGATTTGTTCGCCCGGTTGGTATTGCAAAAGTTCCAGGAAAATACCGGTACGACCGTGGTCGTCGAGAACCGCGTTGGCGCCGGCGGACGCATCGCCGCCGAATTCGTCGCACGCCAGCCAGCCGATGGCTACACAGTGCTGGTCGGTGCGACGGGACAGATGTCGATTGCGACCGCCATCTTTCCCGACCTGAGTTACCACGCCAGCAAAAGTTTCATTCCACTGAATATGATTGCCTCGTTTCCGCTCGTTCTTGTCGTGCCGGCTGACCACCCGGCGAAAACTGTGAAAGAACTCGTTGCCTGGGCCAAAGCCAACCCCGACAAGTCGAACTATGGGACGTCGTCGCCGGCATTCACCATTGCGAGCGAGTTGCTCAAACTGAAGAGCGGAATGCCGGGGGTGGCGATTCCTTACAAAAGCAGCAACGAGTCCAATCTGAGCGTTATGTCCGGGCAATGCTTGTTCACGATTTCAGACGGACCGCCGGTAATCCCGTTGGTCAAGGGCGGCAAGACCCGCGCCTTGGCTGTAACCGGCTCGGAACGTTCACCGGAGTTACCGGATGTACCGAGCATGGCTGAAGCCGGCTACCCGGACGTCGACACCCAGCTGTGGAGCGGCTTTTTTGTCCCGGCTGGCACTCCGGCGCCGATCGTCACCAAGATGACTGCTGAACTTGGTAAGGCCCTTTCCGATCCGGCCGTGCAAGAGGGTCTGAAAAAGATGGCAGTCAAGCCGGGTGGGCCCACAGGTGACGCTTTCAAGATGCGGATCGATGCCGATATCAAAAACTTTGCGGAAGTAGTGAAAGCCGCCAATCTAACCTTTAAGTAGTTGCCGCGTTACCACTGAGCGATAGCGGATGGCGAAAACGATTGCCGCCGCGCCGGTCACTGGTATTGTGACCTTAAGGTGGGGGTGTGATACATGCGGTTGGTGGTGGTTCTTGCGGGAACGGCGTTGTTCCTTGTTCCCTCCGGCGCCGGTGCCGCACCCGTCGAGGACGTGTTCCAGAAATTCGCTCTGTTTGGAACCTGGGCGGCTGACTGCGACAAACCGGCCACGCCCGCAAATCCGCGCGTCACCATCACCATGCCAAGCGCGGGCTTGGTGCTGGAGGATCACAATCTCGGACCCGATTTCGCGGTGAATCACTACAGCGTCTTATCGGCCGAGCAGGTGTCGACGACCAGCATTTCGGTTGATGTAATCTTCCAGCCGGGAACCGAAGTCGAAGAACGGCAGAAGCTCGTCTTGGCGGTGCGCGACAATACCCGTCGCACGCTTTTCAATCAGACCGACGGCGGAACGGTGCGTGTCAAGGACGGCGTTGCGCTGGCGCGCGGCAGCAAGACGCCGCTGCTAAGGAAATGTGAAGACGGCGCAGTAAGCCACTGACGCCTATACGTCCAGCAGGTCGGCGCTGGCGAATTCCGCCTTTTCCTGGATGAATTCGAAGCGCGCTTCCGCCTTGGTGCCCATCAGGCGCTCGACCGCGCGCGCAGTCGGTTTCATTTCCTTATCTGCGAGCATCACGCGCAGCAGGGTACGCTTGCCGGGCGCCATAGTGGTTTCCTTAAGCTGCGCCGCCATCATTTCGCCGAGACCTTTGAACCGCGAGACCTCTACCTTGGCGTTGGCGTGAAATTCCTTCTTGAGCAAGGTGTCTTTGTGCTTGTCGTCGCGCGCATAGGCAATCTTGCCGCCGTGCGACAGCCGATAAAGCGGGGGTACCGCGAGATAAAGCTTCCCGCCTTCGATCAGTTTAGGCATCTGGCGATAGAAGAAAGTGATGAGCAGTGAAGCGATATGCGCGCCGTCTACGTCGGCATCTGTCATTACAATGACCTTCTCGTAACGCAGGTCCTTCTCATGATAGTGAGACCCAGTGCCGCAACCGAGCGCCTGAATGAGATCGGCAAGCTGTGCGTTTTGCGCCAGTTTGTCCTTGCCCGCCGAGGCAACGTTCAGGATCTTTCCGCGCAGTGGCAGCACCGCTTGTGTACGGCGGTCACGCGCCTGTTTGGCTGAACCGCCGGCGCTATCGCCTTCCACGATGAAAATCTCGGAGCCCTCCGAAGCCGATGACGTGCAATCGGCGAGCTTGCCGGGCAGGCGCAGTTTGCGCACTGCTGTCTTTCGAGCGATATCTTTTTCCTGCCGGCGGCGGATGCGCTCGTCGGCGCGCTCGATAACGAAATCGAGCAGCTTGTTGGCCTGCATCGGGTTGCCGGCAAGCCAATGGTCGAAAGGATCCTTGATCGCCTGTTCGACGATGCGCTGGGCTTCGGCTGTGGCGAGGCGATCCTTGGTCTGGCCCTGGAATTCGGGCTCGCGCACGAAAACCGACAGCATGCAGCCGGCGCCAGTCATGACATCGTCGCTGGTGACCGGAGCGGCGCGTTTTTCCTGTCCAACGCGTTCCGCATGATCTTTCAGTCCGCGCAACAAGGCCGTACGCAGACCGGACTCGTGCGTACCCCCATCCGGAGTAGGGATTGTGTTGCAGTACGAATTTAGGAAACCGTCTGTATCGGCGGTCCAGGCCACCGCCCATTCCACCGCACCGTGGCGGCCTGTCTTGCCGCTGGCACCAGTGAAAATATCCGGGTGAACCAGTGTCGCGCCGCTGAGATTTGATGCCAGGTAATCCTTAAGTCCGTCAGCAAAGTGGAACGTGGCCTTTTCCGGGACGTCATCGACACCTTTGAGCAAGGCCTTGTCGCAGAACCAGCGAATCTCAACGCCGCCATAGAGGTAAGCCTTCGAACGCGCCATCTTGAATACGCGCTCTGGTTTGAAGGCGGCCTTGGGTCCGAATATTTCCGGATCCGGCTTGAAACGTATGCGCGTGCCGCGGCGGTTGGGTGCGCGGCCGGCTTTCACAAGCTTGGTCTTCGGCTTGCCGCGCTCGAACGTCATCCGGTAGAGCTGCTGCTCGCGCGCGACCTCGACTTCCATGCGATCGGACAGCGCATTGGCGACCGAGACACCGACGCCGTGCAAACCACCGGAAGTCTCGTACACCTTGGAATCGAATTTTCCGCCCGCGTGCAGCATGCACATGATTACTTCCAGCGCGGATTTGTTCTTGAACTTGGGATGGGGGTCGACCGGAATGCCCCGCCCGTTGTCGGTGACGGTCACGAACCCGTTCACCTCCATTTCGACTTCGATCCAGTCGGCATGGCCGGCCAACGCCTCATCCATGGAATTGTCGATCACTTCTGCAAACAGGTGATGCAATGCCTTTTCATCGGTGCCGCCGATATACATGCCAGGGCGGCGGCGAACGGGCTCAAGCCCCTCGAGTACCTCGATGTGCTTGGCGGTATAGCCTGCCTCGGCGCTCGATCCGCGTCCGGCGGGTTTGGCTCGAGCGCTGGATTTGGCGCGCGCCGACACCTTTGGCGCCTTCCGGGCCGAAGATTTTCGTCCGCGCGGAAGGTCGAACAGATTAGGTTGTTTCGCGGTCTTTTTCTTGGTTGCTGTCTTGCCCATTGAAGCCTTCAGGTAAGGTCGCGGCGAATCGGTTGCCAGTCACTATGCCACGGCTACGCCACCGGCACCGGCGCAACCTTCGCTGCGCCGCTTAAGGACCGTTTAAAAGGGAATTGTACCAGCGGAACTCTAACCGTTTAATCTTACACGATTTTCCTTGCAAGCGTGAGCTGCCGCAAAGTTTCCCACGTAAGTCGCAGCAGGGCTTTGATTCGATTAGTTGGAGATGACGACGCGGCTTTCCAGAGACGTGCGATCGTAGAGGTATATCACGTCATCATCTCCCAGACGGATACAACCATCGAAGCGCGCCAGTGCGGCCGAGGCATCGGAGCCATGAATTCGATGATCATCGTTCAGATAGAGGATGCGAGCGCCAAGGGTTTTCAAGTTAGACGAGGCTCCACCAGATTGCGGGGTGGGCTCTTCCTTTCGCACCACGTGATATAGGCCGGCCAAGGTGGTGCATTCCTTGCCTACGCCAATACTGTAGCGCAGCGCAGATACGTTGGGCCGTACGACGTAGAGGAACGTCTGCGACTTGTCGACGACGATCGTTCCGACCGGTTGATTGGTCCGATAGTAGACCAACTGCCGCAGACGAACGTAACTCGATCTGGCGTCAGGAGGCTCAGGCGCCACCACGACGGCTTTCGGCGCCGGAGTGATGTTACGCGTGCCACCGGTGATATTTGGCCAGAAGGAATAGGTCGCTACGCCGACAACAAGAATAATCAGAAAACCGATCGCGGCGCCGACCAAGCGTAGATGCCGTTGCGGGTCCTTTAACGGCGGCCGGTCCCGATACTCGTAGGCTTGATCTCTTGGCTGCGGTCGCGGCCGCGCCGGCGCAGCCCGCCGAACAACATCTCTTTCGACGCGCAGGATGGCAGCCTCGAGCGCCGCGCGTTCCGCTTTCAAGTCGACGTGCGACAATGTCGGGTCAGCGCTGCGAAGCTTGTCGACAACTGTCTTTCGCGCTCGCTCATAGAGCGCATGACGCTGTTCGCTGGTGTTTGGATTCAGCGATGCAACCGCACGGGCAATCAGCGGAACATAGTCGACCATTCGTTCATGCTACCTCGAAACCGCCAAATACAATCCCACCTTGTGGTCGGGCAGGTAAATTCACAATTGCGTTCCAATCAGCGGATCGGCGGAGCATAAAGAATGCCGCCTTTGGTCCACAGCTGGTTGATTCCACGCGGAATTCCGAGTGCCGATCCGACGCCTATGGTTCGCTCGTAGACTTCGCCATAGTTACCGACAAGCCTGATGACCTGGGTCGCCCAATCCTTGGTAAGGCCCATACGCTCGCCGTAGTTGCCCTCAGTCCCCACCAGACGCCTGATGTCGGGCTTTTCCGACTTGAGTGCATCGTCGATGGTCTTCGACGTCACCCCAAGCTCCTCGGCATTGACCATGGCAAACTGTACCCACTTCACGATATTGAACCACTGCATGTCATCCTGGCGGACCACCGGGCCAAGCGGCTCTTTCGAGATGACATCCGGTAGAATGATGTGCTCATCCGGCTTCGACAGCAAAAGCCTAATGGCAAAAAGTTGAGATACATCCGCTGTCAGCACGTTGCACTGTCCGGAATCGTAACCTTTGACCGCCGCCTCCGCGGTGGCCGAAGTAATCGCCTCATATTTCAGTTTGTTTGTGGTGAAGTAATCAGCGAGATTGAGCTCGGTCGTCGTTCCGGCCTGCACGCATATTTTCGTGCCGTCGAGGTCAAGGGCTGTTTCCTTTTTCATGGCTCCGGGGACGAGGAATCCCTGACCATCATAGTAGTTCGTCGCCGTGAAGCTCAACCCAAGTTCGACCTCGCGCGACATGGTCCACGTAGTAATGCGCGACAGCACGTCGATCTTGCCTGATTGCAGCGCTTCGAACCGGCGGCTTGCGTCGAGCGGCGTGTAATTCACCTTGCTTGCATCATTGAAAATCGCCGCTGCTATGGCGCGACACATATCAACATCAAAGCCGTTCCAATTCCCGTCTTTGTCGCGCGCTGAGAACCCGTACAGACCTTCGCTGACGCCGCAATTGAGCGCGCCGCGTTCCTTTACCGCTTTGAGCACCTGCGCATTCGCCGGTGTGGCAACGAAAACGGCCACCAAAGAAAGCAGAGGAGAAAAAGCCGAAACTAGCATCCCGCGTCGCATTGTCTGCCCCAAGTTCGAAAAGGCCATGGTACCGGTTGAAATTATTGAAATGAAGGGGTTCCCCATCACCTTAAGCTTGATTCTTCAGGTTAATGCGTAAGTATCATTGAGGCGCACCGTTAAGCGGTTAGCATTTTTGCCGGTGGCCGATACTCGCGGCGACGCGAGCGGGGAGATCAACGTTATGAGAAACATATATTGCATGATGCTGGCAGCAATGCTGGCAGCCATTGGGACGCAGGCATCGGCGCAATCGAGAACCGATAGCCACTATGAGATGGTAACGACGCAGCTCGACCAGAATGTTTCATTCGGCGCGAGCCCGCGCGGGCGTCACCGCGGCTGGCGCACTGCGACTGACAAAGTGGTGATATTGGACAAGCGCACCGGCGAGCTTTGGGCCTGGTCCGAGCCGCTGCAAACCGTCATGTTTCTTGGCCAAATATTTCCGATGTCAGGCACCGGCATAGTCGCCCACATTATTCAAGTACCCGAGAACACCCGGTAGGCTCTATTTCAAGCGCGCACTTTTGGGCCGTTCAAAAGTCCGGATGCAGGATGCTGTCCATGCTGTTTCCGATGTCCGCGGGAACGTAGGGAGCGCCGATATTGTCGGACTCAACGGTCTGCATGGCGCTGGAGATCTGCGCACCATTGCCGCCGGGACCAATGTTGGCCCAATTCCGGTACGCACCGTAGGCCTCGGGCGTTCCTACATAAGCGCAGCTGCAACCATCGGGATCGGCGTAAACATAGTAAAGCTTGCCATTCTTCGTGCGGGTTACGAGCTTGTCGGGCGGTAGTGTTTTCAGGAGCGCCCGTTTTTCTGGCGTCGTTGCATACTTGACGACAAAGCCGGCAGCAGTGAACAGATTGTTCGGGACGACGATGGTCTGTTGCTGGGCAACCGCAACCGAAAGTCCATATGCCAACAGTATCGATCCGATGACGGCACGGCTCATCGGCATCGCGAGCACTCTTAAATGGTTATCGTCAACGATTGTGCTCATCGTTCGCTGCGGACACTAATTTTTCGGTAGGCCTTTTACATCCTTCGCCATTTGCAGGCAGGTCAGTAGTTCGACGTAGCTTTGAGAAGCCGCGCCGTCGCCCACCATGCGCACACATCTCGCCCGGCTGTCCGCCGCAAACTGCGTCCATTGGCTCGCAAGAGTCGTTCGCGCATTTTCTTCATCTTTTAGGCAGCCCGTAGAGCTCGCTTGGCCTTTGGCATTATCTTGAAAGGCCTGCACGTCGGCCTTGCAGCTTTTGCGGATGTCGAAGTTAGGTACGTCATCAGCAATTGCTGCGTGCATGTGAATGCCGAGAACTGCCGCCGCGACACCGATCAGACTCACAGATTTCATCATTTGCTGCCTCCAAAAGCCATGTCCTGGTGGCTTTTGATGGATTTTGGCACGAAACGAATCAGGTCGGCAACTAAATGGAACTTCGCCCGTTATCAAGGCCATGGAGCGGGCCGGAAAAAGGGCAGAGCAACGCCGCGTCGAAAAGCCAGACGTCACGCGCAACGTGGCGAGGCCGCGGTTTGCGTTTTCGGTCAACGATCCGCAGCCGATTGCCGAGGTTTCGCGCCTTTGGCGCACGGCCGCGCAAGCCGCAACTATCGGAATGTTCGTGGTCATTTTTGTCATCGCGCTCAGCCTGGCGCGACCGATCCTGCTACCGGTTGTCTCGGCCTTTGTGGTGACGATGATGCTCGGTCCACTGTCGGCGCGGGCTAGCCGTTACGGGATACCATCGCTGCTGTCGGCGATCGTCCTGTGGCTGCTGGTGATCGCAGTGTTCTACGGCGTCGTCGTTCTTTTGGCGTCGCCGGTTGTCGATTGGATAGGCAAGGCGCCGGATATCGGCCGCAACATTCAGGACAAACTGCATGTGCTCGATCGGCCGATTGCCGCTTTGCAGGAATTACGCGATGCGCTCTTGCCTTCGGACAAAAAAGGCAGCCTCGGCGTTGATATCGTAGCCTTTGTGCAACCGGCTGTGGCGGTCGTGACGCCGGCGATCGGCCAGACATTCATTTTCTTCGGCACGCTATTCTTTATGCTGCTCGGGCGCGCGCGGCTCCGCCAGGTGCTGGTGGTGTTTTTCCAGGAACGTGAAGCGCGACTGCGCACACTCAAGATCTTGAATGATATCGAGCACAATTTGACGGGCTACTTAAGTATAGTGGCGCTCATCAATATCGCGGTGGGACTTTGTGGCGGGGCAGCTGCATGGATTGCGGGCCTACCGGATCCGGCTGCCTGGGCAGTGCTCGCATTTATCCTCAATTTCGTTCCTTATATCGGCGCGCTGATCATGGAGGCGGGCTTGTTCTTGGTTGGCCTGGTGACATTTCCCAGCCTCACACATGCGTTGGTGGCGCCATTACTTTTTCTGGCCCTGGCGACGTTGGAAGGACATTTTATTACGCCAGGCATCATGGGCGGGAGACTTACGCTCGATCCACTCATCGTGTTCTTATCGCTGGTATTCTGGACTTGGCTGTGGGGTCCCGTTGGCGCTTTTTTGGCGGTGCCGCTGTTGATCGTGGCGCTTGTTGTGTCCGACCATCTCTTCCCGGAGGATGAGCCGGAGCTGCCGGCGTAGCGTACTGGCGTACCGCGCGCCGCCGGGTTAGACACGAGGCAACGCCGTCAGCCCGATCCCTCGATGGACTTTCCAACCGCAGCGCAGCACGTCGTCGATTTCGTCCGCAACAACGAAGCTTGGGCGGTGCCGGTTGTATTTGCGCTGGCGTTTGGCGAATCGCTTGCCTTTATCTCGCTGCTGATCCCGGCCTGGGGTGCGCTGGTGGCAATCGGCGCGCTGATTGGCACGAGCGGCATCAGTTTCTGGCCGATCTGGGTGTCAGCGTCGGTTGGCGCGGCCGTCGGCGACTGGGTATCGTATTGGGTCGGCCTCAAGCTCGAACATACGGTTGCACATGTATGGCCGTTGTCGCGGCACCCCGATCTTATTCCGCGTGGCGAAGCGTTCATGAAAAAGTGGGGCATCCCCGGCATTTTTATCGGCAGATTTTTCGGACCACTGCGCGCTTCCGTGCCGTTAATCGCCGGCATTTTTGAAATGCCATATTGGCGATTTCAGCTCGCCAATTTTAGCTCAGCCTTCGTCTGGGCCTGGGTGTTGCTCAAGCTTGGCGACGGCATTTCGAAGTTGCTGGCGCTGATCTTGTGAGCAAAAAAGCCGCCGGGGTTTTGCACCCCGGCGGAAATTCGTTTCGGACGCAACTCCTATTTTAGAGCGGCCACGCCCGCTTGCGAAACCACGTCGTCTTGCGATCCAGAGCCGCCGCTTACGCCGACGGCGCCAACGACCTTGCCGCCGACCATGATCGGATTGCCGCCGCGCGACGCAATAAAATCATTTCCGAGCGTAGGCAGATAAGCGAAGAAGTCACCTTTGCCGAGCAGACGTTCGAACACCACCGTCGGACGCCTATAACGCGCTGCGGCGCGCGCCTTTTGCTGAGAAATTCCGATCGATGCAAACTGGCAGTTATCCTGTTTCTCGAAATAGACAAGATCGCCAGAAGGCCCGACAACCGCGACGCAGAATCCGTTCCAGTTGCGCTTTTGCGCCTCGGCCATCGCCGCTGCGGCGACTTTCTTTGCATTTTCCGTATTGATCACTTCGCCGTAGGCCGGCGGATTCATCGCGTCCGGCACGTTTTCGTTCGGGTTGTTCGGATCCGGCGGTACCTGCGCGTAGGCACCCGAAGTCATCAGTAGCGCGGCGCCAAGGGCGCCGGCCAGCACAGTCAAACGACGCATTGTACTTCCTCCCAAATGATTGATTTCCCGGTTGATCCAGCTGGGTTATTGTCCTGCTAAGCGGGTGCAGGACGTATCCCCAAAGGCAGCTTATCCAACCGTATGGACTTCGACTATACGGCTCGCTTTGCAGGCCGGGCTTCGGCTGGTCGCGGAATAACAGCGGTTGGGCGGGGTTACTGCGCAGGAGCTGTCACAACGACATTAAACAAACAGGGCCGTCGCTATTCATGACGGTACCTCAACCGCCAGGGAGGAACAGAATGCAACTGACACGACGCAAACTATTCGCGAGCGCGGCTGCGGCCGGAGTGCTTGCCGGATCGAAGACATTTGTTGCGCCTGCGCAGGCCGCGGCGCCGGCTGCCGGCAAGCAAAACGCCGGCTGGTACCGGTACAAAGTGGGAGACTTTGAAATCACGGTGGTTACGGATGGAATGAATTCGAATCCGTTGCCCGATACTTACGTCGCGAACGCAACGAAGGCTGACGTAAATGCCGCTCTGGCGGCCGATTTCCTGGCCCAGGATAAGGTCAGCCACTCGTATACACCGGTCGTGGTCAATACTGGGTCAAAGTTGGTGGCGATCGACACAGGCCTTGGCCTTGGCATGTTCGAGCAGAGCAAAGGCGCTGTCGGCCAATATCACAACAATCTTCAAGCCGCAGGAATCGACCGTAATGCTGTCGATGTCGTCATCATTTCGCACTTCCACGGCGACCACATCAACGGACTGGTTGGCGCGGGAAACACGCTGGCGTTCCCCAATGCCGAAATCATGGTACCGGAAGCGGAGGCGGCATTCTGGGCCGACGAGAACAACACCAGCAAACTGCCTGAAGTCGCGCGTCCACAAATGGGCAACGTCAAGCGCGTCATGGGCATCGTCGGCAGCAAGGTGACGAAGTACCAGCCGGGCAAAGAAATCGTGCCGGGCATCACCGCAGTCGCGAGCCCGGGCCATACTCCCGGCCACGTGTCGCATGTGGTCGCATCGGGAAATAGCAAGGTACTCATTCAGGCGGATATTACCGCCGGAGCGGCGACGCTATTCGCACGTAACCCGAATTGGCAATTTGTCTTTGACACTGACAAGCCGCAGGCGGTCGAGACGCGCAAAAAGCTTTACGATATGGCCGCCAGCGAAAAGATGCCGGTGCAGGGCTATCACATCGCGTTCCCCGCGTTGGTGTACGTTGAGAAGAACGGATCCGGCTATCGGTTGGTGCCGGCCCCTTGGAGCTCATCGATCTAGTCGGAATCGACCTAACACGTTAAAAGGCCGCCGCATCCGGCGGCCTTCTTTTTTGTGTGGCGCTGGCCCGGTTGGTCGTGGGGCTGCTAATATATCGCTGGTGGAGTGAATTGACGGATGGCGGAAACTGCATTCGAAAGCGCGCTTACCGCTCGTGCGACGGAAATGCTCGAGGCTTGCACACGCTGTGGGAAGTGCGTCGAAATCTGCCCGACAGCGAAGCCCGCCGGCATCGGCAACGCCACGCCTGAAAGCGTGATTGGCGGTGTAATCGATATTTTGCGCACGGGGAACGGACTCGCGGCGTCAAAAGCATGGGCCGAAGGTTGCGCGAAGACTGGTGACTGCATCACGGCCTGTGACGAAGGTGTCAATCCCCGGTTTCTCTTGTCGATGGCGCGTGTTGCCCTGGCAAAACAATCGTCCGACTTGCGCAGTCGGCGCAAGCGAGGCGTCGAAAATTTTCGATTTATCGCGGACGGCACCAATGTGCTCGCGCGCATGCAACTCGACGAAGCCGAACTCGCGCGGTTGGGGCAGCAGGTCAATGATCGCCTGCAGAACGGGTCAACGGCCAATCCGGGCGAGCGTCCGGATTTCGTGTTCTATACCGGATGCAATGTACTCAAGACTCCCCACATGGCGCTCATCGCGCTCGACATTATGGACGCGCTCGGCGTTACGTACCGCGTCATGGGCGGGCCGACGCATTGTTGCGGCATACAACAATTGCGAGCGGGTGACACAGAAGTGACAAGCCGTGTTGCGACAAACTCGCTCGACAAACTCGCCGAAGGCAGGACCGGAGTGATCTCCTGGTGCGCGAGTTGCCACGTGCAATTCACCGAGACGACACTTCCGGCAATCGAAAAGGTGAGGGGGGTGCGCCCGTTTGAAATGACCCCCTTCATGTTGTTTCTGAAGACCCGCTTCAACGATCTGCGCCCCATGCTCAAAAATCCAGTGCCGATGCGGGTTGCGCTGCATAAGCATCCGGGCGTCAAGGGAGTGGTGGAAGCCGGCACTGAGCTGCTGTGCATGGTCCCTGGCATCGAGATTGTCGATCTTCACCAGCCGGCCGTCGGATTGATGAGCAATGCGCTCAACCCGCTGCCGGAATACAAACGCGGCCTGCATCTCGCCGAGCTTGAAGCTGCGGAAGCCGCCGGCGTCGATGCACTGGTCGCGATCTATCATGTCGATCATCGCGAACTGTGCGCGCATGAGCGCGATTGGCCTTTCCGTATCATCAATATTCTCGACATCGTCGGTACCAGCATGGGTCTGCACCACGAAGACCATTTCAAGCGGCTGAAAATCATGCAGGACGCCGACGCCATCGTCGCCGACTGCAAGGATATGCTGTCGGCCCACCGCATTGATCCGGCGGTGGCGCGCGAAGTCGTGGTCAAAGCCATGCTGGCGGAGCAGCCACTGCCATTGGGTAGGTCTCATTAGGCCAGCTAGCGGCCGATGCGAGTCACTACGAACAAATTACAAATCAAAAATCTGGCATCACCAATTTGAACGAGGGCAAGGCATTCTTGACCTGGGCGGGCGCGCGGCCTATATGCCCCGCCCATGATGACGCTCGCTGCAGCGAAAAGGCTCCGCCGCCGCCGTGCCAATCCGGCACGGGCATAGCGTTATCGCGACCCGTGCCGCCGGACTGAGGCTGCGGCACATGTTTTCCATAATCAGCGCCATTGGCCTTCTTCCGGTAGTTCTTTAAGACTTCTGGATAAGGATCGATTCATGGCCACGAAAGCGAAGATCGGCGTGTTAGGTGCCTCCGGCTATACCGGCGGCGAGCTTGTGCGCATGCTGCTACGTCACCCGCGCGCGGAGATCGTGCTGCTCACTGCCGAGCGCAGCGCCGGCAAAGCCATGCGGGATGTGTTTCCCCAGTTCTCGCCCTTCGCGCTGCCGCAGCTCGTTGCCATCGATGGCCTCGACTGGTCCAAGTCAGCCCTTGATGTCGCATTCTGCGCGCTGCCGCATGCGACCACGCAGAAAGTCGTGAAGGAGCTGCTGAAACAATCGCCGGCGACGAAAGTGGTCGATATCTCTGCCGACTTTCGGCTGGCGGATACTGCCGCCTACGCGAAATGGTACGGCCATGAACATCATGCACCGGAATTGCAAAAAGAGGCGGTCTACGGTCTGACGGAAATCCATCGGCGCGAGATCAGAAAGGCGCGGGTTGTCGCCAATCCCGGGTGTTACACGACTTGCGCGCAACTGCCGCTGATCCCGCTGCTCAAGAACAAAGCAATTGAACTCGACGAAATTGTCGTCGACGCCAAGTCTGGCATGACGGGGGCGGGGCGATCCGCCAAGGAAGCGATGCTATTCTCAGAAGTCTCAGAAGGCTTCCATGCTTATGGGGTAGGCCACCACCGGCACATGGCTGAGCTCGACCAGGAATTCTCGCTTGCTGCCGGTCGCGAGGTGATTGTCACCTTCACCCCGCATCTGGTGCCGATGAACCGAGGGATTCTCTCGACAATCTACGTGCGGGGCCGGCGCGGCCGAACACCTGAAGACCTTCATGCAATACTTTTAAAGTCGTACATGAAGGAATCCTTCGTACATGTGCTTCCATTTGGCGAGACGCCTCAGACCCGGCATGTGCGGGGTTCGAACATGACGTTCATAGGCGTTGCCAAGGACCGTATCCCCGGCCGCGCCATTGTCATTTCGGCGCTCGACAATCTGGTCAAGGGCGCGTCAGGCCAGGCTATCCAGAACATGAATCTCATTATGGAATGGCCCGAAACAATGGGGCTGGAGCAGGTGGCGCTGTTCCCCTGATTCGGCTGGTACAATGCCAGCGTTATTGCCGGGAGATTCTGCCACGATGTTCGAGGTGCGGAACCAGCCCCCGCCGCTTGAGCCCTATAATCTTTTCGCGAGCGATGCCGTTCTGCGTGAGGCGGTGAGGCGCGAGGGAGCATCTTGGGCCAACGGGGAGCTCGACGCGCTGGGTGGCGTGCTTGGCAAGCCGGAAACCATCCAATTTGGATTCGACGCCAACAAGTTCACGCCGCAATTGCGGATTCTCGACCGCTATGGTCATCGCCTCGATGAGGTCGAGTTTCATCCGGCTTGGCACGAGCTGTTAAGACTGGCGTTGGAAGCGGGGCTGCATTCGAGTCCCTGGGCTGATCCCAAGCCGGGCGCGCACGTGGCGCGGGCGGCCGGCACATACATGCTCGGGCAGATCGAAAGCGGGGTCTATTGCCCCATCGCAATGACATACGGATCCGTTTCGACACTGCGCCAGACACCGGCAATTGCCTCCGAGTGGCTGCCGCGAATTTTCTCGCGTGACTATGACCAGCGCTTTTGTCCCGCGCGGATGAAAAGCTCGGCGCTCGTCGGCATGGGGATGACGGAGAACCAGGGTGGTTCGGATTTGCGCACCAACACGACGCGCGCAGAGCCCTCGGCCGACGGGAGTTTTCGTCTGCATGGCCACAAATGGTTCCTGTCGGCGCCCATGTGCGACGCTTTTCTTATTCTCGCGCAATCGTCGAAAGGCTTGAGTTGTTTTCTGATGCCACGGTGGACGCCGGATGGTGAGCGCAATGCCGTTCAGATTATTCGTCTGAAGGACAAGCTCGGAAACCGCTCCAATGCCTCGAGTGAGGTCGAATTTCACGGTGCGTACGCGCAACTGGTCGGCGAAGAAGGG
>DASPUD010000128.1:0-15095 GCA_035623095.1 Pseudolabrys sp.
TCCTGGTACTCAGGATCGGGGGCGCAAGCGTTTCAGCCGTGATCAGGTTTGCGGCCTTGCCCTACCGGCTGGCGCTGGCGAGCTTCTTGTTCTGTCGATTGCTCACCAAGTCGTCGACCACCGTCGGGTCGGCCAGCGTCGAGGTGTCGCCGAGATTGCCGAACTCGTCCTCCGCGATCTTGCGCAGGATGCGGCGCATGATCTTTCCCGAGCGCGTCTTCGGCAGATTGGGCGCGAACTGGATGTGGTCGGGCGAGGCGATCGGGCTGATCTCGGTGCGCACCCAGTTGGCCAGCTCCTTGCGCAGCGCCTCGGTCGGCTCGGTCCCGGCCATCAGGGTGACATAGGCGTAGATGCCCTGCCCCTTGATGTCGTGCGGATAACCGACCACCGCAGCCTCGGACACCTTCGGGTGCGCCACCAATGCCGACTCGACTTCGGCGGTGCCGAGACGATGGCCGGCGACGTTGATAACGTCGTCGACGCGACCGGTGATCCAATAATAACCGTCGGCGTCGCGCCGACAGCCGTCGCCCGTGAAGTACTTGCCGAGATAGGTCTTGAAGTAGGTGTCGACGAAACGCTGATGGTCGCCATAGACCGTGCGCATCTGTCCGGGCCAGGAATCGGCAATGCAGAGATTGCCGCTGCCGGCACCGTTGAGCTCTTTGCCCTCGGCATCGACGATTTGCGGAATAACGCCGAAGAAAGGTCGTGTTGCCGAGCCGGGTTTGAGTTTGGTTGCGCCCGGCAGCGGCGTGATCAGAATGCCGCCAGTTTCGGTCTGCCACCAGGTGTCGACGATCGGACAACGGTCGTCACCGACCACGTGGTAGTACCATTCCCACGCTTCCGGATTGATCGGCTCACCCACGGTGCCGAGCAGACGCAGCGACTTGCGCGATGTCTTCTTCACCGGATCATTGCCGCCCTGCATCAACGCGCGGATTGCGGTCGGGGCGGTGTAGATAATGTTGACCTTGTGCTTGTCGCAGACCTCCCAGAAACGCGAGGTCGTCGGAAAATTCGGCACGCCTTCGAACATCATCGAGATGGCGCCGTTGGAAAGCGGGCCATAGACGATGTAGCTGTGGCCGGTGACCCAACCGACGTCAGCGGTGCACCAGTAGATTTCGCCCTCGTGATAATCGAAGACGTATTGGTGGGTGATTGATGTGTACACCAGGTAGCCGCCAGTCGTGTGCAATACGCCTTTCGGTTTGCCCGTCGAGCCCGACGTGTAGAGAATGAACAGCGGATCTTCCGCTTTCATCTCCTCGCAAGGACACTCTGCCGACACGGTCTTTGCAATTTCGTCGTAATAGATATCGCGGCCGGATTTCATATTCACCGCCGCCTTGGTGTGCCTGACGACGATCACCGACGTTACCCCGCCTGCCTTGTCACAGGCGACGTCGACATTGGCCTTGAGCGGAATTTTGCGACCGCCACGGACACCTTCGTCGGCAGTGACGACCACGCTCGACTTGCAGTCCTCGATGCGGCCGGCAAGGGAATCCGGCGAAAAACCGCCGAACACGACGGAGTGAATCGCGCCAATGCGCGTGCAGGCGAGCATCGAAATGGCCGCCTCGGGGATCATCGGCATGTAGATCGTGACGCGATCACCCTTCTTTACTCCGCGCGCTTTCAGCACGTTGGCGAAGCGGCAGACCTCGGCATGCAGTTGCTTGTAGGTCAGTTTCTTGTCGTCTTTCGGATCGTCGCCCTCCCAAAGGATCGCGGTCTGATCGCCGCGTTTGGCAAGATGGCGGTCGACGCAGTTGTGGCAGACATTGAGCGTGCCATCCTCGAACCATTTGATGGAAACATTGTGCGGATCATAGGAGGTGTTCTTGATCTTCTTGAACGGCTTGATCCAATCGATGCGCTTGGCCTGTTCGGCCCAGAATCCGTCTGGGTCCTTCACCGACCGCGCATACATGTCCTGATATTTGGCGTCGTCGACATAGGCGCGCTTTCGCCAATCGGCTGGAACGTCATAAATCTTGTCGGACATGGACTCTACTCCTCCCCGCCTGCCGGTCTGTCTCCGGGGCGTTTTTGATCAGCTTTTACATATTATGCGACGGTGTTCGCGCGACCGACAAGGCGCGGAATGCCCCACTTTTGTCGGGGGTTGGAGGGCCTAGGCGCCCCAGGCGCCGATAACCGCGCCCATTAGCAGCAATGCCGCCAGCCAGTGGCCGCCATCGATCAGGATCAGACTGGGGTTGCGCATGCCAAAGGTATTGTTGACGGCGAGCGTGGTAATGACAAAACCCAGCCAAACGAACAACGCCGCAATCAGACCGTTCTTCACTGAGATAGCGCCGAGATGGCCCATCAATCCCGCCAGCATCCAGGCCATCACCAGGTCGGCAACAAAGGCGACAATCAGCGGGATCGGCGATGCGCCCCTGCCGTGGTGGGCGCGGATTTGCTCGGCGGTAAATTTATGCGCCGCCTTCCACGGCTCCGCCAGCAGACGATACCAGACGCCGCCCAGGCCGAAGCCGAGCGTTCCCGCCACCAGCACCGCCCAATAGTTGATCCCTGCGAAGGTCATGCGTGCCTCCCGTTAGAGCCCGCCCATTTTACAAACGATCTTCCATTCCGCATCGGTGACCGGCTGAACCGATAGCCGCCCGTATTTCACGAGTGCCATCTCTTTTAATTTTGACTCGGCTTTGACGGCAGCAAGCGTCACCGGCTTTGGCAGTGGTTTGCCGGCTGCGGTTTGCACCGCCACCCAAGGCTCATTTTTTGCAGCCGTTGGATCGTGGAAGGCTTCACGGATCACCTCGCCGATGCCAACGACCTGTTTCTCCTCGCCAGTGTGGTAGAAGAAGAATTTATCGCCTTTCTTCATTTCCTTGAGATGACGACGCGCGGTGAAATTGCGCACGCCGGTCCACGCCTCTCCCTTGGCGCCACGCTTGACTTGGTCATCCCACGAATATTCGTCCGGTTCTGTCTTCAGCAACCAATACGCCATGTCACTCTTCCGATTTGATGGGCCTCGTCAGTAACGACTCGATTGCCTTGTCGACGCTTAGCTTTCCCGCCAACACCGCAGCGACCGCAGCCGATATCGGCATGTCGACGTCCTTTTCGTGCGCCATTTCCAGGAGAACCGGCGCCGTGAAAACGCCCTCGGCAAGTTTGCCGTGCGTGGCAGTGTCGGCTTTTTCGCCTTTGCCCAACGCGACACCATAGGAGAAGTTGCGCGATTGCGGCGTCCCGCAAGTGAGAATGAGATCGCCAAGACCGGACAGCCCCATCATGGTTTCTGTCTTGGCGCCGAACGCCTTGCCGAAGCGCACCAGCTCGGTGAAGCCGCGCGTCGTCAACGCCGCTGAAGCGCTGGCGCCGAGCCCCCGGCCGGTAACAATGCCGGCGGCAATGGCGAGCACGTTCTTGGTGGCGCCGCCAAGCTCGACGCCGCGCACGTCGGTTGAATGATAGGGCCGAAAAGTGCCGGAATTCATCGCTTGTGCGAGATCCTGAGCAATTTGGGAATCGGAAGCCGCGACGGTGACCGCGGTGGGAAGGCCGCGCGCCACGTCGGCTGCGAAGCTCGGCCCTGAAAGAATAGCAGGCACAGCTTTCGGCGCGCATTCGGCGATTATCTCGGTCATGAATTTTCGCGTACCGTATTCGATGCCCTTGGCGCAGACGATCAATGGCACGCGCTCGAGATTTGTCTTGGCCAGCGCCGTTACGACGGCGCGTACGGCCTGCGCCGGAACAACAACAAGGATGGCGTCGCTGCGCGCGGTTTCACTCAGATCGCGCGTCACCTTGATTTTTTCGTCGAGGCGCACTCCCGGCAGGAATTGGCTTTCCCGCTTCTTTTCGAGCGTTGCGGCATTGCCCGGCTCTTGTTCCCAGAGCGTGACATCGCGCCCGGCGCGCGCGCAGGTCAGCGCCAACGCCGTTCCCCAGGCGCCGCCACCAAGCACTGCGATACGTTGAATGGCCATGCCCCGTCTGCTCGCTTACTTATACGCGGCCGTGCGACGCCGCGCGCCTTCAGCCGCGGCAATTTCATCGAGCGGCCAACGTGCGCGCGGGGCCACGTTCAGTGAGTCGGTCAGACCGAGCGCAAGCCGCTCGGCGCCGGCCCACGCAATCATGGCGCCGTTGTCGGTGCATAATTCGAGCGGCGGCGCGACCAGCGTGGTGCCGACTTCGAAGGCGAGACGATTGAGCGCCTTGCGGATCGCCTGGTTGGCGGCAACGCCCCCGGCGGCAACCAGGGCGGTGGGCGATCCGAAACGCGAACGGAACAGGCGCAGGCCAGTGCGCAGCCGGTCGAAAACAACGTCGACGATTGCCTGCTGGAAGCTAGCGCAAAGGTCAGCGACATCCTGGTCACTCAGCGGCGCTATCTTCTCCGCTTCCAGACGCAGGGCGGTCTTCAGGCCGGACAGTGAGAAATCGGCATCCTTGCGCCCATGCATCGGCCGCGGCAGCGCGAAACGAGACGCATTGCCGCGCGCGGCTTCTCTCTCGACTTCCGGTCCGCCCGGATAGCCCAACCCCAGCAACTTCGCGGTTTTGTCGAAGGCTTCCCCGATTGCGTCGTCCTGCGTGGTGCCGAGGCGGACGTAGTCGCCGACGCCGCGCACGGCAAGAATCTGCGTGTGGCCACCGGACGCAAGGAAGAGGCAGTAGGGAAACGGCGTGTTGTTCGTAAGTCGCGCCGTGAGCGCGTGCGCTTCAAGATGGTTGACCGCGATCAGCGGCTTGTTCTTGACGAGCGCAATCGCCTTCGCCGTTGTCAGGCCGACGATGACGCCGCCGATCAACCCCGGTCCGCCCGCCGCGGCGACGCCGTCAATCGCATCAAAGTTGCAGCCGGCCTGTGTCATGACGTCGGCTATAATCACATCGAGCACCTCGACATGCGCGCGCGCGGCAATTTCCGGCACCACGCCGCCGAAGGCGGCATGCTCGCTCACCTGCGATAGCACGACATTGGACAGGATTCGGCCGCGACCGTCATCGAGCCGCTCGATCACGGCCGCCGCGGTCTCGTCGCAGGTTGTCTCGATGCCGAGGACGATCATCGTTTCCTCATATATTCCGTCGCCGCACCAGGCGAGGTGACGGCGGCGCAAATAATAGCTAGTCCTGACAGCAGAGCCGACCCCTGTTTTTCGGCCTAGCACCGCGAGGTCATATGGCGCAATCCAGAGCCCCTTCCTTGCGCATCGGAACACGCGGCAGTCCGCTTGCCCTGGTGCAGGCGCGCGCGGTGCGTGCGCGACTGGCTGCGGCAGCCGGGGTCGCGGAGGATGCCATTGAGCTCGTCGTCATAAAGACCACTGGCGATATGATCCTGGACCGGTCGCTGGCGGATGAGGGCGGCAAGGGCCTCTTCACCAAGGAGATCGAAGAGGCTTTGCTGGACCGCCGGATCGACGTCGCGGTGCACTCGACGAAGGACATGCCGACCGTGCTGCCAAAAGGGCTGGTGCTCGCTGCCTGTCTCGAGCGCGAGGATCCGCGCGATGTATTTATAAGCCGCAAGGTGCGGTCGCTCGCTGAATTGCCGCGAGGCGGAAGTCTCGGCACTGCGTCGTTGCGCCGGCAGGCGATCGCGTTGCGCGCGCGGCGTGATCTTCGGGTGACGCCGTTGCGCGGCAACGTCGAGACGCGGCTACGCAAGCTCGATGCCGGCGAAGTAGATGCGATTCTTCTAGCTCTCGCCGGATTGAAACGTCTTGGGCTCGCGGATCGTGCAACCGTGGTCATGAGCACGGAAGAATTTCTGCCTGCGGTAGGGCAGGGCGCCATTGCAATCGAGTCGCGCAAGGATGACTCGCGCGTGAGCGATATTCTTGCGTGTATAGATCACGCCGATACGTCGACCGCCGTTGCATGCGAACGGGCCTTTCTTGCCGTGCTTGACGGCTCCTGCAAGACTCCGATTGCAGGCCACGCCACAGTTACCGGTGATGCAGTGCAGTTTCGCGGCTTGATCGCGCGTCCCGATGGCAGCGCCGCGCATGACATTTCCGGGACCGGCCGCCGGAAAGATGCGGCGACCATCGGTGCGGACGCCGGTCGCGAGCTCAAGCACCGCGCCGGCGCAGGATTCTTTGATTAAACAATGCGCGTCGTTATCACCCGCCCACAAGCCGACGGTGAACGCACCGCGGGCGTGCTGCGCGCGCGTGGTCATGACGTGTTGATTGCCCCCTTGATGAAAGTCGAAGCCGTGACGGCGGATCTTGCCGGCCATTGGGCTGCGGTGATCATCACCAGTGCGAATGCGCCAGCAGCTATTTCCGCAAATCCGAATGGCAAAGCTTTGTTGGCGTTGCCGGCGTTTTCTGTAGGCCAGCGCAGCGCCGACGCCGCGCGGAGGGCCGGGTTCAGGCATGTCACTACGGCAGACGGTGACGTTCGTGATCTCCTGCAGATGCTGATCGCTCGCCGCACCGGAACCGCTGCTCCATTGCTTTATCTTGCCGGTGAAGACCGCGCAGCCGATCTGGTCGGTGAACTGGCGGCCAATGGTATCGCCGCCGAAATGCGCGTCGTCTATCGCGCGGTGACGGCGCCATTCCCGCCGGCGTTGATTGCAGCCTTGCAAGCCGGCCAGGTTGACGCCGTGTTGCATTTCTCACGACGCAGTGCCGACAACTATCTTGCTGGAGCCAAAGCGGCGGGTATCTCGGGACCAGCGCTTTCGGTGCGGCATCTTTGTCTTTCCGCCCAAATCGCCGAGGCTTTCGCCGGCGCGCGTCACGTCGCAGTCGCCAGCCGTCCGGACGAAGCGGCTCTGATTGAGCTTTTGCAGGCATCGCCTTGATTATTGGCGCACTTACGCCATTTGCGTTATTTCCTGCTTGGGGGTTGAGCCGATTCGAGGACACGCGCATGGCCGATAAACCGCCGGACCCTGCCGAAGGCGCCCGCAGCCGCAAGCGCCCGGCCCCGACGATCGACCTGAAGGCCACCGAGGTCCCGGGCGAGCCGCAAGCCGCGCCGGCGCAGGAATCGGCATCCGCCTCAGACCAATCCGAGCCCGATCAGGAAACTCGACCCGGGCAGTGGCCGTGGCCTGCCCCGCAAATCAACGGGCAAATAATAACCGCGGGATTTGCCGGTGCAGCGGTCATGACCGTTGCGCTCATTATTCTCTGGTTTGCCGGCCTGGTGCCCGCTCGTTATGACGCGGGCTCCACCACGGACTCGGCGTCGATCACCGCGCTCAGTGAGCGAGTTGGCCGCGTTGAATCGGCGACGGCAAAAATTCCCGGCGATTCGAGCATATCGGAGCACCTTTCCGCCGCCGACAATGCCATGAGGTCGCTTGGCATCGCGCTCACCGCACTCACCAAGCGCAGCGACGAGATTGCCGCCAATGCGGCGGATGCGCGCACACGCGCCGCGGCGTCGGAAAAAGCCCTGACGGAACTGCGCAACAGCGTGCAGGACCTCAGCAAGAATACGTCGGCCAGCCTGTCTCCTGCCGAAGTCGATACTGTGCAGAAGCGCCTGTCGGCGCTCGAACAGGCGGTCAAAAATGCAACAACCGACAACGCGGTCAGGCTGGCGCTCAGCGCCGCGGTGTTACGGGACACGGTCGCAAGCGGTGCTCCGTTTTCCGCCGAGCTCGACCAGGCAAAATCCCTCGGTGCGGACGAGAAGATATTGAACACGCTTGCGCCGCTTGCCGCGACAGGTGTGCCATCGGCGGCGGTGCTGGCGCAGGAACTGCACGCACTCGTCCCCGCGCTGCTGAAAGCTTCCAGTGTTGTCGATGCGCCCACCGGGGGCTTTCTCGAGCGGCTGCAGGCCAATGCAAGCAAGCTGGTTCGCGTGCAGCCGGTCGGTGCTCCTGCGGGTGACGATGCGTCCGCTGTATTGGCGCGCATCGAGGTGGAAGCCGCGCACGCCGATATCGGTGGCGCATTGGCTGAGCTCGGCAAACTGAACGAACAGGCGCGCGCGCCGGCGCAAGCATGGGTCGCCAAGGCACAGGCGAGACAGGCCGCGCTGGCGGCAGCACGTCAGCTTGCCGCCGACACGGCGCGCGCGCTGGGGAAACGGTGAGGACGGAATGATCCGAATCGTCCTTTTCCTGGCTTCGGTCGTGGTTATCGCCGCCGGTGTCGCATGGGTTGCCGACCGTCCCGGTGAGGTCGCCATCACCTGGATGGGCTACCGAATCGAGACGTCGGTCATGGTGGCTACGCTCGGCGTCATGCTGCTGGCGATTGCGGCTATGCTGCTGTGGTCGAGCGTGCGTGCGATTATTCGCTCACCCGAGCAGGTGTCGTTGTTCTTCCGGCATCGCCGTGCCGTCAAGGGCTATCTCGCAATCAGCCGCGGCTTGATTGCGATCGGCGCCGGCGATCTGCGCGTTGCACGCAAATCCGCAGACGAAGCGGCGAGGCTGTCGCCGGGTGATCCGCTTGCCCTGTTGCTCACGGCGCAATCGGCCCAGATGGCGGACGACCGCGATACCGCGGAGCGCGCTTTCCGCGACATGACGAAACGCGACGATACAAAGCTGCTCGGCCTGCGCGGCCTCTATATCGAAGCCCAGCGGCGCAACGACACGATTGCCGCCCGTCTGGCGGCCGAGGAGGCCGCTAAAGTGCAGCCATCGGTCGTCTGGGCCGGACAAGCCCTGCTCGACTACCGCTGCGCCAGTGCCGACTGGGCCGGTGCGCTCGACGCCCTCGCGCATATGAAGAGTGCACTGGAAAAATCCGACTATCGGCGCAAACGAGCAGTGCTGCTGACTGCGCGCGCGCAGGCGCTCGAGGACGGCGACCGCGACAGCTCGCTCGCCCTTGTGCTTGAATCGGTCAAGCTTGCGCCCGATCTGGTGCCTGCGGCGGCGCTGGCCGGCAAGCGCCTTTCTGAATCGGGCCAGCCCCGCAAGGCGCGCAAGATTCTGGAGATCGCCTGGGCGATCAATCCGCATCCGGATATCGCGGAAAGCTACGCCGGCCTTCGGCTTGGTGACAGCGCCCGCGAGCGCCTCGCACGCATGCGCAAGCTCGCCGAAAAGGTGCCGGGCCAGCTTGAGGGAGCATTGGCGGTCGCGCGCGCTGCGCTCGACGCGCGCGATTTTGCGGCGGCACGCGCCGCGCTCGCACCCTATCTGTCGGCGCCCACGCGCCGGGTCGCCACATTGATGGCGGAAATCGAGGAAGCGGAGCACGGTGACGAAGGCCGCGTACGCGAATGGATGGCACGCGCCATGCGCGCCTCCGGTGATCCGGTATGGACTGCGGATGGCGTGGTATCCGAACGCTGGTTGCCGGTCTCGCCGAACGGCCGGCTCGACGGATTTGAGTGGAAAGTACCGCTGGCGGAGATTGGCGTTAGCCGGCCGGTGATCGAGGTGGCGCCGCCGGCAGTGGTGGCGCCTGCGCCAAAGCCAGTTTCAGAGCCGATTGCCGAGAAGCCACAACGTAAAGCCGCAAGGCCCCGGTCACCTGCCAGACCGGCCAAAACCGTCGAACCGGTCATTCCTCTTGTGCATGCCCCGGACGATCCGGGACTTGATGCCGGGCTTGATCGTGATCCAGTGCCGGAACCCACGACGCCGCCTACCGGGGATGCCTGGCAGCGATTGCGGCAACTGTTCCGCTAGCCGCAAAGCCGTGAAAACGGGCGTGTTGCTTGCCAAGCAAGGTTGGCGTCGATATTCAGTGGCGCGGTTTCAGCCGGCGTAGCTCAGCGGTAGAGCATCCGCTTCGTAAGCGGGTGGTCGGGGGTTCAAATCCCTCCGCCGGCACCGCTTTCACCAGCAAATGCACATGTCTTGTGCCGTAGGCGCCCGTGCCGGGCGCGCCGCAATCCAATTGCTTGAAATTGCGCTATAATTCGTGCGACTGATATGTGGGCGAGGGGTAAGGGCGGCGGGCTTGGTCAAATTTAAACCTGTCATTCTCCCCTCGGGCGTGACCTAATAGTATTAGGCAACCGGTTCAGTCACTTCGTCGGTAGAGCAGTCCTATGGCCAGACCTGCAGTTATTCTCGTCGGCGCGGACAAGGGAGGCGTCGGCAAGACGACAGTCTCCCGCACCCTGCTCGACTATTTCGGCGCCCATCAGACGCCGACCCGCGCCTTCGATACTGAGTCCCCGCGCGGAACGCTCAAGCGTTTCCATCCTGAACAGACCGAAGTCGTCGATGTGACCTCGGTCACCGATCAGATGAAGATCTTCGATACGCTGGGCAGTGCCGACGCCAAGGTGACGATAATCGACACGCGCGCCGGACTCCTGTCATCGACGTTGCAGGCGCTCGGCGAAATCGGCTTCATCGAATCCGCGAAGAAGGGCCAGATCACCTTTGCGGTGTTCCATATCCTCGGTCCCTCGATCGCCTCGCTCGAGGAAATTGCAGAGACCGCCCGCGTCATCGGCGACGCCAACTACTTCCTGGTGAAAAACTTCATCAACAACACCACATTCTTCGAATGGGATCCTGCGACTTACAATTCGTATTTCAAGAAGATCAAAGGCGCTGAAGAGATCACCATACCGAAACTCAATGAGATGGCATACGAGCAGGTGGAGGTGGCAAGCGTTCCGTTCGTTTCCTTTGTAGGCAACAAGGGTGCGAAGGGCGAAGCGGCCAACAATTCATTTGTCTTGCGCGGCTATGTCCGTCATTGGCTCGGCAACGTGTGGAGCGAGTACGACCGGGTAAAGCTGGTCGACATGGTCTCACCGAAGGTGGAAAACGTTCGTCAGGCTGCTGGCTAGCAATTCCATCTTGTTTCTCGTTTTCGCTCGGTTGAGCGGGCGGCGTTCGGTGAGCCGATGTCATTCCGCAACACCATCACTATCGTCGCATCACCCCGCCCGCGTGTCGGCAAGACTTTGCTGGCGCGTCTACAGACCGATTTTCATCGGCAGGAGAACCGCGCGGTCGCGGCGTTCGATCTTAATTCCGGCGAGTGGTCGCTGGCCCAGTTCCTTCCAGAGCAAACCACCACGGCCACAATTCGCGATATCAATGGCCAGATGGCCTTGTTTGATCGACTGGTCTCTGATGATGGAGCGACCAAGGTCATCGACCTTGGTCATGAATCATTCGAATCATTTTTTTCGGTCGCGCATCAGATCGGTTTTGTTGAAGAAGCGCGCCGGCGCTCGGTTGCGGTAGCGGTCCTGTTTACGGTCACGCCTGACCAGGTTTCTGTGCAGGCCTATCGCAAACTGTGTGAACGCTTCGTGGGTGCGACTCTGGCACCAGTGCACAATGAGCTTTTCGGACCTGCGCAGTATCGCGACAAATATCCGCCCAGCGGAGGAACGATGATACGTTTGCCGGCGCTGGCGCCCGGTCTGCGCAAATACATCGAGACGCCACCGTTCTCATTCACGGATTCGAATATGGCCAACGCGGTCGGCATACCGCTGGACGCTCACATCGAACTGCAACGCTGGTTACGCCGAATTTATCTGGAGTTCCGCGAGCTCGATTTACGCATATTGCTTGCGGATTTGCAGTCCTCGATGCGGTTGCGGTCCTGAATTTCGCTCTTTTATTCAACGCGAAAAAAAATGAGGAACCAGGCACAGTCTGGCGCGTTGCTTCGGCCAGACTTCCCGCGCGCGCAATCCGCGCCAACGGAGGAGGCCATCATGTGGATCACTTTTTTTGCTGTCGTAATCAGTATCGCCCTCGGCTTGGCTCTGGGCGCGGTAATGTTGGAGTCCTACGAGGAACATGTCCGGTCCTGACCTGATTTATCGGTCAGCGATTTTGGGCGGCCGAAAGGCCGCCTAATTTTTTGCGTTCCTGCCGGCGCGGCAGCTCGGGAACTTTGCAATAATGCGCCGGCATGCATCCGCCCCTTCTGCTGTCGAAACGCTTTGCGCCGCTGTTCTGGTGCCAGTTCTTTGCGGCATTCAACGACAACTTTCTGAAGACCTCACTGGTCTTCATTATCTTGTTCCATTCAGATGTGGCCAACCGGGAGTCCTTGATCACCTTCGCCAGCGCGGTGTTCATTGCCCCTTATTTCTTTCTGTCCGCACTCGGTGGCGAGCTTGCCGATCGCTTCGACAAGGCGCGGGTCGCCCAATGGCTGAAATTCGTGGAGATTTTCGTCGCCGTACTTGCGGTTCTTGGCTATGTAACCGCCTCACTGCCGATCCTTTTCGCCGCGCTGTTCGGGTTTGGCATTCTTGCCGTGCTGTTCGGACCGATCAAATATGGCATCCTGCCGGACCATCTGCCGCGTGAACAGTTGCCGGCAGGAAATGCTCTCGTGGAAGGGGCAACCTTTATTGCCATTCTTCTCGGCACCATTGCCGGCGGCTTGGCCGCGAGCCACCGCAGTGAAGTTACTTTATTTGCCACATTGTTGCTGAGTTTTGCAGCCGCCTGCTGGATGGCGGCGCTGCTGATCCCGCCGACCGGCTCTCGCGCTCCGCAGGTCAAGATTGCGATCAATGTGGCGACTTCGACCGCCGCGATGATCCGATATCTGCGCGCCGATTCACGCCTGTGGTGGGGAGCGATGGTGACGAGCTGGTTTTGGCTTGTCGGGATTGTGGTGCTGGCGCTGCTGCCGCCATTGATCAAGGTCGTGAACGGCGGCAACGAAAAAACGGTCACGGTCTTTCTCGCGATGTTTTCGGTCGCGGTCGGCGTCGGTTCGGGTCTGGCGGCGGTCATTGCGCGGGGACGGATCGTGCTCAAGACCACACTCGCCGGCGCAATTCTGCTTGGTGTGTTTGCGCTCGATCTTGGCATCGCCACGCTGCATGCCAATTCCGTTTCGTCGGCGCAGGGTCCGGCGGTCGTGTTGACGTCAGCGCTTGGTATCCGCACTGCAGTGGATCTATGCGGGCTCGCCGTTGCCGGCGGTCTGTTCATTGTTCCGGCTTTCGCCGCGGTGCAGGCGTGGAGCGCGATCGACTATCGTGCGCGCACGATCGCCGCGATCAACGTGCTCAACGCGGCGTTCATGACCGGCGCAACAATCGTCGTGGCGCTATTACAGAAATATGGAACGACGGTGCCGGTGCTTTTCCTGCTGATCGGCGTCGCCACACTGGGTGTTGCGGCCGCAATCTGGCGGACAATGCCGAAGGCCATCTAGCTATTTTCGCATCTTCAGCACGCGGTCGACCATTTCACCGGCAACGCCGAGATAGTTCGCGGGATCGACCAGTTTTTCCAGCTTCTTGCGATCGGCGTGCTTGCTGATCTCCTTGTTCTCGGCAAGCAGGTCGATCAAGGGTCGGCCGGTCTTCACCACATCGCGGCAGATGTCATAGACGAGGTCGTGCGCCTTGTTGCGGCCGAGATCGGCGCCGAGCCCCATCATCACCGCTTCCGACATGATCAGCCCATTGGTGATATCGAGATTCTCGCGCATCTTCTTCTCGTTGACTTGCAGGCCCTCGACGAGAAAACGCGTCTGCGCCAGGGCACCCGCCGAGAGCATGAAAATTTCCGGGAGCGCGATCCATTCGATTTCCCACGGACCGGTCGAACGCTCGTGGTCTTCCACTTGGGCGTCAAGCAATGCGGCAACCAGCTGACGCACCATCGCGGTTTGCGCCGTGATGTAGACGGACGAGATCGGGTTGCGCTTCTGCGGCATCGTCGACGAAGAGCCGCGGCCGGCGTGGAACGGTTCGTAAACCTCTTCGACTTCGGTCTGCATCAGCAGCTTCACATCGAGTGCAATCTTGCCGCAGCTACCGGTCACCAGGCCGAGGAAGCAGCCAACCTCGGCGATGCGATCGCGCACCGTATGCCAGGAAATTTCCGGCTGGCCGAGCTTGAGTTCTTTCATCAGCTCGTCCTGCACCTTCAGGCCGTCCTTGCCGAGCGAAGACAAGGTGCCTGCTGCACCGCCGAATTCTCCCACCAGCACGCGCGGCCTGAGTTCGTTCAGGCGCTGCTTGTGGCGCTCGAAGGCGGCAAGCATCGTCGCCATTTTGTAGCCGAAGGTAATCGGGACCGCCTGCTGAAGGTTGCTGCGCCCGGCCATGGGCGTGTCGCGGTATTTTTTGGCGAGCGCCGCCAGCCCGTTGCAGATGCCCTCGATATCCTTCTCGACGGTCGCCAGCGCCTCGCGAATCTGCATGATGGTGGCGGTATCGGTGATATCCTGGGTGGTGGCGCCCCAGTGCGACCATTCGCCAAGCCCGTCCTTGCAGAGCTTCACCAGTTGCTGGACGACGGGCAGCACCGGATAGCCGATCTTCTCGGTGGCTTCCTTGAGTTTCGCCATATCGATCTTGTCGGCCGAGCAATGCCGGACGATCTCGGCGGCCGCTTCCTTCGGGATAATGCCGAGCTTGGCCTGCGCGCGGGCGAGAGCGGCTTCGAAATCGAGATATTTCTGCACGCGGTTCTCGTCCGAGAACACGTTCCGCATCGCCTGCGTTGTGAAAATGTCGCGGAAGACCGCGGAATCAAGGATCGTTGAGGGCATTCGGGCTCTCCTGTCGCGCGCACGTTAGCGTTTCTCTCGCGGCGATCAACACAGGCGGTGGCCCGGTGTAACGGTTGCGTCCGAGGGCTTTTCGGTCCCAAATGGCGCAAAATCGTCTGCCGATCGGGAGGCTCGCATGAACGTCAATGCCAAACCGCAGCAAAGCTTCAAGCTGGAGCCTGTGCATCCGAAGCCGGAAGAGGCGCATACCATGCCGTACGCGCCGGCCGTGCGGATCGTCGGCGCCTGCGACCTGATGTTCCTTTCAGGCGCAACTCCGTCGCCGCTCTACCACAAGCATCCGCATGTGGATGCCGAGCACGTGCATCCGCATTCGATTGAAGAACAGACCACGCGCGCGATGGAAGCGATCAAATCCATACTCGACGAGGTCGGAGCCGGCTGGCGCGACGTGGTGAAAGTGACGAAATACCTTACCGACTTCCGTGACGCAGACGCCATGCACGCCACCATGGGGAAATATTTCGGCGACTGGCGGCCGGCGAGCACCACGGTGTGCATCAATCAGCTGTCCTCGCCCGGCGCGCGCGTCGAACTGGACATGATCGTGGCATTGCCGAAGAAGGCCACGTGACGCTTTCTTCTCATCTGGCGCGTATCGTCGAAGCCGAATACCCGCGTTTTTCC
>DASPUD010000129.1:0-4078 GCA_035623095.1 Pseudolabrys sp.
AAAAATGGACGCTCGCCGGCATCTGCCAGCATTTGGGCAAGCACAATTGCGGCCGGTGTCTTGCCGGCGCCGCCAGTCGTGAAATTGCCCACACACAGGACGGGTACGCCAGCCCGCGCGCCTTTTTTCGTCATGCGATGCCCAACGAAGGCACCGTACGCCTGGCCGAGTGGATTCAGCAGAGCTGCAGCAAGGCCGGCATTGCGCCACCAAAAGGCCGGCTCACGCATGGGTGCTCCGGTTACGCAATTGCAGCTGCATCAGATAAGGGTCGAGTGAAGAGAGTGTGCGATCGAGCGCGCCACTCAAATTTTCAACGGTTGCGCGCCCGGCCTCGGCAATATGCGCGCAGACATCTGGGTGCGCTAGACAGGCTGCGAGCCCCGCTGTCAGCTGGTTCGCATCGTTGACAAGTTGGGCGCCGCGCGCGCCGTCAAGCGCCGCATATATTTCAGCAAAGTTCCAGACATGAGGGCCGTGCAGGATGGCCGTGCCCAATTTGGCCGCCTCGATCGGATTTTGGCCGCCGTGCCTGACCAGTGAACCGCCGATGAACACAACCGGCGAGAGGCGATAAATCAAACCCAGCTCACCAACAGTGTCCGCCACGTAAATCTCGGTCGACCGTTTTGGCAATTCTCCGCGAGAGCGCATCGCCGTGCTCAAGCCGGCGGCCGCTGCAACTTCGGCAACGCCGGGGCCACGCTCGGGATGGCGCGGCACGATCAATGTGAGAAGCCCCGGAAAATTCGCCCGCAGCCGACCGTGCGCTTCGATGACCACGCCCTCTTCGCCGGCGTGGGTCGAAGCGGCGGCCATGACAGGCCGGTCACCTATCACATCGCGCAGCGCATCGAGTTTTGCCTGGTCCGCGGGCGGCGCCGGGACATCGAGCTTGAGATTGCCGGTGGTAACGACTTGCGTGGCGCCGAGTTCGCCCAATCGAGCGGCGTCGGACGAGGTTCCCGCGAGACACAAGTCGAGACGGCCAAGCAGGTAGAGGATCGATCTGGGTAGGCGGCGCCAACGCTGGAATGAATGTTCCGAGAGGCGGCCGTTGACCAGCACCATCGGCACGTTGCGCGCCGAAGCTTCGATCATCAGATTTGGCCAGAGATCGGACTCAACGAACAGGGCGAGATCCGGCTGCCAGTGATCAAGGAAACGCCGCGCAAATCTCGGTACATCGAGCGGGACGAACTGATGCACGACTCCACGCGGCAGGCGCTGTTCGGCGAGGCCGCTTGAGGTCACAGTGCCCGATGTCACGAGCATGGACAGGCCGCGCGCGCGAATGCGTTCGATCAGTGGCAGGACGCTGACAAGCTCCCCCACGCTTGCCCCGTGCAGCCAGACGAGGGCCCCCTCGGGTCGGGCGAGACGGCTTTCACCGCGACGTTCCGGGAGTCGCTGCCGATTTTCCTTTCCACGCTTGACGCGCCGCGCCAACAGGATCGAAGCAAACGGCCCCGCCGCTGCGGAGAGGAGACGGTAAACCCGCAAGCCTACCGGCAGCCTGACGCTCACGACTCGTTGCTCCGATCTCTAACGGCTTCAAAAGATGCGACGCTATGCTTGAGTGGCTGCATTGGCGTTCAGTCTATCGTTTGGCCGTGGCTTCAGGATCGAGCAGCCGGTGCAAATGAACAATGAAATAGCGAATATGAGCATTGTCGACGGTCTGCTGTGCCTTGGCCTTCCACGCGACGTAAGCGGTGGCATAGTTCGGGAACACCCCGACGATATCGACCTTGCCAAGATCCTTAAACTCGTTGCCGCCGAGCGCCGTAAGTTCCCCGCCGAATACAAGATGCAGCAATTGGTTTTTTGTTCTAGGCGTCTGTGCGGGCATCGGTTGCTCCCTATGTGCGTCCCGCCTTGGCGCTGTTTTTCCGACTCTAGGCGAATTCAGCTTCGCGGTCGCGCAAAAGATTTATCAAAATTTCATGTCGAGCGTGGCCGGCAGCGATGAGCGTACCGTGCGAGGCCTGCGAACGGCTATAGTTCAGCGATCGACCGCGGGTGTCAGTGAGCAGGCCGCCGGCTTCGTGCACCAAAAGGTCAGCCGCCGCAAGATCCCAATCATGGCTGCCTGGCGAGGCGAAGGCCGCGTCGATCTCCCCGAGCGCTACGCGCGCGAACCGAAGCGCAAGCGAATGAACTTTCGGCTGCGCGAGTGCTTCCGGCGTCATTGCGGTCAGCCGATCGAGATAGCGCTTGGGTCCCGCGATCTTCGCACCGGCAAGCATCGCGCTGTTGGTCACCTTGATAGCGAGGCCGTTGCACATTGCACCCGCCCTGTGCACCGCGCAAAACAGTTCGTCAGTTACCGGCGCGTAGATTGCGGCGATCAGCGGACGGCCATGCTTCGTCAGAGCAACGGAAATGGTCCAGTCGGCGCGCCCGGAAATATAGGCACGCGTTCCGTCGATCGGGTCGACGATCCACGCAAGCGGCCGGCCGTGGTCGACCGGGTGATCGTGCGATTCTTCCGACAACCAGTCTGCGTCAGGCGCGAGCGCAGCAAGGCGGCTGTGCAACAGCTCGTTGACCGCGATGTCAGCTTCGCTCACCGGAGAGCGGTCCGCGCCTTTGGTCCAGCGCTTGAACGGTCCGCGCGCTGTTGCACGCGCAAGCTCGCCAGCCTCGCGCATCACGGCTTCGAGCGGGCCGCGTAGCGCGATGGCTTCACTGACCGGCAACGGTCAAACCCTGAATGCGCACAGTTGGTGCGTTGGTGCCATAACGAAATTGCAGGTCGTTGGCGGGCGTAAGCGTGCTGAATATTTCAAACAAATGCCCCGCGATGGTCACCTCACTCACCGGGTAGGTACGCTTGCCATTCTCGATCCAGAAACCGGATGCTCCCCGACTGTAGTCGCCGGTCACCATATTGACGCCTACACCGATAAGATCGGTGACATAGAACCCATCCTTGATGTCTGCGATGAGTTCGTCAGGGCTCAAGGGGCCGGGCTCAAGGTGGAGATTGCTAGCCCCAGGGGATGGCATCGACGATGCGCTGCGCTGGGCATGACCCGTCGTGACAAGGCCGAGCTCGCGTGCGGTCGAACTATCGAGCAACCACGAAGAAAGCACGCCATCATCTACGAGCGCCAGTTTCCTGCAGGCCACGCCTTCGCCATCGAACGGACGCGAACGCAATCCGCGCTTGCGCAAGGGATCGTCCACAATACGAATACCGTTGGCGAAAAGCTTCGCGCCCATCTTGTCCTTCAAGAAACTTGTCTTGCGCGCGACAGAGGCGCCGTTGGCTGCATTCGCAAGATGCGACACCAGCGTGCCAGCCACGCGTCGATCGAACACGACCGGTACCTTGCGGGTGGATACTTTCCGTGGATTTAGTCGTGCGACTGCCCGCTCGCCCGCGCTGCGGCCGATGTTTTCCGGGCGCTCCAGGTCGGCGGCATGCAGGACGGAGGAATAGTCATAGTCGCGCTCCATGCCTGTGCCTTCACCGGCGATCGCCGTCATCGATAGGCCGTGACTCGAACCAAGATAGGCGCCGCGAAAACCGTGGCTGGTTACGAGGACCATGCCGCCGATCCCGCCCGAGGCAGAAGCGCCACCTGATTTGCTGACGCCCTTAACGGCGAGAGCTGCCTGTTCGGCAGCCCGGGCCTGTGTCTCGAGTCCCTGAACCGTCGGTGGTTCGGGATCGACGAGATCGAGATCGGGAAAATCGTGGGCCAGCAGCGCGGGGTCGGCGAGACCGGTAAATTCGTCCTCGGGCGCCACGCGTGCCATCGCGACAGCTCGTACGGCGAGGGCTTCGCTGCCGTTTCCCGCCGCGTCATTGGTGGACACCACGGCCTGGCGGCGACCGACCAATACGCGCAAACCGAGATCGTCGCCTTCGGAGCGCTCGGATTCTTCGACCTTGCCGTCCCGAACCTCAATGGCGAGCGACATGGAGCGAACGGCGATCGCATCCGCGGCATCGGCTCCTGCCGCGCGCGCAGCTCTTACCAGCCGCTCGGCGCGGTCAGTCAGGGCTGTCAGATCTAACAGGGAAGACGTCGTAGCAAGCATCTGGTGGCTGTCACATGGGCGCGGC
>DASPUD010000130.1:0-12851 GCA_035623095.1 Pseudolabrys sp.
CCGCATGTTCGTCACTTTCTTTCAGGAACTGAAATCCGCCGGCGTGCCGGTCACGCTGCGCGAATATCTGACGCTGATGCAGGCGATGGATGCCGACCTTGCGTCGCGGCGGGTGGAGGATTTCTATTACCTGTCGCGCGCGGCGCTGATCAAGGACGAGCGCAACCTCGACAAATTCGATCGGGTTTTCGGTCACGTCTTCAAGGGTCTTGAGACAATTGACGAGTTCATCGAGGCCGACATTCCGGCCGAGTGGCTGAAGAAACTCGCCGAGAAATATCTGACCGAAGAGGAAAAGAAACAGATCGAGGCCATGGGTGGTCTCGACAAGTTGCTCGAAACCCTGCGCAAGCGTCTGGAAGAACAAAAAGGCAGGCATCAGGGCGGCTCAAAATGGATCGGCACCGCCGGCACGTCTCCTTACGGCGCCTATGGATACAATCCGGAGGGCGTGCGCATTGGTCAGGATGCCAATCGCAATTTCCGCGCGGTCAAGGTCTGGGACAAACGCGAGTTCAAGGATCTCGATGACGATGTTGAGCTGGGCACGCGCAACATCAAGCTCGCGCTGCGCCGCCTGCGGAAATTCGCGCGCACTGGTGCGCCGGAAGAACTCGATCTCGACGCCACCATCAAGGGCACTGCGCACAAGGGCTATCTCGATATCCTGATGCGGCCGGAGCGCCACAATGCGGTGAAGGTGCTTTTGTTTTTCGATATCGGCGGCTCGATGGACTGGCACATCAAGGCGACCGAGGAATTATTTTCCGCCGCACGCTCCGAGTTCAAACACATGGAGCATTTTTACTTCCACAATTGCCTGTACGAACGCGTTTGGAAGGAAAACCGCCGCCGCTTTCAGGAAACGACGCCGACGTGGGATGTGCTCCACACGTACCCGCACGACTACAAGGTCGTGTTCGTCGGCGACGCATCGATGTCACCCTATGAGATTTCCGCGCCGGGCGGTTCGGTCGAGCATTTCAATGACGAACCGGGCGGTCTCTGGCTCGAGCGTGTCGCGCGGACCTATCCGGCCTGCGTGTGGTTAAACCCGGTGCCTGAGAAAGAGTGGGACTTCACCCATTCGATCGTGATGGTGCGCCAGCTGATGGGCGGAAGAATGTATCCACTGACCCTGGAAGGGTTGGATCGAGCGATGCGCGAGCTCGTCCGGTAGCTGGCGATTGTCATGCATTAAAAATGCCGGTGTGCACGAAAGCGCGCCGGTTTTTCTGCGACACTCAACAACCCGGGAGCGTTCCGCCAGGGGTGTTGCTGGTGAGGCCTGAGCCTGTGGTCGCGTTGTTCGTGGAGGACGGGTTGGCATGCACGAGTTGCGAGGGAATCCTCGCGCTGCCGGTCCAGCTTCCGATCGCCTAGAGCCAGGCTCCAGACTGGACAAAACGCCAATGCCGGGCGCGATGGCCCGGCATTGCGTTACTGCTCAATCTTCCGCTAGGCAGCGTTGGCTGCGCGCAGGCGGGCAGGGTCGTCAGGCGGGGTTTGCTCCCGTTGCAGAGCCATAGCCTCGCGCATCAAACGGGCGAAATCCTTTCGCGCCGTTTCGAGCGCGCCCTCGACCACCGAACACTGCATCTGTTCGCGCCTTAGCGAAGCGCCGAGTTCCTCTATGCGCTGATCGGCCACCTGCTTTTCCGACGCCCTCGCTGCTTCAATC
Source organism: Pseudolabrys sp. (assembly GCA_035623095.1). GTDB lineage: Bacteria > Pseudomonadota > Alphaproteobacteria > Rhizobiales > Xanthobacteraceae > Pseudolabrys. The sequence continues at coordinate 1,682 of DASPUD010000130.1, forward strand.
GCTGCGATCTGCTCGTTAAGCGCGGCAATGGTGTCTTCGGCACGCACGAGGGACGCTTCTTTGACGGTGTAAGCGCGGGTGAGGGCGGCGCTGCGCTCCATCAACGTTGCACGCACCTGATCGACTTCCTTGAATTCGGACTCACGCTGGATCCGCTCGGCTTCGAGTTCGGCGATGCGGGCCTGCAATGCATCGCGTTCCAACGCGAGCTCGCCGGCACGGCGATCATAGGTGCGGATTTCATCGGCGCGGCTGAGCAGATGCTCGCGCGCTTCGCCCAGAAGTTTTTCGCTTGCCGTCGCACGCGCTTGCAGCGCTTCGAAGCGCATGCGCTGGGTCGTCAATTCGTGCTCGTGACGTTCGTTGGCCTCATCGAGCGCGTTGACGAGTCTCGCACGCTCTGTGCTCAGTTCGGCGAAATTGCCTTCAACGTGGCGCAGGCGGCCTTGCGTTGCGGTCAGGCTCGCTTCGGTCTCGGCAAATTTGCGCGACAGGCGGGCAGCTTCTGCGCTGATCTTGTCCAGCGAGATTTGTTGCGCGCGTTTCTCATCCTCGAGCATCAGCAGTTTTTGACGAGCCGCGTTGAGTTCGGATTCGATTTCCACCACGCGCTTGCCGGCAGTCGACAGACGTTCGTCGAGCCTGCGGTTTTCCTCGCGCAGCGCTTTGCCTTCACCGCTTTCTTGCGCGAGACGCGCTTCCAGATCGACGATCTGTGCGCGGCGGGCGGCGATGTCGATGGCGATTTCGGCCTTTGTCGCTTCAAGACTGCGAAGCAGGTTCTGCGTTGTGCTGAGCTCCTGACGCAGCGCCTGGCATTCTTTTTCAGAGAAATTGGCTCTCTTTTCCAGGTCGGCAACTTCGTTGCGCAGCTTGCCGTAAGCCGCGCGCGTATTGTTAAGCACCGTCTGGAGACTGATTTTTTCCGACTTTTCGGCTTCGAACGCGCGCAGCGCCTTGCTGACCGGATCGACCAGCTTGCCGACCGCATTCTTGATCGTGTCGAGCTCACCGATCTTGGCGTTGGCGTCTAACAACAGATTGCGCAGGGATTCATTTTCGCCGCCGAGCTGGGCGCCGAGCGCCGAAAACAGCTCCTCGTCGAGTTCAAGCACATTGTCGGGCAGGGTAGGCGTGGTCGGCAGTGGCTCAGCCGGTTTGTCATAAAGGCCGGCCTTGCGGGCGAAAAAGCCCCCGAATTTGCTCATAGACGTCATCCCCAGTGCGCCGATTCGCCCGGCAGAAGCGACGCCGAATCACTCGTTAACCGATCCTAACGAAATCTGAATCCCTGTGGGTAAATGAAAGGTTAACGCCAAAAAAGCGTTCCCTTTCAGCCGTTTGACGAACGGGCCCCTGATGCCGCATTCAGCAGCATTTGCCGACAAAAAGGCCCTCGCAGAGACGGAATGTCAGATCGCCTCCGCTGCCCTGCGGCTCCAGTGTCGCTTTCACGTCGGGGGTAACCTGGGCGAGCATTGCGCGCAGCAGGGCCTGCATCGTCTCGTCGTGGCGGCTGGCCCAGCTCTTGAATTCCATTTTCTTGTAGAGCTGCTCTTCGTGGGCGATCGCGAAGCGATGCTTTTTCAGGGCATCGCGCCATTCCTCCATAGTCCACGCGCGCAAGTGGCTCGGATCGCGGAAACGCTCGAACGCATTCACGTAATCGCCGACAGTACCCGCGGGCACCACGTTATCGACTACCGCGAACACACCGTCCTGCTTGAGCACGCGGCGCACCTCGCCGAGAAATTCCGGAATCGAGTCGAAGTGATGCGGCGCAATGCGGCACGTCACGAGATCGAAGCTTTCGTCCTCGAAGGGCAGCGCCTCGGCCTTGGCGTAAGCCGTGCGGATATTATGCAGCCCGCGCTTTTCCGCCTCGGCCTTCACGAGGTCGAGCATTTCCTGGGTGATGTCGGTCGCCCACACACGCGCGACATGCGGCGCGAAAGTATAAGCGACATGCCCACCACCGGTCGCAATATCGAGCGCCTGCCAGCTTTTCTGCGGCGAGGTGAGGGCAACCAGACGCTCGAGGCTCTTGCCCAACGCGTGCGGCGTGCTGGTCAGATAACTGGCGGCGGTTTTGCCGAATTGCTCCTGGACGAGGGTCTTGTTCATGGCCGTTCCGATCGATTTTTGTGAGCCGGACTATACATCAGGCGGCAAAAAAGCCCTGCATATTTCTATGCAGGGCTGAGTTGCAGCGATTTTTTCTGAGGATAGCTCAGTGCATGATCATGCCCGTGAAAACATAGGCTTGGAGCATGACCAAAACGCCGACCAAACAAGCCAGCGTTATCGAGTGCCAGAACACGAAACGCAGGATCGAGCCCTCGTGTCCGAACCAGTTTGTCGCGGTCGAGGCGACGACGATCGACTGAGCGTCGATCATCTTGCCCATGACGCCACCAGAGGAGTTGGCGGCACTCATGAGGATTGGCGAAATGCCGAGCTGCGTCGAAGTGATCTTCTGCAGGTTGCCGAACAGGATGTTCGATGCCGTATCGGAACCTGTCAGCGCCACGCCCAACCAGCCGAGCAATGTGCCGAAGAAGGGATAGAGGACGCCGGTTGCCGCGAAGGCGAGGCCGAGCGTTGCGTCGATCCCCGACAGACGCGTTAGCGTGCCGATCGCCAGCATGGCCGAGATCGTGACCAGCGAGTAGGCGCAGATCTTGATCGTGCGGGCATAGGAGGTGATCAAGCCAGCGGGCGTAAAGCCCATCAGGAATCCTGAAATGATCGCCGCTATCAGCATCCCCGATCCGGTGTAGGACAGCCACGTGAACGAGAATACGGCTGCTTCCTTGGTCGGGGTGGCAACAATCGGCGCCATCTTGTTGATCATGTTGTGCAGATCAGGGACCGGATAGTTCCAGGTCGCCCACGGATTGACGATTCCCTTGAACCAGTTGGTGCCCCAGAGCAGCAGAACCACACAGACGATGATCCACGGCATAAGCGAAAACCACATTTCGCCCGATTCAACTTTCCGGGCCTTGGTCGCGCGTTTGGTTTGTCCGGCCGAGTCGTCGCGCGTGCGCAACGCGGCCGACGTCCAGATCTGCTTCGGCTGCCACACTTTGAGGAACAGGATCAGGCAGGCCATCGAAATCAATGAAGCGCCGATGTCGACGATCCACGGATTGATAAAGTTCGAGATCAGGAATTGCGGGATCGCGAAGGACACGCCGGTGACCAGAATGGCTGGCCAGACATCTTTCATACCTTTGAAGCCCGCGAAGGCCCAGATCAGCCAAAACGGAACGATCAGCGAGAAGAACGGAAGCTGACGGCCCACCATGGCGCCGAGCAGGAAGGGATCAATGCCGGTTACACTAGCAAGGCCTGCAATCGGTGTACCGAGCGCGCCATAAGCAACAGGAGCGGTATTCGCTATCAGCGACAGGCCGGAAGCCGCCAGTGGTGAAAAACCAAGTCCGATCAGGATGGCGCCAGTCACCGCGACCGGCGTGCCAAAACCGGAAGCGCCTTCGAAGAAGGCACCGAATGCGAACGCGATCAACAAAAGCTGCAGCCGGCGGTCATTCGTGACGCCACCAATCGTATTCTGCAATGTTTCGAAAACACCTTTCTCCACCGTCAGCCGATAGAGGAAGATGACGTTGAGCACGATCCAGCCGATAGGGAAGAAACCAGTCACTGCGCCGAGGATGCTCGCCCGTATCGACATACCTGCCGGCATTGTGAAGATGAAGATCGCGACACAATTGGCGACGATCAATGCGACCAGCGCTGCGATGTGTGCTTTGACCTTGTTGGATGCGATCAGCACAAGCAGCGTAACGACCGGCAGCGCGGCTGCGCTGGTCGAAAAAAACGAGTTGTTGAGCGGATTATAAATCTGATCCCACATGGTGCCTCCCCAGCGCCGTGAGACGCGGCGCTTTTCTGGTTTTGCAGGCCGGACGCAGACTGCGAGCTGCCAACTAAAAGTAAAGCCGGCATGAAAGACAAGTAATCGGCACATTAAATTGGAGACACAATTGACGGGGTTGGGTGCCCGGCGCGTCGATTGCTTTTATTTATCGAAACGATTTGCGTCTTCGTCGTATCCGTGGCGGCTGCTGTAAAAGACCAGCGCCATCAGGCCGCCGCCGACCAGCAGCGAGAACAGGACTCCGCCGGCAATAGCGACATAGCCGTAAAGCGGGATCTCATCGCCGCCAAGACGGATCCACGTACTCGCCGCGAACCATATCGCCAGCGCAAGGAGCGCGAGCAGGGGTACGGCGACCAGAAGCACACGCATTGCTGTCATGGGATCAGCATCCGATCCTTGTCACGGGCACGCCGGGATAACGCCGAACTTGCGTCCCGCGTTCACAATGATTGGTTTGTCGCGTCTATGCCTTGCCGCCGCCGACCTCGGCTTGCGGATGCTCGACGGTTCTGCCCTTCTTGCTTCTGGGCGGGGCCTCGTCATTGGCCGCTTCGGCCGGCGGTATCGGCCCGTCTTCAAGCGGCGCTCCCCGGCGCAATGCCGAGCGGAGCGCGGCAACTTCGCTTTGCAGCCGTGAATTATCCTTGCGCGCCGCTTCAAGGGCGCCTTCGACCACCGCGCGCTCCATGCGTTCACGTTGGAGTGCGGAGTTAAGATCCTCGATCCGCTTTTCGATATTGGTGCGGCTGATCTGGATGTCAGCTTCCAGATGGCCGTTACGCTCGGTCAGCGCGGCGATCTTTTCTTCCAGGCGCGCCAACCCGGTTTCGCGAACCTTCAGTGTCTTGGTCAAGGCGTTGTTGCGCTCGGTAAGCGCTATTCGTGCCTGCTCATGGTCCCTGATTTGTCGCTCGCGTGCCTCATGCACAGCCTCGATCTGAGCGAGGCGCTTTTCGGAATTGTTGCGGGCGATGGTGGCTTCCACCGACTTGCGGTCGAAAGCGCGCACTTCTTCGGTGCGGGCGATGAGATTTTGCCGCGCCTCGGACAGCAGCCGCTCGGCGGTGGCGGCGCGCGAGTGAAGCGCGTCCAGGCGCATGTTCAGGCTGTTGCGTTCGGCTTGATGCTGTTCTTTCGCTTCGTCGAGCGCGGCGCCGAGCCGTCCACGCTCGGCATAGGCTTCGGCGAAGCTGGATTCGACCTTGCCGAGCTGGGCGCGCGTTGCCGTCAGCGTGTTCTCGCTTTCGGTTAATCGCCGTGTCAGCCGCGCGGTCTCATTGAGCGCCTGGTCGACCGCGATCTGCAACGAACGCTTCTCGTCGTCCAGCAGCGTCAACTTCTCGCGTGCGGCAGCGAGTTCTCCCTCAAGCTCGACGATACGTTTTTCCGCGGAGTCAAGCTGCTCCTGCAAGGTACGGCGAGCTTCGCCCAGCGCACGCCGCTGGGTGGTTTCATGCGCCAGCTGACGATCGAGTTCGGCGATGTGGGCCCGCTGCGCGTTGAGTTCGTCGGTAAGCTCGAGACGGTTGCTTTCAAGCGCGCGGTTGGCTTCGCGCGAAAGCTCAAGATCTTCGCGCAGCCGTTCGACTTCCGCTTCGAGCGCGGTCGCTTTCCTCTCGACCTGATAGAATTCCGTGCGCAGGGTTTCGTAAGCCGTGCGCGCTTCAGCCAGCATGCCGGAGAGACTTACGGTCTGGGATTTTTCCTGCTCAAGCGCGCGCAACGTGCTGTTGAACGGCGCGACCAGCTTGTCGAACGCTTGCTTGAGATCTTCGAGCTCGCCGATTTTGCGTCCGGTGTCGGAGAGAAGACTGCGGAGAACTTCATTCTCTTCTCCCATCCGGGAGCCGACGTCCGACAGGCTTTCAATGGAGATATGGTCGCCGCCGTTGCCGTTCTTGCCGGCGAGGCGTGCGGACAATTTGTCGGCGCCGGCCGTGATGCCCTTACGGCCAAATAGATCCGACAACTTCGCCATCAACGCCTCCAGCCCCGACGCTACCAACAGCCCCAAACAGCGCCATTTCTAGCTAGGCTATTACATACCTTCCACCTTGGGAACACTCCGGCACCGCAGCCTGTGGGTTTCCTACATTCGGCTGAGCCTCCCGACGGAGGATGCCGATGTCCAAGTCGGCCGGCGCACCCGGGCTAAGTCCTTGAAGACGGCCAAAGGATAGCGGCGGGTCCATTGCCGCCACCGCTGGCGGCTAGTTTCGCACCACCAGCACTGAGCATTTGGCGTAACGCACCACGTGACCGGCGTTTGAGCCCAAAAAATAGGTGCGCATTGCCGGCCGGTGCGAGCTCATAACAATGAGATCGGCGTTGAACGCCTTCGCCTCCTCAAGCACCTCGTGATAGATGCCCCCTTGACGCACGGTTGCTGAAACATGCGCCGGGTCAAGGCCACACTCACGCGTAATTATACTGAGAGCTTCCTCGGCTGACTTACGCTGCTGGACATCGAAGTCCGGCGGAACATATTCCGCCAGCATCACCGGTGTCATCGCGAGCACGTTCACCAGTCGGACCGAACCTCCGGACGCGCGCGCCATTTCCGTTGCAGTGGTGATGGCGGGCTTGGCCAGATCGGTATCGGCAAGGTCGACTGGGACCAGAATCCTCCTGTACATGACAGCGCCCCTCGTTTCGCTGCGATGGTGCGATCATGACACGTTTTCGCGAAGACGTTGAGTGAGTGTTATTGCCTCAACCGGCCAAAGCAGACAGAGACTTTGGGGTCACGAAGCGCTCGAGCCGGCCTGATTGCCCGTGTAGCTTGGCCCAGGCGTCGAGCGCAAAATCGATGATCACCAGGCTGGAAGTGGGCAGTTTCTCGCGCAGCTGTTCGCGCATTTCCACGTCGCCTGAGGCGATGAGCATAAGGGCGAGCTCATGCAGGCCGGGATTGTGGCCGACGATAAGGAGCGTATGGGCAGCAACCGGGGTCTCCTTAATTACGCCGAGAATGGCAGAGGGGGTTGCGTTATAGAGCCGTTCAGAAGAATTTGCCGCCGGCGCAGGACGAAATGCGGCGGCGGCGACTTTCCATGTTTCCTGCGTGCGCGCGGAAGGCGACGCAGCCACCCGGTCGGGAACAAGGCCATGGGTTGCCATATATGCGCCTATTCTGGCGGCGTCCTTGCGCCCACGGTCGACTAGCGTGCGAGCGCGATCCTCCATGCCGGCTTCCGATCGTTCGGCTTTAGCGTGACGAAGTAGCAAAAGGCGGCGCATGGTCGTGCTATGGGTGCTGTCGAAGGTGCAGTCTAACATGGGTGTACCGCTGAGCGAGCGGTGCAAAACAGGTAATGTAGCGAAGCCTCATGAGCGAAAGTGATAGCGCGGCGGGCAGTTGGTACGAGGCATCCAGGGTTGCGGCCCCCGATCGGCCGCGCCTGAACGTCGATTTCGACGTCGACGTGTGTGTGATCGGGGCCGGGCTGGCGGGCCTCACGGCCGCGCGTGAAATTGCCCAGCGCGGGTGGTCGGTTGCGGTGTTGGAAGCGGGCCACGTCGCGTGGGCGGCTTCCGGGCGCAACATGGGTTTCGTGCTGCCGGGGTTTTCCGAGGACATCAACGATATTGTCGAGCGCATCGGTCTCGATCACGCCAAACAACTTTGGGCATTGTCGGAACAGGGGCTCGACTATGTCCGGCGCACGATCACCGAGACCCAAATGCCCGGCGTCGATCCGGTGGACGGTTGGCTGCACATTTCGAAGACCGACAACACGCTCGAATTGCGCAATGAAACGGAACGAATGCGCTGGATCGGCGCCGACGTCGAGTTCTGGCCGACGGCAAGGGTACGCGATCAGTTGAAGAGCTCGCGGTATTTTGGCGCCGTGTACTATCGGCGCGCCTTTCATATTCATCCTTACAACTATGCGCTGGGGCTCGCGGCGCTTGCCGAGAAAGCAGGTGCGCGCATCTTCGAAGAAACGCCGGCGGTTTCAATCGACCCCGCCGGTGTCCGAAAACGCATTATCACTCCGACCGGGCGAGTGCGGGCAGGGCAGGTGGTGCTGGCGGGAAATATTCACCTCGGCGCGTTGATGCCCCGGCTTGCGGCAACGCTATTGCCGGTGACAACGTTTGTGATGGTGACCAACCCGATCGGCGAAATATTGCACGAGTTCGTGCGCTATCGAGGCGCGGTGAGCGACACCAATCGCGCCGACAATCACTATCGTATCGTCGGCGGTGATCGGCTTCAGTGGTCCGGGCGTATGCGGGCGTGGGAAGCCAATCCACGTTCGGTCGCGGGCGGACTCATTAATGACGTGAAGCGGACCTTCCCCGGTCTCGGTGAAGTTGAAATTGCGCATTTATGGCGGGGGACGCTCGGCCGCACGGTTCATCGTATGCCGCAGATCGGTGAGATCGAGCGCGGCGTTTGGCTGACAAGCGGTTTCGGCGGGCACGGCATTAACACCAGTGCCATGGGCGGCGAACTTGTCGCGCGCGGCATTGTTGACGCCGACCAGACCTGGCAGCTGTTCGCGCCCTATGAGCTGGTGTGGGCCGGCGGCATTCTGGGAAGCGCGCTGGCGCAAGGAATCTACTGGGGTACGCGGCCGATCGAACGCGTCGAGGAAGGCGTCGCTCAGTATCGTGCGCGCGCCCGCAGACGGAAAGACGCCCGTCGCGCCGTGAACGAGAAAGCCTCGCCAGCCCCGTAGAACGACTCGCGTGCGAAGATCTCCCATCGTTGGTACACTATGGTAGGGTGCGCGCGCTGTTAGTCACTCGCCAAGCAGTTCAACAGATGCGTCCTGTATCCATCAGCGTTGTGTTGGGTGCTCTGGCACTCGCCGCCTGTGCCGGCGGCAGTTTGCAAACTGGGCTTGGCCTGCAATCCAGGCCAAATACCGTTCTGATTTCGGATTTCACCATTGCCTCCGAAGTCGTGCCCATCGATCGAGGTTACACTGCGCGACTTGAGCGCAAGGTTGGCGCAATACCGGCCCATCAGCGACGTCAGCGCACGACTGAGCGCGTGAATGACGAAATTGTCGCCACCATTATTGCGAGTCTCCGCGAGGCCGGACTCGACGCGCGAGGCGGAAGTGAAGATACCCTGACACTCGACCAAAGCGCGCTGGTTATGACCGGAAGCCTGCGGCCGGGCGTGCCGGTCACGGAAAAGAACAAGAACACCATCGGCTTCGGCGCGGGACGCGGGCATGTGGTTGCAGCGATGAGCGGGTCGTTGTTTTCCGGAGGCGGGAAGCGCGACGTTCTGACATTTAATGCCGAAGCGACGGCGCCGAAACGCGAACCGGCTGTGCCGCCGAAGGTTGCCGCGGGGCGCAACGCAGCGATCGCTTCGATTATCGCGGCAAACGGCGGCGCAACCGAGCGACTGTCTCCCGACGTCGAAGCTCCGGCGCGGCGTCTTGGGCGCGCGATCGCCGATCGCATTCTCGCCTTTGCCAAGGAACAGGGCTGGCTTGAACTGGCGGCACCGGCCGCACCGGCTGTCTCGCGGACGACGCCCGCTGAGCCGGCACCGCCACCCGCTCCGGATCAGGTCCCGGAGGAAAGTCCAGATCAATCGGGCTGATGCGGCCGGAAGGAATCGATTAACGGCTTTCCCGGCGCGCCATGAAGGCAAGCCGCTCGAACAGATGCACGTCCTGCTCGTTCTTGAGCAGCGCCCCATGCAGCGGCGGAATAAGTTTCTTCGGGTCGCGCTCGCGCAAGATCTCAGGGCCGATATCTTCCGCCATCAACAATTTGAGCCAGTCCAGGAGCTCGGACGTCGAGGGCTTCTTCTTCATCCCCGGGACGTCGCGGATCTCATAGAATAGACGCAGGGCCTCTCCCACAAGCCTTTGTTTTATATCGGGAAAATGTACCTGGATAATTGCGCGCATGGTGTCGGCGTCGGGAAAGCGGATGTAGTGAAAGAAGCAGCGGCGCAGAAAGGCGTCCGGCAACTCCTTCTCATTGTTCGACGTAATGACGACGATTGGCCGGCGGCGCGCTTTGACGGTTTCCCCGGTTTCGTAGACGAAGAACTCCATCCGATCGAGCTCGAGTAATAAGTCATTAGGAAACTCGATGTCGGCCTTGTCGATCTCGTCGATCAGCAATACCGGACGCTCAGCGGCCACGAACGCATCCCATATTTTGCCGCGCTTGATGTAGTTGCGGATGTCCTTGACTCGTTCGTCCCCGAGTTGGCTGTCGCGCAGCCGGGAAACCGCGTCATATTCATAAAGACCTTGCAGCGCCTTGGTCGTGGATTTGATGTGCCATTCGATGAGCGGCGCACCCAGTGCCTTGGCAATTTCGAGGGCCAAGACCGTCTTGCCGGTCCCGGGCTCGCCTTTGACCAGCAGCGGCCGTTCAAGGGTGATTGCAGCGTTGACCGCGATCTTGAGATCGTCGGTCGCCACATAGGCTTTGGTGCCGTCGAATCGCATCAAATTTCTCGCTCACACACTAAGTCACGCAACCTTTCGGCGACCGGACAGACTCTTATCGCAATGGTCGCGTCGGCTGTTTCTTACTTTCACGCAATCGGACCTGATTGCAAGCCGTCAGCGACACGTGAGCCGAGACAAGTGATTCATTTCACTATCGATTTTCTGGAGCACTGAGCACACCGGCCCGCGCGCACAAAAAATTAGCGAGAGGTTAACAAGCGGCGTCGCGTAAAGCCCAGGTTAGAGAGGATTAACTTGTCTATGTAAATGTGCGGTCACCATGGTCGGGGGGATTTTCGCTCATTCGCGATGAGCGAACCGGCAAGACAATTTGATCGCACAGGAGTGCGTTAGATGACTGTTATTTCCGCGCTTACGCCCAATCAAATTGCCGGTCTTTCGACCACCGCAATACAAGGCCTCACGACCACCGACATTCAATCTCTCGCGACGACGCAGGTGGGTGCGCTGACGGCCGCACAAGTCAACGTATTGAATTCGACCGATATCAAAGCGTTTTTTACAACCCAGGTTTCAGCGCTTTCTCCCAGCATCATCAATGCGTTACTTTCACTGCAGGTCCAGCAGTTTGTCGATACGCAAATCGCCGCTCTCACGGCAACGCAGGTCAGTAAACTTACCGCAGCTGATTTTGGCACGCTGACCACGACAGAGCTACATAACCTGACCACCACGCAGGCCAACGCGCTCACCGCCACGCAGATCGGTGCGTTGAGCACTACGGTGCTCAACAACCTGACCACCACGCAGGTTGGCGCGCTCTCGACCACGCAGGTTCAGGGTCTCACCACGACCCAGC
>DASPUD010000131.1:0-2592 GCA_035623095.1 Pseudolabrys sp.
GACTCATTCATTTAATACCGCGCCGATACGACGAGCCACGTTTCGTTGCCGTCCCCCTCCGATTCTGAATTCAAGAAATCTGGCAGATACTATCGCGCTCGCATGAGCAAGCATCGCGCCGCGCAAGCATTCCTCAACGGACGCAACCCGCTCTCCGATCTAGCCTCGGCTCGAACGGCACGCAACCATTTAGGCCGGAGGCCCTTTAGGCTGCCTGACCAGGGACGGGCCAAGGCCGATGATGTGCCACCAGGAAAGCGTTGACTCTAAGCAGAGATTCGCCAGTTGACCAACGAATCGACATTTCTTTCGCGGTTTAGGGCGTCGACGGCGGCGTGGATTTCCCAGTCAAGAGCCTCGGCATCGGCGAACGTCTGATGTGCCAAATGATGTGCCTTAAGATCGTGCCAAACAACCTCGATATCGTTGAGTTCGGGCGAGTACTTGGGGAGCCACTCGACGGTCAGCCAGTGCTTGCGCGCATCAAGAGCCGCCAGGGTGATCTTGCTGACATGGATCGGCCCGTTGTCTTCGACCAGGACGACGGGTTTTGTCACACGACCGGGCTTGGGGCCGTAAATGCGGTCCAGTTGTTCCAGATGTGCGATGAAATCGGCGCTGCGCTTGGTCCGGCTGGTATGCACGAAGAGCCTGCGTTTGGCATGATCGAGCGAGCCCATCATGGCGACTTTCTTGGCCTGTCCCGGCGCCGGCACACGCAAATCCGCTCCGCGCTTCGCCCAGGCTCTCGCCAGATAGGGATGCGTTAGCGCCTCGCTTTCATCGCCGAAGAGCAAAACGATGTCGCCAGCCTCGGCCTGGGCCTTGAGCAACTGAAGCCTCAAGCCAGCACGCTCGATCCCGGCGGGGTTCTGCCGGGCCTTCAGCGTGTGCCGCGGCCGCCGCCAGCGGAAGTTTTTTTGCGCAGAGCTTTTGACAGCTGTGACCGGCCAATGTCCACGCCCTCGCACCTTTTGATCTCGGCAATCAGGCGCGGAAGCGTCCAGTTTGCCCGGTTGGCGACGGGTGTTTCGAGAAGCGGCGTGCAGACCCTGAGCGCGGCTTCCGTCTTTAAAGGCGGCGGCCCTGCATAAACGCTTGCCTTGAGGGCCTCGACACCACCGCGCGCAAAATCGCCGCGCCAGAAGCGAACCGTATCCTCGCGCACACCGAACACCTCCGCGATCGGTGAACTGCTCCAGCCTTCCAGGGTCAGCAGGATGGCCCGAGCCCTATCGGCCTCGCCGCGATCGCGCGAAGAAGCCAATGCCTTGAGCGCCGCCTTCTGCTCCTCGCTCGCCATTATCGGAGATTTGCCCGCCATGTTCCGCCCCCGCGAATCAACACGAGGACGGGATCACAATTGAGATTCGTTGGTCAAGTTCAGGGAGTCTGCTTAGGGCCTGCGGACATTTAATTTCTGAGTAAGGATTCACTTTTATAGCGAACAGTGATTCAAGGCTGAAAAATTGGAGGTCAGCCTTGGATCGGACGCTGCTGAGCGATGCCCAATATGAGAAGATCGCGCCGCTATTGCCCGGCAAGAGCGGCGACGCTGGGCGGACGGCGGCCGATAACCGCCTGTTTGTCGAAGCGGTTTTATGGATCGTGCGGACGGGAGCGCCTTGGCGTGATTTACCGGTCTGCTTCGGGTACTGGAACAGCGCGTTCCGCCGTTTTCGGCGCTGGTCACGGAAAGGAATTTTCGAGAAAATTTTCAATGCCTTGTCCGGCCATCCCGATTTCGAATACGCCATTGTCGACGGCACAATCGTTCGGGTCCACCAGCATGGCGCCGGCGCAAAAGGGGGACTCAAAATCAGGCTATCGGTCGCTCGCGAGGAGGCCTGACCCACGAAAATCGTGGCCCTTGTGGATGCGCTTGGTTCCCTGTCCCGTTTCGTCCTTCTGCCTGGCCAGCGCCATGATACCGTTGGCGTTGAGCCCCTCATCGAAGGGATTGAATTCGAGGCCTTGCTTGGAGATAAAGCCTTCGACGTCGATTGGCTGAGGGCTGAGTTGGATCGGCGAGGCGCAACCGCCGTCATACCGCCCAAGTCCAACCGGAAAGAAGCGATCGCTTGTGATTTCGCTATGTATGGCTGGCGTCACTTGGTGGAGAACTTCTTCTGCAAACTCAAGGAGTTTCGCCGGATAGCAACCCGATACGACAAGACCGATTGCAGTTTCACATCAATGATCTACCTAGCTAGTTCTATGATCGCCATGCGGTGAATGTCCACAAGCCCTAGAAGAACACATCAACAACAAAAGCTAATGCGCACAGAGATCCTCTCTTAATCGTATGAATTACAACACAACGCGTGGCCGGCAACTGCGTAAAAGGAGTTCGTACGGTTTAGCATGGTGGGGGAGTGAGATGTAGGCCGGGTTGGGATGATGTTGGAACAATTTTATAACGAATGAAGGGTGCGGTCAGTCAATATTGTAGTGCTTAATGCCTTGCGCACTAACATTTCTGACTTTGAAGAGACGTTCTTTTCGGTTCCATTTGGCACATCGGTTGTTTATATGACCTATGGAAATTGTTGGATCGTTTGTCTGCACGAGAATGATTAGCCTTTCACCTAT
>DASPUD010000132.1:0-3987 GCA_035623095.1 Pseudolabrys sp.
CAACATGGTTGTGCATCGGGCCAACATTGACCGCATCGAGGCCATGGTTGCTCTGGCGCTGTCGCTTGGCGCAAGCCGCATAGAGATTGCGCACGTGCAATATTACGGCTGGGCGCTGAAGAACCGCGCGGCGCTTATGCCGACTCGCAAACAGGTCGATGCCGCAGCGCGTCAGGTTGAATTGCTGCGTGCCAGGCACCGCGGCCAGATTGTTATCGATGCGGTCGTGCCGGACTACTACGCGCGCTTTCCGAAACCGTGCGTTGGCGGGTGGGGCAGGCGCTCTCTCAATGTCACCCCGGGGGGCAAGGTGCTTCCGTGCCATGCCGCCGAAGTCATTCCGGGTCTTGAATTCTGGAATATACGTGAACATTCGCTTGCCGATATATGGCGGGCTTCGCCCGCCTTCTTGGCGTTCCGTGGCACGGATTGGATGCGGGAGCCGTGCAAGTCCTGCGATCGCCGCGAGCAGGACTTCGGGGGCTGTCGCTGCCAGGCATTTCTGATCGCAGGCGATGCCCGCGCAGCAGACCCAGTCTGTCATCTGTCGCCGCAACATCCGCTCGTCGTGCAAATGGCGGAGGAGCGTGCTAACGCCGACTACAGCTATCGGAAGCTCTGACCACGCGAAAATTTGTCAGGCCCCGATTGCAACGCCCGGGCGAAATGGTGGAGACTATGCGCAAGGGGGCGCGCTACGGGGCCGTTCTCAGTCGGACCACGTGCGTCAAAGCGCCTCCACATGAGGGAGGAACTGCAATGACTACGTGTGTCACGACACGGCATTCTGTTTTGCTTGCTGGGACCATCGCCGGCGTTCTGCTCATCTTACCGGCCTCCGCCCAGCAACCACCTGCTTCAGCGCCATCCGCTCCGCCGGCCGCGGCGCCGGCTGCACCGCCTACATCCGCTCCACCGGCTGCGGCACCAGCCGCCGCGCAACCGCTGCCGCCTGGTTCGCCGCTGATCGGCCGCCCTGACGGCAATCCGGCCGCGGCCAAGCTCGCGCCAATTGCCAGCCCGCCGCTGCCGGCGCCCGCTGACAAGTTGCCGACTGCCAAGCTCAAGTTGCCGCCCGGATTCAACATTGAGGTTTACGCGAGCGGGATCGCCAACGCGCGTTCGTTGCGCATTGGTGACAAAGGCACTGTTTTTGTCGGCACGCGTTTTGGCAACAAGGTCACTGCCGTTGTGAAAAAAGACGGCAAGACCGAAATCAAGACAGTTGCCGAAGGTCTCTATCGCCCGAATGGTCTCGCCTACCACAAGGGTACGCTCTACATCGCCGAGCTCTCACAAATCTCCAAGATCGAAAATGTCGAGGACAAGCTCGACAAGCCGCAGAAACCGACAGTCTTCTATACCGATCTGCCGAAAGACGAGGCGCACGGCTGGAAGTTCATCGCCATCGGACCGGACGAAAAGCTTTACGTTCCGGTCGGACAGCCGGGCAATAACGTGTTGCATGACAAGGACCATGGCCAGATTCGCCGCATCAATCTCGATGGTACCGGCCGCGAGAACGTAGCGGTCGGCGTGCGCAACACGGTTGGCTTCGACTGGAATCCAGTGAACAAGCAGCTGTACTTCTCCGATAACGGCCGCGACTGGCTCTCGGAAGACTCACCGCAAGATGAGTTGAACCGTATCACTAAGGCTGGCCAGCATTTCGGTGCCCCTTACTGCTATCAGGGGAACATGCTCGATCCGGAATTCGGATGGGGCCATTCGTGCAGCGAATTTGTGGCCCCGATCATGCTGACTGGGCCGCATTCGGCCGGACTTGGGTTGCGCTTCTACACTGGCAAGATGTTCCCGTCGAAATACAAGAATGCGATCTTCCTTGCTCGGCGCGGCTCCTGGAACCGGACAAACAAATTCGGCGGCGATGTCCTCGCTGTCTTCCTCAACAAAGACGGCACGGTGAAATCGTCCGAGCCGTTCATCACCGGCTTCATCGAGAACAACAACTACATTGGCCGTCCGGTGGACGTAGAACTAATGGCCGATGGCTCGTTGCTGGTCTCGGATGACTTCAACGGCGCGATCTACCGCATTACCTACGGCAAGGAGAAAGTCGCCCGTCGGTGACGTGATTGTGCGGCCGGGGGCTTCTTGCCCCCGGGCCGCTGCCGTGATTAAGACACGACAACATGTCGATCCTCTCGTTCATGCGTCACATCGTTGCCGCAGCATTTGTCTTTTTGACCGGCGTCCAGCTGGTGGCGGCTGAAACATTCCAAGAGCGCGTGAAGCCTTGTCTTCAGTGCCACGGCGAGAGTGGACAATCGCCGCATCCAGTTGTGCCATCGCTTGGCGGCCAACCCGCACCCTATTTGCTGATCCAGCTCTATCTGTTCCGGGAAAATCAGCGCGCTTCGACGTATCGCAAAGACGATCAGATGATCGAGATCATGTCCGAAATGGCGAAGGGTTTTACAGACGATGATCTGCGCGCATTTTCCGATTTCCTTGCCAAGCTGCCGGCGCCGCCGGTACCGCAAGAGGCGGCCGACATGGTCCGCATGCAGGCTGGCAGCGCGCTGATCACGCAGCATCGTTGCAACAGTTGTCACAATCTCGATTTGGCAGGCCGCGAAAATATTCCGCATATCGCCAATCAGCGCGAAGACTTCCTCGCAAAAACCCTGCGCGATTATCGCGACAACATTCGGCACGGATATGACGGTGTGATGGCGTCGGTCCTTGCACCTGTTAATGACGCACAGATTGCCGATCTCGCGTACTACATCGCCCGCTTCCGGTAGTCACAAATTGCGCGACGAAAAAACCGGGCCCCGTGAGGGGCCCGGTTTCAGGAATTGCCGGCGTGGGGGCCGACAATATCTTCCAGAGGGGAACATGCTGCGCACCGGCGATTCTGGGAGGATATCCTCCGGCACGACAGCGAAACATAAGTATGCGGAGCGGGCAGGTGGGCAACAACTCCGATACCCGCATGACTGCCATGCGCATTCCTGAGCGCGCCTCACAGAGAAGTGAAATCTGTCACAATGCGAAGGCGGCGAATCATCAGAAGTGCCAGCGCTGGGCGTTCGCCACCAGAAAGTCGCGGAACACCTGAATGCGCGCGACCGATTTGAGCTCTTCCGGATAGACGAAATAGGCGTCAACAGCGAGCGTGTCGGCCTCGCCGAACAACTGGACCAGCCCACCGTTCTCTTCGACAAGGTAATCCGGCAGCATGGCGATGCCGAGCCCGCGCTGGCACGCACGCAGCACACCCAGAACATTGTTGACCGTCAGATGCGGCGTGCGTGCGCCCTTGCCGTCGCGGCTGATTTCCAGCAGCCAGCGGCGGTTTTGCAGATGCACAGGCACGGCGCCGCCGCCCAGGAGAATAATGCGGTGTTTGTCGAGCTCGTCATGCGCATGCGGTGTGCCGAATCGTTTGAGGTAATCGGGCGACGCATAGGCGTGAAAATGCACGGAGAATAGCTTGCGCTGAATGAGGTCTGGCTGGGTCGGCTGGCGGAGCCGTATGGCCACATCGGCCTCGCGCATCGCCAGATCCAGCTCCTCGTCGGTGGTAATAAGTGTGATGAAAATATCCGGATAGAGGTCAAGAAATTCCCCAAGCCGCGGCGTCAGCCAATGCACGCCGATACCGGGCGTGGTCGACACCTTGAGCTCACCATTCGGTCGTTCCCGGCTATCGGTGAGCTTGGTGCGTGCCGCTTCCAGCTTCATGAAGACTTCATGGGCCGTGCGGTAGAGCAGTTCGCCCTGTTCGGTGAGAATGAGGCCGCGCGCATGCCGGTGAAACAGCGATACTGAAAGTTCGCTTTCCAGGGCCGAAACCTGCCGGGAGACCGCCGATTGAGAGAGGCCGAGCCGCTCGCCGGCGTGGGTAAACGAACCCGCTTCCGCCGCGGCGTGAAACACCTTCAGCTTGTCCCAGTCCATCGTGTTGTTGGTTGCGGGCATGATCTATTCCGCCGCCGCGCGACGATGTTCATGCGCGGC
>DASPUD010000133.1:0-69829 GCA_035623095.1 Pseudolabrys sp.
AGGTGCAATTTGTCCACGAGCGCCGTGCGCGAAAGGGTATCCGCACGCGTACCCCCGACCCAGCCGACACCGATCACCGCAGCTTCAACCGTCTTCACCGCACGAATTCCTTCCGTTTCTTATGATGCTCTGCGGCCGGCCGGCCGCGCGGCGGCACACTAGCCCACGCGCGAAATAACCGGAAGAGCGTGCTTTTCAACGTACGAAAGCTGGCGTACCGATGCCAAAAACAAGCGCCGCGAATTGTGGGTAGACCTCGGCCAATTCCAGCGCGACCACCTCCCGCATCAGCGTCAGCGTCTCAGGCGAGGGCGCCGGCGTCTCCGGGACATCGCGAGGCCGGTCGAATTCGAAGCCGGTGTTCTCGATGACTTCTTCAACCGTGTGGCCAGGATGAACGCTCGCCAGCGTGAAGCGTCCGTCGGCAAATGTGAAAAGGCAGCGGGTGGTCACCAGCGCGATCGGACC
The DNA here is from genome assembly GCA_035623095.1 of Pseudolabrys sp. Classification (GTDB taxonomy): domain Bacteria; phylum Pseudomonadota; class Alphaproteobacteria; order Rhizobiales; family Xanthobacteraceae; genus Pseudolabrys. The sequence goes on from DASPUD010000133.1 coordinate 469, forward strand.
GCCGGGCCGGTAGATATTCTCCTTGCTTACACCAGGGGCACTGATGAAGTCGACCTTGGGCACCAGCGTGCGGCGGGAATGCTCACTTCGAAACAGGATGACCTTTGGGATCACATAGTAGAGATAGGCGGAGCCGAACGAGCCCGGGAAGCGCACTTTCGGATGTTCATAGTCGCCCGTGCTGACAAGGTTGACGTTGCCATGCCCGTCGATCTGTCCGCCCGAGAGAAAGAACACATCGATGCGGCCCTGGCCGGCGCAATCGAACAATTCGCGCGCCCCGTCGGTGAAGAAATTGTGCTTGCGGCTTTGCAGGAGCGAAACATAGGGCCGCCCCTTGCCACGCTCGCGCGCGAGCAGGGCGGCGGTGGCGGGAATAGGGGACTCGTTGCCGACCGCCACGTGACGCACGTCGCCGATCAACCGCGCGATTACGTCGGCAAGAAGCTCCTCATCGCGGAATCTTTTGTCAGGCGGCGCGGTGCTCATAAACGTACCGGTCGAGATAATCGGCAAAGCCTTTGGTAGTTGCGGCCATTCGCGCGTATTCCGCGACATGGGCGGCGTCTACCGGATAAAAATCCGGCAACCCAAGGGGCCAGGCGCCGCGTTCGGCGACTGCGACGTTTTCGACGTAGAAACCCGGCAACGTGCCGGCCGCGAGCGTGGGATCCTCAAGCAGATTGCCGTCGTGAATTCTTTCAACGGTCGCGACGGTTTTTGCCGCGGCATGGACCATCGTGGCGAGTTCGCGTTGCCGCCCGATCCAGACGTTGCCGAAGCGATCCGCCATCGGCGCGTGGATGAGCGCGACGTCGGGCCTGATCGCGGGGAGCAGAACAATCGGATCGCCTTTCCCGAAAGGGCTGTCGATCACTCTCCAGTCATCGCGGTACTTCAGGATGTCGGACCCGATCAATCCGCGCAGCGGCATAAAAGGCACGCCTTTTTCGGAAGCCTGCAACGCCGCGTGCAGAGCAGGGCAGGTCGCATCTTTCATTTTGATTGCGCCGGACGTGATCGCGGCGGTGAAGCGTGGCGCTGGGCCGAATTCACCGAGACTGACCGCGCTCGTCTCTAGTGTCTCGACGCAACCGGCGCCGATCAAAAGATCGGCCTGCAAGCTCGATGTCGGCAATGCCACCAGGTGCAGGCGTTTGACGCCGCGTTTGATGAGAGCGCGGGTCGCAGCCATGGGCACGCCGGAAACTTCACGCGGCACTACCAACATGCAGCCGTCGCCAATCGGCACAATTGCATCACCAATCGATTTCGCCAGCTGAAACATGGTGGTCCGCTAAATAAGCAACCGGGCTGCGGTTGCCATTTTTCCCATTGTTACCCTTGCAACGTCCACTGGATTTTGCGACGTGGGTTGGATGCCGACGATCTTGCAGGAAAAACTGCGCAACCGGCGCTTCGTTATCACAGTGGAAGTGACACCGCCGGTGTCGGCCGATCGCGGCGAATTGCTTGCCAAGGCGCTTCCACTGAAGAATCTTGCCGATGCCGTCAACGTCACCGACGGCGCCGGCGCACGGCCGCATCTCGGTGCCGTTACCGCCGCGGCGATGCTGGCGGAACAGGGCATCGAACCGATCCTGCAGCTGACCTGCCGTGACCGGAATCGCATTGCCCTGCAAAGCGATCTGCTGAGCGCCGCAGCTTCGGGGATCCGCAATCTTTTGATGCTGCGCGGTGATGACACAACTGCCGGCGACCAGCCGGATGCCAAGCCGGTTTTCGATCTTGACCCGCGCTCTTTGCTGGACACGGCGCGAAAACTTCGTGATACCGGCGAACTGCCGAACGGCCGCAAGGTTGCCGGCCGCATCGATTTTTTTCTCGGCAGCGCCGACAATCCGATTGATCCGCCGCCCGGCTGGCGACCGACCGGTTTGCAGGCCAAGATCGACGCCGGCGCGCAATTCGTGCAGACGCAATTCTGCATGGATGCCGGCCTTGTGCGCCGCTACATGGCGCAGCTCGCCGCGCACAGTCTGACCGACAAGCTGTCTTTCTTGATTGGAATCGTGCCGTTGCGCTCGGCGAAATCGGCGCGCTGGATCAAGGAAAAATTGTTTGGTGCGGTAATTCCCGACGCCTTGATCGAACGCATGGAGCGCGCAAAGGATCCGGCGGTGGAAGGCCGGCAGATTTGCATCGAGATAGTACGCGAGCTGGCCGAGATACCGCAGATCGCCGGCGTCCACATCATGGCGCCCGGCAATGACGCTGTCGTACCCGAGATCATCAGGGCGGCGCGAGGTGGTGTTAAGCGCCTCGCGCCGGTTTGACTTATTCCGGCTTGAAGCCGCGAAACGCCCAGCCTGCGAGCAACCCGAACAGCAAGAGAGCAACCGGCGGGCCAAACAGCAGGACCGGAATCGACAGAAATTCCTCCGGGCCCTGGAAGCCGCTGCGGATCCCATAAAGAATCAGGTAGACGATCCACCCCATGATCCATGCGGCGGACACCAGCAGCCAGACGCGCAGCAATCCGCGCCGCCAATTGATCTGCGCCGCTCTGCTTCCTTTCTCGGTTTCTCGACGAGGCATTCCAAAGCGTTGCATACCAATTGTTCCAATACGAGTTTTCAAAGTGTGAACATTGCCCGCAGGCTTGTCGTCGGGCAAACGCCCATCAGAAGGGACCGTTCCGTCATTCATTCGTTTTGACCCCAGTGAATCCCGGGCTCAGACGCTGGCGTGCCTGTGCCCGGGACACAAGGTTCAGCTCAGTGCCGACTTTACACGATCCGGTGAGAACGGCACGCGGCGGATGCGTACGCCGGTCGCATCGAAGATTGCATTGGCGATGGCGGCCGCCACCGGCCGGATCGACGGCTCGCCGGCACCGGTCGGTGCGATCTCCGGATGATTGATGAGCACGACATTGACCTCGGCCGGCGTCTCCGTGATGTCGAGGATCGGGTAGCTAACCCAATCCACGCTGGTCACCGTCTTGCGGTCGAAGGTCACTTCTTCCCACAGCGTGCGGCTCACGCCCTGGACGATATTGCCTTCGATGCATTTCACCAGTCCGTCCGGATTGATGATCTGCCCGCAGTCGTGCGCGACCGTGAATTTGCGCGCCCAGATCTTGCCGGTCGAGCGGTCTATATCGACCTCGGCAACGATGGCAACACGCGTGCCGTTGCGTTGTGCGTAGGCAATGCCGCGGCCGGAGACCTTGTTGCCGCTCTGATCACGGCGCGGCGATGGCCGCGTCTGCCAGTTCGCCTTCTCGGCGGCTGCCTTGATCACCGCGATGTCGCGCGGCTCCTTGATATGACGCAGCCGGAATTCGATCGGATCGGCGTTCACCGCGGCCGCCACTTCGTCGATGAAAGATTCACTGGCGAAGTGGATCTGCGGACCGACCGGATCGCGCAAATGCGCGCTGCGCAATGGCGATGAACGATCGAGCAGGGGCTGGATCGTCTCCCATGCCAGCCGCTTGTTGTCGAAGGCATAGGATTCCGCAGGCACGCCGAAACCGTCGCCGGATTTCAGCGCGACGCCGCGGGTTTGTCCACACAGAGTGTCATGCGGCTTGCCGCCATTGGTGTCCACGTCAATGCGCGAGAAGCCTTTGCTGGTGAACTCGTAAGCGACGGCCTTGCCCGAAGCGTCGATTGCCGCCCGTGCCTTATGGATCGAAGCAGGACCCTTGGGATCCCAGCCGGTGCCTTGTTCGCGCATATATTGCAGGCGGACCGGCTTGCCGACCGTCTTGGCCAGGATAGCCGCGTCCATGGCACAGTCGTCGGCATCGTTGCGGCCGTAAGACCCGGGGCCCGTGGTGTGGATCACCCGCACTTTGTCGAGCGGCATGTCGAGCGTGAGTGCGAGACCCTCCTGCACGAAATGGGATTTCTGCGTCCCGCTCCAGCAGGTCAGCTCGCCGTTCTTGATCTCGACCAGCGCGCAGGCCGGTCCCATGCTGGCATGGGACTGGAATGGCCATTCGTACTCGGCCTCGATTACCTTGGCAGCGTTCTTGAACGCGTCGTCGACATTGCCGTTTTCCTTGCCGACTTCGCGCTTGCGCACATCAGCCTTGCGGATGTGGTCATAGAGTGAGGCCTGTTCGGGGAATGGGTCGGTTACCTGCGACCATTCCACCTTGAGCTTCTGCGCGGCCTGAATGGCATCCCATTCCTTGTCGGCCACCACGCCGAGGAAGCCCTTGTCCCAGACTACTTTCGCGCCCGGAATGTCCTTGATCGAACTTTCATCGACCTTGGTAGGCACGCTGCCGGCGACGGCCGGACGGATCATCCGTCCATGCACCATTCCCGGCAGCCTGATGTCGGTGACGAAGTTCTCCTGCGCGAAGACTTTGGGAGCGACGTCCTCACGCTTGATCGGCTGGCCGACGATCTTATGAGTCTTGGGATCTTTCGGCTGCGCCTTGCCGGGAGCATAAAGTGGATTACCGTACTGTTTGTTCCAGTCGAGCTGAACGTTGAAATATTTGCCGCCGATCAGTTGCGCGTAGGAAATACGCTTTGACTTGTCGTCGCTGACGCTGACCATGCCGTCTTCGACGATGAGCTTTTCGGCTGGAGCCGATAGAAGCCCGGCAGCCATTTCGACCAGCACGCGTCGGGCTTCCGCCGCCGCCATGCGCATTTGTTTGCCGCCAAACTGAATACCTGTAGAACCAGAGGCGCCGCCCTGGTTCACGGAATTGGCGGTGTCTCCCATAAACACAGTCACGCGTTTGAACGGAACATCGAGTTCTTCTGCGACCATCTGTGCGATGGCGACATGCAGACCGTGCCCCATGTCCATTTTGCCGAAATAGGCGGCAACGCTGCCGTCGGCATTGACTGCAATGTATGACGACAGCTGATCGGGTGTTAGCGGCGGCTTTGCGCCTTGCGCAAAGGCTTGCTGAATCGACAATACAGTGTCGAGCGATACGCCCGCGCCAACTGAGACGACGAGTGCGCCACCACCGAGAAGAACGGAGCGGCGGGTGAATGCGGAGGTGTTTTCAAATTTTGTCATGGCAACCTCCCTCAACCAATCATCTCGGCGGCACGCTTGACCGCCTTCAGGATGCTGATGTGTGTGCCGCAGCGGCACTTGAGGCCGGACAGCGCATCTTTGATTTCCGCTTCTGTCGGTTTTTTCTTGTCGCGCAGGAAGGCGGCTGCCGTCATCAGCCAGCCGTTGACGCAGTAGCCGCATTGCGGCACCTGCTCCTGGATATACGCGGTCTGCAAGGGATGCGGTTTTTCAGGTGTGCCAAGTCCGGCGAGGGTGGTGATCTTGGCATTGCCAACCGTAGAAATTGCGGTGACACACGATCGGGCGGGTTGCCCATCGATATGGATGGTGCAGGCTCCGCATTGCGCGAGGCCGCAGCCGAAATGGGGATTGTTGAGACCGAGATCGTCTCGCAGCGCATAAAGCAAGGGCATGTCCGGATCGGCGTTGATCGTGTGGGACTTGCCGTCGACGGTGAGATTAAAACGTTGTGCCATGCGTTCAGCTCCCTGAACCAATTTGAGGCCAGCGGATTACGGCCGGCCGGCCCCTGTGGATGCGTCTTTTCCCGACGCTTGTGGCATATAGGCTAGTCCTGCCCATCGGCCTTGGGAACGCCTCACGCGATAAAATTGATGATAAGATCACCGGAATAAAAGCCCGGCCAGCGGTTATCAACGAAGCCGGGATCGACGGGAGGAACTTCACATGCGCACCGCTAAGCGTGTCGCTTACGGCATAGTTGCAATGAGCCTGGTGCTGGCGGTTCCCGCGGGCGCACAGGAAAAGGTCTGGAAGCATGGCCTGATCAACGCCAAGGCGGATGCCGGCATCTTCCTGATGGTGTCGACCCGAGATTTTGCCAAGAAACAGGGCCTCAAGGTCGAAATCTCACAATTCAAGGACGATCAACTTGCGTTGAAGGCGCTCATTGCCGGCGAGCTCGACAGTTTCGAGGGCGGGCCACAGGGCGTGTTTGCCGCGGATGCGAAAGGCGGCGACATCAAGCTGCTGGGTTGCCATTGGATCGTTGTACCGCACGCGATTTACGCGAATGAAAAGATCGCAAAGGTCGAGGACCTTAAGGGCAAGCAGATCGCGGTCTCGGCACCCAATTCCATGCCTGACATGCTGGCGCGATCGGCGCTGGCGAAATTCGGCGTTTCAGATACTGAGGTGAAACTTGCGGCGGTGGGCGGCGATAACGAACGTTATCAAGCGTTGATTGGCGGCGTTGTCGACGCTGCGGTGGTTTCAAATGAATATGAGCCGGTCGCGCCGAAGAATATTCACCTGCTGGTCGCGGGCCGCGATGCCGTTCCTAATTTCCTGCGCGTATGCATCGTGTCCAGCGCGAAGAAGTTGGCCGAACGCGGCGATGATGCGGTGAAATTTATCGCCGCCGAGATGAATGCATTGCGTTTTGCGCTGTCGCACAGGGATGAGACCATCGCACTGACGCGAGAGATTGCGCGCAGCAAGCCCGACGACCCACGTCCTGCCTTCGTTTATGATGATGCAGTCAAGCATCATGCGGTGGATCCTACGTTGCCGTTGCCGGCTGATAAAATCCAATGGATCCAGGAGCAAATGGTAAAGGCGGGAAGACTGAAAGCCCCGCTCGACCTGAATACGGTCAGCGCGCCTGAATTTCGTGAGAAGGCGCTTAAAGTCAGCGGGCACTAAGCGCGGCGGATCTTTGGAGAAAATGAATGGGTGAGGTGAGTTTCCTCGACGTTTCCAAGCGCTTTACATTGCGCGTGGACGGCGAGGTGCATCATGTACAGGCGCTTGACCGCGTCAGTTTCACCATTAAGGACGGTGAAATCGTTGCGCTGATCGGCCCGTCTGGCTGCGGCAAGACCACTGCACTGCGCGTCGCCATGGGGCTCGATCCCTCGAGCGGCGGGCGCGTCACCGTGGATGGGCACGAGATCAGCGGCTGCGGCCACGACCGCGGCATGGTGTTCCAGCACGCCGAGCTGTTGCCCTGGCTTTCAGCGCTGCAGAACGTCATGTTTGGACTCGAAATGAAAGGCGTGCGTGGGACGACATTGCGCGAAACGGCCGAGAAATATCTTGATCTGGTGGGTCTGAAGGATTCGCAGAACAGGCGTCCGCACCAACTTTCCGGCGGCATGAAACAGCGCGTCGGCATCGCCCGCGCGCTCGCCATTGATCCGAAAGTTCTGCTGATGGACGAACCTTTCGGCGCACTCGACGCCCAGACACGCGAGTCGCTACAGGCCGAATTGCTCGATCTGCATGCGCGTACGCGCAAGACGATATTGTTCGTCACGCACGATCTGGACGAAGCCGTATTGATCGCCGATCGCATTGTCGTCATGAAGGCCGGCCGCGTACAGGAGATCATGGATGTTCCGCTGAAGCGCCCGCGGCCCGATCTCGGGATCGTACGCGGCATGCCGGAATTTGCCGAAACACGCTACAAGGTTTGGCGCGCAATACATGATGGCGCGACGGTGCATTGATGGTTGACGTCGCCGACAGCAACAAGGCAACGGTTGCGCCGGCAGTCGAACCTGCTGAACGGCGGCCGCTGCCGCGCTGGGTGATCACGCTCGCGTCGATCGCGGTGGTGCTGATCCTGTGGGAGATTTTCGGACGCCAGGTTAATCCGGTTTTCGGCTCCTATCCGTCGGCGATAGCGGTTGCTTTCTGGGAACTGGCGGTCACCGGGCAGCTCTGGACGGCACTCTACGAATCTTTGCGGCCGTTCCTGCTCGGTTATGCGCTTGCGATTTTGACCGGCGTTCCGCTCGGGCTGCTGATCGGCGGGTTCCGCGTCGCCGAGGCTGCGCTCGGCATCTACATTACTGCCGGTTATGCCATGCCACTGGTTGCGCTGGTGCCGCTGTTGATCCTGTGGTTGGGCCTTGGTTTTGCTGTCAAAGTCGCCGTCGTGTTCCTGATGGCGTTATTCCCCATCACGATCAACACGTGGCTCGGCGTTGTTGCCGTGCCAAAGACCCTGATCGAGGTCGGCAAATCTTTCGTCGCGCCTGATATTGTCATCCTGCGCCGCATCGTGCTGCCGGCGACGCTGCCCTACATCATGGCGGGTATTCGGCTTGCCGTTGGGCGTGCGGTTGTGGCGATGGTGATCGCCGAATTCTTCACCACCATTTCCGGCCTTGGCGCGGTGATCATCAATTCCGCCAATAATTTCGACACCGCGACCATGTTCGTGCCGATCATCATTCTGATGGCGATGGCCATCGGACTGAACTGGCTGATCGGCTTTGTCGAACGCACGGTGGCGCCGTGGCAGGCGGAAATCGCGGGTCGCGATCGCGAATAGTCAGGTAATTGCTTTTATCGCTATCAACAACTCGCGCACCTGGCGTTCCGAAATATTCCGCGTGATGAAGACCACGCGGCTCTGCCGCTTGCCATCCGGCCAGCTTTCCAATTCGACCGGCGGGTGGGCGAGGTGCTGCACCAGCTGCACCATGACCGGCCCTGTGCAGCCCTCGACGTCGAGAAAACCTTTGACCCGCAGCAAATCTGGCCCGCGCAGCTGCATCAGCACGTCCATGGTTTTGCCGAACACCGGCCACGGCATTGGCCTGTCGTCGGTCAGCACGAAGCTGCCGATGCCGTCACTGTGCGCTGTTTCCGCCACAAAGGCACTGCGCTGATCGGAGGCCGGTTCGGTCAGGCGGCTGGGATCGATCTCTCCGCTGACCGCCTCGAGAACCTCCGCGCCCGGATTGAGCGTTCGTAGCTTTTTGGTCAGGCTGGCGCTCGCGCCTTCACCAGCAATGTCGGTCTTGGTGATGATCAGCCGGTCTGCCAGGATGGCCTGCTTGCGTGCCTCCGCCGACCAGCCGAGCGTCTCGCCGCCGGTTTCTGCATCGACCACCGTCACAACTGCGTCGACGTGGAACACGCCGCCGAGCGCGCGATCGGTCGCGAACGTCTGGAGGATCGGGCTGGGGTCGGCGAGGCCGCTGGTCTCGATCACGATGCGGCGGAAGTCGGGCAGTTCGCCGCGCTCCCGCTCGACGACCATGCGGCGCAACGCCTGCTGCAGATCGGTGCGCGTGATGCAACACAGGCAGCCATTGCCCAGCAGAACAGTCTCATCGGCGCTGGCGCGCACCAATGCGTCGTCGATGCCGGTCGCGCCGAACTCATTGACCACCACTGCGGTGCCCTGGCCTTGCGGTGTTTTGAGAAAACGTTTGAGCAGCGTTGTCTTGCCGGCACCGAGGAAACCGGTGATCACAGTCACCGGAATACGTGATCCGCGCTCACGCTTGAGCCTGCGCCCGAAGCGCCCCGCTGCGGGAGAAGGGAAAAGCTCGTTCAGAAATCCATCTCCAGTATGTATAGCCCGCCTGTGTGGCGGTCGACGGTGTATACAATCTGCCGTTCGTCGACGAATACGTCATTGAGCTGTACGGCGCCTGCGGGTGTGCCCTTCGGCGGTGGCGGCACGAAAGTGCCAACTTCCTTCGGCTGATACGGATTGGAAATGTCGTAGGCGCGCAATCCGCCATTGAAGAACGTGCCGATCACGATCTGGTCGGACTGCCAGGCTGTCGGGACCGTCACATTTTCATGGATATTGTGCGCTCCAAAGCGCCCGCCACGGTCCTTGTAAGCGTCGACCGGCGGCAGCGGACAGGTGGCAATGGAGACCGGATGCGCTTCGTCGCGCATGTCGAGAATCCAGATCAATTTCGGCCAGTCCTTGCCGGCGTTTTCCGTCGACTCATCGGTCACCAGCATCAGGTTGCGATCGAACAATGGCACAGCGGTGTGCATAAAGCCCGTGTAAGGTGGCGAATTGGTCCAGTGTGAAATCACTTTCGGATTGGCCTTGTCCTTGATGTCCATCACGAACATGCCGCCGTCGATGTAGCAGAGGTAAAGCCGGTCGCCGCGCTGCGGGTAAACGTTGGTGTTGTGCGCCCGGTATCCCTTGTCGAGCGGATGGCGCGGCGGCGGCACGACGTTGTCAGTCGCGCTCGTTCCTGGCATCCACCAACGGCCGACCTCCTTTGGCTTCGAGGGGTCTCGCACATCGATGCAACGGTAGAATTGGTCATCGTTTGGATGACTTGGCTTGAAGTCCGGAGCGCCCGAAGCCATGTGCACATATTCGCCGTCGCAGAACCACAACTGGTGCACGCCGCGCGATGTCGCACCTGAGCAGTCGAAGAACGAAATCGAACGTGGCTTTTCCGGCACCGAAATATCGAATAGTTCCAGCCCGGCCGGCTGCTGCCCCACCTTCTGTGTCTGATAGGCAACCGCCATGATGTCGCCGGCGGTCTCCAGCGAATTCGAACGCATGTAAGGCTTGGGCAGGTCGGTCTGCACGACCACTTTTGGTTTGCGCGGGTCGGAGACGTCGACCGCCGTGAAATTTTTCGGCGCGCTTTCGTGCGCAAGCCAGATAATGCGCCGACCATCCTTGGTGATCTGCACCGACATGCCTTCGCCCATGCCGCCGAAGCCGCCGAGGTCGTTCTGCGCGAGCAGCTTGAAATTCCATGTGACGGGCTCGGCGCTCTTGTTGAGCGGATTATTGGCAGCGGACATTTACGGCTCCGGGGTTAATCAGCTCTTGCAGAAAGGCCGGCACGGGCGTGCCGGCCTCAGGTCTTAATACTCAGAATCGTCAGGCCATCGCTTTTTTCAGGAAGTCGGTACGCAATGCCTTGTTCCAGTCGGGCATCGCCTTGATCTTGTTTTCCTTGAGCAGAACTTCAGACTGTTGCTGCATGTATGGCACGATGTCCGACGGCCAGCCGGGCTGCACCTCGACGCGGGCAAGCGCATTCGAGAACGTGTCCTTGGACATCGTATAGCCCTTGGAGGTGTAGAACGAATAGATCGTGTCCGTGACCTTGGCCGGATTGCTCTTGAAATCCTTGGCGACCTCGATCCATGCCTTGAGGTAGGCAACGACGGTATCCGGGCTCTTCTCGACGAAATCCGGCGTCGCCGCCATGAACACGGGAAGCTTGTCGAACTGGTCGAATTCCGAAATCGTAACTGCAAGCCCGTCGGCTTCGGCGATCGCGTTGTAGGGCTCGACATTGCACATAGCATCGACGGTCTTGGCCGCCATCGCCGCCACCATGTCGTCGACGTTCATGCGCACTTCCTGGTAGTCGCCCTTCTTCAGGCCTGCCTTGGTCGCGATCTGGTCGACGAAGATGTTGCCGGTCGATGAGCCGGTCTGATTGGCGACCTTTAGGCCCTTCAATTGCTCGACCTTCGTGATGCCGAGGTCCTTGCGCGCCATTACGCGCGCGGTCTTGCCGACGTATTCGACCATGACGATAGCGACCAGACCGCCCTTGTCGTGACCAATCGCCAGCGATGGTCCTGCGTAAGTCCCGAGGTCGACCTGACGCGCCACCATCTGCTGCATGGTGAGGTTGCCCGACGGCACGGCGAATTCCTCGAATTTGATGCCGTGCTTTTCGAGCAGGCCCGAGCGCAGCAGATAATAAGTGGGCATGCCCCACATATTCGTTTGGTAACCCTGGCGTACGGTTTCGAGCGCCGCAGCGGGGCGCACGCCCAAGCCCGCGGTCAGCGCCACCGCGCCGCTCGCCGCAAGGTAGTCACGGCGTGTTAATCCGCCATTTTTCGTCATGATATCCTCCCTTATGCGTTCGTATATGCCGTTGTCTTTATGCAGTTGTCTTGCCGTTGGCCTTCGCCGCTTCGCTTGCGTCACTCTCGTGCCCGAGGTGGCGCAGCAACAGTTTTTGGCAGTCCAGGAATTCCACGCTGAGCGGATCGCGCGGCCGCGGCAATGGAATCCGGATTTCCGTTTTCACCGTCCCGGGATGCGGACTCATAACCACGACCCGGTCGGCGAGGTAGACTGCTTCGGAAACGTTGTGGGTCACGTAGATCACCGTCTTGCGCGTTTCCCGCCAGACATCGGCGAGCAGGCGCTGCATGTCATCGCGCGTCAAGGCATCGAGCGCTGCAAATGGTTCATCCATCAGCAGAACCGAAGGATTGTACGCCAGCGCCCGCGCGATGGCGACCCGCTGCTGCATGCCGCCCGATAGGTGGTGCGGATAAGAGCCTATGAATTTCTCAAGTTTCACCAGCCGCAATTGTTCGCGTGCAATCCGCTCCCGCTCGTCCTTCGGGACCCCTTTCATTTCGAGACCGAACGCCACGTTGCCGAGCGCGGTACGCCAGGGAAACAGTTGTGCGAAATCTTGAAACACAACGCCGCGGTCCATGCCGCTACCGGTCACCGGCTTGCCTCCGATACGGATTTCACCGGCAGCGGGCGCCAGGAAACCGGCAACGATATTGAGCAAAGTGGATTTGCCGCAGCCGGACGGTCCGACGATGCAAACGAATTCCGAGGCGCCGATATTCAGAGTGACGTCCTTGACGCCCGGTACCTTGCCGCCGGGCGTGTCGTAGATCAGCGAAACGTCGCGAATTTCGATGGGGACCATGACTTTTCTGCCGCGCTAGCTTTTCGCCGCGCGCATCATTCCCCACCGCAGCACCGTCATGCGTTCGAGCGAGCCGAAAACGAAGCGTTCGAACGCAAAGCCGATGAGCCCGATCACGACCAGGGAGGCGAGCATGACATCGGCGTTGAGGAATTCCTTCGCGTCGAAAATCACCCAGCCGAGGCCCCAATCGGAAGCCGCGATCATTTCAGCGCCCACCACCGCGATCCACGCGCGCAGGAACGACTGGCGCATGCCAGTGATGATGAAGGGCGAGGCGCCAGGGATGATCACCTTCCAGAACAGCTTGTTTTCGTCGGCCCCCATCGCGCCGGCCGCGCGTAGCCAGATCGGATTGACCGTGCGCACGCCCGACCAGGTGTTGAACACAATGGGGAAGGTCGCCGCATAGAATACGATGAGGATCGTCGTGAGGTTGCCGATGCCGAACCACAGCATGAACAGCGGCACCAGCGCGAATGACGGAATCGGCATAAGCGCGCTGATCAGCGGCAGAAAGAAGTTTTCAACCGGCGTAAATCGCGCCATCAGGATACCGAGTGGCACGCCGACCACGATCGCAAGGCCAAAGCCGAACAGCACCCGGTAGAGCGTGAAGGCGGCATGCTCGATCATGGTGCCGTCGGCGATGCTGCCGATCAGCGTTTTGGCGATCGAAGGGATCGTCGGCAGCAGAGCTGGCGCGAAGTAGCCGCTGCGGGCCAAAGCCTCGTAGACGGCCGCCGCCGCTAGCAGCGCCAGCGCGCCGCGCACGAATGAACGCCGGCGCTCCGCTGTTTCCGTCATGACGAGACCATGCCCCAGCGAACGACGGTGTAGTTTTCGATTTTCTGAAATACGAGCTTTTCCAGTGCCAGCCCGATGACTGCGATCACCACGATGCCGGCGAGCATAATGTCCGTATTGAGAAACTTGCGCGCACCGAAGATCAGCCAGCCTAAACCCCAGGGCACCGCGGCCAGCATCTCCACCGCGACCAGAATGCGCCAAGCTTGCGCCAGGCCGAGGCGCAGCCCCGTCAGGATGTAAGGCAGTGCGCCAGGGAAAATGACATGCCGGAACAACCGGCGATCGTCGGCGCCCATCGCCTGCGCCGAGCGCACCCAGATTTCCTTCACAGCCTTCACGCCGGTCCAGCTGTTGAAGATGATCGGGAACGCAGAAACAAAACCGACCAGCAGTACGGCGGAAATATTGCCGAGGCCGAACCAGAGCAAAAAGAGCGGCGCATAGGCGAGACCGGGGATCGGCGCGCAAATGCTCACCAGCGGCAGGAAAATATCTTCGGCGCGGCGCGAGCGGCCCATCAGCACGCCGAGTGACACGCCGATGAGCGCTGCCAGCGCAAATCCCGTCAGCAGGCGGACGAGGGTATCAAACGCGTGGTGCGGCAGGATGCCGGTAACGGTGAGGTGCACGAACGATGCCGCGACTTCCTCGAGCGTTGGAAACAGCCGGCGTGGGAAAATGCCAGTCCAGGCGACGATCTCCCAGATCGCGCCAACAACGATAAAGGGAAAAATGTTGCGCCAGATCAGCCTCAGACGCTCGCCGCCTTGCGCAACGGAGCCGCTGGTCGCGGCAATGGTGGTGACGGCATCCTGCATCGCTGCCTGCATTCCTCCCGTGAATCCCGACTGTTATTGCGTTCCAGCGCCGTCTGTCAGCCACTTGAGGGCTTTGTCCACGAGGATAGTGCGCTTTGAACGCCCGCGACAAGCATGCCCCCGCCGCGGCGCACTGGCGCAATTGCGGCAGAACGGCTAAAGCCCCGGCACGCGCGCTTGCCAGCGCCAGGATTTGAACGGGAGAATTTCGTGATGTCGAAGAATGCGCAAAAGATCGGCTGGATCGGAACCGGCCGCATGGGCTCGCCTATGGCGGAGCGGCTGCTCAAGGCTGGCCATGACGTGTCGATCTGGAATCGCACGCGCGCCAAGGCCGAGCCCCTCGCCGCCAAGGGAGGCAAGATCGTCGACAAGCTCTCCGACCTCGCATCCTGTGATGTCGTTTTCTCGATCGTTTCCGAAGGCAAGGATCTTGAGCAGGTTTACTTTGGCAAAGATGGCGTTCTCTCCGATGGCAAGGCGCCGAAAGTGTGCGTCGATTGCTCAACCATCTCGGTCGAAGAATCCGCCGCGACTCGCAAGCGGCTGAAAGAACGCGGCGCCGATTATGTCTGCGCACCAGTGTCCGGAAATGCGAAGGTCATCAAGGCGGGCCGTCTGTCGTCGGTGGTCTCCGGTGAGGAGACTGCTTGCAAAGCGATGATCCCGCTCATGGAGGTCATTGCGCCGCAGGGCGTGTCTTACGTCGGTGAGGGCGATCTCGCGCGCATCTGCAAGATCGCGCACAACGTCATGCTCGGTGTGGTGATTGAGAACCTCATCGAGATTACGCTGCTGGTGAATAAGATGGGCGTGCCGCGGCACGCGTTCCTGGCGTTCCTCAACAACGGCGTCATGGGTTCGATGTTCACCCGCTACAAGTCGCCGGCGCTGGTCAATCTCGACTGGACCACGACCTTCACGCCGGAATTGCTGCGCAAGGATCTTGATCTTGGGCTGGAGCTTGGCCGCGAGATGGACGTGCCGATGCCCGTAACGGCAGCGACGCGCGAGGTGCTGCAAGGCCATTTCGGGCACGCGACGTTGCAGCCGGATGCGCAGGCTTATCTGAACAAGGACTTTGCGGCATTGATGGAGACGATGGCGCTCGGCGCGGGGATGAAGCTGACCCCGGAAAACAAGAATGTGCCGACGGGTTTGGAGAGCTGACTCCACAAATAAAAAAGTGCCCCATGCGGAAAATAAAAAGAGGGCCCCTTGCGGGGCCCTGTGTGCATAAGGTGGAGGATTCACGCCGCCGTCTAAGCCTAAAGGGAGGAAAACAGCGGCTGCGCACGTGTTCAGTCAATCGATCCGCCACTGCTCTCTCAAGTAAATTGCCCGTAAATTTCATGACGCATATGCGTTACACACATACCGCTCTCACATGGTCGTATGCTGCGACAATCTGGCAACGGAGTACGCCATGACTTTCAAGCTCTACAACGCGCCACAATCAACGTGCAGCCAACGCGTTCGCTTTGTGTTCAACGCCAAGCAGCTCTCGTTCGAGGAAGTAAAACTCAACCTCCTTGAAGGCGATCAACTCAAGCCCGACTATCTTAAGCTCAATCCAAATGGGGTTGTGCCCACCCTGGATCATGATGGCGCGATTATCATCGATTCCCTCGTGATTGCTGAATACCTCGACGAAATCGCGCCGGACGACAGCTTTACGCCAGACGATCCGCTGAAGCGCGCGCACATGCGCGCACTGATGCATTTCATCGACGAAATGCCCGCGGCCGCCGTGCGCGTGCCGACGTTCAATCTCGCGTTTCTGCCAAGCTTCCAGAAAATGAGTCGCGACGCCTTCATGGCGATGGCCGAATCGAAGCCCGTGCGCCGCGAATTCATGCTGACCATGGGGCAGACGGGATTTCCCAAGGCCGAAATGGATGGAGCACTCGCCCGGTTGCGCCGAAGTTATGAGCGCATAGATGCTGAAATCGAGCGAAGCGGCGGCCCCTGGCTGCTTGGCAAACAGATCACGCTGGCGGACGTCGCCGTGATGCCTTCGCTGGTGCGCATCAACGATCTCGGCATACCGGATTGGCAGGACCTGCCGCGTGTCGCGACATGGTTTGACAACATGCGCGCGCACCCGGCGTTCAAGCCGACTTATTACAGTGGTTCGCTATTGAGCGAGCGCTTTCCGCACTTGCGCGACAAAGCCCCGGCCTAGATCAACGCAGCGCTTTCAGTATCTATGGCTGATCGGAAGTTCCTCGGCTGGAAACAATGAAATCACGCGGCAACCTTTGTCGGTGACCACCATTTCTTCCTCGATGCGCGCGCCGGAATATCCGTCGGTTGCCGGGCAATAGGTCTCGAGCGCGAACACCATGCCTTCCTTGATTTCGGTCGGATGCTCGAGCGAGACCACGCGCGAGATGATCGGCCGCTCGTGCAGGTTTAGTCCGAGCCCGTGGCCGAATTGCAACCCGAAGGCCGATAGTTCATCGGGGAAGCCGAATTCCTGCGCTTTCGGCCAGGCGCGCGCGACCTCGTCGGTCATGACGCCGGGCTTGATCAGTTCGATCGCACGATCGAGCCACTCACGCGCTTTCTTGTAGGCGTCGTGTTGCGCAGGTGTAGCGCGGCCCACATTGAAGGTGCGGTAATAGCAGGTGCGATAGCCCATAAAGGACTGGAGAATGTCGAAGAATGCCTGATCGCCGGGGCGGATCAGACGGTCGGTAAAATTGTGCGGATGCGGGTTGCACCGCTCGCCAGAAATGGCATTCACCGCTTCAACGTCGTCGGAACCATGGCGATAGAGAAACTCATTCACCTTCGCGACGATATCGTTCTCGCGCACGCCCGGCTTCAGTTCTTCGTTGATCATGTGATAGGCGCCGTCGACCATAGCCGCGGCGCGGTTGAGCAGCGCGATTTCATCCGCCGATTTGATCTCGCGTGCTTCCAGCATGACCTGCTGGCCGTCGACAATCTTCATGCCGGCCTTTTGCAGCTCAAACATCATCGCGGGTTCGATGATGTCGACGCCGACCGGCATCTTCTCAACTCCGGCATCCTTGAGCAGGCCGAAGATTTCCTTTGCATGCTTGGCCATCAGCCCGAACGAGGGCTGCACCGTCCCGCGCAGGCCGAGAAGTCCTGCCTTGCAGTTTTCGGGCTTGAGCCAGGGCGCGTAGAGTTTGTGGTGCACCGCCGCCGAGCCAAAATCCCAGAGGATCGGGTCGCCGTTGCGCGTCAGCAGGGCCCAGCGGCAGATTTTGTCGCGTTCCCACTCGCCGATCTTGGTCGAGGTGATGTAGCGGATATTGTTGACGTCGAAGACCAGCAGCGCGCCGCACTCGCTTGCGTCCAGCGCCTGCTTGGTACGGCCGAGCCGGTAGCGGTGCAGCCGGCGATAGTCGACGCGCTCCTCAAAGTCGACGCCCATGGTGCCAAGCGCTGGCAGCGCGCGCGCCCAATTGTAACGCGGGTTGATGTCTTCAGCGCGGATCTGCAGGGGTTCGCGCGTTCTCTCGTCCATGGTCCGTCTCCTTACGCAGTATCGTCGCCCGGCTTATACCCGGGTAGGCTTCGCGCATTATAGGCCTTGTTTCGGGCGCTGTCGGCAACGCCGGGACATTTTATTGGCGGCTGCGACGAGACCCTTGCGTTATGTCAATGAGCCTCGACCTGGGCATCCTTGATCACGCCGCCCCAGACCTCGGTTTCCTTCTTGATAAAGGCCGCGGCTTCGGCCGGCGAGCCGCCCGCCGCCCGCAGATTGATTTTGGTGAAGTGGTCCTGGGCTTCCGGGCTCTTGAGCACCTCGTTCACGGCTTTATTGAGCTTGGCGACTATTGCAGCGGGGGTTTTTGGCGGCGCCGCCATTGCGTTCCAGGTGCCCGACTCAAAGCCTTTCACGCCCACCTCATCGAGTGTCGGGATGCCCGGCAAGCTGGGAAGACGCTTTTCGGTGGCAACCGCAAGAATATGTGCCTTACCGGCCTGGTGCAGCTTTATCGCCGAAGCGAGCTCCATGAAGATGAAATCAACATGGCTGGCGATAATGTCGTTAAGCGCCGGTGCGGTACCCTTATAAGGAACGTGCACAAGTTTTGTGCCGATTACGCGCTCGAAGAGCGCAGCAGTCAGATGTGACGTGGTGCCGATGCCTTGCGAGGCATAGTTGACCTTCCCTGGATTGGCTTTGACGTAAGCAATGAATTCCTTCGCGGTCTTGGCCGGGAAATCCGGACGCACCAGTAGCACATTGGCGATCGAAGTCATGATCGCCACCGGCTCGAACTGGGTCGGGTCGAAATTCATCTTCTTGTAGAGCAGAGGATTGACGGTGAGAGGTGCCGGCTGAGCAGCGAGCAGCGTGTATCCGTCAGGTTCCGAAGTGAACACGTATTCTGCGCCGATATTGCCGGCAGCGCCGGCGCGGTTTTCCACGACGACGGGTTGGCCAAGCTTCTGATGCAATCCTTCAGCGACGATCCGCGTCACTGTGTCGACGCCGCCGCCCGCCGGCACGCAAACGACGATCTTGATCGGCCTGTTGGGAAAGCTGGCGATGTCGTCCTGCGCCAGCGCCACCGGTGCCAGGCACAGCATCGACGAAATCAATATTAATAGCCTGCGCACCTCGTCCTCCCTTGTCGGCTCGTTTCTTGTTCTATGCAACGCGTGCCAGTTTTTGCGCCGGCAGTTTGAGATTGAACAGCCTTATCGCATTGCCGCCAAGGATATTGCGCTTGGCCTGCTCATTCAGGAACGGCAAATCATAAATAGTTGAAGGCAGATCGAAGTCCCAATGCGGGTAATCAGACGAATAGAGGAGCTGCGTCTCCGCCTTGATCATGCGGAAAGTTTGCTCCAGTGCCGCCATGTCTGTCATTTCCATGGGCTGCGAGGAAAAATACATGTCGCGCATGTATTCACTGGGCTTTTTCTTCAGCGCCGGGGCTTCCGACGAGCGCATCATGTATTCGTTGTCGAACCGCTGCATCATGAACGGAACCCAGGCGAGACCGCTTTCGACCCACAAAACCTTGAGCTTCGGAAAGCGTTCCGGCAGGCCGTTGGTGATCCAGTTGGCGAGATGCACCATGTTGTAAAAAACAAAGCCGAGGGCATGCACGGAAATGAAGCGGTTCATCATGCCCACGGTCTGGTCGTTCCAGTTGTAGCCGGCGTGGAACGCGAGCGGCAGACCCATTTCCTCCAGCAACGCGTAGGTCCGCATATACGAATTGTGATGCACCGGACGATAGCGTGCCGACGTCACCATGAAGCCAACGACACCCTTGCTCTGGCCGAATTCCTGCACGGTGCGGAATGCCGCGTCCGCGTCGTTGAACGGCAGATAAAGCATCGATCGAATGCGCGGCTCGTGCGCGAGCACGCGTTCCGTCAGCCAGCGGTTATAGGCGCGGGCCAGCGCCACCTCGACTTCGACCTGCGGATGCAGGCCGAGCTGAAGCATCGGCGTCGGAAACATGACGGCAATATCGATGCCGATGGCATCCATCCAGCGGCGGGCCAGCGCGATGTCGCGGTGTACTCCGGTCTCGGTTTTTTCTAGCCCGCGCACTGCGTAGCGCATGACGCGCCCGCCCATATCCTGGTAGCCGACTCCGGAAGGCAACATGCCGACGCTCTTCGCGTTGGCCTGCCGGGCGCTGCGGGCAAGTTGCTGCAGCACCGGATCATCCATGTATTCGAGAATCTCGCCGATTGATTCACTTTCGTAGTGGTGTGAATCCACGTCGACGATCGGAAAGTTCTTGTAGCCGCGCTCGGATGCTTGCTGACTGGCATGCGCAAGCAGCTTCGTGGTGTCGAATTCCTCGACCGCCGTGCGGCGAAAGTCACTGAGCGGAAGATCCATTGCCCTACCGTCCCGCCCAGGCCTGCCACATGCCAAGCTCAAACAATTGCACGTTCACGGCCTTGAGCATGGCCGTAACCGTGACCATCACTTCGGTCGCGGCGGCGGCATCCGATGCAAATGCCGGCAGTGCGCCATCGCGTTCCGCGGCGCGCTCGGCGTAGAGCCGAACCGCCTGCGCCAACGTGTTCTGGATTTCGGCGTCGCTTGGCCGCGAAAGCGCATCAACTTGCGACGACATAGATATCCTCCCCGCGCCGGACGACCTCGAAGCATTTCAGCCTGAGATTTCGGTCGGCGGCGCATTCGCCGGTTTTGAGATCGTATTCGTAGCCGTGCCAAGGGCAGACAAAATGCATTTCATCAGCGGAAAATTTCTGACCCAGCCAGCTGTGATCGGGCCCGAGTACGTCTTCCACCTTGTGCATCATGATGCCTTCGCAGGCCGGCCCGCCCTGATGCACGCAGAGGTTTTCATAAGCGTAGAACTTGCCCTGCCAGTGGAACACGCCGATCTCGCGTCCGCCGTGGGACACGATTCGCCGCTCGCCGTCAGGAAATTGCGAAATCTTGGCAACGAAAACATCAGACATGCGAAAAGTATGGCATCGAACCGCCTTGGGCGGCAACGAGATCGTCAGTTTCCAAGCCGATCTAGCGCCCGGTGGCTCAATATGATCGAGTTGGTCCCATCCATCGTCGTCCATGCGGGGCTTTTGTTATGAAAATCGTCGACCTTTCCCACGTTATGAATGTGCACACGCCCGGATGGGTCGGCTACGCCGGCAATAAGATGTACTACGCGCAGAACCTGCAGACGCAGATGATTGTCGCGCAGCGCATCGACACGGCGCTGCATGTCGGCACGCACTTCGACGGCGCCATGCATGCGACCGACAATCGCAAAGGCGACATGGCGTCGTTGCCGCTCGACTACCTGGTCAATCGCGGCGTTGTCGTCGACATTTCAAAACACATACACGATTGGGCGGTGATCACGCCGCAAATGATTGAAAGTGCGGGCGCGGATATCCGCGAGGGCGACATTCTCATTCTGCACACCGGATGGCACAAACATTACGAAGGCCAGCCGCAGCAGGATCTGGTGAAGTACTTCTGCTACCACCCCGGTCCCAATCTGGACACGCTGCACTGGATGCTGAAAAAGAAAATCAGATGGTGGGGCATGGATTGCGGCTCCTGCGACCATGCGATGAATACCTCAATTCGTCGCATGCGGCCGGATCTCGCGGAGGAGTTCACCAAGAAACACGGCAAGACGCCGGCGGAATTTTTCGGCACGTTTGAATTCACGCACAAAAAATCCGGCCGCAAGGTGCGGCAGGATATGTTCCCGTTCCACAGCTGGGCCTTTCAGGAAGGTCTCCTGCATGCGGAGAACCTCGGCGGCGACATCGAAATGATGCTTGGCAAACGCTGCGTGATCGGCGCTTTTCCGTGGCGCTACGAGGGCCTCGAGGGCTGTCCGTGCCGTATTGTCTGTTTCCTCGACACCGATATGTCGGTGGAAGCTGTCGGCGATGCTGCGAAGGCGATCATGCGGACATAACCGCTTATTCCCGCGCAAGCGGGAATCCAGAACGATTACTTCGCTGCTTTCGTCTTTTTGCTGGATCCCCGCTTGTGCGGGGATGAGCGGGATTCCGGCTTCAGCCGCGGGTCGGGACGGTTGCTTTGCAAGGTGGACTGGATCGCCTCGCGCAACACCTTGTGCTTCGCCTTCGGCCATCGCTTGACGTGTATGTCTGCAAGCGGCGTTGCGGATCGGCCGAACACGACGATGCGGTCGCCGACGCTGATTGCTTCTTCGAGCTGGTGCGTGATCAGAATGGCGGTCGAGCCGCACTCGCGCGCGAGCTGGAGAAATGTGTCACGCAATTCCGCTGCGGTGACCTCATCCAGATGTCCAAAGGCCTCGTCCGCCAGCAGGATATCGGGCTCCACCGCAAAGGCGCGCGCAATGGCGACGCGCTGACGCATGCCACCCGATAGCTCGTGTGGATAGGCGTCGATGAACTGACCCAAACCAAGCCGGCGAAGCCAGGTGAGCGCGCGTTCGCGTTGTTCATGCTCGGACATGCCAATGAGCTCGAGCGGCAGGCGCGCATTGTCGAGCGCCGAGCGCCAGGGCAACAACCGATCCTGCTGGAACACGGTGGCAATCTTGCCACGGAAATAGTCAAAGTCGGCATAAGGACTTTTGTCGCCGATATGGATAAAGCCCTCGCTCGGCGCTTCCAGTCCGATCATCAGATCGAAGAAAGTCGATTTGCCGCAGCCGGTCTGGCCGACGATTGCCACCACCTCGCGGGGCGAAATGGTGAGGTCGAGGCGGTCGATGGCGATCACCGACTGTCCGGTGGTCGTCTGTCGGAACACCTTGCGCAAACCGCGCACTTCAATGGGAGGGGGACCGCTCATGCGCGCCACCGCAAGACGCGCGCTTCAACGCGGGCGACCATCGCCTCAAGCAGAAACAGCAGGGCGACCAGCACCAGTGTCCACGCAAACACGTCAGCGACGGAGAACAATTCCTGGGCGACGGACAGTTGATGTCCGATGCCGGTCACCGCGCCAACCAGTTCGGCGATGGTGACGACACGAATTGCCAGGCTGATATTGATCTTCCAGCTGGTGAATACAGTCGGGACGATTGCCGGCAGCACGAGCTTAAAAAAATATTGCCACGTTGTCGGACGGAACGACCGGATCATGTGACGCAGCTCGCGCGGCACGCCGCGCATTGCGTCGAGCGTATCAACCAGAAAGACCGGTCCACAGACCACGACCAGCACGAATCCGATGCGGAATTCGACGCCTGGAAACCACAGCACGGCGAACAGGATCCATGACACGACCGGCACGGCCATCAGCAGGCGGACCATCGGATACAGGTATTTTTCGAGTGCCTCCGAGCGGTACATAGCCATTGCCAGAGCAAGCCCGAGCACGAATGAAACGATAAGCGCCGCGATCACGCGCGCCAGCGTTACGACGATATCGATCGGCGTGATAGTGACGATGCTTTTGGCGATCCGGGCAAAACTAGGGATGGCGAATGCAGGAATGCCCAGATAGGGCGCCAGGTGCGACAGCGTTTCCCAAATAGCGGCGAAAACAAGAAGTGAAACGAGGGTCTGCCGTGGAAACGTCAGTGCCGGAACAGACTCACGATACTCCTCGGTCATGTTACGGACGCGCTGACGCGCTTACGGGGCATAGATGATCTTTTCGTCCGGCATTTTCTCGTAAAAGCCGGCTTTTACCGCGCGTTCCATCATATCCGTTATCGACTTGCGCGTATCCGGCTCCCAGGCGGGCTTGATGATCATCTGCAGGCGCTTGCTCGCAAGAGCCGCCGTCAGAATGCCGGGCGGAAGCTTGAGCGTCTCGTTGGCGATCTTGTCGGCTTCGGCGGTATCCGCCTGCATGAAATTTGCAACGTCCTGCAGCGCCGCGATCAGCATCTTTGGCGCGTTCGGATTCTTAGCAATGGCATCAGCGCGCATAGCCGTCACGATTTCCCAGCCGTCCCGACCGGTGATTTCCTTCCAGCCTTGCGCGCCGTTGAAAATCACTTTCCAGTCGGGGTTCTGCTTGAGAATGATGCTGGCCAGCGGCTCGATGACCAATGCGGCATCGACACGGTCAGCCTCGAGCTGCGCGCGCGCAACGGCAAAATTGGCATTGACGACGATGATGTCCTTGCCGAGATCCATGCCCTTGGCTGCGGTGTACATTTTGGTGACCTGGAATTGCGAGCCGCCCATATCGACCGCGAGCTGTTTGCCCTTCAGGTCGACCAGCGATTTGATCGCGTCGTTCTTGGTGAAAATGACCAGGTCGGCGAGCGTAAAGCCGGTACCAATGATGCGGACGGGAACGCCCTCGTAGTAGAGTTTCTGCAAAATTGTCGGACCGCCGATCAAAACGTCGGTCTCGCCGGTGGCGAAGGCGGCGTAGAATGCCGAAATCGATGGATAGGCCTTCGCATCGAGCTCGAAGCCATTTTTGGTGTCGAAGCCGCGCGCTTTCATGATGTTCCACACCAGTGGGTTGAACACCGGCAACGTCAGGCTTGATACCTTGATGACCGGCTTTTGCTGCGCTCGCGCGGGCTGTGCGATGAGACCAACGATTGCGAATACGAATGCCGCGGCGAACGCAATGAGGCCGCGATGAGCCAACTTCATCATGGAAAATTCCCCCTGGTGGTCCCTTCAAGTGGTGATCTTGCGCGCCACGTAGCTTGAAGGCGAGCGCGACTTTACTCTGCTTTCATTTGCGTGCAAATAATTGCTTTGCGTAACCGGAGGGCGTGATGCCGCACATCACTGCGCGGGACGGTGTCCGGCTGTACTACGAAGAGGCCGGCAGCGGCACGCCGGTAATCTTCGTGCACGAGTATGCCGGCGATTACCGCAGCTGGGAGATGCAGATGCGGCACTTCTCCCGCGCGCATCGCTGCATCACCTACAGCCAGCGCGGTTATCCGCCGTCGGACGTACCGGCCGATGCCGAACGCTACAGCCAGGACATCGCGCGTGACGACGTGCTGGCGGTGATGGACTCGCTGAAAATCGACAAGGCACACATCGTCGGCCATTCCATGGGCGCCTATACCGCGCTGCATGTGGGAATTCATGCCCCGG
Organism: Pseudolabrys sp.; assembly: GCA_035623095.1. Taxonomy (GTDB): domain Bacteria; phylum Pseudomonadota; class Alphaproteobacteria; order Rhizobiales; family Xanthobacteraceae; genus Pseudolabrys. The sequence goes on from DASPUD010000133.1 coordinate 25,097, forward strand.
CGCGTTGCCTTTCGATTGTCGCTGCCGGTTGCGGCTGGGGCTCGAGTCCGGACGCTAAGAAGCGTGAGGAAATGAAGGCACTCGCCGCCGAAGTCGGTAAGATGTTTGCCAACGAAGGCATCGCGGCGGCGGCAGCGAAATATGCCGACGCGCCGATGCGTCAACCCCAGAAAAACAAGGACCCGCGCGGTTACGCCGAATTCGCGCGCATGCTTGCCGACCATTCCGCTGAAGGCCACGCACACACCATGCTCAATCTTCAACTCAAGCGGCCGACGCTGTGGGAGATGGAGGCAGCGCTGAAAAAGTTTTCCGTGCCGCTTCTGATTATTGTCGGCGACGAAGATGAGCCTTGTATCGATGGCAGCGTGTTTCTCAAGCGCACGGTGCCGACCGCCGGATTGTTGGTGATCCCTCGTTCCGGCCACAACGTTCCCATCGAAGAGCCTTCCGCCTTCAACGCGGCATTGGCGGATCTGTTCGCGTCGTCCGAAGCGGGCCGCTGGCTTGCGCATAAACCACCGAAGTAGCGATTCCGGAGGAAACGATGGACCTCAAGCTCAAGGGCAAAACCGCGCTAATTACCGGCGGCAGCGAAGGCATCGGAAAAGGCATCGCGCGCGCGTTCGCCAGGGAGGGCGTCGATGTGGCGATCTGCGCCCGCCGCAAGGAGCCGCTGGAAGCCACGGCAAACGAAATCGCCAAGGAAACCGGACGCAAAATCGTCGCTATCCCCGCAGACCTGCGCAAGGATGCCGACGCAAGGAATTTCATCGAGAAGGGCGCCAAGGCGCTTGGGCGCATCGACATCATGGTCAACAATGCCGGCTCAGCAGCCGGCGGCGTGATCGAACACTTAAGCGAAGACGATTGGGAAAAGGGTCTTCAGCTCAAGTTCATGGGCTACGTTCGTTGCCTGCGCTACGTGCTTCCCATCATGGTCAAGCAGGGCGGCGGGCGCGTGGTCAATCTGATCGGCAATGACGGCGTAAAGCCGTCCTATTGGGAAATTTGCCCGGGTGCGGCCAACGCCGCCGGACAGAATCTCACGCTTTCACTTGCCGGACAGTACGGCAAGAACAACATCAGCTTTGTCGCGGTCAATCCCGGGCCGGTGCGCACCGAACGCTGGGCCGGGCTGGTCAAGGCGATGTCGCGCGACATGAAAATTTCCTACGAGCAGGCGGACAAGCTCGCGCCGGCGTCGATTCCCATGGGCCGCATCGCCGAAGTCGAGGAAGTGGCAAACCTCGTAACTGTGCTGGCCTCGCCGCTGATGGAAATGGTCAACGGCACCATGATCGAGATCGACGGTGGGCAGGACAAGCCGTTGATGGACCGGTTCCGCGACAAGCCGGGTGGTTAACTCCACTTGCTTTCATGACGGCAAGCACTAGGTATACGCCTCGCTTGACAATATCGGGGTTACGGTCGGACTATTTGCATACAAACAAGCTCGCACACCCAGCAATGCGAGCGCCCGCACGCAGGGAGTTTCAGTCATGAGACCCGCACATCACATATTCAAGCTTGCGCTCGCCGGCAGTCTTGCCGTCGGTTTGTCCGTTCAGGCTTGGGCGCAGCAAACCATCAAGATCGGCGAACTCAACAGCTACAAGGCACAGACCGCTTTTCTTGATCCCTACAAGAAGGGCTGGGAGATGGCGGTTGAGGAGATCAACGCCAAGGGCGGCGTGCTCGGCAAGAAACTGGAAGTCATCTCGCGTGACGACGGCGCCAATCCCGGCGAGGCTGTGCGTGTTGCGGAGGAACTTGTCACGCGCGAAGGCGTCTCGGTGATTGCCGGCACGTTCCTCTCCAATGTCGGCCTGGCGGTCACAAATTTTGCAGGCCAGAAGAAAGTGTTTTTTCTCGCCGCCGAGCCTTTGACCGACAAGGTCACCTGGCAGAACGGCAACAAATATACCTATCGCCTGCGCGCTTCGACCTATATGCAGGTCGCCATGCTGATGCCCGCCGCGACCGCGGCGAAAAAGAAGAAGTGGGCGCTGATTTATCCGAATTTCGAATACGGGCAATCGGCGGCCGAGAACTTCAAGACACTTATTAAAAAAGCGCAACCCGACGTTGAATTCGTCACAGAACAGGCAACGCCGCTCGGCAAAGTCGACGCGGGAGCGGTGGCGCAGGCGATCGACGACGCCAAGCCCGATGCAATTTTCAACGTGCTGTTTGGCGCTGACCTCGCCAAGTTCGTGCGCGAAGGCAATACGCGCGGTGTATTCAAGAACCGCACGGTAGTAAGCCTGCTTTCGGGCGAGCCGGAATATCTCGATCCACTCAAGGACGAAGCGCCGGTCGGCTGGATTGCAACTGGTTATCCCTGGGACAAGATCAATACCAAGGAGCACCTGGCTTTCGTCGACGCTTACAAAAAGAAATACAACGACTATCCGCGGCTGGGCTCGGTGGTCGGCTACGTGACCATTAAGTCGCTTGCTGCCGGCATTGCCAAGGCCAAATCCACCGACACAGAAAAGCTGGTTGAAGCCTTCAAGGACCTGAAAGTAGACAGCCCCTTCGGTCCGTTCATCTATCGGGCCAGCGATCATCAGGCCACGATGGGATGCTATGTCGGCAAGATCGCGCTGGAAAACGGCAAAGGCACTATGGTCGATTTCAAATATGTCGATGGTGCATCGGTTCTTCCGGGCGATGCCGAGGTCAAGAAGCTGCGGCCGACAGAAACGAATTGATCGCGCCACAGGATCAGGCCAATTTCACCTCTCCCCGTAAGCGGGGAGAGGTGAAATGACTTTAAGCGCATTTCTTTTTCAGGCGCTCAACGGGCTGTCGACCGCTTCCGGCCTTTTCTTTGTCGCGGTCGGGCTTTCTCTGATCTTCGGCGTCTCCCGCATCATCAATATTGCCCATGGCTCTCTCTATATGCTGGGCACCTACATTGCCTATTCATTCGCGACACACATCGGGGGAGTAATCGGTTTCTGGGGCGGGATCATTGCCACGGTTCTGATTGTCGGCGCGATCGGTATGTTGATCGAAATCGCGTTGTTGCGGCGCATCTACCGCGCGCCTGAACTTTTCCAGTTGTTGGCGACATTCGCGTTGGTGCTGGTGATCAACGACGCCGTGCTCTGGCTGTGGGGGCCTGAGGACTTGTTAGGGCCGCGCGCCCCTGGGCTGCGCGGTTCGATCGAGGTGCTCGGACGTCAGCTGCCCAGCTACGACTTGTTCCTCATTGTTATCGGTCCACTGGTGTTGCTGGTACTGCATTTTGCTTTGGCGCGCACGCGTTTCGGCCGGCTGGTGCGGGCCGCCACGCAGGATCGAGAGATGGTTGCCGCGCTTGGCGTAAATCAGGCCGTCCTTTTCACATCGGTGTTCGCGCTCGGAGCCGCGCTTGCCGGTTTCGGTGGTGCGCTTCAGGTCGCGCGTGAGCCGGCCAATCTTTCGACTGACTTGGTCGCGATCGGCGACGCCTTCGTAGTTGTGGTGGTCGGCGGCATGGGCTCGATCACCGGCGCCTATATCGCCGCGGTCATCATCGCCGAAGTGAAAGCCACTTGCATCGGTATCGGCGTTGTTGATTTCGGCTTTGCTACGGTGAACTTCTCGAAGTTTACGCTCGTCGCCGAATTTCTTGTGATGGCCGTGGTGCTGATCGCACGCCCCTATGGTTTGCTCGGACGGCCGCAAGCGCAGGTGCGCTCGATTGCCGAGCCCGAGGATCCAATTCGTCCTGCTTCAACAGCGCTCAAGGCACTCGGCGCGGTGGTCTTAGTATTGCTTTTTTGTCTGCCGTTGCTGGCGCCAAGTTCACCCTACCTGCTCATCCTCGGCGTCGATGTCCTGATTGCGGTGATTTTTGCCACTTCGCTGCATTTCATCATGGGACCGGGCGGAATGCACTCGTTCGGCCACGCCGCTTATTTCGGTCTCGGTGCCTATGGTGCGGCATTGCTTGTGAAATGGCTTGCCGTTCCGATGGGGCTTGCGCTCGCCGCCGCACCGCTGGTCGCGCTTGGTGGGGCGCTGTTGTTTGGCTGGTTCGCGGTGCGGCTCGCCGGCGTCTATCTCGCGATGCTGACGCTTGCCTTCGCGCAGATTGTGTGGGCTCTGGTCTTCCAATGGGAAGCGCTGACCGGAGGCTCTAACGGCGTGATCGGCGTTTGGCCGCCGCCGCCATTCGACAAATCCTCGATCTATTTCCTGCTGGCGCTCACGCTTGCAACAATTGCGGTGTTATTGCTGCGGCGTTTTCTATTCGCGCCTTTTGGGTATGCCATGCGCGCTGGCCGCGACTCGCCACTGCGGGCGGAAGCCATCGGCATTGACGTGAAACGCGTGCACTGGCTCGGCTTTGCCATTGCTGGCTGCGTGTGCGGCGTCGCGGGCGGGTTGTTTGCCTTTGCCAAAGGTTCGATTTCGCCGGAGACGATTCACGTCAGCCGCTCGATCGACGGGCTGGTGATGGTGCTGCTCGGCGGCATCCAGACGCTCACCGGCCCGATTGTCGGCGCGTCGATGTTTGCCACGCTGCAGGATACGGTGATGCGTCAGACCGAATATTGGCGTGCGCTGCTTGGCATTATCATTCTGGTGCTGGTGCTGGCGTTTCCGCAGGGCATCGTCGGCGCCTTCTCGACTTTCTCGCGTAGACCGGCGGCGAAGTCATGAGTGTGCTCGCCGTTCACTCCCTGTCCAAGTCGTTTGGCGGCGTGCGCGCGGTCAACGATGTCAGTTTTGAAATTGCGCAGGGCGAGTTCCTCGCCATGATCGGCCCGAATGGCGCCGGCAAGTCGACCTGCTTCAATATGATCAACGGCCAGCTCCTGCCGGACGCCGGCGAAATCCTGTTCGAAAACCACAATATTTCCGGGCTCAAACCGCGCGAGGTGTGGCGGCTCGGGGTCGGCCGCACGTTCCAGGTCGCCGCCACTTTCGGGTCCATGACGGTGGCCGAGAACGTCCAGATGGCGTTGATATCCCACGGCCACGAGACCTATCGCTTATGGAACGCGGCCGCCGGAATGCATCGCGCTCGCGCGCTCGATTTGCTGGCGCAAGTCGGTATGCGTGATGCCGCCGATCGTCCCAGCCGCGAACTCGCCTATGGCGACGTCAAGCGCGTCGAGCTTGCGATTGCGCTCGCCAACGATCCACGCTTGCTATTGATGGACGAACCAACCGCCGGGATGGCGCCGCGCGAGCGCAACGACCTGATTGCGCTGGTCAAGCACCTGGTCGTGGAACGCAAGACTTCGGTGCTCTTTACCGAGCACTCGATGGATGTCGTGTTCGCGTTTGCCGATCGCATTATCGTGCTCGCCCGGGGGAGGTTGATCGCGGATGGTGATGCCGCGACAATCCGCGAGCATCCGCAAGTGCGGGAGGTTTATTTCGGCAGCGGCAAGGTCGCCGCGGGTGTCGCGCCATGAGCGAACCCATGCTTACGGTCGAGCACCTGAGTGCCTGGTATGGCGCCGCGCGAATTTTGTACGATGTGAGTTTCGAGGTCGGCCGCGGCGAAGTGGTGGCGCTTATGGGCCGCAACGGCGCCGGCAAATCCACAACGATGAAAACAATCATGGGACTTGTGGCTACGCGCGCGGGAACCGTGCGTTTCAATGGTGAAGATATTTCCAGCCGCAGGCCGTTCGAGATAGCGCGGCGCGGTCTCGGATTTACCCCGGAAGACCGACGTATCTTCGTGGACCTGACCGTGATGGAAAATCTCGACGTCGGACGCCAACCGCCGCGCCGATTTGCCGACGGAAACCCTGCGCCTTCATGGACGCCGCAGCAGCTGTTTGCGCTGTTTCCCAATCTCGCCGAGATGCCGGGCCGGCTCGGCGGCCGTATGAGCGGTGGGGAGCAGCAGATGTTGACCGTTGCGCGCACATTGATGGGCAATCCGCTGCTGGTGCTGCTCGATGAACCTTCGGAAGGCGTGGCGCCGCTCATTGTCGAGCAGATGGCTCATACGATCCTCGCATTGAAGAAACAGGGATTGTCGATCCTGCTGTCCGAGCAGAATATATATTTCACGCGAATGGTGGCGGATCGCGTCTACGTACTGGAAAAGGGACAGATTCACTGGCAGGGTTCGGTGGCGCAGCTTGACACCAACCCGGATGTGCAGAGAACTTACCTGACGGTATAGGATGGCGGACCGACTGTTTGTCTGTGACATCCCAGCGACAGCCGACGGAATGTAAACATGAGAACACTGCAGCAGGAAAAACTGAAAATCGTGGCGGGGCAGGATCGATCCGAGCAGGGTCGTTACGTGCTCGACGATCAGGTCGGCTTTCTTATGCGCGTCGCCATGCAGCGTCACACGTCGATCTTCACATCGCTGATGCTGGAAGGTCTGACACAAACCCAGTTCGCGGCGCTCGCAAAGCTCCATGAAGTCGGCCCGTGTTCGCAAAACTATCTTGGGAGATTGATTTATCTTGATGCGGCGACCATCAAGGGCGTCGTTGATCGTTTGCACGTGCGTGGCTTTCTCACCGCCCTGAATGATCCGAAAGATCGCCGGCGTCGCGCCGTTGCGCTGACGGAGCGTGGCCGGGAAGTGACTGAGGCAGCGATTCGGATTGCTGCTGAAATTACCGCCGCAACGCTGATGCCGCTGACCGGGGAAGAGCAGCGGGTGATAGCAAAGCTGTTGCGTAAGTTGGGCTGACACGAGGGGAAATGCCGGTGTTCAGCGTAGGCGATGCCACCATCACGCGCGTCGAGGAAACCAATCTTCCCAGCTATCCGCTGCTCGATATCTTCCCGGAATTTACCGACGCGCACATGGCCGAACACAAGTCCTGGCTGGCGCCGCATCACTATGAGGCCACCACCGGCAAAATCAGGCTGGCCGTGCACAGCTGGCTGCTGCAGGTCGGCGGCAAGAAAATCCTGATCGACTCCTGCTGCGGCAACAACAAGGTCAAGCCCGGACGGCCGTTCTGGCACATGCTCAACGAGCCCTATCTCGAGCGTCTTGCAGTGGCCGGCGCGCGGCCGGAGGAAATCGATCTCGTGATGTGCACGCACCTGCACCATGATCACGTCGGCTGGAACACGCGGCAAAAGGACGGCAAATGGGTGCCGACATTTCCCAATGCCCGCTACGTATTTTCCAAGCCAGACGTCGACTACTTCGCCAAGGTCGACGCCGATCCGAAGGAAGGGCCGGCCGAATTGGGCACTTTCCGCGAATGCGTCGTGCCTATCCTCGAATATGGCAAGGCCGATCTCGTCAGTGGCGGCAGGCATCAGCTGAACGAGTTTATCGAGATCGATTCTGCGCCCGGCCATTCTCCGGGCCACGTGTTTTTCAAGCTGGAAAGCAAAGGCCAGCGCGCCGCTTTTATCGGCGATGTCTGGCACCACCTGCTACAGGTCTATTATCCGGACTGGAATTTCCCGAAGAATTCCGATGCAGCCCAGGCCCGCGTCAGCAGGCGAAAAGTGCTCGATTATTGCGCTTCAAGCGGGGCCCTCGTGTTTCCTGGGCATGTGGGGCTGCCGTTCGCCGGCCGTGTGGAATCCACCGCAAAGGGGCATCGGCCGCACTTCCTGCCGTGAGCCGTCAAAAGCCGTAGAGCTTGGCTGGGTTGTCGACCAGCGCCTTCTTGCGCGCGCTCTCGTCTGGAATCCAGTCGAGCAGCATGTCGAGCATCCAGGCGTCATCGGGAACGCGCACGCCGGGCGTCGGATGCGGCCAATTGGTTGCCCACAACATCCGTTCCGGTGCGGCTTTGGCCAGCGCCTTGGCCAGTTTGCCGACGTCGTCATAGTTTGGCGGTCCGACCTTGGATACTTCGTAAGGCGCCGACAGTTTGACCCAGGTGCGCCCGCCGTCGATCAGCCCCTGCAGCGTACGGAAGCTCGGATGATCGAGCGGGATCGGTTCGAGAAATTTGCCGACGTGATCGACAACCAGAGTGCTTGGCAGACGTTTTAGTCTGGCCTCGTATTGCGGCAGGTCGCGCCCATCGAGCTGAAGCTGCACATGCCAGCCGAACGGCGCCACGCGCGCCGACATGGTTTCGAGAATCTCCCATGGGAGCGGACCACCCGCCAGCATGAAGAAGCGAATGCCGCGCGCACCAAGCTTGGTCAGGCGATCAAGCTCCGCATCGGCGACCTCCTGGTCGACAACAACAATGCAGCGCGCGTTCGCGCCCATTTCGGCGACCGCTTCGAGCGTACAACGATTGTCCTTGCCGTAAGTTGAGGGCTGCACCACTACCGTGCGCTCGATGCCGAGCCGGGCGCACATTCTTCGGTAGGCCGAGACCGGCGCCGGTGGCGCATCAATCTTCGCCGTCGGCGCCTTGGGATACTTGGCGTCGTAAATATGCATATGCGTGTCGCAGGTGCCGGTGGGCGCCTTGAGTTTCGGTTTAACGTTGCTGTCGATGGCTGGCATGATGGTGGTCTACTGGCAGATGAGGCCGGGTCCGTTGGGATTTTTGAAACAGCCGACTGAAGCCGGCACTACGTGTTTGGGTATCCAGAGCACGACATCGGGGAAATAAATGCAAAATGCAATGGTCGCGAAAAAGACGACATAGATCGGCAAGGCCGCCCGCAAGGCCTGCGAAAATCGCACGCCGACGAATTTTGACGCCATCAGCAGCACTAACCCATAGGGCGGGGTAATCAGTCCAAACGCGAGCGTCGCGATAAGCACAACGCCCATGTGCACTGGATTGATGTGACCGGCGTTGGTGAGCGCGTTCACCAGCGGCATGAAGATGATGATGGTCGGCACCGGTTCGATGAAGTCGCCGACGATGGTAAACAGCAAGACCATCAGCAGCATGATGAGATGCGGATCGTTGCCGGCAATGGCAATAATCCACTCCGAGATGACAATGGCGCCGCGCAGATAGGCGAGCAGATATCCGAAAGCATTGGCAGCGCCGATCGTGATCAACGGCAGCGAGAAAATGAGCCCGGCAAGGCAGAAGTCGTAAGGCAGATTCCAGATGTGTTTGGGATTGAGCGCGGGAATGATGACGACAATGATCCACAGCGCGGCGACGACGCCGGCTTCGGTTGGCGTGAACCAGCCAGTCAGAATGCCCCCAAGCAGGATGACTGGAATCATCAACGGCAGCGCCGCGTCACGTGTCGCCAGAGCAATCATGCCGAGTGAAGCACGCTGCCGCCTGAAGCCAAGTGGACCGAAGAAGTAGCAATAGATCATCAAGCCGAAGCCGATCATCAGGCCGGGCACGAAGCCGGCCATGAATAGGCCGGCTATGGAGACGTTGCCGGTTGCGCCATACACGACGGCGGTGATGCTCGGCGGCACCAACGCTGCAATGGTCGATGCTGCGGCAATGATCGCCGCGATGAACGGACCTTCGTAGCCTTCTTTCTTCATCGGGCCGCCGAGCGCGCGGCTCATGACTGCAACGTCGGCAGTGGTGGAGCCGGACATCTCCGAGAAAAACATACTGAAAACGGTCACGACTTGCGAAAGGCCGCCGCGGATGTGCCCGACCAGGGCCATCGACAGGTTTGCAATGCGCACGACCACATTGGCAGAGCTCATCAGCTCGCCGACGAGCAGGAAAAACGGGATCGCCAGCAGCGCCTCATTGTCGACGCCGTCGAAGACCTTCTGGATGATGGCTGGAAGCGAAACGTCGGCAAGCAACGAGCCAACAAAGACGCCGCCAAGCAGGGCGAACGGCACCGGCACGCCGAGATAGCCGAATGCCAGAAAGCAGACCGACATGAGCGCGAGGATGACCGGCGCAGTCATTGTGGTTCCTCGGGCCGGGATGCACCGAACGCCGCTGATAGTTCCGGCTCCAGCGGCTCCGGATGATCGAAGCCATTACGCCAGCCGTTGACGATTTGCTCGATGGTGAACAGCGTGATCAGCGCACCGGACAGGGGGATCGCCGCATAAAGCGAGGCGATCGGCGTATTTGACGGCAGGCGGAAACTGCCAAAGCCGCGCAGGAAATTGAGGTACCCGTAGTAGACAAGGCAGAGCGCCACGGCGAGCACGATCAACCGGATCAGCAGCTCGGCGACAAGCCGTGGCGCGCCGTGCATCGATTCTGCAAATGCCGTCAGATACAAATGATCGTTGCGCCGGGTCGCGACCGCCGCCCCGATGAAAATGCCATAGATAAACAGGGTTGATGTGACTTCCTGGAGCCAAAGCCATGGGCTCCCAAGAACACGTGTGGTGATATCCGCGCATACAGACATCGAGAATCCGAACAGCAGCATGCCGCAGATGATCATCAAGACCATCTCCAGCCCGTCGAGCGCCTTCCATTTCAGATGGCGCTGGCGCTGCAATACCAGTTTGCTCGCGATACTCATCACCCTGTCCGCGAATTGGAGAGGCCGGCATTGCCGGCCTCTCCGTTGTCCCCTCAGAAGCGCTCGTTACTGGACTGATTTGATCAGGGTCTTGATCTTGTCGGCGTGGGGACCAAGCTCCTTGGCGAGCTTGTCGAGCATCGGATCGGAGATTTTTTTGAAGCCGGACTTGTCGACGTCGGTCACGATCTTGATGCCGATCGCCTTGAGCTTGGCCGCCGCGGCGTCTTCGAGCTCGAAGGCTTTTTTTGGCTCCTGCGTGGTCACATCGCGTCCCGCTTCGAGCACCCATTTTTTTTGCTCGTCGCCCAGGCTCTGCCACAGCTTGTCGCTGATCCAGAGGATAGCGTTGTTCGCTTCGTGCTGGGTCATCGAGAGCACGGGGGCCGGCTCGTAGTGCTTGTTGATGAGATAGACGTTGACCGAATTCTCGCCCACGTCGACTACGCCGGTTTGCAAGGACGTATAGACGCTGCCGAACGGCATGTGCACCGTCTGCGCGCCATACGCGTTGAAGGTAGCATCCTCGGTTGCGGTGGCTTGCACGCGGATCTTCAGGCCCTTGATGTCCTCGATCTTGTGGATCTCTTTCTTGCTGTACATGTTGCGCAGGCCCTGCGTGCCGAGCCCAATCACGTGAATGCCTTGCACGGTCTGGTCGATCATGTCGCGGATCGCTTCAAACACTTTCGGGTCGCTGAGCGCCTTGACCATGTGGTTTTCATCGCGGAACAGGAAATGCAGCGACATAACGCCTGCCTGCGGCGAGATCGTCGCGGTGTTCGCCGATGACACGATTGCGAAATCGAGGTCGCCGGATTTTACCAGTTGAAGAAGCTGCGGTTCCTGTCCGAGCTGGGCGCCAGGATATTGGTCGACCAGCATCTTGCCACCGCTCAACTGCTTGAGCTTGGCTGAAAAGATGTCATAGGCCACGCTGTAACCCGAGTTGAGCTGCTGGTCATGGGCGAAACGGTAGTGCTTCTCCTGGGCGTTCGCGTTGAACGAAACGGCCAAGATACCGGCAGCAACGGCCAGTGCCCACTTGCTGATGATCCTCATTGTTTCTCCCCAATATTTATTTTCTGGTTCTCGTGGCCTCGACGGACCAGGGGAATTGTAGTCGAGGGCTCGGGGGGAAGGATAGATAGCTTATAAGAGCGCCTTCAGCCGCTGCGGCGTAACCGGAAGCTGGATGATCGCTCCGGGGCGCTGCAGCGCGTCATCGATCGCCGAAGCAAGTGCCGCGCCCACCGGATTTGCGCCGCCTTCGCCGGCACCCTTCAAACCGAGCGAATTGAGTGGGCTCGGCGCGTCCTCCGAGACGAGGACAGAAATTTCCGGCACTTCACGCGCTGTCGGCATCAGATAATCGGCGAAAGTCACCGAAAGCGGCTCACCGGCGTCGTCATATTGGAACTCCTCGAACAGCGCACCGCCCACTCCTTGGGCCAGCCCGCCGGCAATCTGGCCTTCGACCAGCTTCGGATTGACCGCCTTGCCGATGTCATAGGCGATCGCATAGCGCTCGATTGTGACATTCCCGGTATCGGCATCGACGCGCACTGCGGCCACATGCACGCCATACGGATAGACCATGTGTTTCGATTCGAAGGTATCCTCGGCGCTCAGCCCGCCGGGCAGGGTGCGCGCAAGCTCGGCCAGTGGCATTGATGGTCCTCGCGCATCAACGCGAACGATTTCGCCATTTACGATGTCGAGCGCGGCGGCATTTGTCTGCATCAGTTCGGCGGCGGCGTTGAGCGCCTTGTCGCGAAGTTTCGCCGCAGCAAGCCGGGTCGCTTCCCCGCACATGACGGTGACACGCGACGCGAACGCCCCCATGCCGCGGGCAATTCTGTCCGTCTGTCCATGGATGACGCGGATATTCGTGTAATCGACGCCCAGCGTATCAGCGCAAATCTGTGCGATAACGGTTTCCACGCCCTGACCGATCGAAGCGACGCCGGTGATCGCTTCGACCATGCCGTCACCTTTCACTTCGACGCGCACGGTATCGAATGGCCCAAGTCCGCTTTTTTCAACGAATATTGCGACGCCGGCGCCAACCTTCTCGCCGTTCCTGCGCCGTTTACACAGTCGATCCTGGAGCTCGTCCCAGCGCGCGGCCTTTAGCGCTTTGTCGAGCAGCAGGGCGTAATCGCCGGAGTCATAAACAATCTGCGTGCCGAGTGTGTCCAAACCGAGCGTATACGGCATCGCACTCTTCTTGATGAGATTGCGCCGGCGAATTTCGACCACGTCGACGCCCACTTTTGCCGCGATTGCGTCCATCAGGCGCTCGCGCACGAAAGTGGATTCATAACGGCCGGGTGCTCGGTAGGTGCCGCAGGGCGTCTTGTTGGTCAGACGGATGTGGCCGATAGCGCGATAGGCCGGCACGCGATAGGGCCCGGGCAACATCGCCGCCGCAAGATCGGGAACGGTTGCAGCGTGCGTACGCATATAGGCGCCGTTGTCGTGAAAGAACTCGTCTTCAATTGCAAGGATGCGTCCTTGCGCGTCGACAGCTGCACGCACGTGATGATGCTGTTCCCGCGAATGATTGGCGGCGATCAGGTGCTCACGCCGGTCTTCAATCCATTTGATCGCCCGGCGGAATTTCAGCGCGGCGACGCACACCAGAACATCTTCCGGGTAAATTTCGCCGCGGATGCCGAAACCGCCGCCGACATGCCCTTCATAGAGCTGAACGGATTCTTTTTTCCGTCCCACCATCTGCGCGATGGTGTCGCGATTCCAGTGTGGCACCTTGGCGGCGCCGTGCAATTCGAGGACGTCGCGCGCCTCGTCATAGCGCGCGATGGCGCCGCGCGTTTCTAGGGGGACGCCGGAATGGCGGCCAACGGAAAGTTCAAGCGATATAATGGCATGGGCGTTGCCGAAGGCCGCATCCATATCGCCATAGGCTTTTTGCAGAACGCCCGGTTCCGTCGACAAATTCGGTGCAAAGGAGCCCGGCTGGCCGGTTGCCAGCATGGTTGCTTGCAGGGGCTCAATCGAAGCGTCGATCAGATCGGCCGCATCTTCCGCCAGGTACGTGTTGTCGGCGAAAATCACCGCCATAGGCTCGCCGACATAGCGTACGACCCCTTTGGCCAGCACCGGCTGCTGATATGGCTCGAGCGTTTTGAGCCCGGTGAGGCGGAACGGAATGGCCGGAACGTGTGGGACATCGGCATGCGTCCATACGGCATGCACGCCCGGCAACTTTAGCGCCGCTGATACCTCGATCGATTTTATTTTTCCGTGCGCGCTCGGCGAACGCACGACGCGCATCACCCATTGATGGGGAAAGGAAATGTCGGCCGCAAAACGGCCCTGACCGAGCAGCAGGGTACGGTCTTCCAGGCGCGGGACGGAACGGCCGATAAATTTTTGTTTAGCCGACATTAGCGCAGCCGCTCATCCTTTTCGCATTTCTTTTGCCGCGGCTTTTACGGCCTTGATGATGTTCTGGTAGCCGGTGCAGCGGCACAGGTTAGACGACAACACATCGAGCAAATCGTCGTCGCTGATGTCGGGGTTGTGCTCCAGAACGCCGACGGCAAGCATCAGAAAGCCCGGCGTGCAGAACCCGCATTGCAGGCCGTGATGATCCATGAAGGCCTGCTGCATAGGATGCAACTTGTCGCCATCGGCGAGACCCTCGACGGTGCGAATTTGCTTGCCGGCCGCCTGCGCGGCGAACATCAGGCACGAGCGCACCGGCATGCCATCGACAATAACGGTGCAGGCGCCGCAAACGCCATGTTCGCAACCGATGTGGGTGCCGGTCTGTCCGCAGTCCTCGCGAATGGCGTCCGCCAAGGTACGCCGCGCCTCGACGGTGATCGCATGGTCGCGGCCATTGATGTTGAGCCTGATGTTGCTCTTCGCGCTCATGCCGCCTTTTCCCTCGCGCGGAGCGCGGCACGAATGCGCTGTGGCGTTGCCGGCATCTCATTGATCTCAACCCCTAAGGGCGAAAGTGCATCATTGATCGCATTGACCACCGCCGCTGGTGCGCCGATGGTGCCGCCTTCACCGAGACCCTTGGCTTTGGTGATCGAATTCGGGCTCGGCGTCTCGATGTGGTGCAGCTCAATAGGCGGAATCTCGCGCGCCGTCGGCGGCATATAGTCGGCAAGCGTTGCAGTCAGAATGCCGCCGTTCTCGTCGTAGATGATTTCTTCCAGCAGCGCGTTGCCGATACCCTGCGCGATACCGCCATGCACCTGACCGTCGGCAATCATCGGATTGATGATGCGGCCGGCATCCTCGGCCACCAGGAATTTTTCGACTTTGACGTGCCCCGTTTCAATGTCGACCTCAACAATGGCGACATGACAAGCGTTCGAGAAAGTACCGGGCGGGTCATAATGGCCAGTTTCCGTGAATCCCGGCTCGATCTCGCCCTTGAAACGATGTGTTTGCGTGTAAGCCTCGCGCGCCAGCCGCGCGATCGGTATCGCGCGGTCGGTACCGGTGACTTTCGCAAAGCCCTCGCTGAGTACGATATCGTCGGGCGCCGCTTCCAGCAGGTCGCTCGCCATTTTTATTAGCTTGGCACGGATCTTACGGGCCGCGATCAATGTGGCACCGCCAGAAATCACCAGCGAACGGCTGGCGAAAGTACCCCAGCCATAAGGCGCGCGGTCGGTGTCGCCGTGTATTACCTTGATCATTTCCGGCGGAATGCCGATCTCGTCGGCGATGATCTGCGCGAGTGTCGTACGCAGACCCTGGCCATGCGGCGATGAGCCGATACGCGCCTCGACGAAGCCGGACGGATCGACCGAAACGATAACGGTTTCCCAGCCGGGCGTGATCTCCATGCCGCGCGCCGCAAAGGCAGGGCTGCCGTAGCCGGTTCGTTCGGAAAACGTCGCAAATCCAAGGCCAAGATACTGGCCTTTTGCACGGGCTTCGCTCTGACGCTTGCGGAAGGCGGGCATATCGATCGCCTTCACCGCCATTTCGAGGGTCTCTTTGTAGGTGGCGTCGTCGTATTCGAGGCCCATCGCGGATTTGTAGGGAAATTTGTCGATCAGGTTACGCCGGCGGATATCGACGGGATCGATCGCGAATGCGCGCGCGGCCTTATCCATCAAACGCTCGAGCGTGAAGGTGATGATCGGGCGTGACACGCCACGATAGGGCGCCATGGTGCAGGTATTGGTGACGACCCCGCGCGAATGACACTGGTACTGCTGCACGTCGTAAGGGCCGGGCAGTTCCGCCATCGCCATCAACGGTTCTACGCCGCATGTGGTCGGATAGCAGGAATAGGCGCCCACATTGGAAACAATCTCTGCCTTCAGCGCCGTCAACTTTGCATTCTTGTCGAACGCGCCCTCGAGCGTGATGTATTGATCGCGCGAGTGAAAACTGGCGATCAGATTTTCGCGCCGGTCTTCGGTCCACGACACCGAACTTTTCAGCTTGCGCGAAAGCCAGACCAGCACGACGTATTCGCTGGCCAGCGACATTTTCTGACCAAATCCTCCGCCGACATCCGGCGCGATCACGCGCAGATCGGATTCAGGAAAGCCGAGCACGTCGCAAATTGCTGTGCGCGTGAGGTGCGGCATCTGGGTGGTGCAGGTGAGGGTGATGCGCCCGGTTGAGGCGTCGTAAGCAGCATGAGCCGCGCGAGCCTCCATTGGCGTCGCATTCTGACGGCGCGAGCGCGCTTCGACCTTGACGATCTTGTTTGCGCTTGCCCACGCCGGATCGAAATCCGGCGTTTTGACCTTGCCTTCAAGGATGACATTACCGGGCACTTCCGCATGTACCTGCGGTGCGTCTTTTTCAAGCGCCCTACGTGCGTCGGTCAGCGCCGTGGTTTCTTCGATAGAGAGCTCAACTTGATCTACAATGTCTTCGGCCTCTTCCTCGCTCGCGGCAACGACCGCGGCGACAGGTTCACCAATGAAGCGCACTTTGTCGTCGGCCAAAACCGGTTGGCCCAGCGGCTTGTAGTTGAATTTATGCAGCATAGGCGTGATTTTTTTCACGCCTTTCAGATCAGCGGCGGTGACCAACGTCGCGTTTTTCGGACCGCTGATCTTGGTCAGCTTGCCCGCGGCAACGGAGCTGCGCACGAATCGCACCCAATGAGCGGCGGGCAGATCGGCAGTGAAGCGGCCCTGTCCGGTGATCAATGCCGGATCTTCCAGCCGGCGAATAGCGCGGCCGACCCAGGTCATTCCCAAACCTCTGGTGCCATGCCCGCTCATGAGGCGCTGTGCTCCAGCGCGCGGCGCACCACAGCGCGCACAAGGTCGCGCCGGTAGTCGGCATTCGTCTGATGATCCTCGAGTGGATCGATCGCTTTGGCTGCGGCTTCGGCAGCAGCGCGGAACGCGCCGTCGCCGGGCGTTTTGCCGTTGAGGCCAGCTTCTGCTTTCGCAATTCGCCGAGGCGAAGCTTCAGCTCCGCCCAGGCCAATGCGGGCGTCAACGATCTTGCCGTTCTGCAGCCGATACGTAACGAGCGAGGCAGCCATCGCGAAATCACCGACGCGGCGGCTGAACTCGTTGAATCCGAATTTGGTGTCACTCGAAAGCAGCGGAAGGCGGACCTCCGCAAGCAATTCATCCTCGGCCAGCGTCGTCGTCATGATCCCAGCGAAAAAGTCCTTCGCAGGGATTAGCCGTTCACCGCGCGTGCTTCTGGCGATCAACGTGGCATCAAGCGTCGCTGCGACCAGGCACCATTCCGCAGAAGGGTCGGCGTGGGCGAGGCTGCCACAAAGCGTGCCGCGCACGCGGATCGGATAGTGCGCGATGTGGCGAGCGACCGCGCTGAGCAGCCGGCCGAGCGGATTGTCGACCACGGATTTATGAAACGCCGCGTGGCGAACGCAGGCACCGATCGAAAGCGTCTTGCCGTCACTCGTGACTTTGTCGAGTCCGGCAACTTCGTTGATGTCGACCAAATGCGCCGGCTTGGCGAGGCGGAACGCCATAATCGGGACGAGGCTCTGGCCGCCGGCCAGCACGCGCCCGTCCAGTGGCGCCACCTCGGCCAAAATCTTGACCGCCTCGTCGAGCGTCTTCGGCACATGGCGGACGAAGGGCGCAGGCTTCATGGCGGGTTCCGGCGGTCGGGAGCTAATTATATGTATACAAACGATAAAGCTCGTCGATGGATTGTCAAACGGCGTTTACCGTCGCGACGCTTTGGCAGTGGCTGCCTATCCCGTTACCCTTATATTGAACCGGCCGCTTTCCTATCCTATGTGCCGGCCATCCAGGCCCAAAGTAGGTTGGGGGATGCAGATATTGCGACCGATAGCTCTCGCTTGCCTTTCTGCCGCTCTGCTGGCGGCCACGCCAGCCATGCCGGAAGAGAACAAACGCCCGGACAAGGTCTCGTTCTATTTCGCCGCCCACGAAGACGACTGGCAGCTGTTCATGAATCCGTCCGCGTTTCAGGACGTGATCAATGGCGCCAGCAAGACCGTATTCGTGCATCTCACCGCAGGCGACGCCGGACTTGGCGCCGGTCTCGGCGGCCGCAAGCATCCGTTCTATCTTGCGCGCGAAAACGGCGCCGAGGCCGCGATCCGCTTCATGGCCGACGCTGACGGGTCACCCGGTGAGCGCGTCGCCGCGCCGATGGCCTTCAACGGCCATCCGATCTACCGCGTCAGCTATCACAATACCGTCGGATATTTCCTGCGCCTCCCCGACGGCAACGCGTCCGGAGCGGGCTACCTCGCGACCGGCTTCGAGTCCCTTAAACGGCTGTCCGGCGGCGAAAACGAGGTGCTTAAGGCGGTCGACGGGTCGACCATCTATCGCGGCTGGGCGGATCTGGTGGTGACGTTGCGGGCAATCGTCGCCTACGAACGTGGCCGGGCGGCGATGATCCAGGTCAATGTTGCAGAGACCGATGCGCGCATCAATCCGAACGATCACACCGATCATCTGATGACCGCCAAAGCCGCGCTCGAAGCGGTCAAGGATTCATCTTGCGTGCGCCGGGTTTACTATGTGGACTACGCCAGTTCAAAGCTGCCGCTGAACCTCGACGCCCAACAGCGCGACATGGAAAGCTCGGTGTTTGCGGTTACCCTCGCCGGCATACAGGCCCTCGACCACGGCACTTCCTGGCACCACTATGATCAATCGTTCGTCGGACGAAACTACTTCCGTGTCCAGGACCCGATGGGCCGGTGCGAGCCGCCCGTCGTTGCGGCGGCCGCAGCGCACTAACGGCTCTCTGTTTCCGGTTCGTTTCGGGGCCTCGCCGCAATAGCGCCGCGAATCCAAACCACGCTCTTTTTCGGAAACCTATTTTCTGCTGGACTGTTTTCGTCTGGTCATCATTTTTTTCGGCCGGGGCTGGATGCGTTACACCGAAGTTCCGCTTACCCTGCAAGCCGCCGATCGTGTCACGTCGGTCGACGCGCTGCGCGGCTTCAGCATTTTCTGGATCACGGGCGCCGACGGCGCGGTCTGGGCGCTCGATCGCATGCTGCGCGATAAAGGTCCGCCGCTGAACACGATTGGCAATTTTCTCGATACCCAAATGAAACATGTGGCATGGGAAGGCTTCCACTTCTACGATTTCATTTTGCCACTGTTCATTTTTGTAACCGGCGTATCGATCGTGCTGGCATTGCCGCCGCTGGTCGAGACCGAAGGAAAGCTACAGGCGCATCTGCGGGTACTGCGCCGGGCGCTGATCCTCTATGTCCTGGGACTTATATATTACGGCGGCGTCGGGCAGCATTGGAGCGATATCCGGTATGTCGGCGTGCTGCAGCGCATTGCAATCTGCTACCTTTTCGTAGCACTCCTGTTTTTGAATCTGGACCGGCGCGGACTGATCGTTGTGCTAATCGCGTCGCTGGGCGGATATTGGGCCTTGATGACCTTTGTTCCGGTCCCGGGAATCGGCGCCGGATCTTTTCTGCCTGACGCCAATCTCGCCAACTGGATCGATTCGCAATATCTGCCAGGGCGCCTGTGGGACAAGACCCGCGATCCGGAAGGACTATTGAGCACATTGCCGGCGATCGGGACGTGCCTGCTCGGAGTGTTGGCCGGTTTGCTGCTCAAGGACGAACGGCTGACGGCAGCGCAACGGTCTCTTTGGCTGATCGGCTGCGGGATCGTGATGGTGGCGGCCGGTCACCTCTGGGGGCTGCAATTCCCCATCGTCAAAGCGATCTGGACATCATCGTTCGCGCTTGTCGCCGGCGGCTATAGCGCAATCTTGCTTGGCGTCTTTTATCAAGTGATTGAAGTTTGGAAATGGCGGGCGTGGGCTACCATGTTTGTATGGATCGGCGCCAACGCCATCGCGCTTTACTTCATCAACGGCGTGGTGGGTTTCCAGCCATTTGCCCTGCGTCTCGTCGGCGGCGATGTGAAGATCTGGTTCGATCAAATGGTCACGCCCGGCGCCGGCATTTTCGTTTCACATCTGGTTGGCCTTGCACTGGCCGTTGCGCTCGCCGGCTTTCTGTATCGCCGACGGATTTTCCTGCGCGCCTGAGCCTCGCTCTTAGTCAACGAGCGCCGCCCCGGATTTCAGGGCAGCTTCCGCTTCGGCAACCATCGTTGCAACGATTTCTGAAGCAGGCAGTCTGGCGCCAATGAGTCCGATGGCCTCACCGGCAACAGTCGGCAATACATCGAGGTCACCGCGGGCACGCGCCTCGGCATAGTGCTGCTTTAGCGCGCCAAATCGGTCGCGCGTCTCCGTTTCACGGTGCGCCCATTCCTCGGTGATACGGTTCTTCATCACCCGGAAGGAAAATTGCTCCGGCCAAGCCACCCCGCGCAAATGATCGATGGCGGCGGTACGGACGGTCTGATCACCATCCGCGGCGCAGGCGCGCGCGACCATCGCGGGTGACGTTAATGCCTCTTCGGTGGCCCAGAAGCGTGTACCGACGAGAACGCCGTCCGCGCCAAGCATCAGGCTTGCGGCAAGGCCGCGGCCATCTGCAACACCGCCCGCCGCAATCAGCAGGACTTCGGGGGCGTGTTTTGCGAGGAAATCTTTGACCTCCGGCACGAACGGCAACGTGGCGCGGCGGCCTCCATGGCCGCCAGCTTCCGCGCCCTGGGCAACAATCGCCATGGCCCCGGCATCGAGTGCTTCCTGCACGTGACGCATGGTCTGTGTCTGGCAGATCACCGGAATGTCAGCTGCCTGCGCTTTGCGTGCGAACGGCACCGGATTGCCGAATGAGAGAAAAAGGCAGACGGGCTTGCGTGAAATCGCCCAGTCGACCATCTGCGGCGCATTCTGGACGGCCCAGGTGATGAAACCGATGCCGATCGGCACGTTGCCGGCGGCCCGGTATTCCGCTTCGAGATCGGGCTCGTTGCCCATGGTGCCGGCGTATCCGCCGCCGAGGATGCCGAGCCCGCCGGCCGAGCTTACCGCGGCGGCGAGTTTGCCCCCAGTGATGAAACCCATTGGCGCGCAAAGGATCGGATGCTGGATATTGAATCGGCGGGTGAGGCGGGTTGTAATCATGTGCCGATTTTCAGCTCGGCGACGAGCCCGCGCAAGGCCGCGACCACCGACAGCGCGACGTTCTTGCCGGTCCGCGGATTATCCGATGGAACGTTTTCGATCTGCATGGAGAAGCGCGCGGTGTCGGATTCAACCTCGATGCGATGGGTGTTTCGGGTAACGCCTGGGTCCGCCCAGATTTCCAGTTTGGTGCGGTCAGGCCCTATTCCGGCAAGGCTCAACGCCGCCGCCACGTTGACGTTGGCGGGAAATCCGCGCGCGCCCTCGCGCGCACTGCCGTCGAAGACCTTCAACGGCGCCTTGAGACCGGTCACAGATATATTGTGCTCGACCAGATAAGGCGCACCCTCGAGCCCGGCAGGCGGCTTGCGCGTCACCATTTTGACCGAGTGGATCGTGCCTTCGGCAGCCGCGCGCACCGCGTCAAGCCCGAGGAGCGCACCGGTCGGCGCCAGAATACGTGCGCCTCTTTGCTTGGCTCGTTCCACGAGATCGTTGTTTTGCAGCAATTGCGCCACCGACAGCGGCATAAAAATGCGCCCTTTATCGATGGCGCTGATTGCAACGTCGCGGAACAACGCAGGTGGCAGGCATTCAACAACAATGTCGCAGTCGTCAGCGAGCTCGGTCGCCTTGCGGGCGGGGATAGCCCCTCCGATCTGGGGCAATGCCCGCCGGGCTTTTTCGGCATCGCGTACGGCGACGGCGGACAGCGTCAGCCCGGGCACGCCGGCAATCAGCCGCCTGGCGACTTCGAGACCGACAGCTCCAAGGCCGGCCAATCCAACGCGCAGTGACCGCTTGTTTGTGGCTGCGTTCATTTTTTACGGCCGGTGAAGTTGGGTTTGCGCTTTTCCATGAATGCCCGCACACCCTCGGCATAATCGGGCGTCAGGCTCGCGATGCGCTGCAAATTACGCTCAAGATCAAGCTGCGCATCAAGGCTGTTGCCAGCGGATTCATTGAACGCTCGCTTGATCAGCGCCAGCCCTTGCGTCGGGGCGCTGGCGAAATGCTCGCAAAGTTTTTGCGCTTCTCCCGCAAGCGCCGCGTCGTCCACGCATTTCCAGATCAGGCCCCACTGCTCAGCCTTCTCGGCAGACAGCGGCTCAGCTAACAGCGCCAGCCCGCGCGCCCTTGCCGCGCCGGCCAGCCGCGGCAGAATCCAGGTACCGCCGGAATCAGGAACAAGTCCGACGCGCGCGAAAGACTGAATAAAATTTGCCGATCGCGCGGCCAAAACAATGTCGCAGGCAAGCGCGATGTTGGCACCGGCACCGGCGGCGATACCGTTGACTGCCGCAACGACAGGGAAGGCCAGCGTGCGCAGCTTGCGTACAAGAGGATTATAGTAAGCCTCCTGCGCGCCTCCGAGCTCGACGGTCTCGCCCGGCTTGGCGAGCCGGTCGCTCAGGTCTTGGCCTGTGCAAAATCCGCGGCCCGCCCCAGTGAGCAGCAACGCGCGGCAGCTCTCGTCAGTTTCCGCGTCATTGATCGCTTTGCGCAAAGCCTGATGCATCGCCTCGTTGAAAGCGTTCAGCCGGTCCGGCCGGTTCAGAGTGATCACGCGATAGCCGGCGCGTTGCTCGACGAGGATCGGAGAGTCGGTCGTCATGACTTGTTGAGGAAGCCATCCAACGTGCCGGTTTCCTTTTTCTCCCCTTCGTAGTCTTCGGCGATGCGCTCGTACATGCGCCCCGCGGCGGCGAGTATCTCGCTCTCGGGCAATTCGTCTCCGACAAAGGATGCGATCTCATCCATCTCGGCCACCCAACGATAAGCCTTCGAGTACATCGCCGGCACCTGGCCGGAAAGATAGCGCAGCAGGTCCGGGCGGCTTTCCGCGAGCTCGGCCTTCAGCGCCGCGGCCGAACCGCCGCGCGTTGCCGCCAGCATCATGGCGGCGCCCAGCGCCGTGAATCCCTTGGTGATGCCGGCGTAGGACATTTTCAGTGCCGAAGCCGCCGTGAGCGGGCCTTCAAGCACGCGCACGATCAGGCCAAAGTCATTGAGACTGGCGAAATCCTTGGCTGCCGGGCCGGACGCATAGATCTTCGTATTGGTGCTGCCGGGTTTTGGCGGCGGGCCAATGATGCCGGCGCCGACAAAAGCACAGCCGGTCGTCGCAATTTCTTCCGCGATCTTCGACATTGTCGGCGGGCTGACGGCATTGCATTCAACATAGATCGGCTTCTTGTTAGCGGCCGTCAGCGTTCCTTTAAGTCGCCGGGCCAGTGCCAATGCGTCGCCCGGAGGCACGATGGACAGTAGAAAATCGGCCTCCGCCAGTGCGCGGTCGTCGACCGCCTGCATGCCCGCGAAACGGGCGCGTTTCGCGCTGTCCTCGCTGCGGCCGGCGAGCGAGGTTAGGACTGTCACCTTGTTTTCGGTCAGGCGTTGTCCGATGCCGGCGCCCATATTGCCGGGCGCGATAATGGCGACGGTTGGACTTGAACTCATGAACCGGTCACCCCACCGTCAAGATTGATGCTTTGACCCGTGACAAAGGAAGAGGCTTCGGAAGCCAAAAACAGTGCCGCGCCGACAAGATCTTCCGGTATTTCCGCGCGCGGAATGCATTGCATGGCAATGATGCGTTCTTTTTGCGCCGGCGTCACGGTCTTGCGTTCGATTTCGGTAAATGTCGCGCCCGGCAAGATGGCGTTCACGGTGATCCCATCTGCGCCCAATTCGCGCGCCATGGAAAGGCTCATGCCGCCAAGCGCCGCTTTGCTTGCGATGTAGTGAAGATAATTAGGACGTCCCAGGCGTACCGCGCCGGACGCAACATTTATGATGCGTCCCCATTTCGCGCGCCGCATTGCCGGCAGCACGGCGCGCGCACAGAGGAATGGCCCAGTCAGGTTGACACGCAGGACGCGCTCCCATTCCTCCAGCGGGATTTGATCGAACGGGCGCATTTCCAGTGTCGAGAAGATGCCGGCATTATTGATCAGCACGTCGATGCGGCCATATTCGTCCTCGACAACTTCGATCATCTCCTCGATCGAGGCGAGATCGGCGACATCAGTGGTGACCGCGAGAGCTTGCCCGCCTGCTTTCATGATTTCTTCGGCGACTGCGGCAGCCTTCTTTTCGTTCACTTCGGCGATGACGGGCCGTGCTCCAGCTATCGCAAACGATTTCGCGAAGACCCGACCGATGCCCTGTCCGGCGCCTGTGATGATAACGACGCGATCCTTAAGACCCGGAAAGACGATATTCTGTGCGTCGGCACTCATGCCGCGCCTCGCTCCAGCTGCGGCAGCGACTCAAGCGCAGATCGCGCATTCCATGGCTCCCACCAGGGCACAAGGCCAAGATCCTTCGCGATCACGTCTGCGGTGATATAGCCGGCGCCGCCGGAAATTGCGCCGCCGGGGTGGGCGGCGGAGCCGGCGTTGTACAGGTTCGGTATCGGCGAGCGATAACCGAAATGGTTGTACATCACCTGTTCGGCGTTGAAGGCGCCCATGAAGATGTCGCCGGCACGCATGTTGACCATTTCCTGGACGTACTCGCGGCCGGTGTAAACGTAGCGTCCGAGAATGTTCTTGTTCGTCATGTTCGGGCAGTAGCGCGCGAAACATTCAACGATCCTGTCGGCGAACTCTTCCTTGAAGCCTTCGTAGCTCTTTCCGCCAAGCTCGGGGTCGAGCGGCATGACGTGCCAGCAATAGGTCGTGTGCTTGCCGGGAGGCGCCTGGCTTGGATCGAGCAGGCTCAACGGACCGGAACCGAATTGGACAATTTTTGGCACGCGGCCAGCCTGCACATCCTGATGCGCGGAGAACAGGTCTTCCATCGTCTCAGCGCCGACGCTCCATTTCAGGGTACGGTTGATGTTCGGGTCAAATTTACCGGCCGTGAAACGCGGACTCTCGTTGAGCGCGAGGTGAAGGCCGAACAGACTCCACTTCGTGTACTGGAAGCCGTCGAGCTTGTTGAGAAATGCGGCGGGCAGTTGCTCGCGCCCGATCAGCGCTTCGAAAGTCTGATGGACATCCAGAGTCGACGCGACGAACTGCCGCGCGCGCACCGCGCGGCCGTCCGCCAATTCAATGCCGGTCGCGCGGCCATTCTCGACGATGATGCGGCTGACATCGACCTGAGGCTGAAACGTACCGCCGGCGGTGATGAATGTTTCCATCAATCCACGCGCGAGGTTGAACGAGCCACCCTGACAAAGCTGGTAGCCGCTCTCCAGGTCGAAAGCGCGGATCACCGAGCCCATCGGCGAAGTCTTCGACAAAGTATCGACCAGCCAGGTGCCGAACAGCGAGACCTTGAACAGGAACAGCAGCTGAACATGCTCGTTTTCGAATAGTTCGCCGACGACGTCGAGCGGCTGGCGATTGGAGACTTCGAGGAATTCACGCCCTAGCGCCGTTCGCGACAGCAGCGCCTCGCGTTCCTCTTTCGGCAGGGGTTCGGCGTAACGCTCCGGCAGGAAAATCTGCGCCGTGATTTTTTCCGCCTTGCGATTCCATTCGCGGAAGGTAGCAGCGTCTTTTTTGGAAAACCGCGCAATGTTGGCGACGGATTCTTCAAGATCGCGCCCGAGAACAAGCGCGGAGCCGTCGCGATGCGCCTGACCAAACTCATAGCGCGGCGTGATGTAGGTGACGCGCTGGTCGAGGTTGAGATCCTTGAACCATGGCGTCTCGCTGATGTGGAAGTGATTGATCGAGTGCAGATTGTGATAGAAGCCCGGCAACGTCACTTCGCGGGTGCAGAGTCCGCCGCCGTGGGCCAGCCGCCGATCCACCAGCAATATGCGAACGCCGGCGCGGGCAAGATAGCTTCCCAAAATCAGCCCGTGGTGGCCGGCGCCGATAATGATGCCATCGTAGGTTTTTTCGAGCGCTTTCGACAAAAGTTGAACTCTCCTGGCGGTGGGCAAGGGTCGGAACGGCGGCATTAGACTGCCGGGGCTCCAATGCAGCGGTCAATGGCCGTCGCTGCAAGGCGGGTACGCCGGAAATGCCGACGATATCTAACCTAATGTGGCGGGCCGAAATATATTCGCGCCGTGGCGACGGTGGGCCTTTTGGCGCGTCTGCCGGTACATTAGAGTACCAAATAAGGAATAGGGCCGAATGGCCTTCGGGGAGGATGTCATATGCATAAAGCACTCTTGGCCGTGAGCGCAGCCGCGCTGCTGGCGGCAAGCCCGGCAATCGCTCAGCAAAAATCAATCAAGATCGGTTTCATCAGCACCTTCAGCGGTCCGGTTGCCGTCATCGGCAACGACATGCGCAATTCGTTCGAGCTCGCGCTCGACCACATGGGCCGCAAAATGGGCGGGCTGCCGGTGGAGGTGATCTACGAGGACGACACATTCAAGCCGGAAGTCGGCAAACAGAAGACCGACAAGCTGATCGAGTACGACAAGGTCGATTTCATCGTCGGTTACATCTGGTCGAACGTGCTGCTGGCCTCGATCAAGTCGGCGATCGATTCCAAGACCTTCTTGATTACGTCGAACGCAGGTCCACATCAGATCGCCGGCGAGCAGTGTTCGCCGTACATCTTCTCGACTTCCTGGCAGAACGACCAGACGCCGCAAGCGATGGGCCACTACATGAATCAGAAAGGTGTGAAGACCGCCTTCCTGATCGGCCCGAATTACGCCGCGGGCAAGGACATGCTCGGCGGCGTGGCGTCCACGTTCAAAGGCAAGATCGTCGGCCAGGAACTCACAAAGTGGCCCGACCAGCTCGACTTCTCGGCTGAACTCGCCAAGGCAAAGGCGGAGAAATCGGATGCGATCTTTGTTTTCTATCCGGGCAAGGCGGGCGTGCAGTTCCTAAGCCAATACGCCCAGTCCGGCCTCAAAGGACAAATTCCGCTCTATACCGCGTTCACCATCGACGAACTTTCGTTACCGCTGCAGAAGGATCTCGCGCTCGGCGTTCCCGGCGCGCAGGAGTGGGTGAACGATTTGCCCAATGAGACGAACAAGAAATTCGTCGCCGACTACATCAAGAAATACCCGGGATTGCGGCCGTCCTTCTATGGCGCGCAAACCTACGATGCTGCAAACTTGGTTGCGTCCGCTGTGGCTGCCACCAAAGGCAACCTTTCCGACAAAGCCGCCGTGCAGAAGGCGCTGGAGAAAGCCGATTTCAAATCGGTGCGCGGGAAGTTCCGCTTCAACACCAACCATATCCCGATCCAGAATTTCTATCTGCAGGAAGCGGTGAAGGATAACGACGGCAATTTCGTCCTCAAGACCGTCGCAACGATCGTGGAAGACAACCAGGATCGTTTCGTCAACGAATGCCACATGAAGTGATCGTGCGCTGATGCGGAACGGCGGCGGCGCGATGGCGCTGCCGCCGTTTGCTTATCGGTGGACGAATTTACGATCTGGGCGCCATGACACTGTTCATTGAGCAATGCATGAATGGCCTGCAATTCGGGCTTCTGCTGTTCATGCTGGCCGCCGGCCTGACGCTCGTCTTCGGCATCATGGATCTGGTCAATCTGGCGCATGGTTCGCTCTACATGATCGGCGCGTATTTTGCCGCAACCTTCGCCGCATGGACCGGCAGTTTCGTGCTTGGCGCACTGCTCGCGCTTGTTGCCACGCTTCTGGTCGGCATGGCGGTGGAAGTGATCGCGATGCGACGACTTTACGGACGCGATCATCTCGATCATGTCCTCGCGACCTTCGGTCTCATTCTGTTTTTCGACGAGCTGGTGCGGCTGATCTGGGGCGCGGGCGGCATGAGCCTGCCGCTGCCATCATGGCTCAACTCGCCCGTGCGCATTCTGCCGGGGGTGGATTACTCGGCCTACAAGCTCTCGATTATCGTGGTGTCGCTGGCCGTGGCGGCGTTCCTCTATGTCCTTGTCATGCGCACGCGCATCGGCATGCTGATCCGCGCCGGCGCATCGAACCGGGAAATGATCGGCGCGCTCGGTGTCAACATCAAGTTGCTGTTCACCCTCGTGTTCGGTCTGGGCGCGGCGCTCGCCGGGCTGGCCGGCCTCATGCAGGCGCCGATCCTGACCGTGCAGATCGGCATGGGCGAGAACATCCTGATTCTCGCTTTCGTCATCACGGTCATCGGCGGAATTGGCTCAATCCGCGGGGCGTTCATCGCTGCTATCCTCGTTGGCCTCATTGACACGTTGGGCCGTGCCTATTTCACCGATCTGTTACGGCTTTTCTTCGCCAAGGAAACCGCGGCAACCGCGGCGCCGGCGCTCTCCTCGATGCTGATCTACCTACTGATGGCGACCGTTCTGGTCATCCGGCCGGAAGGCCTGTTTCCAGCGAGCAGCAAATGACACGCGCGCTCGATTTGCGAACGGTGGTCGGTATTGCGCTGCTCGTCGCTCTGATCCTGCTGCCGATCTATGTCGAGGCTACGGGCAGCCGCTTTTTGCTGACGCTTTTCACGCGCATCGTGATCCTGGCGATTGCGGCGGTGAGCCTCAATTTAATCCTTGGCTACGGCGGCATGATGAGCTTCGGCCACGCCGCTTATCTCGGCATTGGCGGTTATGCTGTGGGGATTCTGTCGTTTGAAGGTGTGTCGTCGGGCTTTGTGCAGTGGCCAGTTGCGCTCGTCGTGTCCGCGCTGTTTGCGCTGGTGATCGGAGCGCTCAGCCTGCGCACGCGCGGCGTCTATTTCATCATGATCACTTTGGCCTTCGCGCAAATGACTTATTACATTGTGGCCGGGCTTGCCCGCTACGGCGGCGACGATGGCCTAACTCTTCAGAAACGCAGCCAATTCGTTGCGCCGGTCAATCTCTCCAACAAAATCCAATTTTATTATATCTGCTTGGCGCTGCTTTGCGCATCGCTCTATCTGGTGTGGCGCATTGTCAACTCCCGTTTTGGATTGGCGGTGCAGGGCGCGCGCTCGAACGACACACGCATGCGCGCGATCGGGTTCCCTACCTATCGCTACAAGCTGATCTGCTTTGTGATTGCCGGCACCCTCTGTGGCCTGGCCGGCGCGCTGATCGCCAACCACACGGATTTCGTCAGCCCGGCAATGATGTATTGGACGCGCTCGGGCGACCTTATCATTATGGTCGTGCTCGGCGGCATGGGTTCGCTCTTCGGCCCGCTCTTCGGCACTGTGGCGTTGCTGGTTCTGGAAGAGGCGCTGTCTGGCATTACCGAATATTGGCAGATCATCCTCGGCCCGTTGCTGTTGCTGATCGTGCTGTTTGCCCGCGGCGGTATCGACGGCCTGCTCGGCAAGGTGCGCCATGGCTGATTTGTTGCGGGTGGAAAACCTTGCCAAGCGCTTCGGCGGAATCATCGCAACCGACGATCTCACGCTCGATATCGTGGACGGCGAGCTACATGCGATCATCGGCCCCAACGGAGCTGGCAAGACCACACTGATCGCTCAGCTTAGCGGACAGTACTGGCCGGATTCGGGACGCATCTATTTCGCGGGCAACGATATTACTGCGGTGCCCATGTACGCCCGTAGCGCGCTCGGGCTGGCGCGTACATTTCAGATCACGTCGCTTTTTCTCGATCTGAGTGTGCTCGACAACGTCGCGCTGGCGGTACAGGCGCATGCCGGGCACTCGTTCCACTTCTGGCGCGATGCGCGGCGTGAGCCGGAACTGCGCGATCCCGCCCGCGCGGCGCTTGCCCGCGTCGGGCTGGAGGGTCGCGCCAGTCTGCCGGCATCGGCACTCAGCCATGGTGAGCATCGTCAACTCGAGCTCGCCATGGCGCTCGCATCGCGGCCGCGCATGCTGCTGCTCGACGAGCCGATGGCGGGACTTGGGCCCGAGGAATCGACACGAATGGTCGCCATGCTGCGTGAGCTGAAAAAAGAGCTGACGATTCTCCTCGTCGAGCATGACATGGAGGCGGTATTCGCGCTCGCCGACCGAATTACTGTCCTGGTTTATGGCCGCGTGATTGCGTCGGGCACGCCGGACGACATTCGCAACAATGCTCAGGTGCGCGACGCCTATTTGGGCGAGCAGGAGGCCAGCCGTGGCTGATCCTGTCCTCATGCTCGAAGGCGTCGAGACATGCTACGGCCTCAGCCAGGTGCTGTTCGGAGTTTCACTTGCCATCGCGCCCGGCGAGACAGTGACGCTGATGGGCCGAAACGGCATGGGAAAGACCACCACGGTTCGCTCGATCATGGGCCTCACAGCCGCGCGTGCCGGTGCCATTCGCTTTATAGGCGAGGAGATTCGCGGACTGCCATCGTACCAGGTGGCCCAGCGCGGTATCGGCCTGGTGCCGGAAGGTCGGCAGATTTTCCCGAACCTTTCCGTTCGTGAAAACCTGCTGGCCACCGCAGTCAAACGCAATGGGGAGGATTGGACGCTCGATAAAGTCTACGCGATGTTCCCGCAACTGGCAGATCGCGAAGCGAGCATGGGCAACCAGCTTTCCGGCGGCGAGCAGCAGATGCTGGCAATTGGGCGCGCGCTGATGACCAATCCGCGGCTGCTCATCCTTGACGAGGCGACCGAGGGTTTGGCGCCGTTGATCCGCGCTGAAATCTGGCGCTGTCTTGCCAGACTGAAGGAATCCGGCCTGTCGATTTTGGTGATCGACAAGAACGTCGGTGCGCTACTGCACGTGGCCGACCGGCATTTCCTGATCGAACGTGGGCGGGTGGTTTGGAAAGGTTCATCGCAGGCGCTCGCGGCCGCCCTCGACGTGCAGCACCGGTATCTCGGCGTATAAGACTTATTCCGCCGGCTGCAACGGCGGCGTGCTGCGGCGGCGAACGAAGGTAAAGCTTGCCCCACCCAGCTTACGGTGCAGGCGATCCAGCAGGAGGTAGATGACCGGCGTGGTGTAAAGCGTGAGCACCTGCGACACCAGCAAGCCACCGATAATGGTGATGCCGAGCGGGCGCCGCAATTCGGATCCCGGGCCAATGGCGACGACCAGCGGCATGGCGCCCAGCATGGCAGCGAGCGTAGTCATCATGATCGGCCGAAATCGTTCGAGACAGGCGTCGTGTATCGCACGTCGCGGCGAGAGCCCCAGCCGTCGTTCACCGTCGAGTGCGAAGTCCACCATCATGATGCCGTTCTTCTTCACGATTCCGATGAGCAGGATGATGCCGATGAAGGCAATGACTGACAGTTCAGTGCGAGAGATTTCAAGAGCCAGTAGCGCGCCGAGGCCCGCCGACGGCAGGGTCGAGATGATCGTCAGTGGATGCGCCAGGCTCTCATAAAGCACGCCAAGCACGATATAGACCGCAACCAGCGCGGCCAGAAGAAGTAGCGGCTGCGCGCCGACTGCGCGTTTGTAGGCCTGGACATCGCCGGCGAATTCGGAATGAATCACATCGGGAATGTGCAATTCAGCAATTGTCTGCTCAAGCGCGGCGGTGGCGTCTTCGATCGGGACATCGGGCGCCAGGTTGTAGGTAATGGTCACCGACGGAAACTGTCCCTGATGATTTACGACAAGTGGCGCGATGCCGCGGTCAATCGTTGTGACCGCCGATAGCGGCACCTGCGTGTCGTTGCTGCCGGCAACATAGACGCGGCTAAGGTCGGTCGGGTCGCGCCGATAGTTATTATCGACCTCCAGTATCACGCGATACTGGTTGCGCGGACCATAGATGGTCGAGATCTGCCGCTGCGAAAACGCGTTGTTCAATGCGTTGTCGACATCCTGCACGCGCACGCCGAAACGCGCCGCCGCTGCCCGATCAATGGTGACATTAGCCTGCAGGCCGCCCTGTTCACGGTCAGTGGTGACATCAGTGACCTGCGGTAACTGTTTCACGCGATCGACGACGCGCGGTACCCACTTTTGCAGTTCGTCAATGTCCGAACTCCACAGCGTGAACTGATATTGTGAGTCGCTCTGCCGTCCGCCGACGCGCAAATCCTGCGCCGGAAACATGAATACGCGCAGGCCGGGAATTCCGTTGAGCTTGTTACGCAGACGCGCGATCACCTGCAAAGTGGTCAGCTTGTTTCGCTCATTGAGCGGTTTGAGGCTGATGTACAGCCGGCCGCGATTGACCGAAGCATTGAACGGATTGGCGCCGACAGAAGAACCGAGCCCGGCGACGGCCGGATCGGCGAGCACGATGTCCATCGCCTTCTGCTGAAGTTGCTTCATCGCCTCAAACGATATGTCGGTTGATGCCTCGGTGCCGCCGAAGATGAGCCCCGTGTCGTCCTGCGGGAAATAGCCCTTGGGCACCTTTATGTAGAGTCCGACGGTGAGTGCAATCGTAGCGGCAAACACGATCAACATCAGCGCGCGATGATCGAGCGCAAAGGAAAGAGTGCGGTCGTAGAAGCGGATCATGCGTGACAACAGGCCTTCGACGCGGCGATCGAGCCAAGTGCCGTCGCGGCTCGGCGGCCGGCGTACGAAATAGGCGCATATCATCGGCGTCACTGAAAGCGACACCACGGTCGAGATGCCGATGGCAAAGACGAGCGTCACGGAGAATTCGCGAAACAGCCGTCCGACAATGCCGCCCATGAACAGCAGCGGAATGAACGCAGCGATGAGCGACACTGAAATTGAAACAACTGTGAAGCCAATCTGTTGCGCGCCCTTCATTGTGGCCCGCAGGGGCGATGCACCGCGTTCCAGATGACGAAAAGCGTTTTCGATCATCACGATGGCATCGTCGACGACGAACCCGACGCTGACCGCCAACGCCATTAAAGACAGATTGTCGATGGAAAAACCGGCCATCCACATCGCGGCGCAGGTGCCGGAGAGCGCGAGCGGCACGGTGACACCCGCCGCCGCGGTTGGCGCCAACCGTCGCAGAAAGAGAAACACAACAAGCATCACAAGCCCGATGGTGGCGGCGAGGGTCCACTGCATGTCGTGTACGCTGGCACGGATTGTCTGGGTACGGTCGGTCAGCACAGAAATCTCGAGACCGGCAGGCACCCACTCGCGGAGCACGGGCAGCAGGTCGTAGATGCGATCGACCGTGTCGATGACATTGGCGGAGTTTTGCTTGGTGATGATGAGCAGGACTGACGGATCTCTGTTGAACCAGCCGGCGGCAAGTGTGTTGCGCACACTGGCGCGGATGGTGGCGATGTCTGAAAGACGGATCACGGTGCCATTGATCGTTTTCACCACCAGCGGGTCGTATTCGTTGGCGTTGCGCAGCTGATCATTCATGCCGATTGTCGTGCCGCGCTGGTCGCCGTCGAAGGTGCCGACCGGACCCGCCGCGTTTGCATTGGAGATGGCTGTGCGCACGTCTTCCATTGCCAGGCCCATTGCAGAGAGCCGCGCGGGGTCGACGCGCACGCGTATTGCGGGTTGCTCAGAACCGGCCACCGTGACGTCGGCAACGCCGTCCACCTGCGACAGGCGTTGCGCGATGACGCTGTCGGCGGCGTCATAAATCGCGCTGGGCTGCAACGTCTTGGATGTGAGCGCGAGAATTAGAATCGGTGCTGCCGACGGGTTGGCTTTGCGGAATGTCGGAAGCTGCGGCATGTCGGTTGGCAGATCGCTGAGCGCTGCGTTGAGCGCGGCCTGCACATCACGGGCGGCGCCTTCGATGCTGCGATTGAGATCGAACTGGACGGTGATGCGCGACTGACCGAGTGAAGTGACCGAGGTAAGTTCGGTTACCCCGGAGATTTCTCCAACGCGCCGCTCAATCGGAGCAGCAACAGTCGCGGCCATGATATTGGGGTCGGCGCCGGGCAGGCTGGCAGTGATATTGATGGTCGGAAATTCGACGGTTGGCAGGCTGGCAACAGGGAGAAACGCATAGGCCACGGCGCCAACCAAAAACAAACCGATCGCCAGGAGCGTCGTGCCGATCGGCCGGCGGATGAACGGGTAAGAGAAATTCATGATCGGCCTCGAGCCGGGCGGGCGACCCGGCGCGGCGCCGGCGGTAGGGCCGGAGCGAAGCGCGCCCGCAGGCGCTCCATGTAGAGGTAGATCACCGGAGTGGTGTAAAGCGTCAGCAATTGCGAGAGCAGCAGGCCGCCGACGATCGTAACGCCGAGCGGATTGCGCAGCTCCGAACCGGTACCGCTCTCAAGAGCCAGCGGCAGCGCGCCGAACAGAGCTGCCAGGGTCGTCATCATGATCGGCCGGAAGCGCAGCAGCGCCGCCTGCACGATCGACTGTTCCGGTGAAAGCCCTTGTTCACGTTCGGCATCGAGCGCAAAATCGATCATCAGAATTGCGTTCTTTTTTACGATGCCCATCAGCAGCACGATGCCGATCAGTGCAATGACCGACAGGTCGTAGCCGAACACCATCAACGCAAGCAGCGCGCCGACGCCTGCAGAGGGCAGGGTGGACAGAATCGTGAGTGGGTGAATGAAGCTCTCATACAAAACACCGAGCACAATGTAGATGGCAATTGCCGCCGCAAGAATCAGCCACGGTTCACCGGCCAGAGATTTGGCGAATTCGGCTGCATCGCCTGAATACGCCCCACCGACCGAGGCCGGCATGCCGATCTCCTGTTCGGCGGAGCGGATGATCTTGACCGCGTCAGACAGCGCATAGCCCGGCGCGAGATCGAAACTGATGGTGACCGACGGAAACTGCTCCTGGTGCGCGATGGCGAGCGGCGCCGAGGTCGGCACGAAACGAGCAAAGGCGGCAAGCGGCACCTGGGCGCTGCTGGTAACCGCGTTCGGTGTGGCCGTGGTGTTGGTATTGGTGTTGCCGGTCGCCGTGTTGGCGACGGTCGCCGCTGTTCCTGTCGATGTGCTGGCGCCGGTGACGTAGAGTTTCGTCAGCGAATTGGGATCTTGCTGATAGCGTGGCTGTGCCTCAAGAATGACGCGATATTGATTGGCCTGACCGTAGATGGTGGAAATTTGCCGCTGACCGAAGGCGTCGTTGAGCGTGTCGGTGACGCTCTGCATGGAAACACCAAGCCGTCCGGCCTGTTCGCGATCGACCTCGATCTGTATGCGCGGACCGCCTTCTTGTGCCTCGGAAGCAACTTCGCGGAACACCCGGTCGCGGCGCAGCCGCTGAGTCAGTTTGTCCGCCCATTCGATCAGCTCGTCGCGATCAGTGGAGACCAGGGTGTATTGATACTGCGCTCGGCTCGCGCGGGTGGAGATCTGGACATCCTGCGTTGCCTGGAAATAAACGACCATGCCGGCGACGCCGGCAACCGCGTGTTTGAGGCGCTCGACAATTTCATCGACTTTTGCGTAACGGTCGTCACGTGGCTTGAGCGTGATAACCAGCCGCCCCGCGTTTGGCGTCGGATTGATCGGGCTGACACCGATGACCGAGACGACCCCGGTGACGTCCGGATCGGCCCGGATTGTATCTTCCACCAGGCGTTGGCGTCGCTGCATTTCAGTGAAAGAGACATCGGTGCCGGCTTCGGTGACCGCGGTGATCAGGCCGGTGTCCTGCAATGGCAAAAACCCTTTCGGCACGACCATATAGAGCAGGACGGTGGCAACAAGCGTTGCCAAGGTGACGAGCAGCGTTTCGCGCTGACGCCGGAGCACCCACTCGAGACTCTTTCGATAGGCCTCGACCGTGCGTTCGGTCAGCTGGTGGAAACGGTTGATCCAGGAGTTGCCGGCGCCTCCACCAAACTCGGTTGTGTGCCGCAGCAAGCGTGAGCACATCATCGGCGTCAACGTCAGCGAAACGATAGCGGAAGCCACGACCGCGATGGTGAGAGTGAGCGCGAATTCGCGAAACATGCGGCCAACCAGACCGGTCATGAACAACAACGGAATGAAAACCGCGATCAGCGACATGGTCAGTGAAATCACGGTGAATCCGATTTCACGGGCGCCACGCAAGGCGGCGTCGAGGGCGCTTTCGCCATCTTCCATGTGGCGGACGATGTTTTCGATCATCACGATCGCGTCGTCCACGACGAATCCGGTGCCGATAGTCAGGGCCATCAGCGACAAATTGTCGAGCGAGAAACCGCAGAACCACATTACGCCGAAGGTCGCTATCAGCGAGAGCGGGAGCGCAACGCCGGCGATGATAGTGGCGCGCATCGTGCGTAGGAATATCAGCACGACCAGCACGACAAGCGCGACGCTGAGCACCAACGTAAATTGAACGTCGTGAATAGAGGCACGAATCGTCGTAGTGCGATCGTTGACGACGGTCAGGCGTGCGCCCGCCGGCAGCGCGCGTCGCAAACGCGGCAACTCGCCGAGCACCCGCTGCACGGTTTCGATCACATTGGCGCCAGGTTGCCGCTGGACGTCGATGACGATCGATGGTTTGCCCCGGTACCAGGCCCCGACTTTCGTGTTTTCAAGTCCGTCAACGACGTCGGCCAGGTCGCTCACCTTGACGGGCGCGCCGTTGCGGAACGCCACTACGATATCTTTGTACGTGTCGACGGCGGTGATTTGGTCATTGGCTGCGATGGTGTAGGACTGATGTGTACCGTCCAGCGAACCTTTTGGACCGGCGACATTGGCGCCGACGATGGCTGTGCGCATATCTTCGAGCGCGAGACCGTACGCCGCGAGTCGTGAAAGGTCGGCCTGTATCCGGATTGCCGGCCGGATGCCGCCTTGCACCGAGACATGGCCGACGCCGGTGACCTCGGAAAGTCGTGGGGCCATGATGGTATCAGCCATGTCGCTGAGCGACCGCAGGCTGATGGTGTCCGAAGTCAGTGCAAGGGTGATGATCGGCGCGTCAGCCGGGTTTACCTTCGAATAAAGTGGCGGGTAGGGAAGGTTGCGCGGAAGCGTTGACGCAGCGGCGTTGATGGCTGACTGGACATCCTGAGCCGCGGCGTCGATATCGCGATTGAGATCAAACTGCAGCGTGACCTGACTGATGCCGAACGAGCTCGACGACGTCATGGTCTGGAGCGCCGGGATCTGGCCGAACTGCCGCTCCAGCGGCGCAGTCACAAGGGCGGCGATTGTGTCGGGATTGGCGCCCGGCAGTTGAGTGGTCACCTGGATGGTCGGGAAATCGACTTGCGGCAGGGCGGAAACCGGCAGCCACCAATAACCGAGGAATCCGCCGAGCATCACCGCGACGCCGAGCAGAGACGTGGCGATCGGCCGATGAATGAATGGCGACGACACGCTCATTGGGACTAGTTCGCCTTGGTATTGCCGCCGCCCCGCTGCCGCCGTTCATTGCCTTGTTTGTCAGAACGCGGAGTACGAGGCTGTGCGTTTTGCGCGGGCGCGCCAGCATCGGCGCTGCCGATTGAAATCTTGCTGCCATCGGTCAGGCGGACAAATCCGGTGGTGACGACCCGATCGCTGGATTCAATACCGCTCTTGATCACCGTTTGCGATTCGTCCTGCTTCTGCACAACGACGGGGCGCACCAACACGGTGTCATCATTCTTGACGGAGTAGACGAACGTGCCGTTCGGCCCGCGCTGCACGGCGCTGGTTGGAACCACTAGCACCTGCTTGAGAGTGTCGATGAGCAGCCGGACGTTGACGAACTGGCCCGGCCAGAGTTGCAGGTCGGCATTGGGGAACTCGGCCTTCAGCTTCACGGTTCCGGTGGTCTGGTCGACCTGATTGTCGACGACCTTGAGCGAGCCGTGATCGATCACGGCGTCATTGTCGGAACGCAAGGCGTCGACCGAGAGTGCGCCTTTGGCAAAAGCCGCGTTCACCTGCGGCAGATCCTGTTGCGGCAGGTTGAAAAATACGGAGATCGGCTTGAGTTGAGTGATCACAACGATCGGCTGCGCGGCGGCCGCGCGAACGATATTGCCCTCATCGACCTGGCGAATGCCAGTACGGCCATCGAGCGGCGCGGTGATGGTGGTATAGCCGAGCTGCGCCTGTGCGTTCTCGATCGCCGCCTGATCGGCCTGCACGATTGCGGTGTTTTGCGCCACCAGGGCCCGCTGGGTATCGGCCTGCTGTTTGCCGATCGCGTTGGTCGCCGCGAGTTTTTCGTAGCGCTCGAGGTCGAGCTTCGAGTTGGCGAGCTGTGCTTCGTCTTGGGCTTTCTTCGCCACCGCCTGGTCAAGTTGCGCTTGGTACGTGACGGGGTCAATGCGCGCGAGTATGTCGCCTTTCTTGACGTCCTGACCTTCCTTGTAATTGACGCTGATAAGTTTTCCATCAACTTGCGCGACGACGGTTACGGTGTTGAGCGCCTTGATGGTTCCGACGGCGTCGAGATACACCGGCACGTCCGCGCGGGCGACAGGGGCCACCAGGACGGGGACCGGACCTTCGGCGGGGAAACGATTTCCGCGCCGCTGCTGTCCGGAGGGCCCGAATACATAATAAAGAGCGGCAATAACGGCGAGCAGAACGACGCCGACGGCCAGCGTACGGCGTGTATTTCCGCGCGCCTTGGCCAGGAGTTGTTTGGGAAACTCACCGTGCATCGGCAGCGTCCACCGGTTTCGGCAGCCAGCCACCACCGAGAGCCTGGTAGAGACTGACAATTGCCTGCAACCGTAAGAGCCGCGCCTGCGCCAGCTGGTCCTCAGCCTGGAACAGAGTCTGCTGGACCTGAAGCAAGGTGATCAGGTTAACCGTTCCCGCACGCAATTGCTGATCCGACAAGTCGAACGCGCGACGTGAGCTTGATACCACTTTGCGCTGCAGTTCCTCGGCCCTCGCCGTTTCCCTGACAGCAATCAACGCCTTATCAACATCTGTGAAGCCGGAGATGACGGCCTTCCGATAGCTGTTCAGCAGCTGATCCTGGGCTCCTTTTTGCAGGTCGAGATTGCCGAGCAGGGCGCCGCCGTGGAAAATCGGCTGCGTGAGGCCGGCTGCTGCCGTGTAGATTGCGGATTCCGGCCGCAGAAGCAGTTTGAGAAAAGCACTCTCGTAGCCGCCATCGCCCGTAAGCCTGATGCTCGGCAGGAATTGCGCGCGCGCGTTTTCGACGTTGGCGTTGGCGGCCGCAAGTTGCGCTTCCGCCTGGCGGATATCCGGACGCTGCGTGATGAGCTCCGAGGGCAAACCTGGCGTAACGCGAGGAATGGCGACTGATTTCATGCTGCCGCCGTGGACGGTCACGCTTTCGAGTGGACGTCCCAGGAGCAGGGCAAGTACCGCCTTGTTCTGTTGCAGGGTTTGTTCCAGAGGCGGAATTGCCGCCCGCTGCGTATCGACGAGGCTTTCCTGTTGCGCAACGTTCAGATCAGAAGAGGTTCCGGCGGCAAACTGCTGCTTGATCAAATTAAGGATGCGATCGGCGCTTGCCACGTTTTCACGGGCGATGCGCAAGCGATCCTGCGCGGCCAGAACCTGAAAATAGGCATTGGCGACACTGACTACGGTGGTCAGCCCAACGACCTCGCGGTTATAGCGGCTGGCAACAGCAGTCTCCTCGGCTGCGCGCAGCGTCGCGCGGTTTTTGCCCCAAAAGTCGATCTCATAGCTGGCACTGAGCGTGGCCTGCAGATTGTTCTGCAGGATCTGGATACTCGCGCCGGATGAGGAGACGTTCACGACGCTTGAGCTTCCGGTTGTTTTGGATATTTGGGTGCGCTGAGCGTTGCCGTTGAGGTCGACGATCGGCAGTAGCGGAGCGCCTGCAATGCGAGCTTGCGCGTCGGCCTGCACGATCTGCGCCACGGCGACAGCGATATCGAGGTTGGAGATGCGCGCCTCTTCGATAAGTTCAGTCAGCTCGCGCGAGCGAAAGGCACGCCACCAGTCAAGCGGCGGCACTGCAGCTTCGGCCGCCGCGGGATTGCGCGGGCCCGCGCTGTAAGTTGCCGGAATATCTAGCCCCGGCTCCGGCTTGTCGGTCAGCAGGCAGCCGCTCAAGGGCAACGTTACGCATAAACCTTGGAGCATGGTCCAAAACGGGCGCCCTCGCGCTTTCGTTCCCGCCTCCTTCTTTGCCTTCCCAGCCCCTTGCATTCAAATGGCTTTCAGAACGTCTCCCCAAAACCGACTCGATTCGCGATGATATCACTACCGTTTGTCGGTTGCGGGTCTGCGTCCTGGAGGCCAATTGGCGAGGGCCTGACGGCCGGCCGGTGAAATTTTTGCCGAAATATCGGCGAAAACACCCTGAATTGTCTGATCGAAGGTCAGCCGGGCGGCCCGCGTCTGGGCCATGGCAGCGCGCATGGCCTCGACGTCGAAGGGCTCCTGCCGCAGCAGGTCGTGAATATGAGCCCGGGCCGAATGGTATTTCGTCTGGGCTTCTTCGATGGCGGCGTGATTTGCATTGATCTGCCCGCGCAGGATGGCGGCGTCGGGCCCCGGCAGGGTCGCTGCCAGCCGCTCGACGCGCACAAACACGTTCGGGTCCCAATAGGACGGTGCCGGGGCTCGAATTGCCATCGCGACCGCGACCCCGACGAAGAACAAATTCAGGGCCAGCGAGCCAAGCAGTAACCAGCGCGGAGACCCTCGCGTCGTGGCGGGGATGGCTTGGGCAATACTCATGGCCGCCCTCCGGTAAAAGCGTCGGGCTCGAAGGTTATTGAGCCAATGCCACCGCCGCCGACAAAAGCAGGCGCTCCCCCCGGGCCTTCGAAACTCCGGTCGACCCCCGTGAGACCAATGGCAAAACCAACCGCGAGGCAGCACGCGAGCGCGGCCATGCGCGGCCATGCCGGCGCGAATTGCCAATCGAGCAACACGCCGGGCAACCGCCACAAGGGTTGCTTCTGCCGCGG
This sequence comes from Pseudolabrys sp., assembly GCA_035623095.1. Lineage (GTDB taxonomy): Bacteria > Pseudomonadota > Alphaproteobacteria > Rhizobiales > Xanthobacteraceae > Pseudolabrys. Next base: position 65,515 of record DASPUD010000133.1, read on the forward strand.
CAGCGGACCGCTCAAGCGTTTGAGCACGCGTTCAACGGCTAGTTCGTCCGCTTGCGAAGCCTGCCTGTCACGCTTCAACGCGCTCGCGAGAAGTTTTTCGAACTGCTCATCGTTCATTTCGTTCGTCCTTGTCGATCACGCCGCCTAACGCGCGGCGCAAGTTCTGTTTGCCGCGTATCAGCAAGGTCTCGACCGCCGACACCGACGTATCGAGAATTTCCGCGACCTGCGCATTGCTCATGCCCTCGCCGTAAGTGAGCATGACCGCGCTGCGCTGGCGCGCGGGAAGTTTATCAATCGCTGCGGCGACCATCCGCTCCCGTTCATCGGTCTCCGCTTTTTCACTCGCGCCCGGCGTCGGGTCGACGATCTCGCCGGCAGCTTCCAGGTCGACCCACGGCGCGCGACGCTTGCGATCGAGGCAGAGATTGACGACCACGCGCGTGAGCCACGTCCGGAACATGGCCAAGGGCTGCCAACGCGGCGCGTTGGTCCAAACGCGGATGAAAGCCTCTTGCACGACATCTTCGGCCTCGGCCGCGTTGCCGAGAATGCGGCGGGCAAGTCCGAGCATGACCGGCGTATGGCGGCGCGAAAGCTGCTGGAACGCCCGCTCATCGCCGCGCGCGACCCGGACCATGAGCGCTTCGTCGCTGTCATCCATCGCGATGTGCTGGCTGCCATTCCGGATGCCCGTTCATTCTATTGGGTCTATCCGATTAACGGGCGAAGTCTCCGAATCCTGTGCTGCCGATATAGCCGGAAAACGGCCGGAAGTCCGGGGAAATTAATACGTAACTTATTGAATTATCGAGGTTTCGCAACGCGCCTTTGCGCGGCCAGCTCGAGCCCTTTCACCAGCCGGTACACCGCTTTGCAGGCCGGAACGGGGATATTCAGCCGCTCGCCTTCGCGCACGATAAAGCCGGTCAATTCGTCAATTTCTGTGGGTGCGCCGCGCGCAATATCGAGCGCCATCGAGCCGGCATGGGCGGTTACCGGAATTTCCCCGGCGCGGATTTTTTCGACGAATTCCATAGGTGGAACTGCGAACGTGCCACCCAACGCGCGCACGACCGCAATGCATTCGGCGGCCATGTCATCTTCCAGCGCGCGCATCTCGGGCGATTTATGACGAGCGGCATTGTCGCCCATCATCAGCGCACCGAGCGGATTCATCACGCTGTTGAACACAAACTTCGACCAGACGGCCCCCATGGGATCGCTGACAATTTCGGTTTCCATCCCGTCGGCATTGAGAAGGTCAGCCAGTGCTTGAACATCATGTACGTTGCCGCGCGCGGGCCCAAGCCAGGTCTTGCCCACCATCAGGTTTTCGATGCAACCGGGTTCGACATAGCGCCCGGAATTCATCGTCACGCCGCGGATTGCGACGGCCTCTGGCGCGGAGAGCAGCGCTTCCGCATTTCCCATGCCGTTCTGCAGCGTGACCAGTGCGGGATTTCCGGCAAGGACCGGCCGCAATTGCGCCAGCGCGGCGGCGGTCAGCTTCGATTTGACCAGAAAGATGATCGCGTCAAAGGCGATGCCTTTGAGCGTCGCCGGATCGGCGGTAGCACCAATGCGCACGCTGCGCGGATTTTTGCCCGCAATGCGCAGTCCATGCACATTGATTGCCGAAACATGCTCGGTATTGGCGTCGAAGGCCGTCACGCGCGCAACGGACGACAGACCGGCGGCGAATAGTCCGCCGATAGCACCGCAGCCGACGATGAGGACTTGCGCACTCATGCAATCTCCCCGCAGCGATTGCTGCGGCGCGCGAATGGACGAAATCACCCGAACTCTGTCAACATAAGCCGATCGCCAGGCAACTCATGTTATTTGGGAGGTTCAACGATGGATAAGGCACTCTATGATCGCGGAATGGCCATGCGGCGCAAAGTCCTCGGGGATGAGTACGTGGACCGTGCCGTCGCAAATACCGACGACTTCAACCGCAAATTCCAGGATCTGCTCAACGAATTCTGCTGGGGCGCCGTGTGGACCGACGAGGACCTTAAGCCGCGCGACCGCAGTCTGCTCAATCTCGGTATGATCGCCTGTCTCGGCCGTATGCATGAGTTCGAAGCGCATTTCCGTGGCGCGTTGCGCAATGGGCTCACTCAAAAGGAGCTATCGGCTGTCCTAAGACAGGTGGCCATTTATTGCGGGTTCCCGGCCGCGGTCGATGCCCATCGGGTCGCCAAGCAAGTCCTTGCGGCGGAGGCGAAAAAACCTTGAGACGGCACGGCAAAACCACGTTAACGAGATAGCCGTATTGTGGTCTTGAATGTGCCTTCATCCGGGGGCAATCAGGACGTGCTTTGACGGCGTCTCCGTCGTCCAGGGTGGGATAATGATCCGGTTTTCGACTGCCTTCATGCTGGCGCTGCCGGTTACGGTGGCTTTTGCGCCTACGACCGCCTCGGCACAGCAAAACCTGCCGCCACCCGGGGTCTATCAGGAGCGCCTTCCGCCGGTTATGGGCAGCTATGACGATGATGATGACGCTCTTCCGCCGCCGCCACCACGCGGCGGAAGGTGGGTCACTCCACCACGTGCTCTCCCTTATCCGGATGACGACGCGCCGCCTCCACCGCCCGCGTTCTTCCGTCCGCCGGATCGTCCCGCAGCCGCGTACCCGGCTGAGCGCCCCGGCTATGGTCATCAGTTCGAGGGGCAACAGCCGCCGCCGGCCGCCAGCGCTCCAAGCCGCGCGAGCAATGATCCGGAAGCGCTGCGCCCGCCGGGCTCCGTTGGTCCCGCGCCACGTGGACCGGCGCCTGCCGCGACTGCACCTGCGGCCACCGGAACGGTGCCCGGGACAACCGCATCGCTGCCGCCCGAGGATCAGCCGGAGACCGGACAACCGAAAGAGCTGCCGCCCAATCTGAAAAAGCAGTTGGTCGACTTGGCCACCAAGGAGCCGCCCGGAACTATCATCATCGATACGCCGAACACGTATCTGTACCTGGTGCTCGGTGGCGGCAAAGCGATACGCTACGGCATCGGCGTCGGTCGCGAAGGCTTCACCTGGGCGGGTACCGAGCGCATCAGCAGGATGAAGGAATGGCCGGACTGGTTCCCGCCGTCAGAGATGATCGAGCGTCAGCCTTATCTGCCGCGCATGATGGCGGGCGGGCCGGGCAATCCGCTCGGTGCGCGCGCTCTCTATCTGGGCAACACGCTGTATCGCATCCATGGCACCAACCAGCCGTCGACCATCGGCACTTTTGTATCGTCGGGCTGCATCCGCTTGATCAACGAGGACATCGAGGATCTCTTCAGCCGCGTGCAAGTCGGCACGCGCGTGGTGGTATGGCCGGGCAAGCCGCCCGAACATCTCGCCAATACGGGGCAGCAGCCTGTTGTGAACGGTCCGGCGCCCACGACCGCTCCGGCCAATGTCGCGCCAGGCAATGCAGGCGCCGCTCCGCGAAGCAGCACCGCGATTTCATCTTCGCCGCTGCCGCCGGTACGATAGAGCCTGCGCACCGCAGCCCCGTAGCGTCTTCCATTTTGCTGAACTAACATCGCCGACCTGTCTGGTCCGACAACAATCGGATTCATTCCGGAGGCGAATATGGCGCGGGTTGTATCGCGAACACGATTGAATCGACGCAAATTCCTTGCCGGCGTGGCGTTGACCGGCGCTGCGAGCGCTCAGTTGCCAGCGGATACAGCAAGGGCCGCTGCCGATACGACGCCAACTCCTTCGCGGCCATCCGCAGTGCGCCCGACGGCGGCGGTTGCCGCCGCGGAGACCGGCGCGCCACAAGTCTCGACACAGTCCGGCGACGCGCCCAATTCCGATTTCATGGTGGACGTGATCAAGTCGCTCGATATCGAGTATGTGCCATGCAATCCTGCGCAGAGCTTCCGCGGCCTGCATGAATCCCTGATCAATTACGGTGGCAACAAGAAACCGGAATTCCTCACGTGCACGCACGAGGAATCCTCGGTGGCGATGGCACACGGCTATTTCAAGATCGCAGGCAAACCTTTGCTGGTGCTTTGTCACGGCACCGTCGGCCTGCAGCACGCGGCGATGGCGATCTACAACGCCTGGTGCGACCGGGTGCCGGTCATTGTGGTGGGTGGCAACGATCTTGATGCATCGACCCGGCCACCGGGCGTGCCGACATTTCATTCGGCGCAGGACATCAACGCGCTGGTGCGAGATTTCACGAAGTGGGACGACACACCGGTCTCCCTGCAGCATTTCGCGCAATCGTTTGTGCGCGCCTACAAGCTGGCGATGACGCCGCCGCATGAGCCGGTGGCTCTTGCGCTCGATTCTCATTTGCAGGAA
>DASPUD010000134.1:0-19213 GCA_035623095.1 Pseudolabrys sp.
GGCTAACCGGATCGGCCTTCATTTCAAATAGTCTGCATCAACCGTCCTCTATCAGTCTGTCTACTTGCGGATGTCCGCTATTGGCCCAAAGCAGACATGGCCTATTGCGCCGCATATGTCCGCTTTCGGGGTTAAAGCAGACATTGTCGGACTGCTAACCTGTTGTTATTTCATTTAGTTAAGTGAGCCGTAACAAATCGGCACTACCGTGCCGATCATGCCCGAGCGCGCGCGGCCTGGCGACGGCGCAAGCGCGCGTCGTTCGCATTGGGGAAAAAAGGGCGGGAAGGGAATGCCGAAGACCGTCCTGATCGTGGAGGACAACGAGCTGAACATGAAGCTCTTCCATGACCTGCTCGAAGCTCATGGTTACCAGACGGTCGGCACGCGCAACGGAATCGAGGCGCTCGATCTGGCCCGCAAGCATCGCCCGGATCTGATCCTGATGGATATCCAGCTGCCGGAAGTGTCGGGTCTCGAAGTGACCAAATGGCTCAAAGACGATCCCGAGCTCAAGTCCATCCCGGTGGTGGCTGTGACAGCCTTTGCCATGAAGGGCGACGAGGAACGCATCCGCGAAGGAGGCTGCGAAGCCTACCTGTCCAAGCCGATCTCGGTGGGAAAATTCATCGAGACAATTCGTCATTTTCTCGGGTCGGCGTGACGGTGGCGCGATGACCGCTCGTATCCTTGTTGTCGATGACGTTCCAGCGAACGTTAAGCTGCTCGAAGCGCGGCTGTCGGCCGAGTATTTCGACGTGGTGACCGCCTATAACGGGGCGGACGCGCTGGCGATATGCGAGCGTGGGGAATGCGACATCGTATTGCTCGACGTGATGATGCCGGACCTCGACGGCTTCGAAGTCTGCAGCAAGCTCAAATCGAACCCGCTCACGCACCATATCCCTGTTGTGATGGTAACGGCCCTCGACCAGCCGGCCGACCGGGTGCGAGGCTTGGAGGCCGGCGCGGACGATTTCCTCACAAAACCGGTGGCCGACGTCGCCTTGCTTTCGCGCGTGCGCTCGCTTGCGCGACTGAAAATGGTGACTGATGAACTGCGCATGCGCGCAATGACCTCAAAAGAAATCGGGATCCAGAGCCCGGAACGCGAGGCGGTGCTGGAAACCGGTCGCAAGGGCCGCATCTTGGTTGTGGACGATCGTGCAAGCTCCTACGAACGTATCGTCTCGACACTGTCTGCGGAGCACACAGTCGAGGTTGAAACCAGTCCGAGCGACGCGGTCTTCCAGGCGGCCGAGGGTAACTACGACCTGGTCATCGTGTCGCTGAACTTCCATGACTTTGACGGCCTGCGCTTGTGCAGCCAGATCCGATCGCTCGAACGCACGCGAACGCTGCCGATCCTGGCGATCGCGGAGGCCGACAACAATGTGCGGCTCGCGCGCGGGCTCGAGATTGGCGTGAACGATTATCTGGTGCGTCCGATCGATCCGAATGAGCTGCTGGCCCGCGTTCGTACGCAGATCAAGAAAAAGCGCTACACCGAGCGCCTGCGCGACAACGTGCAGATGTCGATCGAGCTGGCGATAACGGATGGACTAACCGGGCTGTTCAATCGCCGCTATATGGAAACGCATCTCGGCACGTTGGTCGATCAGGCGGCCGCCCGCGGCAAGCCGATCACCGTGCTTGTTCTCGATATCGACTACTTCAAGTCGATCAACGACAGCCATGGTCACGACGCGGGTGATGATGTGTTGCGTGAGTTCGCGCTACGAATCCGAAAAGCCATCCGCAACATCGATCTGGCATGCCGATACGGCGGCGAAGAATTTGTCATTGTCATGCCGGAAACCGACATGGCGGTGGCTACAATCGTGGCGGAACGTTTGCGCCGGCGCGTTGCAAGCGAGCCATTCGGCATCCAGCAGGGGGCTCGTCATCTGGAAGTGACGATCTCGATCGGTATTGCTGGCCTCTCAGGGGTGACCGACAACGCGGCCACAATCCTCAAGCGCGCCGATCAGGCGCTCTACCGCGCCAAGCGCGACGGCCGCAACCGAGTGGTGCCGGACGCCGCCTGAGGCGGCACGTCGCGAATCGGCGCCGGCCAGCATCGCAGCCTCGCGCAAAATAGCGCCAATATTCCAGGGCGTTACCGGGCCGTTTGGTAGTCGAATAGCTGTGGTCTAACCTTGCGTCGAGGGCTATTCCGAGTCTTGCGCGAGGCGCTGCTCGGTGCGGGCTCAAAGAGCCTAATGCCCTGCGGAGTGCTCAGGTCCGCCGCATCTCCTGGGTCCGTAGGGTTCGGCCGGCCGGAGTGGTGCGAGTGGCCTCCTCATGCCGCCGCTTCCGGCCGGCCACCACATCACCAATTGTGCGCCATCAGGGCCGGACGATGGTCCAACCCTTTTCGCCGAGTTCGATCAGCGTGACCACGCCAGCCTTGACGCGCTCGACGTTCTCGACCAGCGGCGGCTCCTTGCCTTCGTTGCGTGTCATTGCCTCGAGTGTGTTCTCGCAGGCCATAAATGACACGTTCGGCATGCCTTGTTTGAACGACTTCAGCCTCGGTTTCACCGGGGAAGTATCGTCGCGCAGCATGTGCAGCCCGGCATTGAAGGCGATAATCTGAATGTCGATTTCTTCGCCTTTGTCCGAATAGTACTTCGAGACATTGGCGGCGACGTTAAGAACCGCGTTCATCTTGGTTTCGTCGTTGTCGCTGATCTGGAGCGCGAGCCTGTGTTTTTCGACAGCGCCCGCCTGCGCAAACGCGAGAGGTGCGAGCAGCAGCACAACAAAAAACGTGCGAAGCATCGTCGATTTCTCCGCTGTCACTTGATTTTGTATTCAGTGTACTCGACGTGTTTTTTGGCGATCGGATCGTATTTCTTCTTCTTCATTTTGTCGGTTTGCGTGCGCGAGTTCTTCCGGGTCACGTAGTAGTGGCCGGTGCCGGCGCTGGAAACGAGTTTGATCTTGAGACTGATGGCTTTGGCCATAGGAGGTTCCTTGATTTCTGCCGTAGCGGGCGTCTTTGGCGCGGAAACTAGCGCCGAGGGCGCAAATGTCAAGAAATGCCGGTTTTTCCTGCGCTTACAGCAATTCCCGGTAATATTTCTGTTCGACCATGAAGTAGAACGGGACCGGCAGGTCATGGCCCATGCCGGCTTCGACACGAGCCAGCAGTTCCTCAAGAACGATACCGGTGATCGTTGGCATGTCCAATTGCGTTGCCTCTTCGATCGGGACCCAGGTCAGCTCAACCAGTTCTGAATCGGGACCAACCACGCCCGAAATCCTATGTGCGATTGCCGACGCATCAGCGGTCAAAAACCGCGTATCGAAACGCCGTGGGCGCCGCGGCGGCGTCACAGCCCGCGCGATGAAATGAATTTGGCCAAGATCCGGATGAACGCGGGCGTTCGCGAATTCAGACCAGATCTCGCCAGGAATTTTTGGTGGCTGGTCACGCTTGACGCCGAGCAGCAGGCCCGTCTCCTCGGCCGTTTCGCGCAACGCTGCGAGCGCGAACGCGCGCGCGAACTCCGATGTCGGATGTGCCACGCGTTCCAGCAACTTCTTCTGCGCGTCCGGGTGTAGTTCGCTGATTGCCGGCATGAGCCGGTCCACTGCCTCGATACGGCCACCGGGAAAAACAAATTTGCCGGGCATGAATTTGTGGCCGGCGTGGCGGCGGCCAAGCAGGACCTTCGGTTTAGATGCCGACCTGTCGATCAACATCAACGTCGCGGCATCGCGGGGCTCGCTATCAGGAAATGTCTGATCGCGTTCGGCCCTGGTCATCCGGTCAGCCCAGAGTTTTCCGAGGTCTTTTGTCATCGTCGCTTCCGCTGATGGCCTCGGTGTCGGCGCGGCGGGTGGTACTCGCGGCCGCGACTGTCATGTTGGCGCCGGACCGGCCGGCCTGGACGTCCTTCCGACAGGAGCTCAAAACGCAGCGCGCCGGCGACCGGCGCGGCTTCTACCAGCTTTACGGTCACCGGATCGCCCAGCCGGTAAGTTTCGCCGGACCGTGATCCAACCATCGCGTGGCCTTTCTCGTCATACCGGAAATATTCGTCGCCGATGGTGCGCGCCGGGACAAAACCGTCCGCGCCGGTCTCGCGCAATTTCACGAACAGGCCCGCGCGGGTGACGCCGGAAATACGGCCATCAAAGCTTGCACCGACCCGATCGGCGAGAAAATGCGCGATGAGCCGATCATTGGTTTCTCGCTCAGCCAGCATGGCGCGGCGCTCGGTGGCGGAAATCTGCGCGCTGATTTCGGCCAGGGATTTCTGATCGGTCGCCTCGGGCAAACCATCGTGTCCAAGCTTCATTGCGCGGATCAGGCCCCGGTGCACGATCAGATCGGCGTAGCGGCGGATCGGTGAAGTAAAATGAGCGTAGCGGCGAAGATTGAGCCCGAAGTGGCCGTAATTTTCGGCGGAGTATTCAGCCTGCGCCTGTGTGCGCAGAACGATTTCGTTGACGAGCTGCTCGGCGTCACGGCCTTTTACGCGCGCAAGAATACGGTTGAAAGCGTCGGGCTTGAGTACGCCGCCCTTGGCAAACGAAATATCGAGCGTCGCGAGAAACTCGCGCAAGGCCTGTACCTTTTCCATCGCCGGTTCGTCGTGCACGCGATAGACGAGGGGGCAGCGGCCACGTTCGAGTGTTTCAGCAGCCGCAACATTAGCCAGGATCATGAATTCCTCAATCAGCCGATGTGCCTCCAGTCGCTCGGGCGTGATCACGCGATCAACGGTGCCGTCAGCTTTGAGCAGGATCTTCCGCTCGGGCAGATCGAGATCAAGCGGCTGGCGTTCGGTACGCGCACGCGCCAGGATCTCGTAGGCGGCGTAGAGTGGCGCAAGCACAGGCTTGATCAGCGGCTCGGTTGTTTCATCAGTCCGTCCTCCGATCGCGAGCTGTGCCTGTTGATAGGAAAGCTTGGCCGCCGAACGCATGATGACGCGATGAAATGTATGCGAGCGCTTGCGGCCGTCCGCTCCAATCACCATGCGGACAGCGAGCGCGGCACGATCTTCTTGCGGGCGCAACGAGCATAGATCGTTCGAAATCCGCTCGGGCAGCATCGGGACGACGCGATCCGGGAAATAAACCGAATTTCCGCGCGTCAGCGCCTCGCGGTCGAGCGCCGAGCCCGGCCTGACGTAGTGCGCAACATCGGCGATCGCGACAGTGACGATGAAGCCACCCTGATTGTTTGAAGCCACATCGGGTTCGGCGAAGACCGCGTCATCATGATCCTTGGCGTCGGGCGGATCGATGGTGACAAGAGGCACGTTGCGCCAGTCTTCGCGTCCGTGAAGCGACGCGGGCTTGGCGTTGTCTGCCTCCTGCTGAGTTTCGCGCCGGAATACGGAAGGGATGCTGTGCGCATGGATGGCGATGAGGCTGACCGCACGTTCGCTCATCAGCGAACCGAGCCGTTCAACAACGCGGGCGGTCGGCAGGCCAAGCCGCGGCGCGCGCGATGTCTCGACTGCAATCAGGTCGCCGTCTTGGGCGCCGGCGGTCGCTCCGTCAGGAATGGCGAGTTCCTTTCCGAGCATTTTCTTGTCGACCGGCTCAAGGCGGCCGCCGCCGTGCGCGATCTTGCGGAATATACCGAGCACACGATGCTTGGGATGATCGATGATCTTGATGACGCGGGCACGGTGGCGGATGCCCTCATCGGGCTCCGATTCCTCGACCCGCAGCAGCACACGATCGCCGACGCCAGCGGCTTCTCCGGGCCGCGCCTTGCGCGGCACATGAATGCGTATTTTCGGCGCCGGCCCATGCGCATCCTCATCCCATTCATCGGGCGTTGCGATGAGATCGCCGTCGCTGTCACGCGCGGTAATGTCGGCGAGGACGGTTGAGGGAAGGGCGCCTGCGTGATGCAGCTTTTTGCGCCGCTTCTCTATCGAACCTTCGTCGGCGAGTTCGCGCAGCAAGCGCTTGAGATCGGCGCGTAGCGCGTTTTTCAAACCGAAGGCCCGGGCGATTTCGCGGGTGCCGACTTTTCCGGGTTTGTTACCGATGAATGCGAGAATGTCGGCCTTGGAGGGGAGAGATGGAGTCTTTCTGGATTGTTTGTTCAAAATGTTAAAGTCCTGCGCCATGTAAAATCACGGCGCGATTGAATGAAATGTAATGAACCGAACAAGGCTTCGCCAGTTATTCGGCGGCCGTGATCTTGGCGGTCTTTTTCGTTGTTTTCTTGCGCGGCTTTGCAGCCTTCTCGGCGGTGTCCGCAGTTTCGGCTTTTTTCTTGCGGCCTTTTGGCGCCTCCGAGGGCTCACCGGCTTTTTTGCGGCCTGCCGCGCGCCGCGGCTGCGAGCCGAGCTGTTCGGCACGCGCATCGAGTAGCACGACGGCCTCGGTCAGCGTGATGGTCTCTGGCGTCTTGTCGCCGGTAATGGTCGCGTTGATGCCGTTGTGGCTGACATAGGGTCCGTAGCGGCCATTTTTGACAACAACCGGCCCACCTTTGTCCGGATGTTCGCCTAAGACTTTGCCGGGGTCGGCGCCGAAACGGCGGCCCTTTTTCGGATTGGCTTTCTTTTCGGCGATCAGCGTGACCGCGCGGTTGAGGCCGATGGTGAGGACATCGTCGCCGTCCTCCAGGTTTGCGTAGGTCTTACCGTGCTTGACGTAAGAGCCGAAGCGGCCGATGCCGGCAACGATCGGCTCGCCATCCTCTGGGGACAATCCGATTTCGCGCGGCAGCGACAAAAGGCCCAGCGCTTTTTCGAGATCGATATCGTCCGGCGAGACACCTTTGGGGAGTCCAGCGCGTTTGGGCTTTTCGACCTCCGGTTTTTTCTCGCCTTTTTTCGGTTTTGGCGGCTTGATCTGCTCACCGAGCTGCAAGTACGGCCCGAAGCGGCCGGCGCGCAACGTCACCTCGAGGCCAGTGGCCGGATCTTCGCCCAGCACCCTCTTGCCCTGTACACCGTCGGCGCTGGGCGTCATCTGCCGCGTGAAATTGCATTCTGGATAGTTCGAGCATCCGATGAAGGCCCCGAAGCGACCGGTCTTCAGCGAAAGCTGGCCGGTGCCGCACTGCGGGCATTCGCGGCGCGGCTTGCCGTCGCCGCGTTCCGGGAAAATGTGAGGCTCGAGCAGATCGTTGAGGGCATCGAGCACGACACGATTGCGCACTTCCTTGATTTCGTTGACGGCACCGACAAAATCCGTCCAGAACTCGGCGAGCACAGCGCGCCAGTCGATCTTGCCTGCCGAAATTTCGTCGAGCTTTTCTTCGAGCCCGGCGGTGAAATCGTATTCGACATAGCGCGTGAAGAAGCTCTCAAGGAAGGCAACAACGACGCGGCCTTTGTCCTCGGGGATGAGACGTTTCTTGTCTATGCGGACATAGCCGCGGTCCTGGAGCACCTGCAGGACCGAAGCGTAGGTCGAAGGCCGGCCAATGCCGAGCTCTTCCATACGCTTGACCAGGGCTGCTTCTGAGAAACGCGGCGGCGGCTCTGTGAAGTGCTGAGACGACTCAATGGCCTGCTTGTTGAGGGCTTCCCCCTCTGACATTGCAGGAAGGCGGCGGGACTCATCGTCATCGCCGTTTTCATCCTGTCCTTCCTGATAGAGGGTCAGGAAGCCATCAAATTTCACCACTTGCCCGGACGCGCGCAATTCAATGTTGCGCGAACCTGCCTTGGCAATGATGTCCACCGTCGTGCGCTCGAGCTCGGCAGATTCCATCTGACTTGCGACCGCGCGATTCCAGATCAACTCGTAGAGCCGTGCCTGGTCGCGGTCGACATATTTGGCGACTTCCGCCGGGGTGCGGCTGGCGCTGGTCGGACGCACGGCTTCGTGCGCCTCCTGCGCGTTCTTCGACTTGTTATGATATTCGCGCGGCGTTGCGGGGACGTATTCTTTGCCATACTTGCGGTTGAGCATGGCGCGAACGTCCGCGATGGCTTCTGGCGCCATGTCAATGCCATCGGTTCGCATATAGGTGATCAGCCCGGTGGTTTCGCCGTCGATCTCCACGCCTTCATAGAGACGCTGCGCGAGCCGCATGGTGATCGCGGGAGCGAAGCCGAGCTTGCGGCTTGCCTCCTGCTGCATGGTCGAGGTGGTAAAGGGCGGCGGCGGATTGCGCCGCGCCGGCTTTGCCTCTAACGCCGCCACCTTGAACATCGCGTTCTCGAGGTCGCGGGTGAAGCTTTCCGCTTCGGCGCCGGAACCAATGTCGAGGCGCTGTATCTTTTGACCATCGGCGCCGATTAGGCGCGCTTCAAAAACTTCGTTACGCGGCGTCGCCAGCTTTGCGACGATCGACCAATATTCCTTGGCGACGAATTTTTCGATTTCGAGCTCGCGATCGCAGACGAGACGGAGTGCCACAGACTGCACGCGGCCCGCGGAGCGAGCGCCCGGAAGTTTGCGCCACAGTACCGGTGAGAGCGTGAAGCCGACCAGATAGTCGAGCGCGCGCCGGGCGAGATAGGCGTCGACCAGCGCGCCATCAATCTCGCGCGGATGCTTCATCGCATCGCTTACCGCCTGCTTGGTGATGGCATTGAAGACGACGCGCTCGATCTTGTGACCCTTGAGCGCTTTCTTTTCCTTGAGCACCTCGAGCACGTGCCAGGAGATCGCTTCGCCCTCGCGGTCCGGGTCGGTCGCGAGGATTAGCTTGTCGGCATCCTTGAGGGCACGAGCTATGTCGTTGACCCGCTTCTGCGACTGCGGGTCGACTTCCCAGAGCATGCGGAAATCGTTGTCGGGGTCGACCGAGCCATCCTTGGGCGGAAGGTCGCGGATATGGCCGAAGGAGGCGAGTACCTCGTAGCCGGGGCCGAGGTATTTATTGATCGTCTTCGCCTTCGACGGCGACTCGACTACGACAATATTCATGAAGATCCAATGGGTTATCCGCCAAAGCCATCGAGAATCAAGGCGGAATCGGCCGCATATCTTGGCCGGAACATGGGGAAGGCGTTCTCTACTGTCAAATACGGGGGTTAAGAACGCGTGTCAGACCAGCCAAATGGGGCACGAAAGAGACAAGCTGATAGATACAATCACAGGCTGCACTAAGGGCCTATACCACCTGGAGGGTAGGCTCACCGGGTTCCGATACCAAGCTTGTCGAGAAGGAGAGCCGTCGGATTGCCGTCCGGCAGCAGACCGAGCTTCTTCTGCTCTGCGCGGATGTTGTCGCGCAGGTCGAAGTCGATGTGTCCCTCGAACTCATTCACCTTGTAACCGAGTGTGGAAAGTTTTTTCTGCAGGGCGATACGCGCATCGCGCGATAGTTGGCGGTCGTCTTTCGGCCAGGCCGTCTTGATCAAGGCGCCGCCGTGCATGCGGTCGGCAAGATGCCCCACCGCAATCGCGTAGGCATCGGAGTTGTTGTACTCCTTCAACACCGCGAAATTTTCCGTGACGATGAAACCGGGCCCGCTTGCGCCGCTTGGGAAGAAGAGGAAGCCCTGGCCGGCAGCCGGAAACGGTTTGCCGTCGGCGCGGTGCACGCCGAGCGCCTGCCATTCCGGGAATGTGGCCCTGCTGCGCATGTAGTCAAAGCCCGAGGGCACGATCACTTCGAAACCCCAAGGCAGCGCCGAATTCCATTTCCACTTGCGCAGGTAGTTGGCCGTCGAACCGAGCACGTCCGGCACATTGCCCCAGATATCAGCGCGGCCGTCACCGGAGAAATCGATGGCGTAGTCGACGAAATTCGTCGGCATGAACTGCGTCTGACCCATTGCACCCGCCCAGGAACTGACCATCTTCTCGCGCGGGATATGGCCATCCTGCATGATGCGCATGGCCACCAGCAATTCATTGCGGAAGTAGGGGTGGCGGTATTTCACGTAGGCGAGCGTAGCCAGCGAACGGAATACGTCCCAACGATCTTTTTCGGCTCCGAAATCGGACTCCATCCCCCATAGGGCGAGCAGCACCCAACGCTCGACCTGGAATTTCTGTTCGACCGCATCAAAGGTCTTGGCCCACTCGCGCGCCTTGAGCTGGCCGTCCGCAATGCGGCGGTTTGAAACAATCGCGTTGACGTAATCGCCGACCGGCTTGCCGTATTCCGGTTGCCGGCGGGTTGCCGCTATCACGCGCTGATCCGGCGTGACGCCTTTCAGGGCGAGATCAAAATTGGCGCGGTTGACACCTTTGGCTTGTGCGTCGCGCCAGAGGTCGGCCGCGAAAGTGGAAAAACTTTCTTCCAGCGCACGCACTGGCACGCTCTGAAGAGCAAGAAGAATGCCACACGCAAGAAAGTATCGTCTGACCATGCGAAAATTCCGTTTGGGGGATGTCCCTATACCAACTACGCGCCATAGCGTTCGACACAGCACAACTAAAGTTTAGCCGGGGGAAGCGGCGTTTGCGCCGATTTTGCCCTCGCTACCGCTGAGCAGACGCGCAATGTTCGCGCGATGCATGACCCACAACAGAAAGGTCAGCAGCAGAAACAGCGTCGCTATGTTCGGAAAATTAAGCAGCCACAGGCTCAAGGGCATGAGCGCGCTGGCGATCAATGCGGCGAGCGAGGAATAGCGGCTCGCGGCGGCGACCGCGAGCCAGATCAGACAGAAGAGCACCGTGGCCGGCCAATACAGGCCGGTGAGCACGCCGATGTAAGTGGCAACGCCTTTGCCGCCCTTGAATTTGAGCCAAACAGGAAAAAGGTGGCCGATAAACGCTCCGAGGCCAGCGATAAGCGCCGCCTCTGGCGAATAATGTGCTGCCATGACCACGGCGAGCGTGCCCTTGAAGGCATCCAACAACAGCGTTGCGGCGGCGAGGCCTTTCTTCCCGGTCCGTAACACATTGGTTGCGCCGATATTGCCCGAACCGATCTCGCGAATATCCGGGCCACCGGTCGCCCGCGTCAGTAGCAGGCCGAAGGGGACCGAGCCGAGCAGATAACCGAAGATGAACGCGAGAGCGACGCTCATACGTATTCGTATACGGTTCGTCCCGAGACGATCGTACGCACGACGCGGCCGGTCAATCGGGCTTCGTCGAATGGCGTATTCTTGCACTTCGATTTCAGTTCGTTCGGATCGAGCACCCAGGGCATTTCGATGTCGACCACAATGACGTCCGCCGGTGCACCGCTCTTTAGCGTTCCGCCCGGCAGGCCTAGTAATTGCGCCGGTCGCGTCGACATCGCGCGCAGCAACGCGATCAGTTCGATCTCGCCGCTGTGCACGAGGCGCAACCCGGCCGTAAGCATGGTTTCAAGCCCAATCGCTCCGGGAGCCGCTTCCGCGAAGGGCAGGCGCTTTGTTTCCACGTCCTGCGGATTGTGATCCGACATCACCACATCGATCAGACCGCTGCGCAAGGCTTCGACGACCATTTTGCGATCATCTTCCGCGCGCAAAGGCGGCGCGACTTTCAGAAACGTACGATAAGGGCCGATATCGTTTTCGTTGAGCGTAATATGATTGATCGAGGCTGAGGCGGTGACGTCGAGGCCGTCATCCTTGGCGCGGCGCAGCACGTCGAGTGTTTCACCGCAGGTAACGGAAGCCGCGTGATAGTGTCCGCCCGACAAGGCAACGAGGCGGACGTCGCGCTCCAGCATCACCGTTTCGGCAGCTTTTGGAATACCGAGCAATCCGAGGCGCGCGGCAAATTCGCCCTCGTTCATGACGCCGTCGCCGATCAGATTCGGGTCTTCGGTGTGGTGAACGATCATCGCATCGAAATCGCCGGCATAGGTCAGGGCGCGTCGCATGACTTGTGCGTTTGTGACGCTTTTCGTGCCGTCCGTGAAAGCGACCGCGCCTGCTGCCTTCAGCAGGCCGATTTCGGTCATTTCCTTGCCTTCCAGCCCTTTGGTGATAGCCGCCATCGGGTGCACATGCACGATCGCCGTGTCGCGCGCGCGGCGCAGGACATAGTCGACGGTTGCAGCGTCATCGATCACCGGCGAAGTATTAGGCTGGCAGACGATCGTCGTAACGCCGCCGGCTGCCGCCGCCTGGCTTGCGGAAGCCAGCGTCTCGCGGCTGGCTTCGCCCGGTTCGCCGATAAAGGCGCGCATATCGACAAGCCCTGGCGCGATCAGTTTGCCGCGGCAATCGATCACGTCAGTGCCTTCCGGCACGCCCGCCGCCCCGATGCCCTTTTTGGCTTCACGGACGACGCCTTCCGCGATCAGCAGGTCGCCGACAATATCGAAGTCGCGCGACGGATCGACGATCCGCGCATTGGCGAGCAGGATCGGGCGGCGTTCGGACAACATCATGTCATGCGTTCGGTAGATTTCGTGAAAGCGCCTCGAGCACGGCCATGCGCACCGCTACGCCCATTTCGACCTGTTCGCGGATCAGCGATTGCGCGCCATCCGCGACAATGGAGTCGATCTCGACTCCGCGATTCATCGGTCCGGGATGCATCACCAGCGCGCCCGGCTTGGCGTAGGCAAGTTTCTTTTCGTCCAGTCCGTAGTAGTGAAAATACTCCGACATAGACGGAATGTAAGATCCGTTCATGCGCTCTTTCTGGAGCCGCAGCATCATAACGATATCGGCATCGGCGAGCCCCTCGCGCATGTCGCGCGCGACTTCCACGCCGAAGCGTTCGATGCCGGACGGCAGTAGGGTCGAGGGGGCAACCACGCGCACGCGCGCGCCCATGGCGTTGAGCAGAATGATATTCGAGCGCGCAACGCGCGAATGAAGGATGTCGCCACAGATTGCGACCAACAGGCCCTCGATGCGGCCTTTGTTGCGGCGGATCGTCAACGCGTCGAGTAACGCCTGCGTCGGGTGTTCATGTGAGCCGTCGCCGGCATTGATCACAGAACAGTCGACCTTGCGCGCCAGCAGCTCGACGGCGCCGGATGCATGATGGCGCACGACGATGATATCCGGGTGCATGGCATTGAGCGTGATCGCCGTGTCTATGAGCGTTTCGCCCTTGCGCATTGAGGACGAGCTGGTCGACATGTTCATCACGTCGGCGCCGAGGCGCTTGCCAGCCAACTCGAACGAGGCCTGGGTGCGCGTCGAAACTTCGAAGAACAGATTGATCTGGGTCCGGCCGCGCAGAGACGTGCGCTTCTTTTCGATCTGACGATTGAGCTCGACGAATTCCTCGGCGAGGTCGAGCAGCCCGGAAATATCCTGCTGCGAAAGCCCTTCGATCCCCAACAGATGCCGCCTGCTGAGGACAAACGAGGGTTTCGGCGCAATGGTCATTAAAGAAAGACCTATAGGCGCAACCCAACCCCCCGGCAAGGGCATTACCGGCCGATCCACAAGGCCGCTGATCTGATCGTTAATGCTTTTGGTGTGCGGATTTCCCGTGTTCCCCGCACATAGTCGTGAACGAACTGCGCCGCCTGTTCCCGAGTTGTCTTTCGACGCATCAAAAAGCCGATAATGGAAGGAGGCCACAATGAAGACGATTTTCAAATATGCCACGGCTGCGGCGCTGGCGGGCTCGCTCGCGTTGGTCGCGATGCCGAGCCAAGCCGCGTGGCGCGGTCATGGCGGGTGGCACGGACACGGTGGTGGTGCCGCGATTGGGTTTGGGGTTGGCGCGCTGGCCGGCGCGGCAATAGCCAGCTCGGCCTATAACAACGGCTACTACTATGATCCGGGTTACGCTTATGACCCAGGCTACGCGTACGACGGCTACGCCTATGATGGCTACGCCTACGACACGGCGCCCGTTTACGGTGGGTACGCCTACGGGCCGCGTTATGGCTACGGGTACTATGACAATTGGTCCGCACAGCACAGGACCAATAACTTCTCGGTTGACTCGCAGCGCTAGTTGACGGGGAGGTCGTGAGGGAAGAGGACCGCCCGCGGGGCGGCCTTTTTCCTTACCGTCGCGCCAAACGATCGAGCGCTCCTTGCAGAATGAAGGCGGCAGCGTGCTGATCGATCACGGCCGCGCGCTTGGCCCGGCTTACATCGGCGGCAATCAGCTCGCGTTCGACGGCGGCCGTGGAAAGGCGCTCGTCCCAGAGCGCAATCGGCAGCGCCGTAAGCTTGGCAAGGTTGCGCGCAAAAGCGCGTGTCGACTGCGCCCGCGGGCCTTCGCTGCCATCCATATTGAACGGCAGGCCGAGTACAAAACCGACGGCCGAGCGCTCTCCGGCGAGCGCGAGCAGGCGCTCAGCATCCTTTGAAAAATTCTTGCGCGCAATTGTTTCGACGCCCGTGGCAAGCTTTCTGTCCGGATCGCTTGCCGCAACACCGATCGTCTTCGTTCCGAGATCGAGACCGATCAGGGCTCCGCGGGCGGGAAAGTGTGCGGCGGCTTCAGTCAGAGGCAGAATGATGGACATGCGGCTTTACGGGACCACGCCTTGCGGCAACTGCTCGGCGTGCGCGGCGATGGCCCCGGCGGTGGCGATCCATACGCGCTCGTCGGCGCGATTGACGATGTGTTTGAGTGCCCGCGCGAGATGTTTGAAGCGGTGCGGCCAGCCGACGACATAGGCATGCAGGGCAATTCCCATGACAAGCGGCCGCTTTTCGCACTCGGCATGCATTGTCTCAAAGGCGTCGATGATCATGCCGGCAAAATCGTCGCCCTCGCGTTTGCGCGCGACAATTTGTGGGATGTCGTTGAGCTCCTGCGGATACGGGACGGACAGAATCCGCCCCTTGCGGGTTTTCATCCATACCGGCTGATCATCGTGACACCAATCGAGCAGATAGCCGTAGCCGGCCTCCTGAAGAAGATCGGGAGTGAGGTGCGATTGAGAGATCCAGGGGCCAAGCCAGCCGCGCGGCCGCTGACCTGAATGTTTTTCAATCGCCGCGGTCGTTTCATCGATCAGCAAAGTTTCCTTGTATTCGGTGAGTTCGCCCTGGCGTTCGGAATTGCTGCGGCCGTGCCCGACGATTTCGGCCTCTTGGAAAGCGGCGACCGCCTGCGGCGCGTGGCGGTACATTTCGGCATTGACCAACAACGACACCGGCAACTTCATCTCGCCGAATAGTTCCGCCAAGCGGAAGACTCCGACGCGATTGCCATAGTCGCGCCATGCGTAATTGAGCACGTCCGGTTGCGGCCCGCCCGGAGCAAGTTCGGCACCAAGACCCTCGCCGAAAGAGAACCATTCGAGGTTGAGCCCGATATAGATGGCGAGCCGCTTTTTTTCCGGCCAGTCGTAAACCGGGCGCCCGGCGATCGGTGAATAGGGATAGCGGTCATGGGTTCGGGCAGGCATCCGATCATGGTAGCTGGTTCCGTGCTTTCTCTGCTATAGGCTGGCTTCGGTCGCAGTTTTTCGGAAATCGCCCATGTCTGTCGATGCCAACACCGTCCGCCGCATCGCGCACCTTGCCCGCATCGCCGTGGCCGAGGATGAGGTGGAGCATCTCAAGGGCGAGCTCAATGCCATGCTTGCTTTTGTCGAGCAGCTTTCGGAGGTGAAGGTCGAAGGCGTCGAGCCCATGACGTCGGTAACGCCGATGGCAATGAAGAAACGCGTGGATGCTGTCACGGACGGCGGTATCGCCGACGATATCGTCAGGAATGCGCCGGCGAGCGACGGCAACTTTTTTTTGGTTCCCAAAGTGGTCGAATGATGCGCGAAATGCATCATTTGACCATCCCCGGGCGAGCAGAGCGAGACCCGGGGATCTCGTGCGGCAAGACGTGGATGGCCGGGTCAAGCCCGGCCATGACGGAGTAGCGAATGTGCATCGCATGTGAGCTTGGCTATTGGATGATGATTGACGCGCTTGAAGCGGAGCGCGCGGCGAAGGGCGATGTCACGCGCGGCCAGTCTGATTTCGCGTGCGACGCGCCGTCTGGACCCGTCCCACACCCGAGCGAAACGGTCACGGACGAGCGGACGCCGTGAATCAACTGACCTCGCTCAGTCTGGTCGAGGCGCGCGACGGGCTGAAGAAAAAATCCTTCTCCGCCGCCGAGCTGACTGCCGCGCACCTCAAGGCCGTCGAGAAAGCGCGCGCGCTCAATGCCTTTGTCCTCGAAACGCCCGAACGTGCTTCCGGCATGGCGAAAGCTTCCGACGCGCGTATTGCATCAGGCAAAGCCGGTCCGTTGGAAGGAATTCCGCTTGCGGTGAAGGATATGTTCTGCACAGCGGGCATACGCTCGACCGCATGCTCGCACATTCTCGACAATTTCGTGCCGAGCTATGAATCCACGGTCACATCCAATCTGTGGCGCGACGGCGCGGTGCTGCTCGGTAAGACGAATTGCGACGAATTCGCCATGGGCTCGTCGAACGAAACCTCGTATTTCAAGCCGGTGCATTCACCGTGGCGACGTAAAGGATCGAACACGCCGCTCACGCCCGGGGGCTCGTCAGGCGGTTCGGCGGCAGCGGTGGCGGCGCAACTTTGTCTTGGCGCGACTGGCACCGACACCGGCGGCTCGATCCGCCAGCCGGCGGCGTTTACCGGCACCGTCGGTATCAAGCCGACCTATGGCCGTTGCTCGCGGTGGGGGATCGTCGCCTTCGCATCTTCGCTCGATCAGGCCGGCCCGTTCGCGCGCGGCGTGCGCGATGCTGCAATTCTGCTGCGCTCGATGGCGGGTCCGGATGCGAAGGACACAACGT
Organism: Pseudolabrys sp.; assembly: GCA_035623095.1. Classification (GTDB taxonomy): domain Bacteria; phylum Pseudomonadota; class Alphaproteobacteria; order Rhizobiales; family Xanthobacteraceae; genus Pseudolabrys. The sequence continues at coordinate 16,541 of DASPUD010000134.1, forward strand.
CCGCCGATCTGGCGGTTCCGGATTACGAAGCGGCCGTCGGCAAATCGATAAAAGGTCTGCGCATTGGAATTCCCAAGGAGTACCGGCTTGATGGGATGCCGGCAGAGATTGAAAAGATCTGGGAGCGGGGACGCGCCTGGTTGAAAGCGGCCGGCGCGGAGCTGGTCGAGGTGTCGCTGCCGCACACCAAGTACGCGCTGCCTGCGTATTACATTGTGGCGCCGGCGGAGGCTTCGTCAAATCTCGCGCGTTATGATGGCGTCCGGTACGGTCTGCGCATGCCCGGCCGCGACATCATCGACATGTACGAAAAGACGCGTAGCGAAGGTTTTGGTGCCGAAGTGCGCCGGCGCGTCATGATAGGCACTTATGTGCTCTCCGCAGGCTATTACGACGCGTACTATCTGCGCGCGCAGAAGGTGCGCACGCTGATCAAGAAAGATTTCGAGGACTGCTTCAAGGCCGGTGTTCACGCCATGCTGACACCCGCAACACCCTCGGCAGCCTTTGGCCTCGGCGAAAAAGGCGGAGCCGATCCGGTCGAGATGTATCTCAACGACGTGTTCACGGTGACGGTGAACATGGCGGGACTGCCCGGCATCGCCGTGCCGGCGGGTCTTGACGTGCAAAGCTTGCCGCTCGGGCTGCAACTGATTGGCAGGCCGTTCGACGAGGAGACGCTGTTTTCGCTCGCTGCCGTCATCGAACAGGCGGCAGGGAAATTCACCCCGCAGCCGTGGTGGTGACCGCTACTTCTCCGTCGACGTGATCGGAGGCAGATCCTGATCACCCTCAATAGTTTTCTTGCCGCCGAGTTCACCACCGGTGAGGATGAAAATGGCCGCAATGACCGCGACAACGCCGCCAATGATGATGCCGAATGTACCGTTGCTGTCTTTGTTCATGACGTTCTTCCAACGTCCATCGCGCAAGTGGGGTTCCGGCCCGCCCTGTGCGCCGCGAATTCGCAGAAATCGTTACAAAATTCGGGCCGTTTTGTGGAATAACGTTGCATGCTCGACAACGCAGCTTTGCGTTGCGAACATTTTGTGTGCCTAGAAAAGGCAAGCCACACTGACGAGACAGATCGATATGCCCGCTCAGGCGAACGCCAAGAAACTTCTCAAAGGCACGACCGGCGACTGGGAAGTCGTTATCGGCATGGAAGTTCATGCCCAGGTGACGTCTCAATCTAAGCTTTTCTCCGGCGCCTCGACCGAATTCGGCGGCGCCCCCAACAGTCACGTATCGCTGGTTGACGCCGCCATGCCGGGCATGCTGCCTGTCATCAATGAGGAATGCGTGCGGCAGGCCATCCGCACCGGCCTCGGACTGAAAGCCAAGATCAATTTGAAATCGGTCTTCGACCGGAAGAATTACTTCTATCCTGATCTGCCGCAGGGCTATCAGATCAGCCAGTACAAATCGCCGGTAATCGGCGAGGGCGCCGTGACCCTCGATGTCGAAGGCGCCGACAGCGTGACCATCGGCATTGAACGGCTGCATCTGGAGCAGGACGCGGGCAAGAGCCTGCACGATCGCTCGGCGGCAAATTCCTATGTCGATCTCAATCGCTCGGGCGTGGCCCTGATGGAGATCGTTTCAAAGCCCGACATCCGTTCGGCCGATGAAGCCAAAGCCTTCATCAGCAAGCTTCGTTCCATCCTGCGCTATCTCGGGACCTGCGACGGCGACATGGAGAAAGGTAACCTGCGCGCCGACGTCAATGTTTCCGTGCGCAAACCGGGCGAACCCCTGGGCACGCGCTGCGAGATCAAAAATATGAACTCGATAGCCTTCATCGGCGAGGCCATCGAACGCGAAGCGCGGCGTCAGATAGAGATCCTCGAAGAGGGCGGGTCCATCGAACAGGAGACGCGGCTCTACGACGTCAATCGCAAAGAAACGCGCCCGATGCGCACGAAGGAAGAAGCGCACGACTACCGGTATTTTCCCGACCCCGATCTGCTGCCGCTGGAATTCGACCAGGCCTATGTCGAGGCGATCGCCGCCAAGCTTCCCGAGCTTCCCGACGAGAAGAAGGCGCGCTTCATGCGCGAGTTTTCGCTCTCGGCTTATGATGCGGGTGTGCTGGTCGCTGAGCGGGCCACAGCCGAGTATTTCGAGAGGGTCGCCGGCGGACGCGACGCCAAGGCGGCGGCAAACTGGGTGATCAACGAATTATTCGGGCGCCTGAACAAAGAGGGCAAAGACATCGCTGCATCTCCGGTGTCGGCTGCGCAGCTCGGCGCGGTGCTCGATCTCATCGCCGAGGGCACGATCTCCGGGAAGATCGCCAAGGATGTGTTCGAGGTGGTCTGGACGGAAGGCGGTGACCCGCGTGCAATTGTCGAAGCGCGCGGAATGAAGCAGGTTACGGACATGGGCGCGATCGAAAAGATCGTCGACGGCATCATTGCGAAGAATCCGGACAAGGTTGCCGACGCCAAAACAAATCCGAAAGCGATCGGCTGGTTTGTCGGTCAGGTCATGAAATCTTCAGGCGGCAAGGCGAGTCCGCAAACCGTCAATGATCTGCTCAAACGCAAACTCGGACTGTAGCTCGCGCAAAAATTTTGCTGCGAGACGTGGTGGTATCCTACGATTGAATGAGAAATTCGCTGGCGTGATGACAGCGAATCACCCCGAATCACTTGCACTGATTCGCTCGTT
>DASPUD010000135.1:0-7632 GCA_035623095.1 Pseudolabrys sp.
TCTGCTTTAACCCCGAAAGCGGACATATGCGGCGCAATAGGCCATGTCTGCTTTGGGCCAATAGCGGACATCCGCAAGTAGACAGACTGATAGAGGACGGTTGATGCAGACTATTTGAAATGAAGGCCGATCCGGTTAGCCGCCCGCCAAACGACATGGCAGTCGCGTTTTGTCGAGTCGGGTTTGATTTGAAGGCTGAATTCGTCAGGGATACCGATCGGGCTTGCAACCTCTAAACAAGCGCCCGTCTCAGACAGATTGCGAATAACGCAATCCACGGTGGACCCAACACCGAATATAATTGATCCGCCTTTTAAAGTGCGCACGCGCGGGTTGGTGCGATTCTCTACCATTCATCCGAATTACTACTGTCGACGGGGTCTCAGTGAGTAAAACGACTATATAAAAACCGTGAAAGCGGACGCGGACGGAAATTCGGCTAACAGCGTCTCCACACAACCAATCGCCAGCTCAGGCGGCGGAGTTTTTCGCTAACCCGAGAAGCCCATTTAACATCTGTCCAAACCAGAAGTCGGTTCCGGTGCAGCAATCGAGCGAACCGCAGTATCGACCCTGCAACATAAATTGCGAGACCCGCACAGTAGAGTCGTGACCGCTCACCGGCCTCCGCAACCGATCTGCTCCCAATCATTGCCGGTTTCCTCATAGCCACTGCCCAAAACGTCGGATGTAAAGTGTTTTGACCAATTGGGTGAGCACACAATAGCCCAGCAAAATTCCAGTCAGCCAGCCGAAATACGACAGCGGCAGCGGCACCATGCCCAACTGTGATCCGAGCGGCGAGAACGGCAGGTAAATGCCGAACGCCATGATACTGGCAGTCAAAAGAATCACCGGTGTTGCTGCCCGGCTCTGAATAAACGGGATGTGTTGTGTACGGATCATGTGGACGATGAGCGTCTGCGTGAGCAATCCGACTACGAACCAGCCAGACTGGAAAAGAGACTGCTTTTCGACCGTATTGGCTTGGAACGCGTTCCACATCACCAAAAATGTCACGACATCGAAAATCGAACTGATTGGACCGATGAACACCATGAAACGCGCGATGCCGCTTGCATCCCACTTTCGGGGTTGCTTGAGATAGTCACTATCGACGTCATCCCACGGGATCGAGACCTGCGAAATATCGTAAAGGAGATTCTGAACCAGCAACTGAATTGGCAGCATCGGCAAGAACGGCAAGAAAATACTGGCGATCAGCACGCTGAAGACATTGCCGAAGTTAGAACTGGCCGTCATTTTGATATATTTAATAATGTTGGCGAAGGTCCGACGACCTTCAACAACCGCCTCCTCAAGCACAAGCAAGCTTTTTTCCAGGAGGATGATGTCCGCAGATTCCTTGGCTATATCAACTGCGGTATCTACTGAAATTCCTACATCGGCATCTTTCAGCGCGGCAGCATCATTGATGCCGTCGCCAAGATAACCGACGGTATGATTGTTTCGTTGCAATGCTCGAATAACGCGAGACTTTTGTAGTGGCGACATTTTTGTAAAAATGGTCGTCCGCTCAGCTGTCTCCTCCAACTGCGCATCAGATAATTTTTCCAAATCTTTGCCGAGTATCGCGTGTTCTATCGGCAGCCCTACTTCCTTGCAGATTTTTTTGGTGACCACTTCATTGTCGCCCGTAATGATCTTAACGGAAACGCCATGGTCTCTTAGGGCAGCTATAGCTTCACGTGCAGTTTCCTTGGGTGGATCAAGAAAAGCGACATAGCCCGACAGGATAAGTCCCTCTTCATCGTCGACTGTGTATGTGCGGTCTTCGGGTGGTAGCCACTTGTAAGCCACAGCCAATGCACGAAGGCCGTCTTGGTTTAGTTTTCGGGTGATGCGCCGCACTTCCCTGCGCATGTCCGGTGTAAAGGACACAACACCACCGGTTGCTTCGGTCTTTTGGTCATGCGCAGCCGTGCATAGCGGCAAAACCTCTTCAATCGCACCTTTGCAGACCAGCAGGTTTTGATTGTCGCCATTGCGTACAACAACCGACATGCGCCGGCGTATAAAATCAAAAGGAATTTCGTCGATTTTCCGGTAGTGCTTCAATTTGTCGACAAGCTCATGTTGCAGAGCAAATTCTAGAACCGCGACATCGAGCAGATTTTTTAACCCGGTTTGATTGTAACTATTGAGCCAAGCGTATTCGAGAACCCTCAAATCCTCTTGCCCATGAATATCGAGATGCCTTTCAAGGATGATTTTGTTCTGAGTTAGCGTGCCGGTTTTGTCGGTACAAAGAATATCCATCGCACCAAAGTTCTGGATTGCATTGAGCCGTTTAACGATTGTCTTGCGACGCGCCATCGTCACCGCACCCTTAGCGAGGTTGGTGGTGACAATCATGGGCAGCATTTCAGGCGTTAGCCCAACCGCAACAGAAACCGCAAACAGCAAAGCTTGCAGCCAATCGCCTTTATCGATGCCGTTGATAAAAAATACTAAGGGCGTCATCACCATCAGAAAGCGGATCAGCATCCAGCTGACTTTGCTGATGCCTTTGTCAAAACTGGTGAGCGGCCGGGCGCCGACTATTTCTTTTGCCATTGCCCCAAAATTGGTCGCGTCGCCGGTTGCCACGACAACGGCAACGGATGTACCGCTCACAACGTTGGTGCCCATGAAGCAAGCTGTCGGGCTATCTAAGATGCTTTGTGAGGCAGCGACGGTCTGTGGGGCTTTAGTTGGGGGCACAGCATGTTTTTCAACAGGGATCGACTCCCCGGTTAGCATCGCCTGACTGACGAAAAGATCCTTCGTCGCGAGCAGCCGAACATCTGCAGGGACCATGTCACCCGCCGACAGATAGACGATATCTCCAGGAACTAGATTTGATATCGGCACTTCTTGAGGCCGATCCATGCCGGCGCGTAACACGGCGGTGGTCGATGTGACCATCGCTTTTAGTTCTTCCGCAGCCTTATTCGATCGAAACTCCTGCCAGAACCTAAGCAAAGTGCTGAGCAGAACCATCGTGATCAGAACAATAATCGTTCTGAATGAGCGATCTTCGGCCGCGGCAAAAATCACATCCGAAAATAATGAGACCACGCTTACCGCAAACAGCACGCCGTTAAATGGCGTCAAAAATGCATGGAAAAGCTGTTGGTACCAGGTCGGAGGCTTATCGTGAGTGACTTCATTACGCCCGTACTGTTCGAGCCGTGCTTCGACTTCTTCTTCTGTCAATCCACCTTTGGTGGCTTGCAGGCGTGAAAGCGCGTCCTCAGGTGTACACACACATAACTCTGGAAGCCACGATAGAGGCCGCTTGTTATTGATCGTGCCGGGCGTGTTCGGCCGGCTTATGAGTTCTTTGTTCATGACGCGTCACTTCTGGCGATAATGATCGCGTTCTTTTGCTTTTGAACTCGCAATGGTCCAATAAAGAGTGCGTAAATTCGAACTCTATTCCGATACGGCTGACATCAATGTCCGTTTTGGGTCAAAAGCAGACATTTGTAGTGCAAGAGTCTATGTCCGCTTGACCCCTCAAAGCAGACATTCTCGGTTTGCCACTCTCCGCGAAAAATTCTGTTACTCAGCGACGAATTCGATTGCGGTTTGCCACTGCATATCACTGACTTATTTTTATTTACGCGTTTATTACGGAAAGGCAAATTTAACCCATGAAAACGCCCCCTCGGCTGACAAAAGAGCAGGCAGAAGGGCTTGCGATTCAGGCGCTTACCTTCATCGCCGGTGATGGCGAACGACTGGGGCGCTTCCTTGCCGTAACGGGTATTGGGCCGGCTCAGATTCGGACCGCGGCGCACGAACCGGGATTTTTGGCCGGCGTGCTCGATTATTTGGCCTCAGACGACAGGTTGATTACTACCTTCGCAAGTGAAATGGGTCTCGATCCCGAGGCCATTGATCGGGGACGCCTCGCTCTTGGCAGCGGCCCTTGGGAGCGCGAGGTGCCATGAGCTTCTGTCGCGATTGCCTCGCCGACACAATGGAGACTGCGGGTCGCTGTGGCGCCTGCAGCTCGCCGCGTTTGGCACGTCACCCCGAGATCAACACCCTCACGATCGCCCACGTCGACTGCGACGCATTCTACGCGACCATCGAAAAACGCGATGACCCATCGCTCGCCGATAAACCTGTAATCGTCGGCGGCGGAAAGCGCGGCGTCGTTGCCGCGGCTTGTTACGTGGCGCGCACCTACGGAATTCATTCGGCGATGCCTATGTTTGAGGCCAAACGGCGTTGTCCGGACGCCGTCGTCATCAGACCGAACATGGCAAAATACGTGCGAGTCGGTCGCGAGGTCCGCAAAGCGATGTTTGCGCTCACCCCCCTGGTTGAGCCGCTGTCGATCGACGAGGCATTTCTTGACCTGACCGGCACCGAGCGGCTGCACGGGACAAGCGCGGCCAAGGTGCTGGCGCGTTTTGCCGGTCAAGTCGAGCGTGAGCTCGGGATAACTGTTTCGATTGGCCTTGCCGCCAACAAGTTTCTCGCCAAAATTGCTTCAGACCTGGACAAGCCGCGTGGCTTCGCCGTGCTCGGACAGAGCGAGGCCCAATCGTTTCTTGCCGCCAAGCCGGTAAATTTCATCTACGGCGTCGGCGCCGCAAGCACTGCCAGGCTTTCCACCGACGGATTTCGCACCATTGCGGATTTGCAACGCGCGGAAGAGCGCGATCTCGCTCGCCGTTACGGCGAGGAAGGCTCCCGGCTCTGGCGGCTCGCGCGCGGTATCGATACCCGCATCGTCAATCCGGAGCGCGAAACGAAAAGCGTATCGGCCGAAACCACTTTTGAGCGGGACATCGGCGAGTTTCGCCTGCTCGAACAACATTTGTGGGACCTTACAGAGCGTGTATCGGCGCGTCTCAAGGCAAGCGCGCTCGCGGGCGCGACCGTGACGCTCAAACTCAAGAGTGCGGATTTCAAGATCCGGACACGCGCGCGTGCTCTCGGAAATCCCACGCAGCTTGCATCGCGTATCTTCGCTGCCAGCCGCAACCTCCTCTCGCATGAAATCGGGGCCACACGGTTTCGTCTGATTGGAATCGGCGTCAGCAACCTCACAAATGCCGAGGGGGACGACTTCGCCGATCTAATCGACCGCCGCGCGGCCGAAGCCGAGCACGCCGTCGACAAGTTGCGTACGAAATACGGACGCAACGCGGTCATCAAAGGTCTTGCGATTGACGAGGGTCAGTCCCCGCCTAGGGACACGGCTTCGACTTCTTCAACTCAAGCGAGGTCATCTCGCCGCTGATGGTGAAATCGGGGTAGTCCAGAACGAGGGCGCGCGAGATGCCGTTCTCATAGAGTTCAAAGCCGATCGAATAGATCGGAGTTAGCTCGCCGCCCTGTTCTGATTTGCTGTCCTCTTTGTCGAAATAACTGATGGTGACCGGCCAGCGCGTCAGTGACGCAAGCTCCGGGATTTTTGACGACGCATCATCCGGCTTTTTTTCGCCCGGCGGGATGGGACGCCCGATAACCGTAAGTGTGTTGTAGAGCTTTTCGCCGGTTTCGGCGCCATCATAGACCGGAAATTCCAGAACCGATTTCCCTTCGCCCGCGGCGGCAATGATGCGCCGCATGTGCTCGGTCGGAAATACCGCGCCGACCGGCATCGTAAGTTCCTTTGTCTTTGGCTTGCTAAGGTTGATGGCAATCGATTTGGTATTGCGTTCCGCCTGGCCGTTGACCACGTCCGTCTGCTCTTCGTTGAACAGATTTTCTGAATTGAAGCGAAACTTCTTGGCGTTGCCGTCTTCCCACGTTGTGGAACGCATATCGCTCAGCGCCGGTTTTCCCTCCCCGGAATCGAGCTCGGACACCTGACGGAATTTCAGCTCATAGCCCTCGCACGCATTGCCTGAGAAATCGTAGAGAATGCGACCCCGCACGCCCTCGATGCCGCGCGTGCCACGCGCTTTGGAAAGCTTGAGATCATAAACCGCGCGATGCGGCGCGAGCAGCACCTGCCCCATGGGCGGGGCGGCCGCCGCCCACTCAAAGCTGGCCGCCCAGGTCAGGCAAAAAGCTAGGAGCGGGAAAACCCACCGTTTGGTCTCGGTAACGCCCTTCATTGATTCGAGCCTTCTTGGGCGCCACAGATGCGCCGCGCATAGCGAAAGAAAGATGCAAGATCTGGGCAAGATAGAGCCTGGGGCAGATTCCGGCAACCAGAAACAGGCATCCAGCTTGCGCCGATACGGCCGATCGGCCAAGGATCAAAACAGTTCATGAACATCGTGGAGGACCGAATGGCCGGGACAATCGAAAAAAAGCTCGCCAGTCTGGGCGTGACCTTGCCAATGCCGGCTAGCCCTATTGCGAATTACGTGCCTTTTGTACGTAGCGGCAACATGCTTGTAATTTCCGGCCAGATTTGCTTCGGCGCCGACGGCAAGCTGGTTGCGAAGGGCCGGCTCGGCGACGGCGTGTCCATCGAGGACGGACAACAGGCTGCACGCGCTTGTGCCATCAATCTGCTCGCACAGGTCAAGGCCGCAATTGGCGATCTCGACAAGGTTACGCGTGTGGTGCGACTGGGTGGGTTCATAAATTCCGCTCCAGGATTCACGGATGGCCCCAAAGTCATGAATGGTGCGTCCGACCTGATGGTAAATGTCTTTGGCGACAAAGGCCGCCATGCGCGCAGCACGGTCGGAGTCGCCGCGTTACCGGCCGACGCCGCCGTTGAGGTTGAAGGCCTGTTCGAAATCTCCTGACCAGCGATGTCTGCACCCGCCTGGCTAACCGCACACCCGATTGCCCATCGCGGGCTGCATGATGCATCGATCGGAGTCATCGAGAATACCGCTCCTGCCTTTCTGGCCGCGCTTGCCGGCGGGTACGGGATGGAAACCGATCTGCAAATCAGCGCGGACGGTGAAGCGATGGTCCATCACGATGACTCGCTCGGCAGGCTGACCGAGGGAACCGGCCGCCTCGCCGAAATGAGCGCCGCGCAAATTAAGGCCGTTCGCTTCAAGGCCAGTACCGACCGTATTCTGACGCTTGGTGAGCTGTGCCAGCTTGTCGCCGGGCGCGCGACCTTGTTGCTGGAACTCAAAAGCCACTTCGACGGCGATACCCGGCTACCGAGGCGTACCGTTGATGTGCTTTCCACCTATCGCGGACCGGTTGCCGTCATGTCGTTCGATCCGGCCCTGATCGAACCACTGCGGCACCTTGCTCCCGCCCTGACGCGCGGCATTGTTGCCGAGCGGTCCTATTCCGATTCCGATCCTGATTGGCGCACGCTGCCGCAGTCGCTGAAACGGAGCATGACGTGGTTTCTTCACGCGCCCGCGAGCCGGCCGCAGTTCATCGCCTATTCCGTAAAAGATCTCCCGGCGGCACCACCGTTGCTTGCGCGCAATTTGTTTGGCCTACCTCTGCTGACATGGACCGTGCGTAGCGAGGCGGACCGCAAGGTTGCCGCCCGATGGGCTGACCAGATCATTTTCGAGGGTTGGCGGCCATAATCTGCGCCGGATTCCGATGAAATTGCGCGATTTCGAGCATAAATTCGGGATAGAAACAGCCCTCATGATCGATCGCCAGCTTCAGGTCCGCATTGTTCAGTCGCTTGCCGAGGTGCCGGCGGAAGCATGGAATGCTTGCGCG
>DASPUD010000136.1:0-2753 GCA_035623095.1 Pseudolabrys sp.
GAGGTGCAGCACACGTTGAGCCTTAATGGTGAAACGTGCGTCGAGTGTTCCGAGAAACGGGTTTGGGTCGCGCGCGATGCGAACGGCAAGCTCAAGTCGCAGGTCATTCCGGCAGCAGTGCGCGCGAAATTTCGCGGGTAGCTGCTGGCACAGCCTCTCGTCCGCTCATCCCCGCGCAAGCGGGGATCAAAGAACTGGTCAACGCCGATGGATTCCCGCTTGCGCGGGAATGAGCGGAGCGTGTGCTCGGTTTACTCAATCTCCGCCGCGATTTTCTTCAGGATCTGGATAAATTTCTTGCGGTCGCGCGCGCCGATGACGCGGTCAAGATTGCGCTCATGCCGGCGTGCGCAACGCGTCAGCATAACGAGGATCTTTTTTCCCGACGGCGTGACATTTAAACGATAGGTCCGCCGGTCGTTGTTCATGCGGTTGCGTTCGATCAGCCCGCGGCGCACCAGGTCTTCGACCACCGGTGTAAGACTGGACTTGTCACGGCCATTGGCCTGCGACAGCTCTGTCTGACTGATGCCGGGATTGCGCGCGATCAGCGTCAGGGTGGCGAACCGTCCCGGGCTTTCGCCGATCTCCTGCGACCGCCGGGAGAAAGCCTCGAACGCGGCCTCCTGCGCCATGCGCAAGTTGAACCCGACCCAATGGGCGAGCGGGCCAAAATTGATCGGTTCGGCGAAGGTTTCGCCGTTACGGACGCGCCGACGCTCTCCCAGGCCGTTCGTTCCGTGCACCGCGCCTTCTTTCCCCGGCCGGACACGTTTCCGGCTGAGCATTTAGTTGGAGGTCAAACTATACGCTTTACAGGCGGCCAGCTCCGGCTGAATATCGCAAAAAATTGGCGACTTAACCAATACCCTAATCACGGGAGGGAACCATGAAACTCCGTTTCGCCGGATGTGTCTACGCGGCCGCCCTGCTCATTGGCGGAGCGACCGGCGCATTCGCTCAGGAAAAGACATTCGAGCTCAAATTGTCGCACTGGGTACCGCCGTCGCATCCGCTGCAGAAGGCGCTGGAGGAGTGGGGTGCATCAGTCGAAAAAGACTCAGGTGGCACAATCAAGTACAGAGTCTATCCTGCCCAACAGCTCGGCAAAGCCTTTGACCATTACGACATGGCCCGCGACGGCATTGCGGATCTGACCTACATCAATCCCGGCTACCAGCCCGGCCGGTTCCCGATTATTGGCGCCGGCGAATTGCCGTTCCTCATGACCAACGCCAAGGGTGGCACCCAAGCGCTCGATGCCTGGTATCGCAAATACGCGGCGCAGGAAATGAAGGACGTCAAATTCTGTCTTGCATTCGTGCATGATCCCGGCGCGTTCCACTCGCGTTCGAAGAAGATCCTGGTGCCTGGCGATATCAGTGGAATGAAAATTCGGCCGGCCCACGCAACCATGGCGACTTTCGTGACGATGCTGGGCGGCACCAACGTGCAGGCCGCCGCGCCGGAAGTCCGAGACATCCTCGAAAGGGGCGTCGCCGACGCGGTGACCTTCCCCTGGGGCTCGGTGCCGCTGTTCGGAATAGATAAGGTGACGAAATATCACCTCGACATGCCTCTCTACGTGACAACGTTCGCATTTGTTTTCAACAAGGCTAAATACGACGAAATGTCGCCCGCGCAGAAGAAAGTGATCGATAACCACTGCACACCTGAATGGGCGCTGAAGGTGGCCGCACCATGGGCCGACTTCGAGCATGCCGGCATCGCCAAAATCAAAGCGGAAGCCGGTCAGGAGGTTTATGAGCCAACGCCCGCTCAGATCGCGGAATGGAAGAAGGCAGCGCAACCGCTCGAAGAAAAGTGGGCCGAAAACGTCAAGAAGACGGGGGCGGATCCGGCCGCCGTCATGAAGGAACTCAAGGCGCAAATCGCCAAAGAAGGCGCCAGCTACTGACGATCGGCGTCCGGACAGGAATAACGGCGGCGGGTTATTCTCGCCGCCGTTCTTTCGTGGCAGGCTCGGGTTCGGGGGGATAGCGCGCATGAAGCGCGTTTACATGGATCGTTTCATCGATTTGATCGAATGGGTGGCGGCATTTTTTGTCGGCATCGTCGCGGCCAATATTTTTCTGCAAGTCCTGCTGCGCAACCTGTTCGCCTACTCGATTCCGGATTCATACGACTTCGGCCGCATGCTGCTCGGCATCCTCATCTTCTGGGGGATCGCCGCTACTTCGTATCGCGGCACGCACATCACCGTCGATCTGATCTGGGCCAATGTCGGTCCGCGTTATCAGCGGATGATCGATGTTTTCGCCACGCTGGTGCTGCTGTTCGTCGTCACCGTGCAGACCTACACGTTGTTCGACAAGGTGCGCACCACTTATTACGATAATGTTCTCACCTTCGACCTGCGACTGCCGACCTGGCCGTTTTTTGCCCTGGCGTGGATCGGCGACGTATCCGCCGTGCTGCTGATCGCAGTGCGCACCTACCGCCTGATCGTGATGCCGGAAGCAATCAAAGAGCCGACGATCAAGCCGGTCGAATGAGCGCCACGCCATGAGCCCCGACGCGGTCGCAGTCATCGGTTTCATCTCTCTGTTTGTGCTGATGCTGTTGCGCGTGCCGGTCGGCATGGCCATGGGCCTCGTCGGCGTCAGCGGCTTCGCCTATCTCGTCAATGGCACGGCGGCGCTCAAGCTGGTCGGCGCCACCTCGATGCGCACGGTGACCGACTACACCTTCGGCGTCATCCCGATGTTCCTGCTCATGGGCACTTTCGTTTC
>DASPUD010000137.1:0-60456 GCA_035623095.1 Pseudolabrys sp.
CTCAGGAGCATCGTCGGCTTTCTCACGCCGGCCTCCGGATCGATCGTCTGCGACGGCATCAGCCTGCTCGGCCGCCCGCCCCACGCAGTCGCCGGTATGGGCGTCAAATACGTACCGCAGGACAAGAAGGTCTTTTCCGACCTCACAGTGCGGGAAAACCTGGAGCTCGGCAGCTACGCGACCAAGGATTATGATTGGGGCCGGGTGACTACCTTCTTTCCCAAGCTTGCGCAGCTCATGGATCGCAAGGCCGGCTATCTCAGCGGCGGCGAGCGCCAGATGCTGATGATCGGGCGGGCGATCCTGGGCGGACCCAAACTGCTGCTTGTCGACGAGCCTACCGAAGGATTGGCACCAAGCATTGTGACTCAGCTTAAGGACGTATTTCGCGAACTGAGCAAGCAGACGGCGCTCGTGATTGTGGAACAGAATCTGCCGCTCGTCTGCGCGATCTCTGAACGCGTCTACGCCATGAACGACGGCCGGATCATGGCCGAGCTAACCGATCGCGAGATGATTACGCCGGAGGCCTGCGAACAATATCTGTAGATGCAGCCGGAGGAGAGAGTCGTGTCATGAATATTTTGCGGTGGTGGAGTGGGTTACTGCTGGCGTTCGCGCTGGTCGCCTTGGTGCGCGCCTTTTTTCCGCTGCCATTTGCCAACGAGATCATGATTTTCTCGATCTATACCATTGGCTGCAATTTTCTGCTCGGCCGCGTCGGATTTATTTCTTTCGGTCAACCGGCTTATCTCGCGGTCGGCGCCTATGCCGCAGCGTTCTACTTTTACTATTTCGGTACGAATCCCTACCTGGGTATCCTGATCGGAATCGGTGCTGGAATTCTTGTGTCGGTTGCCGTCGGGCCGATGTTCGTGCGATTGCGCAGCGACTACTTCGCTCTGGTCAATCTCGCGCTCGCTGTAATCGTTTTCTATCTCATGCAAAAGGTCCTGGCCGATATCACGCACGGCGACAATGGCCTGTGGTTTCTGACCAACCTGTCACCCACGCCGGTCCTCGACCTGACACGCCCGGACCAGTTTTTCATTTTTGCATTCTTGGTCGGCTTCGTTGTATGGGCGTTCTATAAATATCTTGACGACTCGATTTATGGCGCCTGCTGCCTCGGGGCGAAGATCAACGATGATAAGTTACGATTCCTCGGTTATGACAACTATCACATCCGTTTGCTGGCCTTTGTCATCGCCAATACGACGACGGCAATGGCCGGTGCGATGTATGCCGTCTATCTCGGCTTTGTCAGCCCTGAGATCACCAGCCCGTCGCGCGCTGCCGATCCGGTGGTGGTGACGATTCTTGGCGGGGTCGGCTCTCTCTACGGGCCCCTTGTCGGCTCGATTGCCTACACTGGCATGAAGGACGTGCTCAGCAAGCTCATCGGCAATTGGGAGCTGATCATCGGCTTCGTTCTGGTGTTCATCATGCTCGCGGGAGAGAAGGGTATTTGGGGCACGATGGAGCCGCTGTTCACAAAGCTTTTTCTGCGCGCCTGGCCCGCCGGCACGCTCTCCGAGAATAAAGGGGGCGGTCGATGATCGACGTGCAGCTGTTGCTCACCGGCGTCATCTTTGGTCTGAGCCTGGGCAGCATATTTTTTCTGATGGTAGTCGGGCTGTCGCTTTGCTTCGGCCTGATGCGAGTCATCAGCCTCGACCAGCTGCTGTATTACTCAGTTGGTGCTTACATCGCCTATTCCGTCAGCCTGACCATCGGCAATCTGTGGCTCGGCGTTCTCGCTGGAATGGTCGTAGGCGGGGTAGCCGGCCTCGTGGTCGAGCGCGTCGTATTCAAGCGCATCTATGAGCGCGATATTACCTTCAGCATGATTACTTCGTTCGGCATTTTGATCGGCGGAGTTGGCATCATAAAACATTTTTGGGGCCTGGTCCCGCGCCCTGTGCCGGTGCCGATAGCCGCTCAGATAGGTATCATCGGTACCGAAATTCCTGTCTATCGCCTCGTGGTCATCGCCATTGCCCTGTTTGTCTATTTCGGAATCTGGCTGTTTCTGAACAAGACAATTATCGGCAAGGCGATCCGTGCGGGCATCGAGGATGTCGAGCACGTCGAAGGTCTCGGCATCAACGTCTACCGGCTTTTTTCCATAACTTTCATCATGGCTGGTGCATTGTCGGCGCTCGCCGGAGGTCTGCACGCGCCCCTGATCATGGTTGATCCGCAAATGGGCCTGGAAGTTCTGGCGTTTGCTTTCATGATCGTGATTATCGGCGGATTGGGTAGCATCAAGGGAACGTTCGTTTCGAGCTTTTTGGTCGGTCAGGTTGTCTCAATCGGATCCTTGATCTATGCGCCGCTTGCGCAGATGGTGCCGTTTGCGATCATGATCTTGATATTGCTTCTCAAGCCGACCGGCCTTTACGGCAGTCCGTTGCTCAAACGTTAGTCATCGAAGATTTGGCGCTATCGAAGCCTGGATGAACCGCATGAAGCTATCTCGCCGTTGGTGTTGACGCACATAACCAACAGCTGGTCCCGGCAAACAATGTGCTCACGAATATATCTGGGAAAATCGCGACGCAGCATAAACTGCGAGAGGCTCCAGTCATATTCGCTGATTTTGGCAGCGCTGTCGCAGAATTTGAGGAGCGCATGGTGTTCGTTCTGATGGCACGCACACAGAGTCCTGTCGAAATGGTTCATTATTTCCGCTTCGCGCGCGAAGTGCTTCTCCATTAATTTTTTCAAGCGTGCGATCATAAACGGGAATTGTAGTGGGGCGCAGTTAACAACGCGAAACCACCAGTTTAAGATTTCCATGTGGTCAGAATCGATAGCCTCGTGACCAAGACATTCTGGCAAAAGTTTTTGGTTGAATGGTCGAACGCTTCTGCTGGTGCGCATTGGGGAACCGATTCCCGAGCGGAAAGTAAGACAGCACAAAAAACCCTGACTGAAAACTGGTGAGCTGTCAGTCAGGGTCCATTTAAAGCAGGCTCCTGGAGAGGGAAGATTTTGCTCCAGAGCCGATTGAACAATCGCCCGCTACCTGCGGGCTGGCCTTGACCGAAATCAAGATCGAAAGACATTTTGGCGCGATTTAGAAATAGCGCGCCATTTTTTGACTTTTCTCAATCTGGTTACGCGGCAGCTTGCCTAGTATGCAAAATTGCAAGGTATGCAAATCGTTGAGATGGTCATGCGCCAGCCTGAACTGTATCTTACTCCTCGCTTCGTCATCATTGGTATTACGATGACACTTGTTCTGGCATCGGCGCTTTGGCAGCAGCGTGAGCGCTAGACATGCGAAGCGTCAGGGATCTTTTTAATCTGGCAAGGAAATGTTACGCCGAATCCAATCGCGTGCTGAATTCTGACGTGAAGGAAACCCTGCGAAAGGAGGGTGACGAATACATGCACAAGGCCGACGAGCTGCGCCGTAGTGAAATTGTCCAGGGCGTTTTTCCAAGCGACAGAAAATTGACTGGATCGTAGGCGCAGCGATCGTAAGGACGTCAGAGTGGCGGAGGCGGCGACACGCCAATGACAGCCTGGTGCGGTAAAAGAAAGCCTAGAAACAGGACGATGGCGAGAACGAATCCACTCCAGCCTGTCGAAAGCGCAGTCATGGTCTTTTCACTCGTCCCATACGGCTGTGGTGGCCACTAAACCACTGGCGGTGCTCGCTATTTGATTTTGATCAAGGCGCTCTTTGCGGCTTGGGCGGTAGGTAGATCATGTTGGCGAGGGACATGAATTCGAGGGAACGAGCGGTACCGCGGTACACGTCGTATCCGACGGCGCCGCATTTTGTCCCATCGATTGGGGCGAATACATACGCGTCATGGCTTGACGATCTTCAGAGATCGGACAGCTTGTCGCTCTATCTGCATGTGCCGTTCTGCCGAGACATCTGCCTCTATTGTGGATGTCATACCAAGGCTGTACGGCGCTCCGAGCCGGTTGATTCCTATGTCGAACGGCTGGCTCGGGAAACTGATCTCGTTGCCGACCATACGGGGTGTCGACGTATCGTCCATCTGCACTGGGGTGGTGGCACCCCATCCATTCTTGGGCCCGATCGATTACGCAGTCTGGTCGCGCGCCTAGATGTAAGTTTCGATCTTACGGCGCTGCGTGAACACGCGTTCGAGCTTGATCCCCGCTACGTGACAAAGGAGCTTGCGGGCGCCCTTGCTGATATTGGCGTCACGCGGGCGAGTTTCGGCGTGCAGGATCTTTCTGACCATGTGCAACAAGCAATCGGGCGCGTGCAACCCTTTTCGGTTGTGCAACAGGCCGTCGATACCCTGCGCGATGTCAACATACATGAGATCAATATTGATCTTATGTATGGCCTGCCAGATCAGTCAGTGCGTGACATTGAGCGAACCGCGACCCTTGTGCATCAGCTAAAGCCTCAGCGTCTTGCCATGTTCGGCTACGCACATGTCCCGTGGATCAAGCGACACCAGAGGCTTCTCGATGAAGCGTCGCTGCCGGCGCCAGCCGCGCGGCTCGATCAAGCGACCGCAGCTCATCGGATGTTGATCTCGCTGGGCTATGAGCCTATCGGCCTCGATCACTACGCGGTACCTGGCGACAGTCTCGCCGTTGCGGCACGGACGCGGACTTTACGACGGAATTTTCAGGGTTATACGGCTGACGATGCGAGCGCCTTGATAGGCATTGGCACCTCCGCTATCGGCCGGCTTCCACAGGGCTATGTGCAGAACGCATCCGATACGGCGAACTATTCGCGCGCCATCATGTCGGATCGCTTTGCCACGGTAAAAGGCTTGATACTTTCACCGGCAGATCGAATTCGGAGCCGCATCATTGAGGAACTCATGTGTCATCTTGATTGTGACATTGGTGAAATCCTCGACGAATACAACGACATCCAGGACTCATTTGAGCGGGAATTTGAAGCGCTGACGCCTTTTGTTGCCGATGGACTTGTCCGGATCGAGGGCCACCGCATCATTGTCGATGAGAACGGACGCCGGTATTTGCGCCTCATCGCATCGGCGTTTGATACTTATCTGTCCAATTTTCACGCTCGACATTCTGTCGCGGTGTAGCGGCGAGTAGAAAGGGAACTGATGTCTTCGCCTGCTGCCCTGCGGCGCCGTCGTGAGTATTGCGGCCCCGCAGTATTTGCCTACGGGTTCCGCCCGTTCTTTTTCGCTGCCGGCCTTTGGGCCGCTCTCGGAATGGCGCTCTGGCTGCCCCAGTACTTCGGACAGATTGTGCTGCCAACTCATTTCAGTGCGCTTGATTGGCACATCCATGAGATGTTGTACGGTTATGTCGTGGCATCAATTGCCGGTTTTCTGCTGACTGCCATCCCGAATTGGACTGGCCGCCTGCCTGTGAATGGTTGGCCGCTCGCGGGTCTCGCATTTCTATGGCTTGCTGGCCGTGTTGTCATTCTGCTGTCGGCGAAAATCGGTGCCACAATTGCGGCAGCGGTGGATGTGAGTTTTTTGGTAACTCTCGGCGCAGTTGCCGGACGCGAAATCATCGCCGGCAAAAACTGGCGTAACTTGCGTGTGCTCATTGTACTGACCTTGCTGATCGCTGGTAACGCCATATTCCATTTGGAAGTATTGATTGACGGCGCAGCCAACTACGGAATTCGTATTTCTATCGCTGCTGTAATTGGCCTGGTCATGCTGGTCGGCGGACGCATCGTCCCAAGCTTCACTAACAATTGGCTCACTCGCAACAATCCTGGGCGACTACCGGCGTCTTTCTCGAATTTCGACATGGTTGCGGTTGCCGCAAGCGCATTAGCGATGGTTATGTGGATCGTCGTGCCGATGCATATGGTCACCGGAACGATGATGCTGGGCGCTGGCATCCTGCAGGCCGGCCGCCTTGTGCGTTGGGCCGGCTATCGGACCATCGCTGATCGGCTCGTTTTAGTATTGCACCTGGGATACCTCTTTGTGCCTGTTGGATTTCTGTTGCTGGGAGCTGCCACATTCTCGGACCAGGTGCCGCCAAGCGCCGGTGTCCATGCATGGACTGCTGGTGCCATCGGATTAATGACGCTGGCGGTAATGACACGCGCCTCGCTCGGCCATACCGGACAACCGCTTCGAGCAGGATGGGCTACCCAAGTAACTTATGCGCTCGTGCTTGTAGCCGCTGTGCTGCGTATCGTCGCTGCGTTCAACGGCTCACTCGAACTATTGGAATATGCCGGCATTGCTTGGTTAGCCGGCTTCGGTTGCTTCGTATTGTTCTATGGGCCGCTGCTGCTTCTTCGAAGTCCCGCCTGGGCCAAGCCGGGTTGCTAGGTCGCTTTTAGAAGCACCGCGAAAAACTTCACAATTACTCTGCTGCGAGCGGTCGACTAAAAGGCATGGCCCGCCGACCAGGAGTCATATCAGTAGTGTTTTAAGGGCCCCTTTGTTGTCTTCGATATATCCTTGACCCTCAGATTAAATATCGCGTCAAGCGCCATGGCATTCGGACAGATTTTTCGAAATGTTTCCGCGGCAACTCCCGTGGAAAGATCGTGATTGCATTGGGCCTTTTTACTGCAAGTCACGCATAGCCACTGCATGTCGCGCGCGACACGCGCGTCGATCTTTTCGAGTTCCTTAGGGTCGACGTCCAAAGCGACGAGCAGTTTTCGCAGCGGTTGCGATGCACGCGCCCCCTTGCTCGCAAGCTCTCGAAGTTGAGTCGCCGATATTCCGAGATCCTTGGCTATTGCGGCAACCTCATTTGCGCCAATTCCTGCCAATTCGTTGTTGCGCTTGAGTGCGCTGTGATATCGCCTTACCCAATCCGCGACCGCATCTAAAACAGATTTGACTACAGAGTTACGGGACTGCGCATCACCGGCCATGATGGCCCTCCGTCGTCAGATGGTAATACACTGCACGGGTTTGGTGGCTGTCGATTTGGTATCCGGTCGTTTTCGGCATTTTGTATACAATGAGAATTGCTTTCCCGACTTGATGGAAATCAAGCGGGGAAAAGCCCGATATCTGCGATGTTTCGCTCTAGGATACGCCGCCGCCTCAGCCTGGAGAACGCACGTCGTGCCGGGCCTTTTGATTTCGGCGCTTGGCACTCGTCACACCGACGTAGGTTTCCAGGATTGCGCGGTTGTTTAGCAACGAGCCGCTGTCGCTCTGATGAACAATACGACCGCGCTCGATGATGAGGGCAAGATCTGTCACGCCCAAAATCTTTTGCGCGTTCTGTTCAACGAGGATCGCTGAAAGGCCTTCCTCGCGAATGATCTTCCGCAATGCGGACAATAGCTCTTCGATAATGATCGGGGCGAGCCCCTCCAGCGGCTCGTCCAGCAATATTATGCGTGGATTAATGACCAGCGCGCGCGCGACGGCGAGCATCTGCTGCTCACCGCCGGACAGCTGGTTGCCCAAATTGCGCCGGCGTTCGTAAAGCCGGGGAAACAACGCATAAATCTTGGCGAGGGTCCACGGTCCCGGCCGTGCCACTGCCGTCATGTTTTCTTCAACGGTTAATGAGCGAAAGATGTTGCGTTCCTGCGGCGCCCAACCGATACCGGCATACGCACGCTGATCGGGGCGCATCTTTGTGATGTCGAGACCCTCAAGGAAAATCTTGCCGCCGATGTGTTTTGTCACACCGACAATGGAATTGATAAGTGTGGTCTTTCCCATGCCATTGCGGCCCAGCAGCGCCAACGCCTTGCCTTCGGCAATCTTGAAGCTCACGTCCGTCAATACGATTGCCTCGCCGTAGCCCGCCCTTAATCCTTCCACTTTCAGAAGATCAGGCATCGGCGAACTCCTCACCGAGATAGACGGCCCTGACGCGAGGATCACTCGCAACCTCTTCTGGCTTGCCTTCGACAAAAAGAGCGCCGTTGACGAGAACTGAAATGCGGTCGGCGAACGAGAAAACGATATCCATATCGTGTTCGATGAGCAGAACAGTCACCTCGGCAGGCAAAGAAGCTACGGCTGAGAGAATTTCGTGACGTTCGTCTTCGGGAACCCCGGCCGCGGGTTCATCCAGCAAGAGCACGCGTGGACGGCAAGCGATGGCGAGTGCGATCTCCAATAAACGTTGCTTGCCGTAAGGCAATATTCCAGCCCGTGTATTCATTACGTCGGAAAGGTGGAAACGCTCCAATATTTCGACGACCTCAGTGACGAGGTCGTGACGGCTGCCGACGATACGCCACCAGTCGAGACCTTGTCCGCGCCGTTCGGATACCGCCAGTCCGATCGTCTCAAGTGGCGTCAGATCGCCGAACAGTTGATTGATCTGGAACGTGCGGACGATGCCGAGGCCGACGCGTTTTTGCGTCGAAAAGCCGCTGATGTCTTCTCCATCAAACATGATGCGGCCGCTCGACGGCCGCTGCACGCCGGTCAGGAGGTTAATTAACGTCGTTTTGCCGGCCCCATTTGGACCAATGAGAGCATGTCGGGCTCCCTTGGCGATCCGAAATGAAACGTTACTGGTCGCGACGATGCCGGCGAACCGCTTGCTCAAATCGATCGTTTCCAACGCTACCGTCATTGGAAGGTTCTTTCAGGCGGCCGTGTGACCTGACTTGACCTAAGAGTCCTCCAGTCCATCAATACCGACAGACTGCGGACCGGCGCGGTCCACGAAGAAATGCGGTCGCGCCCAACCAGTACGATTGTCACCAGAACAAGACCGATCCAGAACGGCCAATATTGTGGCGTCAATGCCGACAGGTAGTCCTGCATGAACTTGAAGATTATTGCGCCGATCAGTCCGCCATAAAGATAGCCGGCGCCGCCAATGATCAGAACCAGCAGAAGATCGGCTGAGCGATCGAACGAAAACACTTCAAGCGAGGCGAAGGCCGTTGTCTGTGCCAGGAGCGCGCCCGCGATCCCCGCATAGCCGGCAGCGACCGTGTAGATCGCAACCAGTCGGGCGTCGACGGAAATTCCAATCGCGGAGGCACGCAGCGGATTGCCCTTCACCGACAGCAGCGAAAGGCCAAAGGGCGAATTCACGAGGCGACGGGCAATCAGAAAAAGGACGAACAATACGATGAGGCAATATGCATAGCCCGTGTGGCCAAACATATCGAAACGGAATGTCCCCAATAGGGGCCGGATGGTGACGCCTTGCAACCCGTCGGCTCCCCCCGTCAGCCAGCCGTAGCGGTTCGCGAGCTCACGCAGCACCAGCGCTACACCCAACGTCACCATCAGGCGCGCCAGGTCGGAACCGCGCAGGACAAGGAAGCTGGTGACAAAGCCGAGCATCAGCGCGCCAGCGCCGGCGGCAAGCATGGCCAGCACTGGCTCGTTGATGATCTCGTATTTCGCGAGAAGCGCGGCCGCATAAGCGCCAAATCCGAAAAACGCCGCGTGTCCCAGCGAAACAATGCCGGCATAACCAAGGATCAGATCGAGCGAGAGTGCGAATAGCCCAAGCCAGGCGATCTCGGTGAGAATAAGGTGCTGGCTGGGCATCAAATAGATGGCAGAAAATGCGGAAATCCAGAACGCAAACTCGAGTGGATGCCAGCGTGCGCGAGCGGCGAGACGTTCGGTGGCGGCGACAATAGTTGAACGGGCGATCATGCCGCACCTCACCGCGAAGAGGTGCGGGCGAACAGTCCCTGCGGCCGCCAGATCAGGATGACAATCATGATGGTGTAGATCACAAATGAGCCGAGGGTCGGCACATAATATTTTCCGGCAACGTCGCCGATGCCCAGGAGCAGCGAAGCAAAGAACGGCCCGATGATGCTTGATGTGCCGCCGACCGTTACGACGATGAGAAAGTAGATCATGAACTTGAGCGGAAAAGCCGGATCGAGGCCGAGAATTTCAGCTCCCAGCGCACCGCCGAGCCCGGCGAGGCCGGAGCCAAACGCGAAAGTGAAGGCGAAGATTCGATTGACGTTGATACCCAGCCCGCGTGCCACGCGGCTATCGTCAACCGCGGCGCGCAGGCGGCTACCAAAACGCGTAAATGCAAGGGTGCATTGCAATGCGATCGTCAGCAGTCCGCAGATGATGATGATCAATAACCGGTAGCGGCCGATGCCGATTCCGAACAGGTCAAATTTGCCCTGTAGCGATCCGGGTACCTGAACAAAGACCGGACTGGAGCCCATAACGTAGTCGACTGCAGCCACCGACATGAAAACGAGTCCGATCGTGAACAGCACCTGATCGAGATGGCTCTTGCCATAGACATGGACGTAGAGCGTGCGCTCCAGGATAAATCCGGCAATGGCGCTCGCCAGGAAAGCGATCGGCAGGGATGCCAGAAATGGAACGCCCAGACGATTGACAGTGAGGACGGTTACGTAGCCGCCGGCCATGGCGAAAGCGCCATGTGCTAGGTTAACGAAGTTCATCAATCCCAGGGTGACCGCGAGCCCGGCTGCGAGCACGAACAACAGCATGCCATAAGCAATTCCATCAAATAGAATTGTCAGCATCTGTGTGCCGCGATATCCGCTCGCCTCCGCAGAGCACGCGCGCGCAGCCATCCGAATGCCGCGCGCGCGAGACTCGTTGCACTATTTTTTCGACGCCTCTTTCACCGGGTCCTTGACGGCTTCAAATGTGGCGAACTCTACGTTGTAGAGTTGATTGTCTTTCTTCTCGACCTTGCGAATGTAGATGTTCTGAACGATATCGCGCGTATCCGGATCGATCGAAATCGGCCCGCGGGGACTCTCCCATTTCATGCCTTTCATCGCGGCGATCAGCGAGTCGCCGTCTGCTTTGCCGCCGGTCTTTTTCAGCGCTTCGTAGATAAGGTGCATGCCGTCGTAGCCGCCGAGCGACATGAACGCCGGTCGGAAGTTGTTGGCTTTCTGAAAGGCCGCGACATACGCCTTGTTCTTCGGCGAATCATGATCGGCTGAATAGAAGTGGGCCGTCACCGTTCCAATGGCCGCGTCTCCCATTCCGGGAAGAAGATCGTCGTCAGTAACGTCTCCCGGACCAATCAATTTAATGCCGGCCTTGTCGAGCCCGCGTTCGGCGAACTGCTTCATAAAGGTGCCGCCTTGCCCGGATGGCACAAAGATGAAAATGGCATCCGGCTTGGCGTCGGCGGCGCGTTGCAGGAATGGCGCGAAATCGGGATTGGCGAGAGGTACCCTGATCGCTTCCGAGACCGTGCCGCCGGCGGCCGTGAACCGCTCGGTGAAGGATTTCTCAGCATCGAAACCCGGCGCGTAGTCGGAGACGATCGTGACAACCTTCTTGATATTATTTTTCGCGGCCCAATCGGCAACGATCACACATGACTGCGGCACGGTGAAGCTGGTCCGTACGATGTAGGGGGACTTCTCGGTAATTATCGAAGTACCCGCCGCCATGACGAGCTCCACGACCTTTGCTTCGGTGGCGAGCGGGGCGACCACAAGCGCTGCCGGCGTAATCTCAAAACCGGCTATGACATTGACCTTGTCATTGACAATCAATTCCTGGGCCAGCCGCTTTGTGTTATCCGGGACGCTTCCAGAGTCGCGAAGAATAACCTGGACCTTTTTGCCGGCGACGGTGTCACCATTTTCTTTCATGTAGAGATCTACGGCGGCCTTGATCTGCTTGCCGGTGGAAGCTTGCTGCCCCGTCATTGATACGACGAGGCCGATTTTGACCGTGTCTTGTGCGAAGGCGTGCCCTGCGGCGAATGTGCCAAAGGCCAATGCGGCGATCACGCCAGTCATAGATTTGGAGAACATAGAATTATTCCTCCGCTTCAGTTGGATCGACTTTGGTTGGCGCGGCCGACCCGTCGCGCAGGTGCAATAAGCGCAGCAAATGGCCGTGCTGATTGAGGTTGCGGATCCCGGCGCATTATTTCCTTGATGGAAATCAAGCCGCTATCGCGCCAGCCGTGCGAATCTATTGCTGGGCCCGTAGCGTTTTTTGAAGCGCTCGCATGAACGTTCAACAGCCAGTCACGCCCGAGGACAGCAGGCAGCCTGCCGTCGCGATTCTGAAAAGCGTCTGCCGCAGTTGCCACGGCGGGTGCGGCGTTCTGTTGCACGTGCGGGATGGCGTCTTGCTCAAAGTTGAGGGGGATCGCGAGTCACCTCTCAACCATGGACGTCTTTGTCCAATCGGTACGGTCACGACGGACCTTGTCTACCATCCGGATCGACTGAAATATCCGATGCGACGCAAGGGCAGGCGTCAGTCGGGGGTGTGGGAGCGCATCTCCTGGGACGAAGCGCTCGACGAGATTGCAGAACGCGTGCTTTCAATTCGGGCGCAATACGGGCCCGAGGCAATCGCTCTCGGGACCGGAACCGGCCGTCATCATATCCGCTGGGTATCGCGCTTCGGTCATGCGCTCGGCACACCTAACTGGTGTGAGCCGGGTTTCGCGCAGTGTTTTCATCCGCGCGTAAATACCTCGATCCTGACTCTTGGCGATTTTCCCGTATGTGACTACACCGGAGGCACCGCACCCGGTTGTGTTCTCTTTTGGGGCCATAATCCGGTGCTGTCGGGCCCCGATGGCGAGACGCGTTTCAACGTCATGGAGGCACTTGATCACAATCCCAAAATCATTGTGGTCGATCCAAGACGCACGGTGCTCGCCGAGAAGGCACACCTGTGGCTTCAGATCAGGCCGGGAACAGATGATGCGCTCGCGCTTGCAATGCTCAATGTCATTATTGCCGAGAAGCTCTATGACGAACCGTTCGTAACGCAGTGGACCTACGGCTTCGACAAGCTCACAGACCGTGTGAAGGAGTACACTCCTGAATGGGCTGAGCCGATCACCTGGATCGCAGCTGAAAAAATTCGCGCGGCCGCTCGTATATTCGCGCAAACCAAGCCCGCGATGCTCGAGTGGGGGTGCGCGATCGAGCACACCCCGAAATGCATCCAGACAGTGCGCGCTGTTTCGATGCTGCCGGCGCTGACAGGCAATATCGATGTACCGGGCGGTTGGGTGTTTGGAATGCATGGTCTCGGACGCTTTCCGAGCCTGATTGAGAATCTGACTCCGCAGGCGAGCGCAAAGCGCCTCGGGGCGGACCGCTTCAAGCTGCTTGGCGGTGAAGGCGCCGATTTGCCGGCCGCGCATATACCGACGCTGTTGCAGGCGATGCGATACGGCAAGCCCTATCCGGTGAAAGCCTTCCTGGTATTCGGAAATAACACGCTGACTACCTACGCGAATTCCTCTGACGTCTATGACGCTTTGATGAGACTCGATTTCATGGTCTGTGCCGACCTTTTCATGACGCCGACGGCGGAACTTGCAGACATCGTGCTGCCGGCCGCGGCATGGCCTGAACTCGATCAATTGGCCGGACTGCCGACCGTTGCTGCCAACGTCGTACTTGCGCAGCAGAAAGCCGTGCAAATCGGAGAATGCAAAGCTGATGAAGAAATCTTTGTCGAATTGGCGAGACGAATGAAGCTTCCCGCATGCACCGAGCCCGTCAAGAGCGTGCTTGACGCGCAACTTGCAGCCGGTGGCCTCAACATTACTTTCGACGAGCTCAAGCAAAAAGGCTTTATCAAGGTCCCGATCAGATACCGAAAATACGAGACCGACGGCTTCAAGACACCGACCGGAAGGATCGAGCTTTATTCCACACGATTCGAGAAACTCGGCTATGCGCCGCTGCCCTATTATATGGAACCGCCGGAAAGTCCGATCAGCACGCCCGAAGTTGCCGAACAATTTCCTCTCGTGCTCACGACAGGCGGACGAATTTCGTTCTTTTTCAACTCAGAACATCGTCAACTCGGAAAACTACGCAAGGCGCAGAACGATCCGATCGCGGAAATTCACCCCGAAACTGCATCGCGCTTCGGGATTGCCAACGGAAATTGGATGTGGATCGAAACGAGACGCGGCCGCATGCGGCAGAAAGCCAAGCTAACGACCGGAATCGATCCGCGTGTCATTCACGTTCAACACGGCTGGTGGTTTCCTGAACAGCCCGGCCCCGACTATGGCGTCTGGACTTCGAATGCCAATCTCTTGACCAACAACCAGCCACCGTACGATCCAGCCATGGGCACTTACCAGTTGCGCGCATTGCTATGCAGAGTGGAGGCCGCCGACTGTCCGCATGGCAGCAAACGTAACTAGTCTGTCGGGGTAATCTCCGACTTGAAGTCGCCAGCCAGACCGCCAACCCGCATCAATGCCGGATAAGCGCGAACAAACTCGGCCTGTATCATATCGAAAGGCACGTCCGCGAATGCACCGTGATCCTTCAAATACTCCATGTGACGGCGGCCGGCCCGATCAAATGCGTGAAAAAGCGAATCGTTCTGACCATCGAACTCAAGCGGCTTGAGGCCGGCGCGTTCGCACAGTGCACTGTCGAAGGCTGGCGTCGCCTTCACCCACCGTTCCGATAGATAGAGTTCCGTGTACGAGTGCCAAAGAAAGATGTCGGTTTTGATTTTTTCATAAAGCCGCGGGGAAGTCAGATGGTTTCGCACGTCGGCAAAACCAACGCGCGACGGAATTCCAAGACCTCTTGCGCCTGCTGCTAAAAGTGCCGACTTGCCTATGCAGAAGCCCCGCCCGGCGGAAAGAACGCCGCTGGCGCGAAAGTTCGCTGGGTTAGAAAAATCCACATAGGGATCATAAACAATGTTGTCGCGAATAACGGCATACAGCCGCAGAACTGCGGAACGCGGGTCGGCCACGTTTGCGACCGCCTGCGTCACGAACTTCCTCACTTGCGGGGAGTCGCTATCTACGAAGGTGCCCGGGGCCAGGAATTGACCAAAGTCCATCGAATTTCCTTTTTCTGCCATCCTATCCGGCACTTCGAAGTCTGCTAACCTGCGATGTAACTGCTACCAAGCGTGTTTGTAAGCCTTGAATTCGGTCAAGTGTTTGGCCTGTCCGCTTTGCTAGTTTTAAGATGGTGGATCAGTTCGGGGAGGGTCCTATGAAGGCATTGCGATGCGTGATGGCGGCCACTGCTGTTGGCCTCTTCGGTTTTCTTGCTGCAGGCCATGAGGCAGCCGCGCAAATCAAAATAGGTTCTGTCTTGTCGGTGAGCGGACCGGCGTCATTTCTTGGCGATCCTGAAAAGAGGACGCTGGAAATCTACATCGATGAGATCAACGCCAAAGGCGGCATAAATGGCCAGAAGTTACAGTTGGTCGTTTACGACGATGCTGGTAGCGCCGACAATGCCCGGACGTTTGCCACACGACTCGTCGAGGAAGACAAAATTGTCGCGATGGTAGGCGGCAGCACGACCGGCTCGACTCTTGCGATGATCCCTGTGTTCGAAGAGGCCAAGATCCCTTTCATCTCCCTGGCTGGCGCCATTCAGATTATCCAGCCAGTGCGTTCGTGGGTGTTCAAGACACCCCACACTGACAAAATGGCGTGCGAGAAAATCTTTGCCGATCTTAAGGCTCGCAATCTAACGACTATTGCCTTGATTTCGGGGACGGACGCTTTTGGCAAATCGATGCGCGACCAATGTGTCGCTGTTGCTCCTGGTGTCGGCGTGGCTATCGCTATTGAGGAAAGCTACGGGCCGCGAGACAGCGACATGACTCCGCAACTGACCAATATTCGCAACAAGCCCGGCGTGCAGGCCGTGGTGAATCCGGGGTTCGGCCAAGGTCCAGCGATCGTGACGCGCAACTATCGGCAGCTTGGGATCACGTTGCCGCTCTATCAGAGCCATGGTGTAGCTTCGAAGCAGTTTATCGATCTCGCCGGGCCAGCAGCCGAGGGCGTACGGCTTCCCGCCGCCGCACTTCTGCTTGCAGACAAGCTTCCGCCAAACGACCCGCAGAAGTCGGTTGTCGTGAATTATTCACGCACTTACCAGCAAAAAACCGGACAGGCGGTCTCGACCTTTGGTGGTCACGCGTATGATGGCCTCATGATCCTGGTTGAGGCGATGCAGCGTGCGAAAAGCGCCGACCCTGCCAAAGTCCGCGACGAAATCGAGAAAACGAAAGGCTATGTCGGTACCGGTGGCATCGTGAACATGTCGCCAACCGACCACATGGGCCTTGATCTGTCGGCGTTCCGGATGCTGGAAATAAAGGGTGGCGACTGGACGTTGATCACCGGCACCTGAGATGTCATAGGCGAGTAGGCTTGGGAAACCGTGTCTGCTCTGGTTTGCCAGTATTGATCCCAAGCTTGCGAGGCCCTCGACGCGATGGCCGAGTTGCTGCAATTCGTCTTTTCGGGTTTGACCGTGGGCGCCATCTACGCCCTGGTGGCGCTCGGGTTCACGCTCATCTACAAGGCGTCGGACATCATCAACTTCGCGCAAGGCGAATTCGTGATGTTGGGCGGCATGACGACCGTTTTCGTGGCGCAGGCCGGCGTTTCACTACCGCTTGCTGCGCTTATCGCAGTAATAGTCACAACAGCCATCGGTCTGGCTTTGCACCGGTTTGCGATCGAGCCCGCGCGCGAAGCGACGTCGGTCGCGCTGATCATGATAACGATTGGTGCGTCGATATTTCTGCGCGGCATGGCGCAGATCGTTTTTGATCGGCGGTTCCACAGTTTGCCTCCGCTCTTCGGTGCCGACCCGATTCAATTCGGTGGAGCGGCCATATTGCCGCAGAGCCTGGTCGTGTTGGCGAGCGCGACGGCTATTGTCATTATTCTTTGGCTGTTCATTGAGCGCACTATTTTCGGCAAGGCGGTGATCGCAACGGCAGCCAACCGTCTGGCGGCAAGGCTTATCGGTGTCGATACCCGGCGCATAGTCGCCTTTTCGTTTGCCGTTTCGGCGGCGATAGGGGCAACTGCCGGAGTGCTTATCACGCCGATCGCGTTGACAAGCTACGATGCGGGCACGTTGCTTGCGCTTAAAGGCTTTGCCGCGGCGATGCTCGGCGGAATTGGAAGTGCGCCAGGAGCTGTGGTCGGCGGTATTCTGATTGGAATGTTCGAGGCCCTGGCGGCAGGCTATGTGTCTTCGAACTACAAAGATGCGGTTGCTTTCTTGATTATCCTCATTGTGCTGATTGCCATTCCGCAGGGCTTGTTTGGCCGGGCGAAGATCGAGCGGGTTTAGCTTGCGCAATTTGCTGGAAATTCGGTTGCTGCCGCCCCTGGCGGTTGCCGCAATCTTTGTCACCCTGCCGTGGTTTTTCCCCTCCGCATATTATTACCGCATTGGCGCGCTGGTTTTCATATTCGCGTTGGCGGTTGCAGGCCTCAACCTTCTGATGGGTTTCGCCGGACAGGTCAGTCTCGGTCACGCTGGCTTTCTCGGCATTGGGGCATATTCAGTCGCCGTCGGTCCCGCGCACCTTGGTATGCCTTCCTGGCTGTGCGTGTTCGCTGGAGCGGCACTCTCGGCGATTGTTGCATTTCTTGTGGGGCGGCCAATTCTCCGGCTCAAGGGGCACTATCTTGCGGTTGCCACACTCGGTTTCGGATTGCTTGTCGCAATCGTTCTGACCAACGAGGCCGGGTTGACCGGCGGTCCTGACGGCATGACCGTTCCGAGGCTTTTGCTTTTTGGATGGAGTGTGCGGGGATCAGACGTCTGGTACTGGATAACGGGCGCAACGTTTATCGTTGGATTTGTGCTCGCGCTTAATTTGATGAAGAGCCCGACCGGTCGCGCGTTGCAGGCCATTCATGACAGCGAAATTGCTGCACGGTTACTCGGCATCGATATAGCGCGCAAAAAACTCGCAATATTCATAATTTCTGCGGTCTACGCGTCGGTGGCCGGATCTTATCTGGCTCTGTTCAATGGCCATGTAACGCCGGACGTTGCGGGGTTTCTTCGTTCGATCGAGCTGGTCGCCATGGTTGTGTTAGGCGGCATGGGTTCGATACTGGGCTCTCTGGTGGGGGCCGGCCTGCTGGTCGTATTGCCGCAGGCGTTGACCATTTTCCATGAATACGAACAGGCGCTGCTCGGGCTTATTTTGATTGTCTTCATGATCTTCCTGAGGCGTGGAATCGTGCCGTCCGTCGCTGCGGTTGTTTCCGGGTGGCGCAAATGATGATTCTTGAAACTGACAGGCTTTCCATTGCATTCGGTGGAGTGCGGGCAATCGATGACGTGAATATCGCCGTAGAGTCTGGTCAGGTGTTTTCAATCATCGGGCCAAATGGGTCAGGCAAGACAACCCTGTTCAATCTGGTCTCGGGAATTTACACGCCGGACGGTGGAAGCATCCACATCGCCGGTGAAACGGCGACTGGTCTCGCGCCTCACGAGCGCGCCCGGCGAGGGCTGTCGCGCACTTTTCAAAATTTGCAGATATTCTATCGAATGTCCGTTCTTGAGAATGTGATGGTCGGCCGCCATCGTCATGAGCGGACCGGTATTCTCGCTGATCTGCTGCATTTGCCCACAGTCGTCCGTCAGAACAAGGCGACCGAGGAAGCGGCACGGGCAGCGCTTGCACGCGTTGGCTTGGCAGATTTTGCCGAACGCCCTGCAAGCTCGCTTGCCTACGGCGCGCTCAAGCGCCTTGAAATAGCCCGTGCACTCGCAACTGAACCGTCGCTTCTGCTGCTCGACGAACCTGCGGCCGGCTGTAATCCCGTTGAGACTCAGGAAATTGACGCTGTCATTAGGTCAATTGTGAAGGATGGAATTACGGTCGTACTGGTTGAGCACGATATGCGTTTGGTGATGAAAATATCGGATCGCGTTCATGTTCTGGCGAATGGTAAAACGCTCGCCGAAGGTACTCCTGAGCAAGTGCGATCCAACGCGGCGGTTGTCGAGGCTTACCTCGGCGTTCATGGCTCGCAGGAGGCCGCCCGTGCTTTCGATTGAAAATGTGAAGAGCTCCTACGGCCGCATTGAAGCCTTACACGGCGTGACGCTGCACGTTGATGCAGGCGAGGTCGTCACACTCATCGGCGCGAATGGTGCCGGCAAAACGACGCTGATGCACGCGATTTCAGGCGTACAGCGGATCACCGCGGGGACCATACGGTATGAAGGCGAGGCAATTGGTCAACGGCCTGCGCATGTGCGTGTTGCCCTTGGCATCTCGCAAGTGCCAGAAGGTCGGCAAATCTTCGCGCCTCTTTCGGTCAAGGACAACCTGTTGCTCGGCGCCTGGCTGCATCGCAAAGGCGATTTTAAGAGACAGCTTGAACGCGTTTGCGCGCTGTTTCCAATGCTTGAAGCAATTTGGAACATGCCAGCGGGCGCTTTGTCCGGCGGACAGCAGCAAATGCTGGCGATCGGCCGGGCCTTAATGGCGAAGCCCCGATTGCTGCTGCTGGATGAGCCGTCAATGGGTTTGGCCCCCAACTTGGTCGATCAAATACTGTCAGCAATTCGAGCGCTAAAAAATGAAAACCTCACGATCTTGCTGGTGGAACAGAATGTCCGGGCGGCGCTGTCGATCGCGGACCGCGCTTACGTCATTGAAACCGGAAGAATTACGCTCAGCGGGTCGGCCCCCGAGATCCAGTCGGACCGTCGTGTGCGTGAGGCCTATTTGGGTATCTAAAAACGCTGAACGAATTGACCTTGATCAAGTCGAACCAGTGGAAATGAATATATTTGCATTCTGCTGAATTCTTACATCTAGGAGACGCTGGTGAAGGAAAGTCTTCGTCCGGGAGTGTCACGGACCAGCCGCATAGAAATTGATCGCGACCGCACCATCGGATTCATGGGTGAGGAGGGGCGCGTTTACGGCACGCCCTATCTTGTACGCGACATCGAAATGACGTGTCGGCAATTGATCCTCGACCACGCCGACGCCGGCGAGGATTCGGTCGGCACTGACGTCGCGATCAAGCACCTCGCTCCGACGCTGCTCGGCATGTCGGTTGAAATTACGGTTACCGTGACTACAGTCGAAGGTCGAAAAATCGTGTTCGACATATCGGCCAAAGACAACATCGAACAGATCAGCGCTGGGACGCATGGCCGTTTCGTCGTGGATGTCAACAAGACTATCCAGCGCTTAAAGGCGAAAGCCGGCAAGATCGGCGGATCGGGATAGCCAACATGCCAGGCAGACCCGCACACGACGAGCGAACTGTCTCGACTTATTGCTACCAGTGTGTTGCTGGGCCAGACCTGCTGAAAGTCCGCGTCGAGGACGGGATTGCGACGGAAGTCACTCCGAATTTCGACGCGTCGACTATCCATCCAGCAGGCGGCAAAGCCTGTGTGAAGGCGTTTGGCCTCGTGCAAAAGGCCTACAATCCCAATCGTATTCTCTACCCGATGAAGCGCACGAACCCGAACAAGGGCCGAGACCAGGATCCCGGGTTCGTCCGTATTTCCTGGGATGAGGCGCTGTCTTTGGTCGCCGACAAGCTCAACGCGGTACGGGCCGCAGGACTGACCGACCAAACGGGCTATCCGCGTGTCGCCGCAAGCTTTGGCGGCGGCGGCACACCCACGGCCTATATGGGAACACTGCCTGCATTCCTGTCTGCCTGGGGTCCGATCGACATGAGCTTTGGCTCCGGCCAGGGCGTGAAGTGTTACCACTCCGAGCATCTCTATGGCGAACTGTGGCACCGGGGGTTCACGGTCTCACCGGATACGCCGCTTTGTGAGTATCTCGTCTCCTTTGGCGCGAATGTTGAAGCGTCCGGCGGCGTCTGCGGCGTAAAGCGGCATGCGGATGCGCGTAAGCGAGGCATGAAGCGCGTCCAGATTGAGCCGCACCTCTCGGTAACCGGCGCTTGCTCAGCCGAGTGGATTCCGATCAAACCGAAAACCGACTCGGCATTTTTGTTCGCGATGATCCATGTCTTCTTGCACGAACATCAGCGTGAAAAGCTGGACATTCCTTTTCTCAAGCATCGCACGTCTTCGCCTTATTTGGTGGGACCGAACGGCCTGTTCATCCGCGATCCCGAGACCCGAAAGCCACTTATGGTCGATACTGCTACCGGTCGTGCAGTTACGTTCGATACGCCCAATGTCGATCCGGCATTGGAGGGCTCGTTCGTCGTTGATGGAGTCGAGGTGCTCGCTGACGATACGGCCGTCTTGCACGAGAAGGTGACCGTCAAGCCTGCATTTGCTCACCTCGTCACGCACGTAAGGGACTATCCGCCCGAATGGGCAGCGACGATCTGCGATGTGCCTGCCACTACCATTCGCCGTGTAGCCAATGAATTCGCCGACCATGCGCGCGTGGGAGAAACAATCGACATTGATGGAGTGACGCTGCCGTTGCGGCCAGTGTCCATTTCGCTCGGAAAAACAGTCAACAACGGATGGGGCGGTTACGAATGCTGCTGGGCGCGCACCCTCATCGGCTGCCTGTTTGGGGCGTTGGAGGTCCCAGGGAGCACGCTCGGGACGACGGTCAGGCTCAACCGGCCTGCGGATAATCGCTGGTCGAGTGTCAAGGCGGGCCCCGACGGCTTCATGCAGTACCCGATGAATCCGACCAGCAAGGCAGGGTGGATCTCACGCCCAACCGTGCGCAGCGCGCACCGGACCCTAGTGCCATTGGTCGCGGACTCGGCCTGGAGTCAGGCGCTTGGCCCGACGCATCTGGCGTGGATGATGCAGGGCGAAAATTTCGAAAACCTTCCGAATGCCTCGCCGCCGGACGTCTGGTTTGTCTATCGAACGAATCCGGCAATTTCATTTTGGGACACAAAAGCCGTCGGTGAGGCGATGGCGAAATTTCCATTTGTGATCTGTTTTGCCTACACGCGCGATGAGACGAACCACGTTGCCGATGTCCTGCTGCCGGACTGTACCGACCTTGAAGGTCTGCAATTACTGCGCATCGGCGGGACAAAATACGTTGAGCAATTTTGGGACCATCAGGGATTTGCTCTCCGTGCGCCGGCAGTACCCCCGCAAGGAGAGGCTAAAGATTTCACCTGGATAGCAACCGAGCTCGCTCGCCGCACCGGTCTGCTCGAGGCCTACAATTCGGCCATCAACCGCGGTGCCGCTGGCATCAAGCTTTCCGGGAAAAACTACGATTTTTCGCTTGCGCCGGAAAAAGTTCACGAAGTCGAGACGATCTGGGATGCCAGCTGCCGGGCGGCCAGTGCAGAAATCACCGACGGTGCCGAATCTCAGGGGCTGGGGTGGTTCCGCGAGCACGGATTTCGCGTGAAGCCGTTCCCGCGGCTCCAGTGGTACTTGTATCCAAAGCTTGTCGCGGAAGGATTGCGCTTCGAACAGCCTTATCAGGAACAGCTATTTCGCATTGGTGAAGAGCTTGGCCGACGGTTGCATGAGCGAGGGATTCATTGGTGGGACAAGCAACTCGGCGAATATGAACCACTGCCCCGCTGGCATGATCTCAACGCTCTATGGGAAAGCGCGCTGGCGAAGCACTACTCGGTGCGTATTGCCGACTATCCATTCTGGCTCATCACCGCTCGGAGCATGCAGTACTCCTGGGGCGGCAACGTTGGCATCCAGCTGATCAAAGAAGTGGCGGATAACGTCGCCGGCCACGGCAATATTGTTATGAACCACGCCGCCGCCGAGCGGCTGGGGATCGCTGACGGCGATATCGTGGAGGTGCGATCGCCGCTCAACGAGACCAAAGGACGAGTCATGCTGTGCGAGGGGATCCGCCCTGACACGCTGCTGATGATTGGCCAATTCGATCATTGGGCTACGCCCTTTGCCAAGGATTTTCATGCTCCCAGCATGAACGCCCTGGTGCCCATGCTGCTCGATTTGACAGACGCAACTGGCTCGAGTGCCGATCTTGTCAAGGTCAAGATACGACGCTTGGAGACCGCGCCATGACACGCTGGGCCATGGTGGCCGATCTCGAGCGATGCGTCGGCTGTCAGACGTGCACTGTGGCGTGCCGCCATGCCAATGCGACCTCACCGGCGGTTCAGTGGCGCAAGGTTCTCGATATCGAGGCGGGCACTTATCCAAACGTCAGCCGCATATTTGTTCCGGTCGGTTGTCAGCACTGTGCCGACCCCCCTTGCATGCATGTCTGTCCGACAACAGCAACGCGCCAGCGTGCGGACGGTATTGTGACAATCGACTACGATCTCTGCATTGGCTGCGCCTATTGCGAAGTTGCTTGTCCTTATCAGGCACGGTTTCTCGTTCATGAACCGCACTATGCGTACGATGCTGCCACCCAGAATGAAATTGAGCGGTTCGATCCTGCGCGCTTTGGCGTCGCACAGAAGTGTACATTCTGTTCTGATAAAATTGATTTTGGAATCGAGAACGGCCTCGTGCCGGGGATTGATCCGCGGGCGACGCCGGCCTGTGTCAATTCCTGTATCGCGACTGCGTTACATTTCGGTGATGTCGACGATCCCAACAGCAACGTTTCGCAGCTCCTGCGCGAGCAGCGCGAATTTCGCATGCATGCCGAACTCGGGACAGACCCTGGATTCTACTATCTCTATGGCAAGGCGAGCGATGCGGAAAATGAGTCCGATAGCGCTCGGCCCGAGGCGGCATTGGTGGGTCAACTTCGGACACGTGGTGTCGAGCCGTCACAGCAGAAACATTGGGATTGGAAGGCTGCCGGCAATTTCATCTGCGGTGGCATAGGCAGCGGGTTATTCATGTTCACCGCCCTGGCTATGCTGCGCCATGATGAGCTTGTGCCAATAGGTCTAACGGCTCTTGGGTTCGTTGCGCTCGGATTGTTTCTGGTCTTGCTCAAGATCGGTCGGCCTCTGCGGTCCATTTATGTTCTGCGTCAGCCGCGTCGTTCGTGGATGACACGCGAAGCCTGGATAGCGACCGCGCTCTTTCCATTGGCTATATTGGCGCTGTGGGTGCAGGCAACCGCACTGCTTGTGGCAGGGGCCGTCATGGCGGGCTTCTTTCTTTTCAGCCAGGCTATGATCCTGAAAGAGGCCAAGGGCATACCCGCGTGGCGAATAAACTGGGTCGTCCCTCTGATGCTTGCGACCGGCTTGGCGGAAGGCAGCGGAGTCTTTCTTGCAGCGATCGCGCAAGGCCCGCAACGTCAGGGCCTCGTGCAAACGGTTGCCGTGATCGCTCTTATTTTGGCGGCGATACGTGCCTGGATCTGGCGGTCGTACCAGGCCGCGCTCGAAGTGGAGGGCGCGCCGACGCGTACACTTATGGTGTTTTATGGCTACCGGCCGTGGCTTTTCGCCGCCGGTTTCGTCTTGCCGGCTGTATTAATCGTCGTCGGCATTGCAACGGCAATGGCCACCGGCGTTCTTTTTGCAATTGCCGGCGTTTGCATCGCAGTGACAGGCGCTGCCCTGAAATTCATCCTGATAACCCGTGCGGGCTTCAATCAGGGCTTTGCGCTGACCCACACGCCGGTCCGCGGGACCGGCATTGCCGGACCCGGGGTTAAGCCGGGCTGGTCGATACCGTAAATAGTCGAGAAGGGGGCTCGCCATGAACGTGCGGACCGCAACCAGGACACCGGAAACCTACATGTATGACGCCGATGCTGAAACAATGCCGCGCGAAAAGCTGATGGCGCTGCAAACCGCGCGCCTGAAAGAGACGCTTGACCGAGCCTATGCGAACGTTCCGCACTATCGGAAGAAATTCGATGCCGCAGGTGTCACGCCAGCCGCTTTCAAATCACTGTCCGACATCGCCCGTTTCCCGTTCACATTGAAGAGCGATTTGCGCGACAATTATCCATTCGGGATGTTCGCCGTTCCGCGCGAGCAGCTGCTGCGTGTTCATGCTTCATCAGGTACGACCGGAAAGCCCACCGTCGTCGGCTATACAAAGCGCGACCTCGATACCTGGGCGGATCTGATGGCGCGCTGCTTTGCCAGTGCCGGTACGTTGCCTGGAGATATTGTGCACAACGCCTATGGCTACGGGCTGTTTACCGGAGGTCTTGGCGCGCACTACGGGGCGGAACGCCTTGGCTGCACAGTCGTGCCGGTGTCAGGTGGTGGCACCGAAAGACAAGTGACGCTAATCAACGATTTCAAGGCAAATGTGCTGTGCGCCACGCCCTCATATGCGCTCAACATTGCCGAGGTCGCGCAAAAAATGGGCTACGACCTCAAGAAATCGTCTTTGAAAGTGGGTCTGTTCGGCGCGGAACCGTGGAGCGACGCGATGCGCCACGATCTCGAGGATCGGCTCGGGCTCAAGGCGGTGGACGTGTATGGCCTATCGGAAATCATGGGGCCTGGGGTGGCGTGCGAGTGTCACGCCATTCGGACCGGGCTGCACGGATGGGAAGATCATTTCCTGTTCGAGACCATCGATCCTGAGACGCAGCAATCTTTGCCCGTCGGATCGGCCGGCGAGCTGGTTATCACCACACTGACCAAAGAAGCGCAGCCGATGATCCGCTATCGCACCCGCGACATCACGCGTCTCAGTGACGAGCCATGCAAGTGTGGCCGCACACATGTCCGGATCATGCGCGTGACCGGACGCAACGACGATATGCTCATTATCAGAGGCGTAAACGTCTACCCGTCACAAGTCGAAGCGGTCCTCGTCGGCTTTCCCGGGCTCGCCCCGCACTATCAGCTCGTTTTGACACGCGATGGAGTTCTCGATGCGATGACAGTGGAAATTGAGCTCGCCCCGGGCCTCTCACTGAACGATGCCGAACGTCAAAACAAGGCAGAGGCGGTGACTCACCACATAAAGTCTCTGATCGGCGTAACCTGCAAGGTTGTGATCAAAGCGGAAGGCGAAGTTCCGCGGTCGCAGGGCAAAGCGGTTCGCGTAAAGGACGAGCGTAAAAAAGCCCACTGAGTTGTTGCATCATTCCTGTGACACGGGCGGATCCATATCCTCGGCCCATGACTCGCTCGGCGCCGGATAGCGGCCTAGCAACCGATTCACGAGATTGACGTGCTCGGCTTCTTCTTCGACGAGCTCTGCTGCCATCGCCTTGACCTTCGGATCCTTCGCGCTTTCCACAATTGACGTGAAGTAGGCCAGTGCGCGCTTTTCGCCTGCGAGCGAAAGCTGCAGGGCGTGCCAGGGAGTCATCATATAATGAGAGGACGAGAGCTCAGCCTCTTCCGGACTGTCGCTTCTTCCAAATTTTGCGATTTGACGCGCGTGGCTGACGACGTCGAAATCGCCGGCGAGACGGCGAATTTCCTCGCCATGGATGCCTTCGGCTCGAGCGAGGTCACGGAAGACCTTCACGAGTTCAGGATTGTTGTGGGTTTCCATCTGATCAGCCAACACTTTATAGCGTTCGACCGCATCGATCTCGATCTGGTAGGCGACCGCCAGGAGATCGTTAAGGTTGGAAACCTTCGGACTCTCTGTTTTGCTCATAGCTCGAAGTCCTTCTCCAGCTCGGACAAATCTGTGGTGGTCGGTTCGACTGCAGGCTTGAAGGGGGCCCGGTTGCCCCGATACAGAATGCCAAGATTAAAACCATCGTCAGTCATCAACCTGCGCGCTGCCTTGCCCTGGTCGCCGGTCGCGGTCACAGGTGCCGGCCGCACCAGATCCTTCCAGGCCTTTTCATCCGGGCGGAACGTGACGCAGGGGCTAAGTATTTCGACGAACGAAAAACCTGGATGTTTGATGGCTTCCACCAGGACGTCGGCTGTCTCGTTTGGTTCGCCGGAGAAGCAACGGGCGATGAAATTCGCGCCAGAAGCAAGTGCGACGACCAACGGATGGAATGGCCGAACTCCGGTACCACCCGGTGCCAGTGCGGTATCAAATTCTGGCTCTGTTGTGGGTGATGGCTGACCTTTGGTCATGCCATAGATGTGATTGTCCATGACGACATAAGTCATATCGATGTTCCGGCGGCACGCATGCAGAAAATGGTTGCCGCCGATTGAGTAACCATCCC
Organism: Pseudolabrys sp.; assembly: GCA_035623095.1. Taxonomy (GTDB): domain Bacteria; phylum Pseudomonadota; class Alphaproteobacteria; order Rhizobiales; family Xanthobacteraceae; genus Pseudolabrys. Next base: position 26,691 of record DASPUD010000137.1, read on the forward strand.
CATCGCCGCTGGCGACGACAACGGTGAGATCGGGTCGAGTCACTTTCAATCCGGCAGCGAGAGCGAGCGAGCGGCCGTGCACGCCATGAAAGCCATAGCAATTCGTATATGCTGGAATTCGCGATGAACAACCGATACCGGATATGACGGCGATCTTTTCGGATTGCAAACCCAGTTGAGCGAACGCTCGCGTGAAAGACATGAGCACGTGATAATCGCCGCAACCGGGACACCAGATCGGCTTGATGTCCGACTTATAGTCACCCGGTTTGCAAGCCAGGTTTGTAACGATGCTGGACATCGTCAACTCCAATTCATGATTGCACGATGAATTTCGCCAGCCGTAATTGGCAGCGGCCCCGGTCGGTGAAATACGCGTACCGGTGCCGGCAAATCATAGTGAGCCCGCAAGTATCGATGGAACTGGCCGCTATGTGTCTGTTCGACAACCAGGATGCGTTTGACGCCCGTAAGGGCTTTTGCAAACCGTTCCGGCTGGACCGGCGCGATCAGACGGGGAGCGACGATGCGCACTTTGACGCCATCGGCAGCCGCGCGACCGACAGCCTCGCGCACCGCGCCCGTGAGTGAACCCCACGTAATAACTGCGAGATCACCGTTACCTTCCATGCTTGCCCAGTGATCTCCGAAGTTGAATTGCTCAAGTTTATCGCGGCGTTTGTCAAGCTGGGCCAAATGATCGACCGCGCCGCTGGTCGGGATCCCGCGCTCGGTGTGGGTAAGACCATCGGCCGTGTACTGCCCGCCGCGCGCTCCCGGAATCGCCATTGGTGATACGCCGCCGGCTACCTTGGCGTAGCGCTTGTAAGATTCAGAAATCTCTGTCGCGGTGTTTCGCGCCCCGATAAAAGCCACGTCGGCGGGCCGCTCGATCGCCGCGCGTGACTGCCCCATGAACTGGTCGGATAGCACGATAGCCGGTGCTTGCAGCGTTTCCGCAAGATACGTCGCCCATTGCGTGGTGAACATGCAGTCGCTTACCGATTGAGGCGCCAGCACCAGGTGGGGTGCGTCGCCGTGCAATCCGTACACAGCAATATTCAAATCTGCCTGTTCGGATTTTGTGGGAATCCCCGTCGATGGGCCGCCACGCATGACGTCAACGATTACGACAGGAATCTCGGCAGAGGTCGCAAGGCCGATCGCCTCGATCATCAGCGAAAGTCCGGGCCCGGATGTCGCTGTCAACGCAGGCGTGCCGCCATAAGATGAACCTATGATCATGTTAATGGCAGCGAGCTCGTCTTCAGCCTGCAACAGCACTCCCCCAATTCTCGTAAGACCAGGTGCCAGCCATTCGAGAATTTCCGTCGCGGGTGTGATCGGATAGGCGGCGGCAAAACGGATGCCTCCACGGATTGCACCAAGCGCTGTGGCTTCGTTACCCGAAAGCAACCACCTGCGGGCGGAAGTCGGCTGTGGCGCCGTGAGTTGCACGCCAAGATCGATGCCCGAAGCTGCCCCGAACCCCGCCTTAATTCCGGCGAGACTTGCTTCGATGGCACCCGGACCTTTGTCGGCAAGACGCTTGGCAATTGGTGCGAATGCTTGCTCGACGGTAAAGCCGAGCAAACGACTGGCGATCCCGAGAGAAATCATATTGGGCCGTCCGTCACGGATGGCCTTGGCCATTTCCTTCATCGGGATCTCGACAATACGCGCGCCGGCCTGCGTCACCATCGGTGGCAGGTCGCCTCCACGCGGATCGCTGATCACCAGGGTTCTTGGCCCGGCCTTGATTTCGGCGCCGAAACGATGCGCGTTGAGCCAGTCGATACCTATGAGCAAGTCGAATTCGTCAGGAAGACAGTCGACGGGGTGAACAGCCAGGCGCAGCAACGCGGCCGCTTCGCCACCCCGGATTTGCGGCCCCAAAGTGCGCGTAAAGAGCCCATGCCAACCTGCCGTGCTGGCCGCCTCGAGCAGGCAATCGCCGGTGGTGAGGGCGCCGGCCCCGCCGCTGCCAATAATCGCAATGGAAACGCTCGGCGAAGCGCCCATGGGCCAAGTCTCCTGATCTAGAGCTAGGTCGCCAATATGTATTTAAGTACTAGAATGCTGTTTTTTGCTTTTCCTTGACCTTGATCAAGGCGACCCGCCGGGCGGCGGCTAAAAATTCACTCGCCGCTAGCGGGTCCAGCGGCCAAATCTGGAGGGCAGTCCGATGGGTGCCAAGCCGGTTCGCTGGATGATGACAGGCGCGGGCAAGCCTTTGGTGCCGATGGAATTTGAGATCGCCAAGCCCGGTCCGGACGAGGTGGTGGTCGAAATTGCCGGATGTGGTGTCTGCCATACCGACCTTGGCTATTACTATGACGGTGTACGGACCAAACATGAATTGCCGCTGACGCTTGGACACGAAATCAGCGGTCATGTCATCGAAACCGGCAAAGACGAGCTTTGGTACACTGATCGGGCAGTCATTGTTCCCGCGGTAATTCCGTGCGGTCGATGCGACGTCTGCCTTCGAGGCAAGGCAACGATCTGCCCAAACCAGAAGATGCCGGGCAACGATATTCACGGGGGTTTCGCAACTCATATCACCGTACCGGCCCGTGGGCTTTGTGTTGTGGATGAACACCGGCTGGCGGCCGTTGGAATCGAACTTGCCGACCTTTCCGTCATCGCCGACGCTGTAACCACGCCTTATCAAGCTGTCGTGCAAGCCGGCGTCACAAAGGGTGACGTTGTCGTAGTCAATGGAGTAGGCGGCGTTGGCGGCTACGCCGTCCAGATTGCAGCTGCTTTAGGAGGCATCGTAGTAGCGATTGATGTCAACGACGAAAAGCTTGCTGCAATTGCACAGCAAGGCGCCTCGCTTACATTGAATGCCAAACAGATGACGCCGCGCGATATCAAGGCGGCGATACAGGCCTTCGCCAAGCAGCACGGTCTGCGCCAGAGCGAGTGGATTATTTTTGAATGCTCTGGCACGCGAGTCGGTCAGGAAACCGCATTCAGTCTGCTCAACCATGGTGCAACACTCGCAGTCGTCGGCTTCACCATGGACAAAGTTGAAGTCCGGTTGTCGAACCTGATGGCGTTTCATGCGCGCGCGATCGGCAACTGGGGCTGCCCGCCCGATCTTTATCCCGCCGCGCTAGAGCTCGTCCTGGATGGCCGCGTCAAGGTCGGCCAGTTTGTCGAGAAGCATCCGCTCAGCGAGATCAATCAGGTATTCGAGGCGGTGCACGCTGGCGCGCTCAAGCGCCGTGCCATCCTCGTTCCTGCACCGTGAGGGGTTTTCTATGACTGCCGAACCATTCCGCATCGTTGCCGAAGAAGAAACCGAAACCAAAGATCACAATCTGGTTGCCGAGACCGTGCGGCAATCCATTTCCGACGGGGTGCACTACGAAAAGCGCCCGGTAAAGGGAAGTGATGGAAAACCAGTCGCCGGTTTGTTCAACGCCTGGATCACGCTCGATAACCAGAGTCAGTTCAATTCGTACACAACCGACATGGTGAAGGGGACGATCTTGGCATTTCGCGCCGCTAGCACGGCGCGTGACGTTGTCGCCGTTGTTTTCACCGGGGCCGGTGACAAAGCTTTTTGCACTGGCGGTAACACCAAGGAATACGCCGAGTATTATGCCGGCAACCCGCAGGAATACCGGGGATATATGCGGCTGTTCAACGACATGGTCTCGGCCATTCTCGGCTGTGACAAGCCAGTGGTCTGCCGGGTCAATGGAATGCGGATCGGGGGCGGTCAGGAAATCGGAATGGCCTGCGATTTTTCAATTGCGCAGGATCTCGCACGGTTCGGCCAGGCCGGCCCCAAGCATGGTTCGGCTCCGATCGGTGGGGCGACTGATTTCCTCCCTTACATGATCGGGTGCGAGCAGGCGATGGCATCAGGCCTGCTTTGCGAACCTTTTTCGGCGCACAAGGCATATCGCCTTGGGGTCGTCGGCGAGATCGTGCCCGCGCTGAAAGTCGACGGCAAATTCGTCGCCAACCCAACGGTGTGGACGGATCGATATCTTGATGACTATGGGCGGATTATCCACGGCGAGCCCAAGACGGGCTCGCTTGCCGCCGAAGGTCAGGCGCTGCTGAAGCGCGGCACAATCGATCTCAGCTTGCTCGACGAGCGGGTCGAAGCACTTTGCACGAAACTTCTCTACACATTCCCGGAATGCACGACCAAGACGGTCGAAGAACTCCGCAAGCCGAAGCTCAACGCTTGGAACAGCAACAAGGAAAATGCGCGCGATTGGCTCGCTCTCAACATGATGACCGAAGCCCGCGCCGGTTTCCGGGCATTCAATGAGGGTACACGAGAGACTGGCCGCGAAGTCGACTTCGTCATGCTGCGCCGCGCACTCGCCGCCAATGCGCCTTGGTCGGATCGGCTCACCGATAGCATCCAGCCGCGAGCGAGGGGATAGTTTTGACACAGGCGGTCAAAATCTGGTTCGAGGCGGAAGGCCGCTTGATGCGGCTTCGGTTGAGCCGGCCGAAGGCAAATCTCGTTGATGCGGCTATGATTTCGGCTCTCGATGGTGTGCTCGAAGAGCACGCCAAAAATAGCGAAATCAGCGCAATCGTTCTTGATGCCGACGGCCCGCATTTCAGTTTTGGTGCGAGCGTCGAGGAGCATCTCCCGGCGCACTGCGCTGCAATGTTGACCGGTCTGCATCGCCTGGTACTCCGAATGGTCGAATCTTCGGTGCCGTTGCTGGTAGCTGTACGCGGCCAATGCCTCGGCGGCGGGCTTGAAGTCGCGCTGGCCGGCCATCTCATGTTCGTCGCGCCCGACGCTACGCTCGGGCAGCCCGAGATGAAGCTTGGCGTGTTCGCGCCGGCGGCCTCCTGCCTGTTGCCGGAGCTGGTCGGCCCGCAGCATGCCTTTGATCTCCTGGTGTCCGGTCGCAGCATTACCGGCGCGGAAGCGGTCGCGATGGGTATTGCGCATCAGGCTCACGCCGACCCGGAGCATGCCGCGCTCGCCTATTTCGAGGAACATCTCAAGCCGAAGAGTGCAAGTTCATTGCGCTATGCGGTCAAAGCGGCGCGTCTCGACTACGTCGCCCGCATCAAAGAAAAGATTCGCGCGGTCGAAAAACTTTATCTCGGCGAACTCATGGGCACCCATGACGCGGTCGCCGGCCTTGAAGCCTTTATCGCGAAGAGGACGCCGCAATGGCAACATCGTTGAATCCATCGGCAACGGCAGACATCGTTGCGCGCGCCAATGCGCTGTTCGAGGACTTGTCGTTTACTTCCGCGCGCAAATGGAAGGTGGCGAAGCCAAACCGCAAAGTCGTCGGCTATATGCCGATCTATGTACCCCGCGAGATTATTCACGCTGCGGACATGCTGCCGTTGGGCATTGTCGGGGGCGGCGACCAGCTCGAGGTTATCCACGGCGACGCCTATTACCAAAGCTACATCTGCCGCATCCCGCGCTCGACGATTGAGCTCGGTGTGTCCGGCCGCCTCGATTTCGTCGACGGCATGCTCTTTCCATCGATCTGCGATGTTATCCGCAATCTCTCCGGCATGTGGAAACTGATGTTTCCTCATGTCTACTCCCGCTATTTCGATGTCCCGCAGAACTATCGCGATGACATCGGTGGAAATTTTTACATCAACGAGCTGACCGAACTCCGCCATGATCTCGGCGCGCTTCGCGGCAAACCGATCACCGACGACGAGTTGCGCAACTCGATCGCCGTCTACAACGAAAATCGACAGTTGATCCGTGAACTGTACAAGTTCCGTGCCGATCGGCCATGGCAGGCGCCGGCTGCCGAGGTCTACCTGATGGTACGTGCCGGTCTCGTGCTGCCTGTCGAGGAGCACACTGCATTTCTGCGTGAATATCTTGCTGCGGCACGCGCCGAAGAGCGGCCGATGCGCGACAACTGCCGCATCGTTTTGACCGGCATGTTCTGCGAGCAGCCCCCTCTCAATCTGATCAAGTCGCTCGAACTGTCAGGTTGTTATGTCGTGGACGACGATCTCCTGCTGGTGACTCGCTGGCTCACCGGCGATGTCGGCGTAAAGGGCGACCCCCTGCAAAGCCTTTCGGATGCTTTCCTGCATCACTCCGAATCGACGGCGGCCAAATACGAGCCCGACCAGAAGGAAAAGGGTCAGCACCTGGTGCGTGCGGTGAAGCGGACGCGCGCGGAAGGCGTGATCTTCGCCGCTCCCAGCTTCTGCGATCCGGCATTGCTCGAGCGGCCGATGCTGCAGCACGTGCTCAAGGAAGCCGGCATCCCTTACATCGCGTTCAAGTATGCCGAGAACTCAGGCCAGATGCAGCCGATTCGCGAGCAGGCCGGCACATTCGCCGATTCAATCAAACTATGGAGCGGAGCAGCAGCATGACGACGCAAACAAAGATTGTCACCTCTCGCGCCCCTGCAAAAGAAGCCGTCAAAGACGCTTCCATGATGAAGCAGAAGGAGATGATGGCTGCCCATTATGATCGCCTGACGAGCGCGCCCGAGACTGGCGCCAAGGTCGCCGCCACCTTCGTGCCTGGCAATCTCAACGAACTGATTATGTGCTTCGACCTCGTAAACAATCTGCCAGAGGTCAATGCCATTCAAAACGGGTTGCGCCGTGTGAGCGGTAGCTACGTGCTCGAAGCTGAAAAAATCGGGCACTCAGAGGACGTATGTACGTACGTGAAGTCGGACATCGGAATGATGGCCAAAGGAAATGTTGCTCCGAACGGCAAGAAATTTCCAAACCCCGATGTGTTGCTGCTCTCATACACGGGCTGCTTCACCTTCATGAAGTGGTTCGAGCTGCTGCGCGAGCAATACAAATGCGAGACCATCATGCTGCATACGCCCTACATGGGCGACGGCAAGATCACAAAAAATATGATCGACTATATGGTCAAACAGCTGAAGGACGAGGTTATTCCAACGCTCGAGCGTGTGTCCGGCGTCAAGTTCGACATCGACCGGCTGCGTGAATATCTCAAGAAATCGACGAAGGCTGAGGACGATCTCGTCCGCGTTCTCCAAAGCGCCAAAGCAAAACCATCGCCAATCGACGCTTATTTCGGCGGGATCTACTACATTGGCCCGATCTTCGGTGCGTTCCGCGGCACCAGCGACGCAATCGATTACTACCGGTTTCTGCGCGAAGAAGTGGAAGATCGCCTCTCGAAAGGACAGGGTCCGGTTACGCCCGATGGCGACATGGGCAAGGAGAAATATCGCCTCGTTGTCGAAGGCCCACCGAACTACACAAGTTTCCGACAGTTCTGGAAGATGTTCTACGACGAAGGGGCGGTGGTCGTGGCCTCGAGCTACACCAAAGTCGGCGGCGTCTACGATTTCGGCTTCCGGCACGATCCCAACAACCCGCTTGAGACGCTCGCCGAATACTGCCTCGGTGTCTACACCAACCGCAGCCTGCCGATGCGCATCGACATGCTGGTCAACTACATCAACGAATACGAAGCGGACGGTCTCCTGATCAACTCGATCAAGAGCTGCAACAGCTTCTCGGCCGGACAACTGCTGATGATGCGTGAGGTCGAAAAGCGGACGGGCAAGCCGGCGGCGTTCGTGGAATCCGATCTGGTTGATCCGCGCTATTTCTCGGCGGCCAACATCAAGAATCGTCTCGAGAGCTATTTCCAGATGATCGACCAGAAGCGCGCCGGCGCAACCGTCGCGGCGGCCTGAGGAGGACGGCATGAAAACTTTCGTCGGCATCGATCTTGGTTCGACGACAACCAAGGCTGTGCTTCTCGACGAGGATCGCAACGTCATTGGACGTGGCATCACCAATTCAAGATCGAACTATGCGACCGCAGCACGGGTCGCGAGCCAGGAGGCCAATGTCGACGGGCAATTTACGCTGTTCCGCCGCGCATTGACTGATGCCCATACGAACATCGAACTCGACAGCTTTCTTGCGGCGCTAGAACGTGCTTTTCGCCTCGAACAGTTTCTCGAGCAGCTGGACGATCTCGAACAGACCTGCGTTGGACAGATTCATGGCGAGCGCTTTGCCAAGGTTGCATCCGGAGTGAAAGATTCACTCGGCGAGGTATTCAAGCGTTTGCGGAAAGAGGCGCCTGAGCTCTACGCCCCGGGAGCAAAGCGAAAATCGGATTTCTTCCGCGACATCGCGGGGTCGCGTTACCATTCCCATGCAGAAGAGGTCGCGCGGCAGGCAAACCTTCCTTATGACTTACTGCTTAATGTCTATGATAAGTCGATCATTGAGGTCGAAAATCGGCCGCCGACGGGAGATCTGAGCGAAAAATTCCGCCGTGCGCTCGGGCGCGTGCTGAAATCGGAGCCGTCGGTCAAATCGGCGGCGGCCGACATCCAGAAGCTGATAGAAAGCGCGCTCGCGATCGATCTTGAGGAAACCTACCTTGTCGGCACCGGTTATGGCCGGGTGACGCTTCCGTTCTCCAAAGAGCATATTCGCTCGGAGATCCTTTGCCATGGCCTCGGCGCCCACCTGATGTACCCGCAGACCCGTACCGTGCTCGATATCGGGGGCCAGGATACGAAGGGCATTCAGATCGATGCCAACGGCATCGTTGAAAATTTTCAAATGAATGATCGCTGCGCTGCGGGCTGCGGCAGGTATCTTGGCTACATCGCCGACGAAATGAACATGGGCCTCCACGAACTCGGGCCGATGGCGATGAAATCCGATAAGCCTGCGCGCATTAATTCGACGTGTACAGTGTTTGCAGGCGCTGAGCTGCGTGATCGGCTCTCGCTCGGCGAGAAGCGCGAAGACATTCTGGCAGGATTGCACCGCGCCATAATCCTACGCGCGATCTCAATCATCTCTCGGTCTGGCGGCATCACTAATGAATTTACGTTTACGGGTGGCGTCGCCAAGAACGATGCTGCGGTGCGCGAGCTCAGAAAGGTGATCAAGGAAAACTACGGAGAGGTCACAATAAACATCAACCCGGACTCGATCTACACCGGAGCACTCGGTGCAGCGGAGTTTGCACGCCGCGCGCATCTGGGCCACGCGGATGGGAGTGATAAAGAATGACCATTGCAGCAGGTATCGACATCGGCACCAGTACCATCAAGGCGGCTCTGTTCAAGGTCGAGAATGGCAAGGAAACGTGGTTGTCGCGCGACACAATGCGGATACGACAGCGGGATCCTCTCGAACTAGCCCGCGTCGTCTATGACGCCGTGCTCGATGCCGCAAAGCTCCGGCCAGAAGATGTCAATTACGTTGCCACTACGGGTGAGGGCGAAAGTGTGCCGTTCCACACTGGTCACTTTTATTCAATGACGACGCATGCGCGCGGGGCCATCTACCTCGATCCAGAGTCGCGAGCGGCACTCGACATTGGTGCGCTGCACGGTCGTGCCATCCAGATCGACGAACGCGGCAAGGTGCTCAGCTACAAAATGACCAGCCAGTGCGCTTCGGGCTCCGGCCAATTTCTTGAAAATATTGCTCGATATCTGGGTATCGCCCAGGAGGAGATCGGATCGCTTTCCCGTCAGGGTGATAACCCCGAAGTCGTGAGCAGTATTTGCGCCGTGCTCGCGGAGACTGACGTTATCAACATGGTCTCGCGCGGAATTTCAGCGCCGAACATCCTAAAAGGCATCCACCTTTCGATGGCCGCCCGTTTATCCAAGTTGCTGAAATCAATTGGAGCGGTCGATGGCGTCGTGATGGTCACGGGAGGACTTGCGCTCGACAAGGGGCTGGTTGCTGCGCTCGAAGAGGACATCTCGCACATTAAAGACATGACCGTCGCGGTCCGGAACCATCCGGATTCGATGTACGCCGGCGCAATCGGCGCTGCGCTGTGGGGCGCATTTCGCTTCGAGAAGCTTGCTGCGGCCGGCGCCGTTCCAAAGGCCGCGTGAACAAGTGAGGAGGTGACGCCATGGCACTTATGATCACCGACGCCTGCACGGCCTGCGATGCTTGCGAGCCGGTTTGTCCGAACAAGGCAATTACCGCCGGAAATCCGATGTACGTCATCGATGCGATGAAATGCACCGAGTGCGTGGGTGCTGAGGACGAGCCCCAATGCAAGTTGGTGTGTCCTGCAAATTGCATAGTCCAGAATCCGGACTGGGAAGAATCGAAAGACGATCTACTGGCTAAGTACCAACAGCTGCATGCCTGAGCTTTGATCTCGAGCGTTCCGAGAGGAACCAATATGAGCTTCACAAACCGCATCAGCCAGACGCTGCACGACGAGCATGGCGCAACGGTCGCCTTGATGGAGCGGCTGGAGCAATTGCTCGCACGCGGCCGGCGCGGCGGCCCGCCCGACAAGTCTGACAGTAATGTCGCACGGTTGTTGTCGGATTTGTCGGCTGGCGTCGAGTCTGAAGTCGAACGTCATTTTGCTTTTGAGGAAGACCATCTTTTTACGTATCTCGAAGCAATGGGCGATGCCGGGATCGGTGAACATCTGACAAGCGAGCATGAAGCCATGCGGCCACTCGGGAAGCGCGTTGCGGCCCTTGCACGGGCCGCCCTGGCCAACGGGTTTACACCTGCAGAGTGGGAAGAGTTCACGCGTCTCGGGCAGGAACTCGGCGACCTCATGCTCGCACACGTACAAAAAGAAGAAATGGCGCTGCTGCCGGTGATTGAAGACAACATGGACTCCGAAACGGAAGCGCGACTCTATCAAGAGTATGTTGAAAACGTGTGAGGTTCCTGCATGAAAAATGTCGCACCGAACCCGGAAATCAGTGTTCGCTTATTACGCTCTGCCGATCTCGAACGCGTGATTGCAATCGATTCCGGCCACGTAGGCGAGCCACGTCGTCGTTTCTTCGAAAAACGGCTGGCTCATGCAAAGCAGCATCCCGATGATTTCGTACATATAGGTGTTGTCCGCAATAACACAGTCGTCGGCTTCGTTTTCGCGCACATTCTACGTGGCGAATTCGGCCGCAAGCAGACGACTGCTACGCTTGATGCAGTCGGGGTCGAATATGAGGCCCAGGCTCGTGGTGTGGGCCGAGCGCTTATGGGCCGGCTCATCGAGATCATGCGGGAAAAAGGAGTTCAGTCGCTGCAGTCACAGGCTGACTGGACGAACCATGCCCTGTTGCGGTTTTTTGACGTCTCCGGCTTTGCGCTGGCGCCGCGTTTGGTGCTTGAGCGCTCCGTGCTCACCCCCTTGATAGAATCGGTCGCCGACGATTGACGAAAGCAGATGGAGCATAGCCATGGCTCGAAATACCGGTATCACCGTTCCGCAGCATGTTGGCGAGGCCGCCGAGGTCAACTACAGCGGACAGCCAGCTGCTGACTTTGGGCCGCTTGCGCGCGACAAAATACCGGTCCGCTCCATGAAGGAAAGCGATTTGCGCGCATTGGTCGCGATCGATCGCCGGGTCACCGGTCGGGACCGGACCGACTATTTCGGGCGCAAGCTGGCAGAGGCGCTGCGGGAATCGGACGTACGCGTTTCGCTGGTTGCGGAACTCGACGGCGTGCCTGTCGGATTTATAATGGCTCGTGTCGACCTTGGTGACTTCGGCCGGGTCGAGATTACGGCGGTCATTGACACAATTGGCGTCGATCCCGACTACCAGAATAGAGGGGTTGGACGTGCCTTGATTTCACAATTGCTCGCGAACCTGGGCACGCTGCGCGTCGAGAACGTGCGTACCGAAGTGGACTGGCAAGACCACGATTTGCTCGCATATCTCGAGCGTGGCGGGTTCCTTCCCTCACAGCGGTTGTGTTTCGATCTGCGACTTGTCTGAGACAACGCTGATGCTTGCCAGAGCGCAGACCGCCAGCCAAACGCGTTTCGATTTTCGTGAACATCGGGCCATCGTTACCGGCGGCAGCCGTGGCATCGGCCGTGCAATTGCGGATGCGCTCGGCGCAGCCGGCGCGGAGGTTGACGTTTTCGACGTCGGAAACCCCGATCAGCCGGGCAGTTTCCCGCACCGGTTCGTGCATGTCGACATTGCCGACAGCAATGCCGTGAGAGCGGTCGTGGAGGCGCTCTCTCAGGCGCCGACTCTGCTCGTGAACAACGCCGGTATCACCCGCGATCGTTCGATCGCAAAAATGAGCGATGCCGACTGGGCGGCGGTGCTTAACGTCAATCTCACCGGCGCGTTCAACGTGATACGTACTGTTGCGCCATTGATGGCGCGCCAGGGTTTTGGCCGCATTGTGAACATTACGTCCATCAACGGTTTGCGCGGGAAATTTGGGCAGGCCAATTACGCTGCCGCCAAAGCAGGCTTGATTGGTTTGACAAAAACCGCGGCGCGGGAATTTGGCCCGAAAAATATAACCATAAACGCGGTGGCGCCAGGCATGGTAATGACCGATATGGCTCGCGGATTGCCGGAAGAAGTTATACGCAGGGCTTTGGACGAGGCGGTGCTCCCGGCACTCGCCGATTCAACTGATATAAGCAATGCAGTGCTGTTTCTGCTTTCGGACAGTGCTCGCGCCATAACGGGTGAAGTGCTGCGCGTCGATGCCGGCCAATATATTTGAACAAAACCGCGGAAACGGCGTCAGGTTTGCCTCGCCCGCACTAAGCGCAGAACGATGTCGGCGGTGAACCACAGGAAGGCGAATGCCCCGACCAGGCCGAAGGCACTGCCCAAGCGGCCAACCATCGCATTGTCCAGAACGATTGCGACCGCGAGCGTGACCAGCGCAGAACAATGGCAAATGACATGGAGCTTGAGCACTGGCGCGCCAGCAAGCTCGCCGACGATGGCGGTCCCACCTTGGGCCGGTGGAGGCAGGAACATTGACGCAAGAAACGGCATAATACGCTGAAGAATTCCGAAGAGAAATGTAAGCAGCCAGCCGAATAGCAGCATGAAGCCAAAAAGAGTTGGCCCGTTGCTACCTGCGTAGCTGTAAAGCGAAGCGAGGCCGATGACGAGTGTTGTCGGCAGCATGACCCAGGCGACTCGCACCAGGATAAATGACAGTCCGAGACGCTTGCGCATGCCGGTCTCGAGCACGCGGTACATCAGCCAAAGGTGCACTGCGGCGGCGAGAAGACCCGCGAGCGCGGCGGCCGTCAGTACTTCACGGCTGCTGATCAGCGCTCCGAGTGTACCGAGAGCGAGCGCGATCAGGGCGATCGTGAAGCCGGCAAAACTTGGTCGCTTGGGCGGTGCAGAGGCCATCGCAAACATCGGTACGAGAATGTGGCTGAAGCCAAGCACAAGCAGTCCCATGAAACCAAAAGCGCCAAGAATGAGATGAGCTAGCGCGGCAGCGCCGTGATCAGGCAAAAAGCCAACATCTTCGTTGATTGCGAGCGTCACGCCGAGTAAGGCTACAAGAAGCAGAGCGGCCAACGCTGCCCAACCGTAGGCTCCTACGACCGGAAAGCCGCCGGCGCGCCGCAGATTGTCTGCGAGAAGTCCTCCAAACAGCAGTAGTCCGGCGCCGACTATGACAGCGGCCGGAATGAGAACATTCATCCGCGCGGTGTACATCCCGACGAATAGCGCGGCCATGCCAGGGATTGTCATCCAGGATACGACCTTGATCGGCCAGATCGCCTGCAACGTGCGCCGCGTAGCGACGGGCAACAGTTGGACGGACGAGCCTATTGCGGTCGAGACGAGAATGCCGAGCCCCAGCAGGTGTACCGTGGAGACGATTGAGCCAAGCCCGCCACGAAAATTTACAGCCTCGTCCGCTCCAGCGAGTAGCCCGAGCCACATGAATACGTGAAAGACGGCAGCTGCAGCGAAGAATCGAAATGGGATCGATGGCGGCAGGAGGCGACTCTTCGCGCCGCCGAGAAAAGTTGCCCCAATGCTCATGAACCCCAGCGCACCATCCGAAGCATCACGCCGTCCTCACAGTCCACGCTCGCGCATGAAGGCGGGATGATCTCGTGACTCCAGCCCCGGTCGTCGAGCTCGGGATAGAGGAAGATCGGTTCACGGTCGAGATGGGCGATAAGGGCAGTATCGACCCCGCCTTCGTCGATTGTGCGCAAAATCGCAATCATCGGCTCCGGAGGCTCCAGGTCGCGCACATCAATGTGCACGGCGTCCGCCGTTCGCCACATGCGAGGCGCCCCAACCGGTCGAGCGCAAGACACTGCCAAATGCTCCTTTTTGCCTTTTGACCTTAAATCGGTACCATAATGCGTAATTATCCGCTATGCTTTTGTTTCGCTGATCGAAACGCGGTGAACGCTTTGGCGATGAATCCAAAAGTGCGCTCAGAAACGATCAGCGCCGGTCTGCAGGTCCGGCGCGTACAAGCCGCGGATATTCCGCAAGTGATCGCGCTTGATACCCGCGTAACAAAGCTCGCAAAGCCCGACTACTGGAACGATGTATACCGTCGTTACGGCAAGCGGCGGCTGCACGAGCGCTTCTTTCTGATTGCCCAAAATCGCATAAATCGGACGGATCCAACCGTGTTGGGATTTATCATCGGCGAAATTCGCGCATGGGAATTCGGGTCGACTCCTTGCGGCTGGGTATTTGCATTGTCAGTCGAACCGAACACGCGCCTGCGGGGTATTGGCTGTGCGCTGCTGGAAGCGATATCTCGCGAGTTCAAGAAGGCAGGTGTCGGCAAGATGCGGACAATGGTTGAGCGCGGTGCTCAACTTCCGCTGCTGTTCTTTCGTAGCGAGGGAATGATGGCGGGTCCCTACATTCAACTTGAGAAAGACCTCGATTGAACCCGAAAGACAAAAAAGCAAATCCCGAACGGATCTGCGGACGAATGGCAACATCATGAAGCTACAGATTTCAACCCGGCTTGCGATCTTCGCAGCCCTGGAGTTGACGGCGCGCGAAAATCATCAGCTTTCCGTCGCCGATATAGGAAAAAAATACAACGTCTCCAGTCACCACCTTGCAAAGGTCATGCATGTCATGGGCCGCTCTGGTCTCGTCCGCGCGGTCCGTGGCGCAGGCGGTGGCTACCGTTTCGCGGGTAATCCGCGGCGGACCACGCTTCTGGATGTGGTGCAACTCTTTGAAGACGTCAGGTCGATGGAGAAGGATGCTGAGGCTGCCGATGCAACGCATGAGGGACAGGCTTTGCGTGCCATTCTCAGTGAAATCGACGCCATCGCGGAGGCAACCCTTGGATCAATTACAATCGCGACGATGCATAAGCTTCTGAAACAAGGCGGCTCGGGCGGCGGGCGTTCGAAATCAAATCCGGCGCGGCGTCGTTCCGTAAATCTCCAATAAGTAGGGCACAAGTCACACCGTGTGCAGCGCAACATAAGTGTGTCCGAATGCTGCCGAACGGATTTGATCAAGATCAAGGCAAATTCGCCCGCGGTCTTCATGAGTTAGTTGTTTGTTTTTTGGGCAGTTACCCATGTCCTCCCGGCTCACAATCGGCGACCTCCAGGTTATTACACGGGTGGCGATCTTTCGCGGGCTGCGATCGGAGACGGTTGAGCACATAGTTGCGCCCGCCACAGGCGTTATGTTGAGGCCGCACGACGGATTGTTTCGACAAGGCGATCCGGCGACGGCATTTTTTATCGTGATCGATGGATGGATAAAGCTCTACCGTATTACGCCATCGGGCGAAGAGACCGTCATCCACATTCTGACAAAAGGGGCGAGCTTCGCTGAAGCGGTCGCATTCACGGGAAATCGATATCCGGCAACCGCCGAGGCGGTGAGCGACGCCCGCGTGGCTCGCGTTCCCGCCGATCATATCGTTCGCTGCATCCGCGAAAGTCCCGATATTGCATTGGCAATGATTGCTTCCACGTCCCAGCATCTGCATCACCTCGTTCAGCAGGTCGAACAGCTCAAGGCGCAAAGCGGGGTGCAGCGGGTGGCGGAGTTTCTTGCGTCGTTGTCGGAAGCTAAACAGGGAAAATGTGCGATCGCTCTTCCTTACGACAAGGTATTGATCGCAGCGCGACTCGGCCTAACCCCGGAATCTCTGTCGCGTGCTTTCGCGAGATTGAAAGCAGTCGGCGTGGTAATCGACGCTTCTCAGGTTGTGATCAAGGATATTGTGAAGCTGCGTCAGATTGCGGCTGACGAGCGCAGTGCAGTGCGAGGCACGCTGCGTCCAATGCATTGACGGAAGATCGCAATTGAGCTTGGGAAAGTGACATAAAATGCTATTTAATGTTCTTCATCCAAGAGGATGGAAGCCGCCGGTCGGCTATGCAAACGGCATCAGTGTGACGGCGGGTCGGCTTGTTTTCATAGCCGGTCAAGTTGGCTGGAACGCTGATCAGAAATTTCAAAGCGATCAACTGGTGCCGCAATTCGAGCAGGCGCTGAAAAATATTTTGTCCATCCTCGGTGAGGCAGGTGGTGAACCACAGAATATTTGCAGACTGACCGCATTCTGCATTGACAAGCCTGCCTACCTGGCCGGTCGAAGGGAACTCGGGCGTATTTGGAAATCGCTGATGGGAAATCACTATCCTGCAATGAGCATGATTTTTGTAGCCGATCTACTCGATAGCCCGGCAAAGATCGAACTGGAAGCGACGGCCGTTATTCCGATTGAATAGACATGGGCGCCAATTGATGGCGGCCTTAAGCTGCCAGCGAGGGGCTCGAAGGACAAAGGTTGGCCATCAGTCGCCGGGCCAGCGCAGCCGCGGTCACCCGCCGATAATTGGCTGATGTAAGCGTAGTGCGCATGGGTTGAGCCTGCTTCTGCACGAGCCGTTCTATTTCCTGCAACAGTTTTTCGTCGACGGATCGCCCGGTAAAGGCTTCGGTACCGGCAAGCACAAATGGCCTGGAGTTCGTACCTGTCAGCGCGATTTTGAGCGAGACGACGATCGATCCCGGCGCCGTGATCGCAACCGCAACGCCAGCCAGTGGGAAATCGATGGCTTCCCGGACGCGTATTTTTGCGTAAGCCGACGGCGGCGGGTTCAACGGTAGATGCACCGCCACGATAAGCTCGCCGTCCGCAAGGGTAAGATGCGCTTTTCCATCCTCGACATAGAGATCGCTCAACGGCATTTGCCGGCGGCCTTTGGGGCCGACAATTTCAACGGTGGCGCCTAACACGAGCAGCGCTGGCGCCAGGTCACCGGAAAAGGCGGCATGGCAACGCTGCCCTTGGGGAGCTACGTGGCAAGTGTCGCCACGATTCTTGAGACAATAGGAGTTTGCACTCCGCCACCACTCACTCTGATTGTAATAAATGCATCGGGTATCGAGGCACAGATTTCCTCCGACGGTTCCCATTGCGCGATGAGCGGGTCCGGCGATTGCTCCGGCGGCCTGCGCGAGAGCCGGATATTTGGAGGTTATGATTTCACTGCGGGTGAGCGTTGCAATGCTCACGCCCGCGCCGATCGTTAGGCCGTTTTCACCAGCGTCGAGGTCCGTCAATTCGGCAACACCGGAAAGATCGATCAGCACGTCAGGATTGCTGATGCCGCGCCGCATGTTGACCAGCAGATCGGTTCCTCCGGCGAGAAATCGAGCTTTGGGGTGGTCAAGGCGCGCAGCTACAGCCTCCTTGATTGTACGGGGCTGGACGAGGCGAAATTCGGATAACGATGCAGTCATGAGGCGGCCTTCAGAGCGTTGGCAATCTTCGCCTGCCGCTGGCGTTGAATCAGTGCGTCCATGACCCGGTCAGGAGTCACAGGCAACTCATTGAGGTTGAGGCCGATTGCATTGCCGATGGCATTCACTAGCGCCGGCGCAAAACCCGCCAAGGCGCCTTCACTCGCTTCCTTGGCGCCGAATGGTCCGAATGGATCGTGGCTTTCAACAATGTAGGTTTCGATTGACGGTGAATCCAAGATAGTCGGCATCCGGTATTCCAGAAGGCTCGCATGGGCCGGCAGCCCGTCAAGGTAGTTGGTCTCCTCACTAATGGCCTGGCCCATACCCATCCACACCGACCCCTGGATTTGGCCTTCCACCGCGAGCGGATTGATCGCGCGTCCGCAATCGAGGGCAACCCAGACCTTGTCGACTGTTACCCGGCCGGTCGCCTCATCGACACTCGCCTCGACGACTTGTGCGGCGTAACTGAATCCCATTGTGGATCCCACCGCGCCGCCGCGATGCTTGCCGCCCTGTGCTTCGGGCGGGCAGGTGAAAGATCCCTTCACGGTGATCGCGCCTTCATCGACCAGAGCCGCAGCCACGACATCAGCGAAAGGCAGGCTTGACTGATCGCCGCTGCCGACACGGAACACTTCGGCCACGCACTCGATATCTTCCGGCCGCGCTTCAAGCTTGCGTGCCGCCGCAGCGACAAGGATCGACTTCATTTTTTCGGCGGCGTCAATCGCTGCATTGCCCACCATGAAGGTGATGCGCGACGAATAGGCACCATTGTCCTTGGGCGTGACGGCGGTGTCTGCGGCAACGACACGTATACGATCGAGCGAGATATCCAGGGTTTCGGCTACGACAATTGCCACCATGGTGGAGGAACCTTGGCCGATATCGGCGGCACCTGTAAGTGCCGTCACGCCGCCGTCGAAGTCGAGTTTGAGATTAACGACTGCGTGGGGCTCGCCAGTAAAATGGATAGGTTTGGCGGCGCCGCTGACGTAGTGGGAACAAGCCATGCCAAGGCCTTTGCCGGGCGGCAGCCGGCCGATGCGCTCGCGCCACTGGCTGGCTCGCTCGACTTTGTCGATGCACTCCGCGAGCCCATAGCTGTTGACCATGAGATCATTCAGCGTACGGGTGGGCGCCTGCAGGAGATTGGCACGGCGAACGGCGATGGGATCGAGGCCGAGTTCATGTGCCATTCGGTCAACCAGGCATTCGAAAGCATGACGCGTATCGACCGAGCCATGGCCGCGCATAGCGCCGCAAGGCGGGAGATTAGCGTAGACGCGATAACCGTCGTACTTGACGGCCGGAATATCATAGAGGCCCTGCAGCAGCGCGCCAGCGTAGAGGATCGTAATGATCCCATAGCCGGCGTAAGCACCTCCTCGCTGCACGACCTCGCATTCACATGCGGTTATGCGCCCGTTTTTTTTCATTCCGAGTTTCAACCGGATGTCGGTCTGCGGACGCGCCCGGTGAGTGATGAACGTCTCCTCCCGGGTGAGCTGCATCATCACTTTGCCGGCGCTGGCACGCGCAAGCAGGGCAGTGACAATTTCGAAATTCAATGTCTCGACGCGAGCTCCGAATCCGCCACCGATGAAGGGTTTGATGACCCGGATATGCGAAGAATCCATCTCCAGGCATCGAGCCAGCATCAGATGCAAGTAGTAACCGACTTGCGACACAGTCTGTACCGTAAGGCGACCTGTCAGCGGATCGAACTCGGCGAGACTCGCGTGCGGCTCAATCTGAGCGTGGTTGATTTCGGCGCAAGAAAACGTCTGCTCGCGCACCAAATCAGCTTCAGTAAATCCTTGATTGACGTCACCGAACTGATGATGAACGTCACGTTCGAGGTTGCCAGGCTTGTTCTCGTGCAGAAGCACAGCGCCCGGCGCGCGTGCGGCATCTGAGGTGTAGTAGGCGGGAAGTTTCTCCAGTTTAAATTCGATCAAGCCGAGGGCGCGCTCGGCCGTTTCAGCATCCACTGCCGCCACCGCCGCAATCGGTTCGCCGCGATAGCGCACACGGCCGCGAGCCAGCGGAAATTCGTTCATCGCGATAGGGAGGACGCCGTATGTATACGGGCAATCATCGCCGGTTATGACTGCCAGGACTCCCTCGAGCGCCCGTGCCTTCGATACATCGAGCCGGATTATCTCGCCGTGACTTACCGGACTGCGCAGGATGCGTCCGACCAGGGCATTTTCGTGATCGAGATCGGCGGTATATCGAGCGCGCCCGGTAACTTTATCAATGCCGTCAATTAGAGGAGTGCCGCGGCGCGCGGTTTTTTGGTCGGCACTTGGAATACTGGTCATAAACCTGCACCGACAGCTTCTCTGACGGACTCGATAATTTTCACATAACCCGTGCAGCGGCAAAGATTGCCCGACAGGGCAATGCGTATTTCGTCATCCGTTGGCCTTGGATTGCGCCGCAGCAGTGCTTCAGCGGCCATGATCATTCCCGGCGTGCAAAAACCGCATTGAGTTCCAAGCCGTTCGTGAAAGGCGCGCTGTAACCGACTGAGGCGACCCTGTGCTGCGAGGGCCTCAATTGTTTCCACGCTGCGTTCGTCGCAGCGCGATGCAAGGGTGATACAGGAGGGGACGGCCTCACCATCGATGAGCACGGTGCAGGCCCCGCACTCGCCTCCGTCGCAGCCCATCTTTGTGCCGGTAAGGCGCGCAACGTCGCGCAAATAATCGACCAGCAGCATCCCCTCGGATACCGCGTCTTCGCGCCAGCGCCCATTAAGCCGCAATCTCAGCAGCCGTTTCTTCGGTCGCCGACGAGGTTCATGCATCGTAGTGCTCCTGCCAAAGAATGCGCCGTGTGACCCGCTCTCTCCATGACAAAAATCAAGAGCGCTGGCGCGTTCCCTGCGGCCGCGCCGAGTGGTCCACCTGACCAAAGTCAAGGATCGGCCGGCGTTTGGTCGGTAGCGTTTCAAAACTCAAGATTTATGGACGACCCGGATGACGGCGCTTCGCGACTACAATGCCGCGGTCGATTTTGTGGATCGGAATGTCGCCGAAGGCCGGGGCGAGAAGACCGCCTTTATCGATCCTGCTCGCAATCTGACCTATGCAGAACTGCGCGATGCGGCCGCGCGTATCGGTCCAATGCTGGCCCGTATGGGCATCGAACCGGAAAATCGGGTCGCGCTGGTTCTACTCGATACGGTCGATTTTCCAGTGCTGTTCTGGGGTGCCATTCGTGCCGGCGTTGTTCCGGTTCTCATCAATACGCGCCTCACAGTCGACCAGTATCACTATCTTTTCGAAGATTCGCGAGCCAAGGCGGTTTTTGTTTCGACAGCGCTGCTACCGGTTGTTCAGGAAGCGGCGAAAGATTTGCCGAATCTGAAGGGAATTGTCGTCGTCGGCGGCGGTCCCGCATCGGTGCCACGACTGGACATGCTCTTGGCGGCTGAGAATGAGGGCTCGGCACCCGCCAGAACCGCCGGCGATGAGGTGGCGTACTGGCTCTATTCGTCAGGGACAACCGGAATGCCGAAAGGTGTAATGCACGTGCATTCCAATCCCAAGGTGATGGCGCAGAACGCAGGACAGCGCCGCATCGGCTATCGTGAAGACGACGTCGTGTTTTCTGCCGCCAAGCTGTTTTTTTCCTATGGCCTCGGCAATGCGATGTTCTGCCCAATGTGGGTTGGAGCAACCTCGGTGTTCTATCCCGAGCGGCCGACTCCGCAGACCGTATTCGAAGTTCTGCGCGGATATCAGCCTACAATGTTTTTTGCGGTGCCAACGCTTTATGCCGCGATCCTCGCCGAGCAAGAATGCAAACCCGAACATATGCCCAGCCGACTGCGGCTATGCTTTTCGGCCGGTGAACCGCTACCTCCGCATGTCGGCAAAGCCTGGAAGCAGCGATTTGACCTCGACATTGTCAATGGCGTCGGCTCAACCGAAATGGGACATCTGTTCCTGACAAACCTGCCGAATGCCATCGAGTACGGGACATCCGGCGTACCGGTAGATGGTTATGAGCTGCGACTGGTTGACGAGAACTTGCGCGACGTCAACGGCGATGAAATGGGAGAACTTCTGGTTCGCGGTGAATCATCCGCGTCGGGTTACTGGAATCAACGGGAAAAATCACGGCGCACGTTTTTGGGTGAGTGGACCCGTACTGGCGATAAATACACCTGCCGGGCCGACGGTGTGTACACTTACTGCGGCCGTACTGACGATATGTTCAAGGTCAGCGGCATTTGGGTGTCGCCGTTCGAGGTCGAGGATGCCTTGGTCAGCCACCCGAAGGTACTCGAAGCCGCGGTTGTCCCTTCAGAAGACGACAACGGTCTGATTAAACCTAAAGCATTTGTCGTGCTCAAGAATGCCGCCGACAGCGATGTTGGCCGAGCCTTGTACGAAGAACTCAAGGTGCACGTAAAACGGGCCATTGGACCCTGGAAATATCCGCGCTGGATTGAATTCGTCGATGGATTGCCGAAAACGGCGACCGGAAAAATCCAACGCTTCATGCTCCGGGACAAAGCGACCCCGACGATTGGTGGACACCAATGACGCCGTCACTTGCTCACCTCGCTTGGCCTTTTTTCGATGAGGCACACCGAAGTTTCGGTGCCGATCTTGCAGGCTGGGCGCGCCAAGAAGTTGGCAAATACATAGACCACGACGATGTGGATGATTGCTGCCGATCCCTCGTTCGTGCCTTGGGCGAGGCGGGTTGGTTGAAGGCTGTCGTCCCCGCTGCGTATGGCGGGCTTTCTGAGAAGCTCGACGTACGCAAGTTGTGCGCGGCGCGTGAGATCCTTTCGTGGCACGATAGTTTGGCCGACTTTGCCTTTGCCATGCAGGGGCTGGGCACCGGCTCGATATCGCTTTTCGGCAGCGGTGAAACCAAAGCAAAATATCTGCCGCCGGTATGTGACGGTCGTCATATTGCGGCGTTTGCACTTTCAGAGCCGGAAGCCGGATCGGACGTCAGCGCGATAGCAACGACTGCTACACGAGACGGACCGTCGCATGTGCGGATCGACGGTCTCAAGACGTGGATTTCCAATGGCGGGATTGCCGACCATTACGTGGTCTTTGCACGAACCGGTGAGGGACCCGGTACAAAGGGGCTTTCTTGTTTCGTCGTCGACGCGGAAACGCCCGGCCTCGAAATTGCAAGCCGCATAGAGGTCATTGCCCCACATCCGCTCGCAAGTCTTCGGTTCACCGGCTGTCGTGTGCCATTGACGAACCGCCTCGGAGGAGCGGGTGAAGGTTTCAAGGTCGCGATGGCGACGCTCGACATATTTAGATCGACCGTAGCCGCGGCGGCGCTCGGCTTTGCACGACGAGCCCTCGACGAAATGACCGAGCGTGCCACAACTCGCAAGTTATTCGGAGCACCGCTGGCGGATTTGCAACTGACGCAAGCGGCTATAGCGGACAGTGCAATCGATATCGACGCTGCTGCGCTGCTTGTCTACCGCGCGGCATGGCAAAAGGATCAAGGGGCGCCCCGCGTAACGCGCGAGGCATCGACCGCAAAAGCCTTTGCTACCGAAATGGCCCAACGCGTCATTGATCGCGCCGTCCAAATTTTTGGCGGAAATGGCGTGCGCGTCGGAACCAGGGTCGAAGCGCTTTACCGTGAAATCAGAGCACTGCGTATCTACGAAGGCGCAACCGAGGTTCAGAAACTGATCGTGGCGCGGGAACTGCTGAAATCTCGGGAAATAGCGCGCCGCCAGGCAGCAGAGTAGTGACGATGTTGCTGACTGAGGAGCAGGAACAGGTCCGGAATACCGCGCGCGAGTTCGCGCAAAGTGTCCTGGCGCCAAATTCGGCGGACTGGGATCGGCAAGCAGAATTTCCGCGCGACGCGCTGCGTAAGCTGGGGCGGCTCGGCTTTCTCGGGATGACCGTTCCGCCCGAGTGGGACGGAGTTGGGGCAGACTACATTGCCTATGCGGTTGCGCTTGAGGAAATCGCGGCTGGCGACGGCGCCGTCTCGACGATCATGAGCGGCCATAACTCAGTCGGTTGCATGCCGCTCGTTGAGTACGGCACGAAAGAGCAAAAAGAGAAATATCTACGCCCGATGGCGCGCGGCGAGCTTTTGAGCGCTTTTTGCCTGACTGAACCGCAGGGCGGTTCCGATGCCAGCGCGATCCGCACGCGGGCCGAGCGTCGACACGGTCTCTATATCCTCAACGGAACGAAACAGTTCATCACTTCTGGCAAGAACGCTGACGTCGCTCTTGTGTTTGCCACCACTAATTTCGGGCTGGGAAAACGGGGCATCAGTTGTTTCATCGTTGAGACAGACCAGTCTGGTTACTGCGTTACCCGCGTCGAAAGCAAAATGGGGCAGCACGCATCGGACACATGCGAAATCAGATTCGACGAACTCAGCGTGCCGATCGAAAACAGGCTCGGTGAAGAGGGTCAGGGTTACCGCATCGCTCTTGCAAATCTTGAAGGCGGCCGCATCGGCATCGCGGCACAGGCCGTCGGTATGGCTCGCGCCGCGTTCGAAATAGCCCTTCGTTACGCGCAGTCGCGCGAAACCTTCGGCAGGGCCATCATCGAGCATCAAGCCGTGGCCTTTCGTCTTGCCGAAATGGCGACACAGCTCGAGGCCGCGCGCGAGCTCGTGCACTATGCCGCCGCTTTGCGAAGTCAGGGCTTGCCTTGCCTCAAGCAAGCCTCGATGGCAAAGTTTTTCGCGACCGAAGCGGCCGAGCGTATCTGCTCGGACGCAATCCAAACCCTCGGTGGTGCGGGCTATATGACCGCCTATGATGTTGAGCGGATTTTTCGTGCCGTGCGCGCAAGCAAAATCTATGAGGGAACCAACGACATTCAGCGGCTGGTCATCAGCCGTGCGCTCCTCGATGAGGCGCAACAGGCAAGACGGATGTGACAATGTTCACCATTGCTACCAACAATGCGGTGACCACCCTGACGCTGAGCCGTTCACCGGTGAATGCGATCAGCGAGGAATGGTTGCGTTCATTTGATGCAAAGCTTGACGCACTCGCTGCAGAGCCGCATTGCGCAGTGCTGCATATTCGCTCCGATCAAAAAGTGTTTTGCGCCGGTGCCGATCTCAAGGAGGTTCGCACACGCATGGATTCATCGGACGGTGCGGATCGGATGTATGCGTATGTTGCAGGCATCCAACGGCTTTACGCCCGGATCGAGCGGTTGCCGCAGGTCACGGTAGCCGAGATCGGCGGCGCGGCTATGGGTGGGGGTCTCGAGCTTGCGTTGGCCTGCGACCTGCGCATCGCTGCGACTGAAGCCAAACTTGGATTGCCAGAAGTTCGCCTCGGGCTACTTCCCGGTGCCGGCGGCACCCAGCGTCTCACACGGCTGTGCAGTCCCGCGCTCGCGAAGCGCCTGATTCTTGGGGCTGAGGTCATCGATGGCGCCACCGCCGAAAAGTTGGGCGTGGTGCACTGGGCAGTACCGCCGGCCGATCTGGCACAGCGCGCATTGGAGATCGTACGTCGTATCGCAAGCCTGCCCGTCGAGGCTATTGCGGGCAGCAAGGCGTGCATTGCCGCAGCCGGCAACAATGACCGCAGCGGATACATACACGAACTCGAATTTACCCGTCTGCTCTTCAACAGCGTCGATACGCGAAAGCGCGTTGAAGAATTTCTTGGCGGTGCGGACGAACAATCTGTGCAGGTGAAAAGAGGAGCGGTGCGATGAGATTCGACGATAAGATTGCGCTGGTCACCGGCGGCGCCTCCGGGATCGGTAAGGCCACGGTGATGGCCTTTGCCCAAAAAGGTGCAACTGTTATCTGCGCCGACGTCGACGCAGTAAAAGGCGCCGAGCTGAAGAAAGAGACCGCGGCCACCAATCTCAAGATCGATTTCGTCGCCATCGATATGGCCAATTCGGACACGATCCGGGCCGCCGCCACCGAAGTGCTGAAACGATATCCACGCATCGATATTTTGGTGAATGCAGCCGGTTGGGGAGATATCCAGCCCTACTTGCAGAATTCGCCGGAGTTCATCAACCGCGTGATTGCCATCAATCTGGCAGGGCCGGCGCACCTGACGCAAGCGCTGCTGCCGCCGATGATCGCCGCCAATGGCGGCAAGATCATCAATATCGCCAGCGATGCCGGCCGGGTCGGTAGTAGTGGTGAGACGGTTTATGCCGGCGCCAAAGGCGGGCTTATTGCTTTCACCAAATCGCTTGCACGCGAAGTGGCCCGTTACTCCATCAACGTCAATTGTGTGTGCCCCGGTCCAACCGACACGCCGATGCTCGCCACCCGCCCGGAAAAGCTGCGCGAAGCCTTCCTCAAGGCGATTCCTTTTCGTCGCTTCGCCAAACCGGACGAAATAGCCGAGGCCGTAATGTTTTTCGCCAGTCCGCAATCGGACTACGTCACCGGTCAGGTGATGAGCGTAAGCGGCGGGCTCACATTCGCTGGTTAGCGCATGACATATGGATGGAGGTATCGATGACTGCAGTTGAAAAGGTTACGAGCTCGGACCCTGGTGCTACCGCTACGCGCTTTCGTCCCGTTGGGCTAGATTTTTCAAATTTCAAGCCGAAGCACTTTCTTTGGAAGGTCGACGGCAAGGTTGCGACCATTACCCTAAACCGGCCGGAACGGAAGAATCCATTGACTTTGGAGTCTTATGCCGAGTTGCGCGATACATTCCGTAACCTGGTCTACGCGGACGACATCAAGAACATTGTGATCACGGGCGCCGGGGGCAATTTCTGCTCCGGGGGAGACGTGCACGAAATCATCGGCCCTTTGGTCGAAATGCAACGCAACGATGACATGGCGGGGCTGCTTGCCTTCACCCGGATGACGGGTCAGCTCGTGAAGGAGATGCGGGCGTGTCCGCAACCGATCGTAGCGGCGATCGACGGCATCTGCGCCGGGGCTGGTGCGATCATCGCCATGGCGTCGGATTTGCGAGTTGGTACCGCGCGAAGCAAGGTCGCCTTCCTGTTTGTGCGCGTTGGCCTTGCCGGTGCTGATATGGGTGCGTGCGCAATTCTGCCGCGCATTATCGGCCACGGCCGCGCATCCGAGTTGCTTTATACTGGCCGTGCTATGGACGGCACCGAAGCCGAACGCTGGGGTTTCTACAACAAACTAAGCGAGCCGGAGAATATGCTCGCGGATGCGCAGGCACTGGCAAAAGCGCTGTCGGAGGGTCCGACTTTCGCCAACGCCATGACTAAGAAGTGCCTTCATCAGGAATGGAATATGGGAGTTGAGGAGGCGATCGAGGCGGAGGCTCAGGCGCAGGCCATTTGCATGCAAACCAAAGACTACGGGCGGGCATACGAGGCCTTTGTCGCAAAGCAGAAACCGGTTTTTCAGGGGAACTGACGGCGCGATCGAAATCGTCTAGCTTCGTTGACCGATCAGGGAGATGCCGATGTTCTCGCAGTTGAAATTCGCGGTCATCCTGTTCGGGCTCGTGCAACTTCTCAGGTTTACCGCTTGGCGGTATCCGAATTTCAGGGCGCGCCTCAAAGAGCGGAATCTATCGGCCCAGATAAAGGCCCGTGACGAGGGCATCGCCCGCTGGATCGAACTCCGCGAGGGCAAGATCAGATCGGGAACCGGCTTGCGGCCGAAGCCTGATGTCACGCTTTCATTCAAGAACGCCGCGACCGGTGCTTCGCTGCTGACGCCGCCGATCAACTGGCTCAATCAAATCAACGCGCAGAAGGATTTCACACTCGCTGTCGATGGTCCTGAAGATCTGACGAATTGGTTCGCACAGATTCTCATGGGGATGCAGACGGCGCACTGGCAATTCGGCACGCCCATGCCTGACGGCTCAATGCGCTACTGCAACATGACCAATGGCGGACCGGTCTTTCTTTACGTCAAGGACCACAAGATCGTGCGCATGACGCCGATCGATTTCGACGACACCGACCCGCAGCCCTGGACCATAGAAGCGCGCGGCCTGAAGTTCACGCCGCCGCGCAAGACCACCCTGGCGCCGCATGGGCAGAATGCGAAATCGATTGTCTATGCGCCCAATCGTCTGCTTTATCCGATGAAGCGCGTCGATTTCGACCCAAAAGGCGCGCGCAATCCGCAAAATCGCGGCAAGTCGCAATATGTGCGCATCTCGTGGGACGAGGCCCTCGAGATCGTCGCCGATGAGATCAAACGCTGCAGGCGCGACCATGGACCCGGCGCGATCGCCGTATCGCATGGCTCGCATCACACCTGGGGCAATATCGGCTACTACCTTTCGGCGCTCTACCGTTTCGCCAACGCGGTCGGCATGACGCGCGTGCACCACAATCCCGACAGCTGGGAAGGCTGGTATTGGGGCGCGGTGCATCATTGGGGCTACACGCTGCGAGTCGGCCAGTCGGAAACCTACGGAACGGTCGAAGACTGCTTGCAGAACTGCGATATGATCGTGTTCTGGTCGGCCGATCCGGAAAGCACCTCGGGCTCGTACGGCGCGCAGGAAGGTACCGTGCGCCGGCAGTGGCTGAAAAATCCGAAGCTCGGCATCAAAGTCGTGCACGTCGATCCGTACTACAACGCCTCGGCGCAGTTCCTGCCCGGCAAGTGGTTCGCACCGAAACCGACCACGTCGCCCGCCATGGCGATGGCGATTGCGTATGTCTGGATCAAGGAAAGCCTCTACGACAAAGACTATGTGAAGACCCACACCGTCGGCTTCGACGCATGGAAGGCCTACTTGTTGGGCGACGAGGATGGCATCGCGAAGACGCCAGAATGGCAGGAGAAGGAGACTGGCGTTCCGGCGAAAGACGTACGCGCGCTCGCCCGCGAGTGGGGCAAGAAGCGCGTCTATCTTGCTCCGGGCGGCTGGGGCAACGGCCACGGCGGCGCGTGCCGCAACCAGACCGGCATCCAGTGGGCGCGCGCCATGGTGTGCCTCGCCGCGATGCAGGGCCTCGGCAAGCCCGGCATCAACATGGGCAACCTCCAATGGGGCTGCCCGCTCGACTTTAATTTCTACTTCCCGGGCTACGCTGACGGCGGCATGTCGGGCGATCTGGAAAATACCTCGATGCCGGTCGAGCTCTACCAGCGCATGCCGCAGCTTCCGAGCATGAATTCAAGCTATCAACGCATCCCGCGCATCTACATGCCGGAGGCGCTGGCCGATGGAAAAGCGGAAGGTTGGCCGTGGATCGGCAAGTCAATCGAACACCAGTTTGCCAAATTCAGCTACCCGGCGCCCGGCCATTCGCCCGTGCGCATGCTGTACAAGTACGGCGGTTCGATGCTGGCGACCATGAACAATACAAATCGCCACGTCCGGATGTACCAGTCGGAAAACATCGAATTCGTGGTCAACCAGTCAATCTGGTTCGAGGGCGAGGCCAAGTTCGCCGATCTGATCCTGCCGGCCTGCACCAATTTCGAACGCGTCGACATTTCCGAATGGGCCGGTCTCGGCGGCTATGGTCATCACGGCCAGCAGCAGCTCAATCACCGGGTCATCATTTTCCAGGCGCCGGCGATCAAGGCGCTCGGCGAGTCCAAAACCGACTATTGGATCTTCACCGAGATCTGCAAGAGGCTCGGGCTTGCCAACTACTTCAATGAAGGCTGCAACGAAATTGATTGGGTCAAGCGGCACTTCGATGCGTCTGATTTGCCCAAGGTGATCTCGTGGAGAAAATTTATCAAGCGCGGGTATTACGTCGTGCCGTCCGAGAAGGAGCATCTGCGCGCGCCCGTGTCATTCCGCTGGTTCTGGGAGAACCGCAAGAAGGATGTGCCGGAGGCGCAGCCGCTACCGTCCGACTACACTGAAGAATTCCTGCGCGGCCTGCAGACACAGTCAGGCAAGCTCGAATTTGAATGCAACAGCCTGAAGCGTTTCCCCGATCCGGAACGGCCTCCAATCGTCAAATACGAGCCGGCATGGGAAGGCCCGCATTCTGGCCCGTTGTTCGATCGTTATCCGCTGCAGTTGCTCACCCCGCACTCGAAGTACTCGTACCACACTCAGGGTGACGGAAAGGATTCATTCCTCCTCAATATCGAGGATCATCGGGTCAACGTCGACGGCTACTATTACTGGATCATTCGTCTGAATGCGAAGGACGCCGCCGAGCGAGGTATCGGCAAGCACGACCTGGTCAAGGTCTACAATGACCGTGGCGCGGTCATCTGTGCCGCACTGCCGACCCAGCGGCTGCCGCGCGGGGTGTGCCATGGCTACGAATCTTCGGCGATATACGAACCGATGGGCGAACCGGGCAGGTCGGTCGATCGCGGCGGCTGTCTCAATCTGCTGACACCTGAACGCACGCAGACCAGGACTACCCATTCGCTTGCCGGCGCCAATGCGCTGGTCGAGATCGAGCCCTGGGACGGCACGACCGAATTTGTTGCGGCGGTGTTCGCCGCCGATGCAAAAAATGGTGCGGCGAAGGACAAGAAGTCCGCGCGTCGCAAATCGCCGCTGGTCACCGCAAAATAATGGAGAGGAACCGATGGCCTACATTTTCAAGGAAAGCGAACTCCCGTCGCTGATAGATGCCAAAGGCGCGCGCGAGCGGATTTTCTTCGTCAATCAGGAGCTCGCCAACATCGACGACATGCTGGCGGGCGTCATGCACTATAAGAAAGATGCCGCATCGCCGCTGCATTTGCACAAGAACTGCGAGCACTTCTATTTCATCATCAACGGCAAGGCGACGGTGGAATCCGACGACGGCGTGCGTCCAGTCGGGCCCGGCGACATGATCTTTATTCCGGCCGAGGAGAAGCACCGGCTGCGCGCTACTGAGCCTCTGTTCTACTTCGAATTTCAGGCGCCCAACCGCTTCAAGACCACCATCCTGGAAGGCACTGGTGATGACCTGCGCTGGGAGCGCAAGGACGGCAAAGTGTGGATGCAAAGCTGAGCAGGGAGGGCAACGACAATGTCGCTGACATTCATCGATACCAATAAACTTCCGAGGAAATCCGTGCCGGCCCAGGGCGAGGTCACCGAAGTGTTGAATCAGGCGCTGTGCGGCGCCAAAAATGTGCATGGCTCGCTGCATTGGCTGAAGGCGGCCGAGACCTTCAAGGCTGGTGACGCCAACAAACATCAGCTGATCTACATCATGGATGGCAAGGGCCGCATCAAGCTGGGCAACAAGGATTACGACGTCGAGAAGGGAGGCGGCGTCTATCTTGGGCCATCCGAAACCGCAAGTATTCAGGCGGCTGCCGGAGGTTCGCTGAAGCTGTTCCAGCTCGTGGTACCAAAAATCCCGAAGTGACAATGCTTAGCGATTGACACGAGAGACGCCATGAAAAAGTGGAACATGATCATCGACGTGGCCGAGTGCACGAATTGCAATCTGTGCACGCTTGCTGCGATGGATGAATATGTCGGTAATGATTTTCCCGGCTATTCGGCGCCGATGCCTAAGCATGGTCACAAGTGGATCGACATCCTTCAGAAAGAGCGCGGGCAAGTGCCGGTCGTCGACCTCGCTTACGTGCCAACGATGTGCAATCACTGCGACAACGCGCCGTGTATCGCCCGTGGCGGCGGCGCGGTTACCAAGCGGGCGGACGGAATCGTGCTCA
Organism: Pseudolabrys sp.; assembly: GCA_035623095.1. Taxonomy (GTDB): domain Bacteria; phylum Pseudomonadota; class Alphaproteobacteria; order Rhizobiales; family Xanthobacteraceae; genus Pseudolabrys. The sequence goes on from DASPUD010000137.1 coordinate 57,788, forward strand.
TCGATCCGGTCAAGGCGAAAGGCCGCAAGGATCTGGTGGAATCCTGCCCTTACGGCCACATCTGGTGGAACGAGGAACTGAAGCTGCCGCAAGCGTGGACCTTCGACGCACATTTGATCGACCAGGGCTGGCGGCAGACACGCGGGCAACAATCGTGCCCGACAAGTGCGATGCGCGCCGTTTGTGTCGACGATGACGAAATGGCGGAGATCGCGCGCGAGCAAAACCTCGAGGTCATCAAACCAGAGCTCGGAACCAAACCACGTGTTTACTACAAGAATTTGTGGCGTTACTCGACCTGTTTTGTCGCCGGCTCCGTCTCGGCGAAAACGAAAGGCGTCGTCGACTGCGTTGCGAGCGCAACCGTCCGTCTGCTTAAGGAGAGCGACGTGGTGGCGGAAACCACGACTGACAACTACGGCGACTTTAAATTCGACCGGCTCGAGGAAAACTCGGGCGATTACCTCGTTGAGGTTTCAGTAGTCGGTTTGCCAAGGAAACTCGTTACGGCCAAGCTCGGCACGAGCATCAATCTGGGCGAAGTCAGACTTTAAGTCGCGGCAATGCTTCCGCAACTCACTGGCGTTTTTGAGACGTTTGGTCCGATCACTGAGGCGCTATTGCGAGTCTGTGTAGGGCTTGCATTGGTTCCGCACGGTTTGCGGATGACGTTTGGATTCTTCCCCAAGACAGGGCAGCCGCTGCAGAATGTCCGCATGCTTTCAGATTACCTGAATAAACAAGGATTTCGGCCAGGTAAATTTTGGGCACCGGCGATATCCGTGACCCAGCTCGTCTGCGGACCGCTTGTGGCCCTCGGATTATTCACGCGCATTGCCGCTGTACCGGTTGTGCTCTTTCTGCTGGTTACCAATGTTGAGCGCTGGCGCGTTGGCAAATACTTTTGGAACCAGCTTGGGCTCGAATACACACTGATGTGGACGGTGGCTGCACTGTATTTTCTCGTGCATGGCGGGGGTGCTTATTCATTGGACAGCCTTCTTACGCGCCAGTGAATTTTGAGCGCCGGCAATTTTGCTTCCGTGCACGCCTAAACGGATTTCGGATGGACGCCGAACTTAGGGAGTAAGAACGATGAAAGTGGACAGGTTCGTTCCACCTGAGGGCGCATTTACGCGCACAGTGCCAATTCGATTTTCTCACTGTGATCCTGCGGGCATAGTCTACTTTCCTCACTACTTTGACATGTTCAATGGCTTGATCGAAGATTGGTACATTGAACAGCTTGGCGTTGATTACTCCAAGCTGATCTTGAATGATCGACACGGCTTTCCTTTTGTTCATATTGAAACTGATTTTAAGTTGCCAAGTCGGATGGGCGAGAATCTCGATCTAACGTTACTGCTGACGAACATCGGATACTCTTCGTTAAGTGTCGTTATTGTGGGCCATCTGGCCGGGGTCGAGAGATTACGAGCTCGTTTGGTAACGGCGATGATGTCGTTAGAGACGCAACAGAAGGTAGAGCTGCCTCGGGCTTTGCGCGATCGATTTGAGAGTTATCTAAAGCTCGTCGGGCCAACGAAAAGCTGACAATCTGCGCGAGCGCTTATGCTGATCGACGATCTAACATTTGCCCGCGCTTTACACGTTCTGGCACTGGTCCACTGGATTGGGGGTGTGGCTATGGTGACCAGCATTGTGCTGCCCCGCGCCAGAACCATGGGCGACCCAGGTGCGGCTATCGCTGCTTTTGAAACATTCGAATCCCGCTTCGCAGTGCAGGCACGCTATTCGATATTGCTCGCTGGCATATCGGGGTTCTACATGGTCGATAGATTAAACGCTTGGGCCCACTTATTCGATCCGGCGTATTGGTGGCTCGTTCTGATGGTCTTCGTCTGGGCGGTATTCGCCCTGATGGTATTTGTGCTTGAGCCCCTCGTGATCCATCGCTGGTTTCACGATTATGCACTGCGCGACAAGGAGCATGCCTTCAGACTGGCAATCAATTTGCACGCTGTAGCGCTCGCCGTTTCCGCGGTAGCGATCATCGCGGGGGTACTCGGTGCCCACGGTGCGCTGCTGTAATGTGTTGCTGCCACGGCGAGCAATAGCTTTATGAAACCGCCCTGGTATTCGACCTCTTTTTCTTTGGGCGCCGCCTAAGAGCGCTTCTGATCTGAGCCGGCGTCTTTCCACGGACTTCATAGCCGCGGCGCTCAAATTTGGAGATTGCTTCCTCTCTCAACGCCGCGAGTTCTTGACGAATTTTATCGCGTTGCACATTTCCATTGTCAAACATGACCTGAAACCCATCATTGGAGTGTGCCAAGTTACTGTTTTCATAAAGGCATGAATTGTTCCAGATCAATAGCTCGTCCTTCAAAGAAAGCGGCTCACTCTCTTGACGCAAATCAAGGAGCCTACTTTGAGAAACGGATGTACTTGAAATTCAAGCGAAATGCACAGTAGCCGACGGCTCATACAAGGGTTAGCTGGGCCATCCTTGTAATAGTGCCGGAGGCTGCTGAAGCGTGTGGACAATTCTGGGCGGAGCGTGACGCATGTCGCAAGCGGCCGAGAAACGCGGTGGCATCCCGGCGATGCTGAAGGATGCGGCGTTCGTGTGGGAAGATCCGCTCGATCTCGAGGGTGAGCTGAGCGAAGAAGAGCGCATGGTGCGCAACACCACGCGCGGCTTCGCG
>DASPUD010000138.1:0-10600 GCA_035623095.1 Pseudolabrys sp.
GGAAGAGAGAATACGCCTCGATCCGTGACCGCCTTAACGCGGTTGAGATTGGGGGAAAATGTTCCGAACCGCTGAACGTACCGCCATACACTTTCGTTTGACGTATGAAAAATATGCGGTCCATACATATGGACCATGACACCAGTCGTTGGGTCGCGCTCGGTGTGGCAATTGCCTCCGATATGGGATCGTTCGTCGACGACCAATATTTTATGGTCGGTGTGCGCCGCCAGTTGCTCCGCGAGAACTGCCCCTGAGAAGCCGGAACCAATAACGAGAATTTTTGCCATTCGTTGAGGCCACCCCACGACTTTGCACTTTTGTAACGTAGTCGCAGTCGTTTCGGAAGCAGCCAAAGTTCAGGCAGTGGCTTCTGTATCGATGCGGAAACGGATATAAATCGGCGTTACTTGGACATTTTAGTTCGCGCCTTCACAATACCGCCTAATCCTCGGTTAGGAGGAAAGATTGAAAAGCGACTTCGATAACTTGTTCGATTGCTTTGTCATTAGCCTCAAGCGCACGCCTGATCGATTAGACCTTTTCCGCGCCCGTAACTCAGGATGCGAAGTCGATTTTCGTCACTTCGAAGCGGTCGATGGCCAGCAAGTTGATTTGGCCGAGGTCGGAGACCGACTTGTTGCAAAAGGGACTACCTACAAACCCGGTTCGATCGGGGCAGCGCTGTCACACTCCGCGCTTTGGAAAATGTGCGCACGTCAAGAAAAATACTACCTCATTCTCGAGGATGACGCCGTCGCTCGCAACGACATCAAAGAGCGATTGCTCGAATTGCTCTTTCCTCGCGGCGAATTCGACCTCGTCATCCTGGGGTGCAATACCGACTGCCCGCTCGAGCTTGAGATTGCACCGGGGATCATTTATGGCGGCGGTTTTTCGGTGCGACATCCGACCGAAAAGCATCTCTCCGATTTTATTGTCTCGACCAATCCGGTCGGGCTTCATCGGCTCACCGCGTCGATCGGCACCCCGGGATATGTCATCTCTCCGCAGGGAGCACGCTTGCTGCTGGGGAAATGCTTCCCTATGGATCATTCTTTGGTGAATTTTGCATCGTGGAATGTTGCCTTTCGATCCCAGAACCTCGACGGCATGATGGCGGCGCAGTTCTCGAAAATTGCGGCATACGCATGCGTAGCGCCATTGGTCTTGACACCGAACGATCACGGCGCCTCACAAACCAGAAACAAATAAGTCGATACCTGGGCGAAAGTCGCGCGCCTTTCGATGGCAACGAAGGCGATGGCGCGAAATTCAACGGTCTTCAGGTATGATTTGCATTGCATTGACATATCGCAGGATTCTATGATTTCGCTTGAAAGCCCACATTTACATTCTGGACTCTTTGAACTTTGGCGTCATCTCCGGATAAATTATTTCGGCGCGCTCTTACTTCGTTACAGGCCGGCGCACTCACCGACGCCGAACGTCAATTTAAGGAACTACTCGACGACGATCCCCGGCACGTTGCTGGTTTAAACCTTATCGCGGTGTTGCTTACGCGACTGGGACGGTTCGATGAAGCGGAACACTATATTCAACGAGCCCTTCGCGAAAATTCAGCATCCGATGCCAGTTTCAACAATTATGGGATCATCCTTCGAGCGTTGAAGCGCCCTACGGAAGCGCTTGAACAATTCAGTCACGCGCTCGAAATCAATCCATCAGATGCAGGAACATGGAACAGCCGCGGCGCCGTACGGAATGAGCTAGGAAACCACCAAGAGGCAATAGCGGATTTCGAGAAAGCCATCTCTCTAAATCCAAAGTATGCGGATGCATATTGCAACAAGGCGGCGTCTCTTGCTGCCCTTCATTTGTGGGAGCAATCGCTCGCCGCGTATGATGCCGCGCTGGCAGCAAATTCGAAGCATGTAGGGGGATGGCTTGGCCGCGGCAACGTGCTTCTGAGGCTCAAGCGCTACAAAGAAGCCGCGGCTGCATACGATGAAGCACTGTTACTGCAGCCAAACCTTGCAGATGCTTGGATTGGTGGTGGAAAAATTTATTCCCAGCTCAGGCTCTACGACAAGGCATTGGAGGCCTATGACAACGCGATCGCATTGAACCCAAACTCCCCGCATGCATGGGTTGGCCGGGGAAACGTCTTGTATGAAACAAGGAGCTACAACGAGGCAGCAACGGCGTACGACAAAGCGTTGGAGTTTTCCCCTGACATCCCAGGCGCATGGTTAGGCCGCGGCAGTGTTTACGCGGCACTAGGCCGGCATCAAGAGGCGGCCGCCGCGTATGACAAGGTCATAGCTCTTAATGCCAGCTTGCCTCACGGCTGGGCAGCCCGAGGGGGGATTTTTTTTAGCCTTGGTTTGTATGACGACGCTCTACGATGCTACGAAAAAGCGATCAGCATTGATCCTGAATTTGCCAGTGCGCACTATGAAAAAGCACAGATCCTTTTGTTGCGCGGTGATTTTAAAGAAGGTTGGCATCTATTTGAATGGCGATGGAAGACAGGACTCCGCGCATTTTCTCGACGGAATTTCTCCGAAAAGCTCTGGCTTGGAGACGAAGCGATTGAAGGAAAAACAATTGCGGTACATTCAGAACAGGGGCTTGGCGATACTATTCAGTTTTATAGATACCTTCAAAAACTTGAGGCGCTCGATTGCAAGATTATTTTCGAGACGCCAGCAGCACTGTATAATTTGTTCAAGGCACAAAATCCACCCTTTACGATCATTACCCAGGGCGATGAAATTCCCGAGTTCGAATTTCATTGTCCCTTGATGAGTTTGCCTCTGGCATTCAGGACAGAAATAGCCACAATCCCTGCACCAGTTCCATACTTGGTGGCGCCACCTGAGAAAGTCGCGGCATGGCGTGAAAAACTTGGAAGAAAGACCAAACCGCGGATTGGCCTTTGTTGGTCAGGCAGCCCCGGATCAATGAATGATCTCAGGCGAACCATGCCATTGGAGTCGCTTCTGCCAATTCTGACTCAAGACGCGGAGTGGCATTCGCTTCAGAAAGACATCCGTGACCACGATCGCTACAGTTTCGACTCAGCTCAGAGTATTAAGGACCATACGCAAGACCTGACCGACTTTACCGACACCGCCGCTCTGCTTGGCGAAATGGATCTCGTAATTTCAGTTGATGCCGTTGTCGGGCATTTGGCAGGAGCCGTGGGCGTGCCGTTATGGAGCCTCCAGCCATTTGTTCCGGATTTCAGATGGCTGCAAGACAGAGAAGATAGCCCCTGGTATCCAACGGCAAGGTTGTTTCGTCAGCGATTCAGCGGGGACTGGATTGGTATCATTGATCGCGTGCGTTCGGATCTAGAAGCGGGTCTTCGCACAGGTTTCTCGCGCCGCAATACCGAAACTGCGACCCGCGAGGCTCGCCGGTCCTGAATTTGCCGATCGTTGGCGAGGTTCGTCGTCAGCGCGTCTCGTTCGCTGCGATTTATTCCCGTCGGCGAACATAGCTAACACCATCGCAGGGTCCGAGCGAACCTCTTAAGTATTGTTTTCCACTTCCCGCTTCATGCGAACCGTTGAAGAGTTAGTCCAGACCATGCATGCAACGAAAAACCCCCGGCGGTTTCCCGCCGGGGGTCTTTCCATCAAACCGCTGTAATGCGGTCAGGGATAGAAGTCGCGATGGACGCGGAACCGGAACGCCCAGTTGTCCACATCCTTGATCGGCGTAAAGACACAGTTCGTACCTAGGCAGCTTGCATTCTGCGGGTTCAATTGGCCGCCTTGGGTAACGTTTTGGAGACCGTTATTGGCACTTTGCAGCTTCTGGTACAGCACGTCCACGCCCATGTAGAAGTCTTTGGTAACGTTCCACTGGGTGCGCGAACCGATCCACCACGTCTGCCAGTCCAGGTCACAGCCGGAGTTTATCCCGGTTAGAGGGATCGGGCCTGTGCCGCCGGTGCAGAGCAGACTTTGCGCAGTGCCATTGTAACTGACGGCCGCGTAGCCGCCGTACAGTGACGAACGCCATCTCGGGTTCCAGAAGTGCTCGTACGCTGCGTTGACGTTCCAAGCTGTCGTCAGCTGCAGGTCCGTCGCTGCACCGGTGCCGGTAACGTTTACGGTGCCGCCATAGACAGCGTCGCTAACGATACCCCAGCCAGAAGTATCGCCATCGACCTTACCCCAGTTCGTGTTGGGGGTCTGGAAGATGTACTTCAAAGCACCCTGGGTGTAGTTGACCTGGGCCTGTAAGTAGTCACCCTGGCCGAAGTAGGGTGTGTTCAGCTTGAAGCCAGCGCCGACTACCCAGCCGAGCTTGTCGTCTGGATGGCCGTTCGTTCTCCCGGTGAGGGTGGAGCCGGTCGCACCATTATAGTAGAGCGCGTTGACATCGTGCAGGGCACCCATGATCTGGGCAGAACCCCAAGCCTGGTCGACGCGGAGATTGGCGACCCAGTCTGGCATCTGGAACCCGCCATAGGCCCCCGCCCCGGCGGTGATTCCGGCGACAGGCGCAGCACCAGCGATGTCGTACGAACCTGGGCCGAATATGCCGAGGCCGCCACTTTCATTGATGATCTGCGTCACGCGACGTTCTTCGGCCGCGATCGTGCCGGAGAAGCCGTTGCCGAACTGCATCGTGTAGCCAAAGGTGACCCAACCCGGATCGCCAGTGTCAGATGCCGGGAAGTTGCCCCAGTATGAGGTCGCCGGCACGCTATAGAAGTCATAGAACGACTGAGCGAGACCGAACGTGAACCCCGCCCACTGAATGAAGGCGCGGTTGGCGCTGAACTGGTTCGCCGCCGTATTCAGACCGACGTCGCTGGTGTTGATACCAACAGCGATGTACCCGCGCACCGTGCCGTATTCGGACTGGTTACGGGCGTCGGCCGTGATGTAGCCGCGAGCGCGGAACGTGCTGTTGCTCGTGCCTCGGCTATTCGCGTTAGCGTTGAACGGACCCCAGGTCATGTTGCCGTTATCGCCATAGGCGTATTCGGCGCGGACCCAGCCGCCAACTTTCAAGCACATGTCGGTGCCGGGGATGTAGTAGAACCCGACGCCGTACAGGCTACAAATCTTCACGTACTGGACCGGTTTGGCCTTTACGGGAAGATCGGCCGCCTGCGCCCCAGCTATCGCAACGAGACCCGCTGCAGAGCCAAGGAGAAGGGTTTTCACCATCTTCATCTTGAACCTCCAAACATTGTTTCTGAGAGGGTTCCGTATCCGCCCAGTGCGACAGCACCCGTTGGAACTTCCCCTTGTCTCCCCGCTGGCTCGGATCTTTTCACCACTCGGTGAGTCCACCCGGACAGCACAACAGGGGGATGCCCCCCTCCGTCGCTCTGTCACATTAGCGATTGAGACCCTCCAAGCAATGAAGAAGAGGGCTTCCCACAGGCTCCGGAAGCGCTTTTTCGGGCGGTGTTGCGTAAAAAACACGCAGGGGAACCGGCCCAAAATTGCCTCCGAGATCAGATACCGAATTCCAAATTATAGCTGTGTAATTCCAATGGCTTATGGGCAAAACCGCTGAACAACTTTTTGTAGAACTCGGCGCGGAAACAGCCCCCTTGGTGTCGCCAAGGTCGATACAGCTGTCGCCGCCGGCGCTCGTTGGTCAGTCAACCGGTTCAAATTCCGGGCAGCGCTGCCCGGCGGTCACGGAACACCGATTCGGAAGCGCGAATCTGGCGGAGACGGAGGGATTCGAACCCTCGATACGCCTTTGGAGCGTATAACGGTTTAGCAAACCGCCGCCTTCAGCCACTCGGCCACGTCTCCGCAAGCGGACAAGGCGTATAGAATCCACAATGCATGGTCAAACCACAGATTTGAATGAGCGCAGCTATTTTGATTCAAGTTTCGCTGACTGAAACAGTTGTGTGCAGGAACTCCGGCCGATGAATCGAAAAGAGCGGCGCGCCGCGCTCAAGCAGAAACCGTCAGCCGCCCGTGCCGTCGGTGGCGCTGCGTCGACAAACGTCACGCAAGTGTTCCAGGACGCACTTCGACTCCAACATGAGCACAAACTTGACGACGCCATCGCCGCCTACAAGCGCGTGCTCGAGCTCAAGCCGGATCACGCCGAGGCTTGCAACAATCTTGGCGTCGTTCTGATGGCTCAGTCAAAACGCGCCGAAGCCTCCGCGTATTTTGCGCGCTCATTGGCGCTGATACCGCAGCTGACCGATCAATTCGCCGCGATCTGCCACACCATGATTTCCATTGTGCCGTCGCTCAACGAAGCGATGCGGCGCGCGGTTGCATCCTGGCCGAAACGATTGTCGATCGACGAGCTGTTCGATCGTTCTGATTTCAACACGGTAACAACCGATCCGCTGCTGCTGCACGTGCTTCGATCGACGCCGGTCCGCGAAGTCGCGCTCGAGAGACTGCTCACGTCGCTGCGCATGTCGCTGCTCAAGGAGGTACTGAGCGGCGGGGCCGAAAATGACTCGCTTCTCGCGTTTTGCTGCGCGCTCGCAGAACAGTGCTTCATCAACGAATACGTTTTCGATGTGACGGATGGCGAAACCGCGCTGCTGGATCAGCTCAAATCTTCATTGGCAAAAAAGCCGTCTCCGCTCATGCTCGCAGTTTTTGCATTGTACGAACCGCTGCATGAGTCGGCGTGGGTGCAAGGCTTGCTTGATCAAACCTGGCCGCCCGCCGTCACCGCAGTCATCACGCAACAGGTGCAAGAGGTATTCCAGGAACGCACGCTGCGCAGTCAGATCCCGCGCCTGACACCGATCAGTGATAAGGTATCGCAAGCCGTGCGGCAACAATACGAGGAGAACCCCTATCCGCGCTGGGTTGATGTTGCGACCAACATCGAAGCAGTCAGCCTCGATCAGCATCTTCGCGATCTGTTCCAGACCGCCGCCTTCACGCCTCTGGGAAAAACCGATTTTAAAATGCTGGTTGCCGGCTGCGGGACAGGCCGTCATTGCACCTGGATTGTGCAACGTTTTCTGGGCTCGCAGCTGCTTGCAGTCGACCTCAGCCTCAGCAGCCTCTGTTTTGCCAAGCGCAAAACCCCGCCGGCGTTCGCCGACCGCATCACATATGCGCAGGCGGATATCCTGAAGCTGCCCGCCATCGGCCGAACTTTCGATGCGATCGACGCGAGTGGCGTGTTGCACCACATGGCTGAACCCTTTGAAGCCTGGCGTCTCTTGCTCAAACTATTGCGGCCGGAAGGCTTCATGCATGTTTGCCTTTACAGCGAACTTGGACGTCAGGACGTCGTGGCTGCGCGAACGTGGATCACCGAACGCGGGCTTGAGCCCTCACCGGCCAATATCCGCCGCTGCCGGCAGGACCTGCTCGAAACGCCCTTGCGCAGTCTCACGCGCTTTAACGACTACTTCAGTATGAGCGAGTGCCGCGATCTCCTGTTTCATGTGCAGGAACACCGCACGACGATCCCGGCAATCAAGACTTTCCTCACTGAAAATAAATTGAGGTTTCTCGGTTTTGCTTTCGACCGCAACGGGCTGAAAAAATACCGCACACTCTTCGTGGAAAATCACTGGTCGATGACCGACCTCGACCGCTGGCATGACGTTGAAACGAAATTCCCCGACACATTTTCGGGAATGTACCAGTTGTGGGTACAGAAGATTTGACAGGGCCGTCATTTGACCCCGAGGGAGTCTCAGTATGAGAAACGCAATTTTGGCACTGGCAACCATCTTGACGCTAGCCGCGTTACTCTCGGCGCGAGCGCAGGCTTTGGAAAAATATGACCCCTACCCGTGGTGTGCCGTCTATGGTGGGCGCGGCGGCGGCGGAACAAATTGCGGATTCCTCACGATCGAGCAATGCCGGGCAACGGTGAGCGGCATCGGCGGCTCCTGCGAGCCTAACCAGTTTTACAATCCGGGTCCGACCAAGCGTTCGCGCAAGAAACAGCAGCAACAGTATTAGCCCCGCCTCAGGAGACGCATCGCTTCGCGATGCTCCTCACCATGAGGCCAGGGCGGCTCGACGGCATGGCGCCGAGCCGCCAGCATTGACTGGATTTGGCGGGCGTGCGCATTTGCGCCGCCGTGCAATCGCAGCCGTTCAATATCGCGCAGGTCATGCAGGAGGCGGTGAGCCTGCATCAGCAGGGCCGTTTGCGTGAAGCCGAAAAGCTCTACACGCGCGCCATCAAGGCAGCGCCGCAAAACTTCGATGCGCTGCATCTGCTTGGCCTCATCAAGGCGCAGACCGGACAGATGGGCGAAGCCTATCGCTTGATGTCGGCGGCCCTGAAAATCAAACCGGACGCCGTTGACGCCCTCGTCAACCTTGCCAATGTCCTGCACGCGCTCAAGCGCACTGACGAAGCCCTCGATTGTCTCGATAAAGCGCTTGTCCTGCGGCCGGGAGATCTCGATGCGCAGCTCAATCGGGGAAATGCGCTCAGCGCCCTCGGCCGGCAAGAGGAAGCACTCACCTGTTACGATGCGGTGCTGGCGCGCAATCCCGGACGTGGCGACGCGCTGCTCAATCGTGGCGCGGTACTCGCAGTGCTGGGACGTCCCGAACGAGCCCTCGCCGATTTCGATTCCGTGTTGGCACAAACACCAAACCATGCGGAGGCCTTATATAACCGCGGCAACGCGCTGCTCGATCTCAATCGTCCCGCCGAAGCGCTGGAAACTTTCGACCGTGCGCTGACGGGCGCGCCACAGCACATCAGAGCCTGGAATAATCGGGGCCGCGCATTGCAAATGCTCAATCGCCACGATGACGCAGTGGCAAGCTTCGGCAAGGCTATCGCCATAGACAAAAACTATGCCGACGCGCATTCCAATGCCGCGCTGTCACTGCTGACCCGCGGTGACCTCCCGCGCGGTTTTGCGGAATACGAATGGCGCTGGAAACGCACCGGCATGACCGATGCGCGTCCTGGTTATAAAGGACGCCTCTGGCTCGGTGAATTTCCTCTCGGTCAACGAACAATCCTGCTCCCTGCCGAGCAAGGCCTCGGCGATACCATCCAGTTCGTGCGTTACGCGCCGACCCTGGCGCGCGGCGGGGCCAAAGTTCTTCTCGAGGTTCATCCGGCACTGAAAGCGCTGCTGACTAATATGGAGGGTGTTGTTTCGTGTTATGCGCGCGGCGAGCCCCTGCCCGCTTACGAAGTCTATTGCCCGCTCGGCAGCCTGCCACTGGCATGCAAGACCGACGCGGCGACGATCCCCTCCGGCATCCCTTATCTTCGCCCCGACGAGACTTACCTGGCGAAATGGCGAACACGGATTGAACAGCTGCCAGGCAAACGCGTGGCGCTGGCCTGGGCTGGCCAACTTAATCACCCGAATGACCGCAACCGTTCGATCGATCTCAAGTTGCTCGAGCCGCTCCTGGAGCTTGCAGGTGTTTCCTTCATCAGCATCCAACGCGACTTGCGTGAAGGCGATGCAGCCCTGCTGGCTCGGCGCGGAGTGATGCATTTCGGGGACGATCTGGCCGATATGTCAGATACCGCGGCGATTGTCGCACTCGCCGATATCACTATCGCGGTCGACACGTCGGTGGTTCATCTCGCCGGCGCGATGGGGCGCGACGTGTGGGTGCTGCTGCCCTTCTCGCCGGACTGGCGATGGACGCTCACTGCCGAGCGCAGCCCCTGGTACCCGCAGGCGCGGCTGTTCCGTCAACCGGTGCTTGATGATTGGCCGGCGGCGATTGCGACAGCGCGTGATGCGCTGTCGCAATTCGTCTCCGGTAACTGATCAGGCGGCGACGCGGTTCGCGGCTTTCGGCTCAGGCTGCGGATGCACCTTGAGCCAGTCGCGCGCGGCGCGCTGGGCGCAGCCGATCTCGGAGTCGCTCATCTGTTCGGCAACCTCACGGCGCAATTGCGCAGCATCTTTATGACCGCGCATGGCCGCGATGTTGAACCACTTGTGAGCTTGCACCAGATCGACTGCGACGCCCGCCCCTGCGGAAAATACCATGCCAAGGCCAAAGCAATCTTCGGCGCTTGTTGGTTCGGCCCCCCCCGACGCCATTTCCACGCTCGTCATTCGGCTCCCCTTTTTTCTGCGACCGGTTTCGCTCCTTGCGGCCGGCCAACACGTCCCTGTTGCCTTGGATTTTTCTCCAAGCAGGCGCGATATTCGGGAGAAAATTTGAATGACAGTTTAAGTGATGCGATGAATCGAAAATGAACGCTGCGCGCAGTGCGGAGCATTTCCCTCTGCAAATAGCGGGTTTCTGCAGCATATTGAGAGATCGCTAACCGCGCTCATTCAGCGGCGACTAACCAGCAATCGATGTGCCACTTTCGCTGTGGCTCCACAGCCCGCTCATCCCGCCCTGGCGCGCTGGTTGAATAACACCGCCTGCACATTCGGATCCTTCATGTCGATGCCCTTGCGCAATTCAAGCCCGAGGGTCATGCCGCGCTGCACTGCAGGCCGCGCCTTCATCGTATCCAACCAGCGCTTCAGGTTAGGAAATTCGTTGATGTCCTGGCCCTGCCGTTCCCAGCCATTGACCCAGCCAACCAGCGCCATGTCGGCAATCGAATATTTGCCGGCGATGAACGGCCGGTCCTTGAGGCGGATGTTCATCACGCCATAGAGCCGGTTCACCTCGTTGACGTACCGGTTGATCGCATA
>DASPUD010000139.1:0-5810 GCA_035623095.1 Pseudolabrys sp.
ACGCCTGCGACCGGCTCAACACCTCCGGCCGTCTCAAAGCCTTGGCCTTGGTCAACGCCAAATCAGCCGACCGTCCCGGTAGCCTCCGCCAAGCCGGGTCTTCTCGGCAGCGATCCGAATGATGAATTGAGTCTCGGGAAAAAGCACTATCGGGCCAACGATTATGGCCTCGCTGAAAAACATTTCCGCCGTGCAGTCGAAACGCATCCACGCGATGCCGAAGCGTGGCTCGGTCTTGCGGCTTCCTATGACCGCTTGCGCCGTTTTGATCTTGCCGACCGCGCTTATGCGCAAGCCATCGGTATCGTCGGACCGACGGTCGCGATCCTCAACAATCAGGGCTACTCATACATGCTGCGTGGCGACTACAAGAGGGCGCGAGCGGCGCTTGCCATTGCCCAGCGCAAGGATCCGACCAACAAGTATGTTCAGAACAACCTGCGCCTGCTGGAAGAAAGCTACCGCAGGGGCAAGACCGTCGAGTAGAGCTGTCGGCAAAAATCTGACGGCGTTAATAGTGCCGTAGCCGTGGACTAAATCTCCCCATAGAATTGTTATCGACAGATGGCCGTGGCGCCTGCGCGGCGCCTCGACTACGATCTGCCGCGAACCGGCACAGACCGGTCGGTTATATTCGGTCCCTTGGGGAGGAACCAATGGCAACTACAGTGAATGCCGGCGCGCGTCTCGACCGGCTTCCGATTTCATCATTCCACTATCGTATCTTCTGGCTGGTCGGTGCCGGTATGTTCTTTGACGGTTACGATCTCTACGTGGCCGGTGGTGTGCTCGCGTCAACAATTCAGACAAAATTTTCCACCCTGCCGCAAAACCTGCAGTTCCTCTCCTTGACCTTCGTCGGAATGACAATCGGATCGCTGGTTACCGGATTCGTCGGCGACAAATTCGGACGCAGGTTTACATATCAGATCAACTTGTTGGTGTTCGGGCTCGCGTCCATTGCGGCTGCATTTGCTCAGGATATGAATCAGCTGATCATCTGCCGGTTCGTGCAGGGTCTGGGCCTCGGCGCCGAGATCGTCGTCGGCTATTCAACCTTGACGGAATTCGTACCGCCGAATTCGCGCGGCCGTTGGCTCGCATTCATGGCCTTTCTTGTCGTATCGGGATTTCCCGCCACTGCAATCCTCAGCTACTTGATCATCCCCACCTGGGGTTGGCGTCCGATGTTTATTATTGCCGGTATCGGCTCGCTGATCGTATGGTATCTGCGCAAGAATTTGCCGGAATCGCCGCGTTGGCTGGAAGCGCAAGGCCGCACCGCCGAAGCGGAAGCGTTGATGCAAACTATCGAAAAAGAAGCCGGCGCTGGTGGCAAGTTGCCGCCTCCGGCCGTGACCAAGCCAACCCCTCAGCTCACTGCTGCGTCAATGTTCCGACCGCCAATCCTGCAACGATTGCTGGTTGGAAGTTGGGTACTGATTACGATCAACACTTTGATCTTTGGCTTCGTGATTTTCCTGCCGCAGTTTTTCCTTCGGCAAGGGCTCACCATCACCAACTCGCTGGGTTATACGGTCGTACTTGCCTGTGCTTCGTTGGTCGGCTGTGCTTGCGGCGCGATCTTATCCGACTACGTTGGACGGCGGTGGAGCATCATCGGCGCCTCATTCCTGACAATTGCCGCCGGCTGGGTCTATTCGCAATTCAGCGCCGCGTCTGATCCAGCCATCGTGCTGAGCGTCGGTGCAATACTTATCGTCGCCATCTACATTCAGACCGCGATCCTGTTCGGCGTCTATACACCGGAGCTGTTCCCCACCGAGATCAGGCTACGCGCCAATGGTATCTGCAACACGCTGGGTCGCGCCGCCACCGTCGTCTCGCCGTTCGTGGTCGGTTACCTTATGCAGAACTATGCGCTTCCTGGCGTTATCTGGCTTATGATCGGGCTGGTTGTCGTGCAGATCATTGCGGTCTATTTCTGGGGCGTCGAACCGGCGCGGCGCTCGCTGGAAGGCCTGGATCCCAAAGTGGCCTGATCGGCAAAATCTTGAGATAAGATCGGCGCCCGAAATTGCGGGCGGCCGATTACATAAGGAGGACGAGCAAAGAATGAGCGCCTTGCGCCCTGTCACCGTTATCACCGGTGCGTCGGCAGGGATCGGCGTAGCGCTGGCGCGTGTCTTCGCGCAGCACGGCCATGAATTGGCGCTGGTCGCACGGCGCGAGGACCGATTGAATTCGCTGGCTGACGATATCGCAGCGACCGGTGCACGCCGGCCAATCGTCATTGTCCTGGATCTGTTGCAACCCGGTGCCGCACAACGCATCAACGAAGCGCTGCTCGCGCAGGGTGCCGAGTCACAATTTGTCGTCAACAACGCGGGCTTCGGCATCGTCGGTCTGGCCAGTGCACGCGATCGCGACGAACAACTACAAATGATCGATCTGAATGTGCGCGTGCTGACGGAGCTGTCGCTTGCGTTTGTTGAAAGCCTCGAACGTCGCCGCGGCGGACTTCTTAACGTTGGATCGATGGCGGGCTTCCTGCCGGGCCCGGGCATGGCAGTCTATTACGCGACAAAGGCTTACGTTCTGTCGTTTACCGAGGCGTTGCACAGTGAGCTCAAGCCGCGTGGCATCCGGGTGGCCGTCTTGTGCCCCGGACCGGTGCCCACCGAATTTGCTGAACGCGCCGGTCTCAGCAAGCGGAGCCAGCAGCCAAGTATCCTCACCCAATCGGCGGAGACCGTGGCTAGAGCGGGTTACGACGGTTTAATGGGCGGCCACCGGACGATTGTGCCAGGCACAGTTAATAGACTGATTACGGTTCTGATCCGCATCATTCCGCGCCACTTCATCCTCGGGCTTGTGGACCGCCGGCAGGCGCAGCGCAGATCCGCACAGCAGACATAGCCGCACCGCACACGTCGTATTTGCATTCGACGGTGAAGCGTTTAGTAGTCACCGGGCGCGATAATGCGTCGACCGCCATGTTGAAACCCGTTCTTCTCATCCTGCACCAGGAGCACTCGTCGCCCGGCCGTGTCGGCCAGACGCTGGCGAAACTTGGCTATCCGCTCGATATCCGGCGTCCGCGTTTCGGCGATCCCCTGCCGGAGACAATGGATGACCATGCCGGCGCGGCGATCTTTGGCGGGCCGCAAAGCGCCAACGACAACGAGGAGTTTGTGCGCCGGGAAATCGACTGGATCGGCGTACCGCTTCGCGACAAGAAGCCCTACCTGGGGATTTGCCTCGGCGCCCAGATGATGGCGCGTCATCTTGGCGCGAATGTCTTCCCGCATCCGCAGGGCCATGCCGAAGTTGGCTACTATCCGATCCGGCCAACCGAGGCGGGGCGCAAGATTTGTTCCGACTGGCCCGATCATGTTTATCAGTGGCATCGCGAAGGCTTCGAGTTGCCGCCGGGCAGCGAGCTGTTGGCTGAAGGCGATGCCTTTTCCGTTCAAGCATTCCGCCTTGGTACGGGCTATGCTTTGCAATTCCATCCCGAAGTCACGCACGCCATGATGTACCGTTGGCTTGTGCGCGGTGCGCACCGAATGGAATTACCGGGAGCCAAGCAACGGCACGAGCACATTGCTGACCGCGCCGTGCACGATCTGGCGTCGCGCAATTGGCTCAGCGCTTTCATCGATCACTGGATCGGCCGCAAGCCGGCCAACGCGCCCGTGAAAAACGCATCCTGACCGGCGTGGGCCCTTGAATTTCCCGCTACGGTTGACAGAATTGCCGAGTTTGATCGTTGCGTTGGGGTTAGGGGGTCCGATGCCCACGCGGAGTCGTGCGGATGCTCGATTCGGACGATCACGGCAAAGCTGCCAAGCGGCCAATATTCTCCGCACTGAGTGCGATGTTGCGGGTGTCCGATGGTATCCTGGACCTGCTCCCCATTGCGACTTTCATTTGCGACGCAAAAGGTACGATCCTTCAATACAATCGCCACGCTGTGGCAGTCTGGGGCCGTGCCCCGAAGCCTGGCCAGACGCACGAGCAATTTACCGAACACCTGCGCTTCTTTGAAATGGACGGAACGCCGGCTGCGCGGGCGCTGGTAGCCGAGGTCCTTGCGACCGGTTCGCCGCTGCGCGACGTCGAGCGGATTGTCGAGCGCCCTGACGGAACGCGCCTGGTTGTGTCCGTCAATGTCGACCCGCTGCATAACGCTAAAGGCGAACTGGTCGGCGCGGTCAATTGTTTTCTCGATATCACCGAACGTAAGCGCATGGACGACGCGCTCGAGGCCTCGCGGTTGCATGCACTCGAGCAGGAGCAGCGCCTGGCTGCGACGTACGAGCACGCCGCCATCGGTATCTCGGAAATCGCTCCCGACGGCCGCTTCCTGCGCGTCAACGAGGCGATCGGCGCAATGACCGGCTACAGCCGCGAAGAATTGCTTGCGGCCAGATTGTTTCGTCATACGCATCCCGATGACGTCGACCCCGACCGGGAAGCATTTCGTAAACAGGTCGCCGGAGCGTTGGAATTTTATTCGGTCGAAAAGCGCTTCATCCGGAAAGACAAAAGGGTGATCTGGCTTTCGGTGCGTTCGTCGCCGGTGCGCGACGCCGACGATCGTCTGCTCTATGTCGTGCGGGTAGTGCAGGACATAACAGAACGCAAGGCATGGGAGCAGCGGCAAAAACTGTTGATGGACGAACTGAACCATCGCGTGAAGAACACGCTCGCGACGGTGCAATCGCTTGCCGCACAAACTGCCCGTGCGGCGCGCACTCCCGCAGCATTTCGCGAGAGATTTGAAGGCCGGTTGATCGCTCTTTCCAAGGCGCACGATCAACTGACCGTGCATCACTGGGAAAGCGCCGATCTGCGTGAGCTTTTGTCTGGAAGTCTCGCGCCTTATGCCGGGGCCGGTACCGAACGCGTCATCTTGCGTGGTGAAGACTTTGAATTGCGCCCGCGCGCGGTCCTGACACTGGCGATGGCAATCCACGAACTTACGACCAATGCCGCAAAATACGGCGCTTTGTCGGTGCCGGGCGGACGCATCGAAATCAATTGGCAGCCGGTGCATGTCGACAAAGGCCGTCCGCAATTGCGCATCGACTGGATCGAGCAGGGGGGACCTGTCGTCACTGTGCCGGACCAACGAGGCTTCGGTTCAAAGCTGATCGAAGGCAGTATCGCCGCCGAGCTCGGTGGCAGCGCCCAACTGACCTTTGCACCGGAAGGAGTGCGCTGCGAGATCGTCATCCCGATGCAGGCAGCGGCCGTCGATATGGATGTTGAAACCCGCGAGGATGAGTCGGCCTAGGGGTTCACCGAACTTGCGGGGGTAACAGGTAAAGAGTCAGGGCAAAAATAAGATACACGGTTATGACAAGAACCCCGACAAACCATGATGATCGGCCGGTATTGCTGACAAGGCTCGCGGTCATTGTCGCGATCAGGATCATTGCCACCGCACCCGGCCAGAACTGTAAATTCATCGGGGCCGGGCCGATGACGTAGCTGGCAAGAACAAGCACCGGTGCGACAAAGAGTGCGATTTGCGACGCGCTTCCCAGCGCAATGCCCACGCTGAGGTCCAGCCTATCTTTGCGAGCGGCAGATAACGCGGACACAATCTCTGCGGCCGCGCCTACCAGCGCCACGATGATAAATCCGACAAATGGGGGAGATATTCCAAGCGCGGTAGCCGCTTGCTGAACGGACTCAACGAAGATCTCGCTGACAAGCGCTACCAGCACCGTGACACCCGCAAGTGTCGTCAGTGACAGACCTAATGACCAGGGCTCTTCTTCCGACTCGCCATGATCCGCGCCGGCGAAAAGTTCACCGTGAGTTTTGAGTGCAAACAG
>DASPUD010000140.1:0-6262 GCA_035623095.1 Pseudolabrys sp.
CCGAGGTGAAGCAATGTGGTCGTCGCTCGGGGTAAAATTTGTGTCTCCCGATCTCGCGATGGACGGGTTCGACAAACTGATGCATCGCGATGTTGATCAGATCGCGGTCGCAATTGCGGATTGGCCGATCTATTCAGCGAAAGTCGGCAAACCTCCGTTCCTGGCCGAACTCGTAAACAGGGCCGCCTCTTCCTGGCCGTCTGAATCCACATGGTCAAACGGTGCTCCGGCCTCGACACTTGCCCGATCGAATGGCAATGCACGTGAGGAAGTTTCAAGCAGATTGCAACAGCGCCTGATGGCGGAGCTTGGCTTCGTCGATCCCATCGATCCCGATAGGCCGCTAAACGAAGTTGGCCTAGACTCACTGAGGTCGGTGACGTTGGCGAATAACCTTGAGGATGAGTTCGGCGTCCTTATTTCGATTTCGCAACTCATTAGCGGACCGACCATCAACCAGCTCGTCGATCATCTTTCCGAGCTACATGCGGGAGCCGCAAAAGACCGGCCTGCGCCGGCGCCAACGAAGAATGTTTCGCCTCCCTGGAATGGAAAAGATGTATCCGCCGACATGGTGACTCTGCAGCCCAGCAGTGGCGATGCATTGGTGGATACGGCGATCCGCCCCGGTGCATTCAGAAATGTCTCGGAGAGCTATCGGGATGCGGAGAATGGAAAGAGTCAGACCACCGACGGATGGCCGAGCGCCAAGACGCAGATTTCTCCCGTGGTATCTCGCCCTGGCGTCAAAGCTGCAGCCAGCAGTCCAGGAAAATGGCTGATCGCGCCGAAGCCTAATCCGGACGCCAGAGGCCGCATATTTTGCTTCCCTTATGCGGGCGGCGGTGTCGTGTCATTCCGGGAGTGGGGCCAACTCTTCGATGGGGCCGTGGAACTGGTGGCGGTCGAGGCACCGGGGCGTGGGACACGTATTAATGAAACGGCCGTCGATGATATGGATGCTTTCGTCGAGGGTTTGTTGCCGGAGATGATCGAATGGCTCGACAGGCCCGCTGCCTTTTTCGGCCACTGCCTGGGCGGACTTACCATGTTCGCAACGCTTTGCGCGCTCCCTGAAGCGTCCGCTCGTAACATCAAGCGCGCTTTCGCTTGTGGCGTAAGACCGCCGCATCGGTTGAAGAGGCGGGGAGAGTTTGAGGACAACCTCGCTTACGACATGATGCTGCATCGGGACTTTGATGCCAGGCTGCCACCTTTTGCCCAGACAGATGACATCTTCGCGGACATCATACGGCAATTCGATACTCCGGCTGCAAACAGGATGTTGGAGATACCGAAGCTGCGGCAGGTTTTGCTGCCTACGATACGCGCTGAGTTTCGCATGGCCTATAACTATGAGTATCAGCCGGTCGAGCCATTTTCCTTCCCGATCAGCAGTTTTGTCGGCGACTCCGACCCGTGGGTTTCGGAAGAAGACTCAGCCGGCTGGGCTAAGCTCACGCGTGGCGGTTTTACCAATCATGTGTGCAAAGGTTCGCATTTTTTGATGGCTGAAGACGGCGGATACATTCTTGAGACAATCAATGGCGAGTTCGTAAGATCAATAACTAAACGAAAGAGCCGACAACAGTAATCAGGCGTTTTCCAATCTCGCCTTGGCTCTCACGAGATCTGCAGTGTCGAAGCCCTCGCCAAAAGATTGGTAGATTTTGCTCAACTGTGCGCGAGATTTCTCGGATTTTTTCCCGGGCCCATACAGGTCGCAGATACTCAGGCAAAGTTTGAGCTCGAAGAATTTGGATTTTTGCTCGTGCGCAATCTTGAGCCCTTTCGAAAAATAGTGCTTTGCCTGATCAAGATCTTTTTTTGATCGGAGATGGCTTTCGCCGAGCAAGCGATAAATTTCAGGCGCATAAAAGTGTGCGGCGTTCGCTTCATCGAGTCTTAATTCCGCCTGCTGAAGAAAGTCGAACGCCGGCTGGTAACGCCCGTTCTTGATGTAAATATCGGCCAGAAGAGCCAAAGAATAGGGATCGTACAGCAGAGCGCCGGTGGCGCGTTCCTTTTCCAGACCCTCGTGAATTTCGACAATGCCTTTTTCAAATTCGCCTAACTGGGCCCGTGCCCACCCGCGCAAGATCTGGCCCATGGCTACATAGTGCACAAAGTCATGCTCTTCGCAGAGCGCGATTGCCGCATTTGCCTGGCCTGCGACGACCGCAGCCTCGCCGCGAAGCTGGTGCACTCGCAGGCTTATGGTGCGCGCTATTGCCTCGCTGAATGGATCCTGAGTTGCATCTGCATGAAGGCGAGCTTCTGCACAAAGCCGCAGCGCCCGATCCGGGAAACCAAGCAAACAGAGGGCCATACCGTCATATGATCTGGCATGAACGCGCGGGTCTTGCGCCGAGAGCTCAAGGTAACCCGTGGCCCTGCTGTCCTCGGATAACCTGATGCTGCGTTCGAGCTCCGTATGAGCCGCGGCAAGTTTGCCCTGTGCAAACAATGTAAATCCGAGGGCCTGGTGGGCAAGAACCTCGTAGACCGGATCGTCGACGTGCTCTGCTGCACTCAGCAATTGCTTAGCGAGCGCTTCACATTCGCCGAACGCCGCGCGCAGGAAATTCCAGGTCCATAAGCCAAACACGGCTGGGAAGGTGTGTTCATCAAGCCCGCTCTCTCTGCAGAGTTGCAGCGCTCGCGTATAGGCGTGCTTTACGCTGTCGGTGCTCCAGCCCTTGGTTGCGCGAAGCGAGTTGCCGAGCGATGTTTGCAACAGCAACTCATACTTCTTGCGCATCATCGGATTTTCGATACCGGAAATCAGGTTCAGGCCCTGTTCCAGATGGCTGACAGCAACGTTCGCTGAACGGCTGAGTGCAAGATTGCCGGCCTTCAGCCAGTAGTTAATTGCGCGTTCCGCGAGGTTGGCTTCAGTGAAATGGCGAGCAACTATTTCCGGTTGGCTGACTACAATATCGGGAAATTTTTCCTCCATTGCCTGGGCGATCTGCCCATGCAATTGCTGGCGGCGGCTCTTCAGCAGACTCTCATATGCCGCGTCGCGCACCAGTGCGTGCTTAAAGCTGTAAATGGCTTCCGGAGGCTCACCAAGGCGGAACAACAGCTCGGCCTGTTCGAGTCTGGCGAGAGCATTCTTGAGCGAAGGTTCGTCGCGTCCGGCCACTTCGCGCATCAAGGAATAGGAAAACTCACGCCCGATGGCCGCTCCAATCTGGCTGATTTCCTTTACCGGCGCGAGGCGGTCAAGCCGCGCCATCAAGGAGTCCTGAAGTGTCGCTGGAATTGCGAGCGGGGGCAGGGGACCATTGAGACGATAGCCGTGGGTATCTTTTACCAGAATGTCTCCTTCAAGCACCGCCTTTGTGAGCTCCTCGACAAATAACGGGTTGCCATCGGTCTTGGCCACAATCTGGTTTATCACTTCCTTCGGCAACGTGTGGCCACCGGCGACCTGGGTGACGATGGTTTCAACATTGTTGCGATCCAGGCGACCAAGCTTCAACGTGCCGACATTGGAGAGGCCAACCCAGGGCGGCTCGAAATCTGGTCGCATGGTGAATACGGCAAGAACCGGCAATTGGCGTACCCGCTCGATGGCCAAATCGAGTAGTTCGAGGGAGGTGATATCGGCCCACTGTGCATCCTCGAACACGAACAGGATCGGTTTCTGACGAGCGAGAGTCTCGAATCGGTCGAGCATCGCCGCCAACGTGCGGCGACGTTGCTGGGTTGGGTTGAGTGTCAGCCGCGGATAGCGATCCCCGAAAGGAATCGAAAGTAGCGCTGCAAAAAGCGGCGCAGTCTCCTGATTCCGGTGCGCTGGTAGCGCGAGAAATGCTTCCAGTTTGTCGAGGCGTTGGTCGGACGTATCGTCTGCCTTGATCGCGGCCGCGCGCTCTATTCGAGAGATGAACGGATAAAGCGCGCTGTTTATGTAGTGAGCCGAGCACTGGTAACTCAGAGTGACGTGCGGCTGGTCGACGACGCACTCTTGCAGGGCCGCTACAAGACGCGACTTGCCGATCCCCGGCTCGCCTGTGATCAGAACGATCTGGCCTTCGCCCTTCCACGCGAGGCGTTGTCGTTTCAGCAAGAAGTCAAGTTCGTTCTCGCGGTTGATAAGGTCGGGCAGGCCCGCCGCGTGAACTGATTTGAAGCGGCTTTCGGAACTCGATACGCCCAGAACGGTCCAGACCCCGATCGGCTCGGCAATGCCTTTGACTTTCTGAGGGCCAAGGTCGCGCAGGCGAAACACGTCTCCGAGCAGCCGGCGCGTGGATGTGGCCACGACTACCGTTCCTGGCTCGGCCAAGCTTTGAAGACGCGCCGCAAGGCTTGGCGTGTCACCAATTACAGTGTGTTCCCGGAGCTTTCCTTCGCCGCCGACGTCGCCCACGACGACCAACCCGGTCGCGATGCCGATACGCACCGAGAGCGGTTCTTCGGAGCGAATCTTAAGTCCCGCAACAGCGGCGGCGATATCAAGCCCGGCGCGCACGGTTCGTTCGGCATCGTCCTCGTGCGCACGTGGGTAACCGAAATAGGCCAATATGCCGTCGCCCCGAAAATCAGCGAGGAAGCCGTCGTAGGCCAGCACGATCCGCGCGCAGGTGGCCTGAAACGCATCGATGACTGCGCCCATGTCTTCGGGGTCGAGGCGCGCAGATAAGGCAGTAGAACCCACAAGATCGCAGATCATCACGGTCAAGTGGCGCCGCTCGGCTGCAAACGTGGGAGAGGGCTCAACTGGCGCAATCTCCTTACGTTCGCCAGTCGCGAGGGCAGCGGAGGGGTTGCCGGCCGCCATTGCCTTGATAGCCCTAAGGAGGCGCTTTCTGTGGCCAAGCGGGATCCCGAGTTTTTCGAGATCGTCTTCGCTCAAATCCGGCAGGATATCGATATCGATGGCATTCTCGGTGAATGCCGATTCGTAGTGTCCAAGTCCCAGACCTTGCAGCCAGCTCGCAATTTCCATGGCAGCACTCTGATAGTTCGCACGATCTAACAGCACCAGCGTGGGTGAGAACACAATGGTTGCTACGCCAGAGCCTGGTGCAGTGCTACACTCGCGCTGCTGGCAGCCATGCTACCGCTGCACCGTCTAACAGTGCAATGAATTCGCGCCGTTTTGTTGTCCTCCGAGATCGGGGCGTCTTAAACTGGCACAGTGGCCAGCGACTGCGGCAAGCTGCCCACACTAAAAGCGGCACCGGTCGACAATATGCCGCGGGTGACGCGAGGACCGCATCGACGCTCGCGGCGATTGCGGGTTCGCCTACTGGTTTCGCATTTCGACTTTCGGCTTTCGGCTCCGGATCGGCTGCACTATCAGTATCCGGCGTCTTCCGGATATTCTCCCGCGGCATTGTTTTCCCACTTGTGAAGCCACGCGTGGGCGACCTTCTGGCCATGGTGACGCATCTTGTCCATAAAGGTTTGGCTGCGGTCAAACTTTGACGAATACGAGAGGCTGTCTGCAACGTTTTTGTCCATCACGATCGAGCGCACCGTCACCAGTTTGTGGTTCGTGCCGAAATTTTCATTTTTGTATTCCTCCTGCCATGCGTTGACCATCATGATGAAATCCAGCTCTTTATTCAGCGATAAATTGCCCATCAACTCATTTTGGCGGTCTTGGATATCTTTGTTGGTGTCGGGAAACGACGGCCATTGCTGCGGATTGATGCGCACGATCCACAGTTCATCCGGGATGTACTCTTGCTCAGGCCCGGCAATAAGCTCTCGCACCGGTGGATTCTGCGAATAAAGGCCATCCCAATAATACCCTTCACCGATGTGCTCTGCATCGCGTAAAAAAGGCAAAGTGCCTGACGCGGCAACCCCTTCGAGGCTGAGCGGCAATTGCTGTCGCCAGTACCTGCCCTTGTCTTTGGGATCTTTGATGGGCTGTTTCCCCTTGTTTTCGGGTTGAAGCCCCTTGTTGACGTCGGAATCGAACACCGTTTCGAAGCCGTTCACGACCTCTGACGCGCCGATCAGCAGGCGGGTGTCGACATTGTGCCAGTCAATGCTGTCGTCCCTAAATGCTGGACATGCCAGGGCTAGTAATTCGTCCAAATCGAAATATTGCTTGCGCACGCCGATGTCCGGCAGAAAGGCGGCGAATGCATTAAAGGCTTCGGCATACGGATTGAGACCAAAAGCTCTTGGGCTTAGTCCAAGCACCGGCACTTCAAACTCTTCGGCCTGGAACGTGCCGAACGTAAATGCGTTCAGCAAATGCTCGGCGTCCGTGCGGGCAACGAAGGCTCCCCAG
>DASPUD010000141.1:0-4532 GCA_035623095.1 Pseudolabrys sp.
CGACCAACCCGAACGCGACGACGATACCGCCCCACCACCGCAGCGCGCGGATCAGCGTGGAGCTGCTCCCGGAGCTAGAGATAGCGTTCACAGGCCTCCGCGACGATCGGTTCCGCACCACCGAGCTCGGCAACCATGCGGCCTTCCCTGAGCGCGTACACGCGATCGGCGAGCGCACACACGAGGGGCAGGTTCTGCTCGACGATCACGAGCGCGGCGCTCTTGCGGATCTCGCGGAACACCTGCTGCAGGTGCTCGACGATGCTGGGCGCGAGCCCTTCGGTGGGCTCGTCCATCAGCAGCACCCTGGGATGCCCGAGCAACGCGCGGCCGATCATCAGCATCTGGCGCTCGCCGCCGCTCAGATAGCCGGCCTTTCGGTCCATGAGCAGCTTGAGCTTGGGAAAGTAGCTGATCACCGGAGCCCAGTCGTAGTCCTGGCTCGCGTAGCTGCCGAGCTCCAGATTTTCCCGTACAGTCAGATCGGAAAAGACCTTTTTGTCCTGCGGCACATATTTGATTCCCATGCCGGCAATTACGAAAGGTGGCAAGCCGACCAGACTTGTCGTGTCCGAGACGATTGATCCGGAGGTTGGTTTGAGGAACCCGGCGATACTTCTGAGTAACGTGGTTTTGCCTGCGCCGTTGCGCCCAACGCAGGCAACTATCTCGCCCGGCCGCACCTGGATATTGACGTCGAACAGAACTTTCGATTCGCCATAGGCGGCGCTCAATGCATTCACCGAAAGGATAGCCGGGGCGCTCATGACACCAAGACCCGGCTCGTTTCGATCGTAACGTCGATCTGCCAATAGCTCCTGCGCACTTCGGGATGGCGCAGACACTCCTCGCAACCGCCATCGGCAATCACCCGGCCTTCATGCATAACGGTAAGGCGCTCAAGGAAGTCCTGGACGTGCGAGATTTTGTGCTCCACGAGCAAAATCGTCTGGCGGCCCACGCGCTTGCGCAACACGTCCAAAACGCCCTCAATTTCGGACTCCGCAAGCCCGGCTAGCGGCTCATCCAGCAGTAACACCTTGGGTTCGGCGAGGACCGCCATTGCAATCTCTAGACGCCGTTTTTCACCCAGGCTGAGATGCTTGACCAGCTTGTCGCGCAGATCCTGCAGGCTGAATGTTTCCAGCGTCTGCAGGATTTTTTCCTCGTTGCGGTAGGCCCTGCAGGTGTTGAACAGCAATCGCGTCAACGTCGCCTTTTTGTGCGCGCGGAAAAACGCCAGCACCAGATTGTCGATCAAACTGAGGTTGTCGAAAGTGGACGTCAGTTGAAAAGTGCGCATCATCCCCTTGGCGACGCGCTGCTGAGGAGTCATGCGGGTGGCGTCTTCGCCGCGAAGGCGGATGATTCCTTCATCAGGCGGGTAATAACCGGTCAGCAGATTGAAAAAAGTCGTCTTACCTGCGCCATTTGAGCCGATAATGCCGGCAACTTCATTTTCCTTAAGGATGTAGTCAACCTTATTGACTGCAACCAACGCACCGAACCGCTTCGTTACAGATTCCGTCCGAATAATCTCGGCGCGCCCGATCATGTTGCAAATCTTTTCTCAGCGTCTGCGGCATCAAAAAATGAGCGTCCTTCGAAGAACGCAATCGCTGACGCGCGCCCGGGCGGATAACTCTTGCTACCCGCCCGGCGTGACATTTCGTACTAATATCCGAGGGACTTCAGGGTCGGCATCACCGCATCACCACCCTGCGAGCCGACAACGGAAAAGACATCCCATTCATTTTTCCGTTCCTCGGCACCCTTTCCCTTCACCAGAAATGCCGCATGCTTGTAGACGGCCGCATGATCCTGACGCCATTTGGCCGGACCCTTGATGGTGTTGAACTCAGCGGTACCGCTGGTCAGCGCGTCTGACACTTTTTTTGCGTC
Source organism: Pseudolabrys sp. (assembly GCA_035623095.1). Lineage (GTDB taxonomy): Bacteria > Pseudomonadota > Alphaproteobacteria > Rhizobiales > Xanthobacteraceae > Pseudolabrys. Next base: position 1,903 of record DASPUD010000141.1, read on the forward strand.
AAGAGACTTCGCCGCCTCGAAGCCGCGAAACATCTCCATATAGGCGATGTATGCGATGGCGGCGTAAGCATCGGGAGGCGTTCCATATTTTGCACGGAACAGCTCGGTGAACTCCTGGGCGCTCTTGGCCGCTTCTTTATCCTCGAAGTTGCCCAGGTCGTAATAGAAGTAGTGCATGGCGTAGACGCCCTGCAGCGCTTCCGCCGGCACGCCTTTGGCCACCACATTGGTGATGAATGCGTTGAAGATGGTCATCTCCTTGCCCAAGCCCATTTGATTGACCTGCTTGAGCAGGGCGACAGCGTCGGCGCCAAATTGCGCGAAAATGAAAACATCCGGCTTCGCAGCGCGGACTTTCTGCAGGATGGTGGTGAAATCGCTGGTTCCCAACGATACTTCATCGTAACCCACAATCTCCGCGCCATATTGTTTAGCTGCTTCATTCACACCATCCCGAATATCCCAGCCGAAGCTGTCGGAGCGAGCCAGGAAGAAGACACGTTTCTTGCCCAGCGTCTTGACCGCTGAGGTGCCCGCCATATAGCCGACCGTCCACGGGCTGTACGCAGTTGCAAAAGTCGAATCGGCGAGCTTGCCCTTCTGGAAGCCTTCTTTCGCCATTACGCAGACCGGGAAATAAGGCATCGGCTCCTTCGAAACGATGGCATTGATCGCGTAAGCAAGAGGCGCCCATGTCTGGCCGCCGACGCCGCGGATTCCCTCCGAGACCAGATAGCGATAGCGGCGGACGCCGACATCGAGCTTGGCTTCGTCATCATCAACGGCGCCCTCAACGGCGACCTTTCCCCAAGGCATGTTGAGGCCGCCTCTTTTGTTGACAACGTCGATTGCCAACAGCGCGCCCTGTTTTTGCGTCTCGGCCACCGCCGCAAACGTGCCCGTCAGCGGAAGTAGCACGCCGACCTTGATTTTGTTCGGTTCATCCGCGCCGGCAGTGCTTATTCCCAAGGTGCCGCAGAACACGGAAATTGCCAGCAATCCCCACAATTTCTTCATCGACGTCTCCTCTTCAAGATTTGAGACCTCATTCCGCCCGCGCCCCTGCAAAAGCACTCGGTGGAGCGACAATTATGTGATTACGCATGCCAAGACATTCTCGGCATGCACATGCACGGAATGCGGAGCATCCCTTTTCAGAATTGAGCGTGATTGAAATCGTCAGGTTTTACCTTGATTTTCGTCAAGGCTGCGCGCGCCTTACGACCGGTCGACGTAAGCGCGGATTGTTCGCCGACTGCTAGCTAAGGCCGACCAACATGGTCTACCCACCCACTCTTCGCGAGTCCGAAGTCAGTCTTCGTCGAGCTTGCCGATATGATGTTGGGCGTAAAGCTCAAGGCCAAGTTTCGCCACGAGGTCGAGCTGAGTTTCAAGGAAGTCAATATGATGCTCTTCATCACTCATCAGGCCCTCGAAGAGATCGCGTGAGACGTAGTCCTTTGCCGAATGGCAATGGGTAGCAGCTTCCTCGTAAAGGGTACGAGCCATCATCTCTGCCTGTAAATCACGCTCGAGCACTTCTTTCACATTGTGACCGATGTGGAGGGAATCCAGCGTCTGCATATTGGGAGATCCATCGAGGAAGATGATGCGCTCGATCAATTTATCGGCGTGTTGCATTTCCTCGATTGATTCCTTTCGCCATTGCTTTGCGAGCGCCTTGTAGCCCCAATTATCCAACATCCGGTAGTGCAGCCAATATTGGTTCACCGCGGTGAGTTCATGCCGAAGTGCAGCATTGAGATACTCAGTTACCTTCGGGTTGCCTTTCATGAAACACTCCTCGTCACTGAAGGGGTCGGCACCCGGCGAAAAATGCGCGTGCCGCATCACACTTTCCTTAAACCGGGATATCGTACCAAGTTAAGTCGCGGTGGGAAGAGATTTCGGCCGCCTGCGTCTAAACAACCAATGGCCTTCGGCAATGTGCTTGATCTGGTGGTGGGCGCACCAGGACTCGAACCTGGGACCCGCTGATTAAGAGTCTTGTCTTTTTCGGCTCATCTCAATGGCTTAGTTTCAAACTGATGCACTTTCGCGCCATTGCAAAACAATGGGTTACAACGGATCTGCAAACTGGCCAATCCAACTTTCCAAGAGGCAGTCCAATGGCAGATTTTCGGGCATCTCACCGTGGACAAACTTTTGCGCAAAGCTTTGCGCGGCGATCTCGCGTTACCAATCGTTAGAATTGAAAATAGTAAGAAAGCGCAACGAGGCGTCCACCTCGTCGACTTAGCCACTTACATTGATAAGCGTCGCGAGGCCGCTTTGAAGGAATGCCGCCAGCTTAGTGGTACGACGTAGGTACGACTTCGGTACAACAAGCCGAACTCAAGGCCGTGAAAAGTCTTGGTTGATCGACCTCCCCTCCTCTGTCGGTCCCATAGTCAAAACAGTTTTGATTCATGTCCGCTTTACCCCCGAAAGTGGACATTTGCAGTGCACTCGCACATGTCCGCTTTGGGCCAGAAGCGGACATTAGCAGCGGTCGCTTAAAAAGCGGATGCCATTGCTGTCGAGGAATTCAATTCCGTGTTTTTCCAGCGTTCCCCGTATTGAATTGAGATTACGCGCCTGCATGGAAAGTGGGCCGTCAATCTTTTCGG
>DASPUD010000142.1:0-9302 GCA_035623095.1 Pseudolabrys sp.
AAGCACCTGTCGCTGCAGGAACATCAGGTGCGTGTCGTCACCAAGGACGTCGGCGGCTCCTTCGGCATCAAGGTGCACACCTATGCTGACGAGATGGCGACGGTGGCGCTCTCGAAACTGCTCAGGCGCCCGATCAAATTCGTCGCCGACCGCATCGAGAGCTTCGTCACCGACATCCACGCGCGCGATCATCGCATCAAGGGAAAGATCGGTGTCAGCAAAGACGGCACCATTACCGTCTTCGAAATCGACGACCTGACCGGCATCGGCCCCTACTCGGTTTATCCGCGCACCAGCGGTATCGAGGCGAACCAGATCGTCAATCTCACCGGCGGCCCATACAAATGCCCGAACTACCGCGCTCAGACGCGCGTGGTGTTCCAGAATAAAAATGTAATGTGCCAGTACCGCGCGGTCGGACATCCGATCGCTGTGGCGGTGACGGAAGGCCTCGTTGAGCTTGCGGCCGCCAGGATCGGGATGGATCCACTCGAGCTGCGCCGGCGCAATCTGATTCCTGACGACGCTTACCCGACGCAATCGGCATCGGGGCTGAAATTCGAGCTGCTCTCACACCACGAGGCGCTTGCCCATCTCGATGCAATGATGAACTACGCCGGGTTGCGCGCCGAACAGAAAAAACTTCGTGAAAAAGGCATCCACCGGGGCATTGGTTTTGCGAGCTTCATCGAGGTAACCAATCCGTCCGCTGCCTTTTACGGCGTCGGCGGCGCGCGCATTACATCAATGGATGGCGCTACCGTAAAACTCGACGCGCAAGGCGCGATCATCGTGCACACCGGCGTCACCGAACAGGGCCAGGGCGCCGAGGCTGTGGTGGCGCAGTGCGTCGCCTCCTCGTTTGGCGTCCCGATTGAAAAGGTGCGGGTGGTCACCGGCGACACCGACAACACCCCATATGGCGGCGGCACATGGGCCTCTCGAGCCGCAGGCATTGGCGGCGAGGCAGCCTGGCAGGCTGGCAAGGCTCTGCGGGCGAACGTGGTTGCGGTCGCCGCATCGATCTTGCAGGCCAAGCCCGAGGATCTCGACATCCGTAATGGCGTGGTCGTCGACAAGGACAAAGGCACCGAACGTCTGCCGCTCGACGAGCTGGCGCGTGTCGCTTATTTCCGGCCGGATACGTTGCCGCCGGGCTTCCAGGCTGAATTGATGGTGACACGTCATTACGTGCCGCGCGCCTGGCCTTTCGCCTTCACCAACGGGATCCAGGCAAGTTATCTCGAAGTCGATGTCGACACCGGCTTCGTGAAGCTGTTGAAGCATTGGTGCGTGGAAGACTGCGGCACCATCATCAACCCGCAGCTGGTCGATGAACAGATCCGTGGCGGCGTGGTGCAAGGTATCGGCGCCGCGCTGTTCGAGCATTGCCTTTATGACGAACGCGGCCAGATGCTCAATGGCAACATGGCCGACTATCTCGTTCCGATGGCGACGGAAATGCCCGACATCGAATGCGGGCATGTGGTTTCGCCGACCGCGGATAGCGAGCTTGGCGCCAAGGGTGCTGGCGAAGCCGGAACTGCCGGCGCGCCCGGTTCGGTGATGAACGCGATCAACGACGCGTTGCGTCCGCTCGGAGCGCAGCCGCTCACCGACATGCCCTTCACGCCGGACAAGATCCTCCGGGCGTTGAGCAAAGTTTAGGACGGCTCAGGCAGCGCGCGCCGGGGTTCCGAGCTGCTCTTTGAAGAAAGCGAGAGTGCGTCCCCAGGCAAGATCAGCGGCTTCCTTGTTGTATCGTGCGCCGCCCGTGTCGTTGTTGAAGGCATGGTTCACGCCGTCATAGATATAGATCGTGTAGCGCTTGCCATTTGCTTTCAGCGCCTGCTCGTAACCCGCGATGCCGGCGTTGATGCGCTCGTCTAACCCGGCATAGTGCAGAAGCAGCGCCGCGCGGATCGACGGCACCTGGTCGGCCGCGGGTTGGGCGCCGTAGTAAGCAACGCCCGCTTTCAGATCGGGCCGTTCGACTGCAACACGGTTGACAACGCCGCCACCGAAACAGAACCCAACCATCCCCACGTTGCCATTCGATTCCGCGTAGCTGGCCATGAACGGCACCGCGGCAGCTGCTGCCGCGGTCATATCCTTCTGATCGGTTTTTGTGTGCAGCTCGCGTGCCTGATCCTCGTTGGGCGGTGTGCCACCTGAGACTGACAGGAGATCGGGAGCAAAAGCGAGGAAACCCTCAAGTGCCAGCCGCCGCGCGACATCTTCAATATGAGGATTGAGGCCACGGTTTTCATGGATGACGATGGTGACAGGCCGCTTGCCCTTCGACCTTGGACGAACCAGGTAGCCGCTGATCTTGCTCTTCGGGGAATCGTAGGAGATCCGCTCCATTGCCAGCCGGGAATCGTTGTCCGCCACAATCGCCGCCTGCGCGTAGTCGTTCTTTAGCAACGGCAACATTGCGGCAGCGGCCGCGGTCGAACCGGTCAACGCTGCAAGCCGGTCTAGGAAGACACGACGGTTGATGTGACCGTGAGTGAAGCTGTCGTAAAGATTGATAATGCGCTGGTCCATATGTCCTCCCACTAACTGCCCATTGGGGTTGTGCATGCCGCTTGCTGAAACACCGGCGCTCTGCACAATATTGCCGCCATAATAGGTGGCAAGCTTCACGCCGCCAAATAACGGTAAAGCTGGAAGGAACACTTCATGAATATCAAGGTCGGCAAGCAAGCGATCGCCGAAGCCACACAAAAACTCAAGAACTGGGGACGCTGGGGCAAGGAAGACCAGATCGGCACGCTCAACCACGTTATGCCGGAAGATATCGTGAAAGCGGCGGGCCTGATCCGCTCGGGCAAGGTTTTTGCGCTCGGCATTCCACTTGATCGCACTGGGCCACAGACTGGCCTGTTCGGGGGACGTTTCAACCCGATCCACCAGATGCTGGCCACCGGCACCGATGCCATCGCTGGCCAGCAAGACTGGAACAAGATCCGCTACGCCGACGATACGCTGACCTTATGCGTACAGGGCGCCACCCATTGGGATGCACTCGGACATATTTTCTACGAGGACAAGGCGTACAATGGATACGACGCGAAGTTGATCGACTCGCGCGGCCTTTCGGTGCTCGGCATCGAGCACTCCAAGAACAAGATGGTCGGGCGTGGCGTGTTGCTCGATATCGCGCGCTTCCGCGGCATCAAATGGATGGAAGACGGCGAAAGCATCTCCAATGACGAACTCGATGAATGCGCAAAACAACAGAATGTCACGATCGGTCGTGGCGACTTCGTTATTGTACGCACGGGCCAGATGGAGCGATGTCTCGCCGAGAAAGACTGGGGCGGGTACGCGGGCGGCGACGCACCGGGAGTGAAGTTCGAGAACTGCTACTGGTGCCAGGAAAAACAGATCGCAGCGATCTGCACCGACACCTGGGGCGTCGAAGTTCGCCCGAACGAAACCAAGGAAGCCAACCAGCCCTGGCACTGGGTCGTCATCCCGGCCATGGGTCTGTGCATGGGCGAGATTTTCTACCTCAAGGAACTCGCCGAGGATTGCGAGCAGGACGGGATCTATGAATTCTTCTTCTGTGGCCCGCCCCTGATCATAACCGGCGGAACAGGATCGCCGATCAACCCGCAGGCCATAAAGTGACCGCGAAGCGGTCAGAATTGTTAGGAGGCTCCCATGCCCCGTTGGCTCAAACGCGGAATGGACGCAGGCGCGATCAAGGCGGCTGACGCCAAGGTGCGCGAAACGGTCGAGAATATTCTCGCCGACATCGACGCGCGGAAAGATCAAGCCGTAAAGGATCTGTCGAAGAAATTCGATAATTGGTCGCCGAAGGATTTCCGCCTGTCAGCGCAGGAAATCGAGCGGGCCGTCGCCCAGGTGCCGAAGCGCGATCTCGAAGACATCAAGTTTGCGCAAGCCCAGGTGCGCAATTTCGCGCAAAAACAGCGCGACACCATGCATGACCTCGAAGTCGAGACCCTGCCCGGCGTCGTACTTGGCCACCGCCACATTCCGGTGAATTCAATCGGCTGTTACGTACCCGGCGGACGTTATCCAATGGTGGCGAGCGCCCATATGTCGATCGTGACCGCGAAGGTGGCGGGCGTAAAGCGCATCATCGCTTGCGCACCGCCATTCAAGGGTGGGCCGCACCCCGCCATTGTCGCCGCGATGCATTTCGGCGGTGCCGACGATATCTATGTGCTGGGTGGCGTGCAGGCGGTGGCCGCCATGGCGCTGGGCACCGAGACCATCAAACCGGTCGACATGATCGTCGGACCCGGCAATGCTTATGTGGCAGAGGCCAAACGCCAGCTGTTCGGCCGTGTCGGCATCGATCTGCTTGCGGGTCCGACCGAGACGCTGATTATCGCCGACGACAGCGTGGACGGTGAAATCTGCGCGACCGATCTGCTCGGCCAGGCCGAACATGGTCCTACCTCCCCGGCCGTTCTGATCACCAATTCCGAGAAGCTCGCGCGCGATACAATGAAAGAAGTCGAGCGGCTGCTGTCCATCCTGCCGACCGCTGATGCCGCCGGACAGGCCTGGAAGGATTTCGGCGAGGTCATCGTTTGCGACAACGAGGCTGAGATGATCGCGGAAGCGGACCGCGTCGCTTCAGAGCACGTCCAGGTGATGACGAGAGACCCGGACGCGTTTCTCAACGGCATGAAAAACTATGGATCGCTGTTCCTTGGTCCGCGCACCAACGTCGCCTACGGAGACAAAGTGATCGGCACCAACCACACGCTGCCGACCAAGAAGGCGGCGCGTTACACAGGCGGCCTGTGGGTCGGCAAATTCATGAAGACTTGTACGTACCAAAAGGTCCTCACCGACGAGGCCAGCGCCATGATCGGTGAATACTGTTCGCGGCTGTGCGTGCTGGAAGGTTTCCTCGGCCATGCCGAGCAGGCCAATATCCGCGTGCGCCGCTACGGGGGCCGCAACGTGCCCTACGCTCAGGCGGCGGAGTAAATGCAGCTTCCTGCGACGCCATCCTTCCGCCTCGATGGCAAACGCGCCCTGGTGACCGGTGCCGGACGCGGCATCGGCCTGACCGCGGCCGCAGCGTTGGCGGAGGCCGGCGCACATGTCACGCTTGCCGCGCGCACGACCAGCGAGCTCGAAGAGGCTGCCGGTGCGATCCGCGCGCGCGGACAGAAGGCCGAGGCACTGACCCTCGATGTGACCGACAACAAGGCGGTGCAGGCTGCACTCAAGGGTAAGATTTTCGACGTGCTGGTGAACAATGCCGGCACCAATCGTCCCGGTCCCTTTCTTGAAGTCACCGAAGAAAGCTACGACCTGATCTTCGATCTCGACATGCGCGCGTGCTTTTTCGTCGCCCAGGCCGTTGTGCGCGAGCTTGTTGCGGCAAAGCGAAAGGGCTCAATCATCAACATCACGTCGCAACTCGGGCATGTGGGATGGGCCGGCCGAACAATCTATGTCTCGGCCAAGCACGCGCTTGAGGGCTTTACCAAGGCGCTCGGGGTGGAGCTGGCGCCAATCGGCATTCGCGTGAATTCCATAGCGCCGACATTCATCGAAACGCCGATGACGAAACCCTTCTTTGAAAATCCTCAATTCAAGAAAGCCGTCCTCGACAAGATCCGCATGGGGCGGCTCGGCACGCTTGAAGAACTGATGGGCGCAATCGTATTTCTCGCCTCGGATGCGTCTTCGCTGATGACCGGCACGTCCATGATCATCGACGGCGGCTGGACGGCGGAATAGGTTTCATCGTCAATCCGCGTAGGAGAGACCGATGCGTACGTTATTGCTCTGCATTCTGCTCGCTGCAAGCATGCCGACGTATGCCGCGGACAGGGACAAAATCGTCGGCACCTGGAAGCTCGTCTCCGTGGTCTATGAAGATGCCCAGACCAAGGAGCGCACGCCGGTATTGGGCGAGCATCCGCGCGGCTATCAGATTGCAACGCCGGAAGGCCGCTGGATTACCGTGGTCACCGCCGAGGGACGCCTGGTGCCGAAAACCGACGAAGATCGCGCCAACGCGCTGCGCACAATGATCGCGTATAGCGGCCGCTACCGCGTCGAAGACGGCAAGGTCATCACCAAAGTTGAGGTCGCCTGGAACGAGACCTGGGTCGGCGGGGAGCAGGTTCGTTTTCTGCGCTTCGAAGGCGACGATATTCTTCATATCGAAAGTCCGCCGATGCCGCACCCCAATGTGAATAACAAAGTGGTGCGCGTCATTGTGACGTGGCAGCGCGACAAGTCGTGAGATTGTCATCACCGGGCTTGTCCCGGTGATCCCGCTTAGAGAGGCAGTGCCTTCCTAAGCGAGATGGCCGGGACAGGCCCGGCCATGACACTTTTGGTCTGAGTTACGCCGAGTAGCTACAGCTTCGGCAAATCGGCGAAATAGTCCGGGTGCTCTTTTTCGACCTGCTGCATGAATTCCGGCCGAAACAATTTTGGCACGTCGAGCCGCGGCGCGCCCTTGAGCGTGTTGGTGAGCACTTCATCCTCGGCGTTTTCGAAGGCGCGCAGCACATTCGGCGACATGCGCGGGTCGAAGTGGATGTTGCGTACGCCCTTCTTGCCGATGGCGACGTCGGTGCCGGGCACCCATTTGGCAAAGATTTCCACCGCCTCGTCGCGGTTGTTGCGGGTGAAGTGCGAGGCCTGGGCGAGCCCGGCCGCGATGCCCTTGATCACCGATGGTTTGGACTGAATCGTCGGTCCGTGCGCGACCGCGACCATCACGTAGGACATGTGCTGGCCGCCGCGGATCACCTCGTATGAGTCGGGCACCTCGGTGAGCGCCTGGGTCACATAGGGCTCCCAGGTCACGATAGCGTCGACTTTGCCTTCCTTCAGCGCCGGCGCGAGGCCGAACTGGGACCAGATGTTCTCGATGGTGATGTCTTCGTACTTCACGCCGGCGCGGCGCAGCACCATCTTGAAATACTCATCTGATGTTTGCCCCTTCGCGAGGCCGACCTTCTTGCCGCGAAGATCGCCAATCTTGCCCACATTGACGCCCCTGCCCTTCTTCGTGACGATGGCAAGCGGCGTGTCGCAGCGATCGTTGGTGGCATCATTCATGATCAGACCGATCACCTGGAACGGATTGCCGGCGTGCACGGCCTTCAGATAGGTCGTTGTGCTCATGTCGCCGACCTGCGCCTCACCGTTGTGCAGCGCGTTGACCATGTCGGTCCCTGTATCCACCACGCGGAAGCTGGCATCGACGCCGTGCTTCTTGAAGAAGCCCTTCTCGGCGCCGACGAACATCGGCAGATGGCCGAAATTATTGGCAATCACCACGTCGAGCTTGGGCAAGTCAGCCATGGCCGTCCCCCGATTTTTCGCACGCCCGGCTACAATTACGCGAGCACCTGCGGATTAACACAATTTGGCGGCGTACGGCCGTCAATGAACGCCTGAATGTTGTCGACGACGATATTAGCCATCTGCTCGCGGACTTCCATTACTGCGCTGCCAAGATGCGGCGTCAATACGACATTTTTCATTGTCTTAAAAACCGCCGGTATTTTCGGCTCATGTTCAAAAACATCAAGCCCGGCGCCGGCTATTTTCTTTTTCTTCAGCGCGCGCACGAGCGCCTTTTCATCAATAACGGCACCGCGAGCGGTGTTGATGATAAAAGCCGTAGGCTTCATCAGCGCGAATTGTTCGTCAGAGATCATGTGCCGCGTCTCGGCGTTCAGTGCGGGATGCATCGACACAAAATCGGCCTCGACAAGAAGTCGATCGAGCGTGACATGTTCGATACCGAGCTCGCGTTCGGCGTCGTATTTGCGGCGCGGCCCCCAGTAGATAATCCTCATCCCGAAACCGCGCGCGCGCCGCGCCACGGCCTGGCCGATGCGACCGGCACCGACAAGACCGAGGGTTTTGCCATAAACAGAGCTGCCGGCGAGATGGTTCGACTGCGAACCAGGGAAACGCCCTTTCCGCACCATGGCGGCGCCTTCTTTAAAGCGCCGGGCGACGGTAATCATCAGACCGAAATGGATGTCCGCGGTCGCTTCCGACACAATCGGCGGAACAACCGTTACCGGAATGCCGCGCTTGGTGGCCTCCGCGACGTCGATATTGTCGGGGGTGATCGACATTGAGCAAACCGCGCGCAGTTTTGGATTGGCGGCCAGCACAGCCCGGTCAATGCGGTCATGCAGCAGGCAAAACAGGAAATCGCACTTTTTCACCCCTGCAATCAGCTTTGATCTGCCGATAATCCTGCTGGAGTCGGGGTTGATCTTGAAGTTCGCGATAGCGCGCAGCCGCTCAAGCGCGCTCGCCGCGATCGGCTGGGTGATAAAGACGCGCGGTTTGACTGTCACCGCAGCCACCGCACAATACCGGCAACGCCATCAACGGCACACTGCGCGCCATCGGGAATCCTGCGGGTGGCGTCAAGCACGCCGAGCACCATCGGAATGCCGCGCTCGCGCGCAAGCGAAGCCAGGTGCGAGGTGGAACCGCCGAGCTCTGCGACCACGCCGGACACCCGCGGCAAGATCTGGCTGAGTGCCGGCCCCGCAACTCGCGTCACCAGCACATCTCCTGGTGCGACGCGTGACAACTCGCACTCGCAATTCACCACCACTGCACGGCCGGATCCCCAGCCGATGCCCGCGGGGTGCCCGTTCAGGCCCGGATGCTGTAGCCAGATCTCGTCTGGTACGATCGCCGGCTCCACGTGCAATGGCCGTGACTGCAAGAGTTTGAATCCGCTCTCATCCATTGCCCATTCGATCTCGACCGGCCCGCCGGCCAGCTGCTCGCACTTGCGCAGCAGACGGCCAAGCGTAACGGCTTGGCCCGCCGAGAGACACGGCGCGCCGACGAGTTCGTCCGGAACAAGCTGCGGGGCGGCGACGCCATGCGCGCAGGTGTCGCGGTGGCGCTTGCGCCCTGCATCGATAGTGCGCAGGAATCCGGTTTTGCTCAGCACGATGCGGTCGGGCACCACCTCGCCCTGCGCGATCGCCGAGCCGAGACCCCAGGTCGCGGAAATGAGCATTTGACCTTCGGCGGTTTCGCTCAGGCCACCGCCCGATACGCCCGCCGCAACGAGCGGCTGGATCAGCACACCCATCGCGGTGTCCGCGGGCGAGAGCCCGTGGTTGTCCATGTAGCGCCGCGCATGCGACGTCCACAGCGCAGCCCAGCACGCACGCACCGCCGTCTGGAATTCGGTTTCGTCGGAAAGGCCAAGGAAGCTTTCAAACTGACCGGCAAAATTGGCGCCCTTGCGGTCTTCGATCAACGCGGACGAGCGCACCACGCCGAGTGGGCTT